>CAVGQN010000034.1:0-31138 GCA_963631395.1 bacterium
CACGCAGGGCGAGGGCTCTGTGACGCTCACCAATACGGACGACGGTACAGTGCGCGTTTTGCAGCCTGTTTGGAGCAGCCGCGCGCTTACCCTCAACTACGTGGGGTTGGACTACGGCGCCAGTTATCGGCTCGACATCCCTGAGGGGTATGTGGTCTCTGTTGTCGGCGACAAGAAGGCTTCGGCTCTCGACTTCCGCTTCTCGGTCTTGTCGCGTCCTATACCGACGGCCCGCACTTTCAATGCCATTGTCGACGGTTCGCTGACGCAGTTGTCGCTTGCCAAAGGAACAGAAAGCGGCAAGGACTATCGCATCGCGGCCACGGACGACATGCCCGCTCAGTACCGCTCCATACAAGCCGCTATCGACGACGCTCCGTCTGACTGCACAGAGCCGTATTTGATCTACATCAAGAACGGCTACTATCGTGACCCGAACTTTAGCTTCACGGGCGGGTATGGGTTCTACTACAACGACCCCTCGTCATCCACGGGTACAGAGACGACACGATTCTCTAATGGTGCCATCAATCATTTGGACAGCTGTCGTCTTATCCACATCAACAAGCCCAACATTCATCTCATCGGTCAAAGTCGGGATAGCGTGATTATCGCCACCGACCGCTTGTGCGGTAGCATGGATGACCATAGCCGTCCATGGTATCATGTCAGTGCAGGTGCTGCCGTCGAGGTAATGTCTGGCGGTACGGATTTCTATATGGGCAACTTGACTGTCGACAACGAAAATTGGACCGTCAAGAAGCAGGCCGGACCGCAGGCATTGTCTTTCTGCATACAGGGCGACCGCGCTATATTAAATAATGTACGCGCGCGCTCGTACCAAGATACCTACTTCAATGGCGGCACGTACAATCGCACCTTCTGGAACGGGTGTGAGATAGAGGGCGCTGTCGACTTTATCTACGGTTCGAGTGACGTGTGGTTTGAGAATTGTATGCTCAATATCTGCCGTTCGAGTGGTGGCTTTATTGTTGCGCCTAACCATCCGAAGGAGACGCGCTGGGGATATGTCTTCAACAATTGTCACATCACGACCGATGATGTTTCTGACCCGTCGCGCTATTCCATCTGGTTGGGCCGTCCGTGGCACGAGTATCCGAAGACTGTCTTCCTGCACACTCAGATGGACCTCACGCCGATGGACTCGCTGTGGTATGCTACCATGGGCGGACTGCCTGCTATCTGGGCGGTCTACGATTTCTACAATGCCAAGGGTAAGGCACTGAGCACAGTCAGCCGTACCACTTACTACAATACAGACAGTTCCGGCAACCGCGTTTATGCTACGGCCAAGAGTCAGCTGAGCGAAGAGGAGGTGGCAGAGTACACCATTACGAACGTCTTTGCCGGCGACGGAACGACTACGGCAGCCGGTTACTGGAGTCCTCAGACCTATGTCGACAAGCCTTCGACCCCAATAGTCATGAAGTCCGGAACGACGGTCACGTGGACAGCCGACAAATATGTGGTCTGCTATATTGTCTTCGTCAACGGCAAGCCTATGGCCTTCCCGACCGACTGCCGGTATGAGGCCAAAGCAGGAGACATAGTCCAGATACAGAGCGTTGGTGAACATGGCGCGTTGTCTGATGTCAGCCCCGAACTCACCATTGACGGCCAGGACAGTTCGAGCATTGACCGCATCGAAGACCGTGCTGTTTATCCGATGCTTCCGGCCTATGATCTTATGGGCCGCAAAACGTCATTCGGTGCGTCTGTCTCTATCCGCAATGGCCGAAAGTATATGACTTCAGACTTCTGATTCCTGGCATTCCGTTTGTAAAATAGAAGCGAAAAGATAAGGCAGACTCCAACAATCTGGGGCCTGCCTTATCTTTCTTATGAATCTCCTGCCAGAGAGACAGGAACTTGACTTGTTCTGTTGATGCCGGGCGGACTTATCGTATCCAGAGGAGTTCGCGATATTTCGGCATTGGCCAAATGTTGTCGTCGACGATTTCCTCGAGTTTGTCGATAGGACGGCGGATGGCGGCAAACGATTCGGCAATCTCGTAGTAGGCCATAGCCTTCTCGTAGATGTCTTCGATGCGGTTGGCAACCTTGCGCTTGTCTACCATAGCATCGACCTTCGTCTTGATATCTGCATTGTAGGCTGCAATCTTCTTGATAAGGGCGACTTCTGACGAAGAGAGGTTCTCCCATTCGGTTGGGAAGAGGCTCTTTACCATAGCCACATTCTTGAGCAGTGTAGACTGATAGGTGATGGCTGCGGGGATGATGTGGTTGATGGCCAGGTCGCCGAGTACGCGAGCTTCAATCTGTACGAGCTTGATGTAGGTCTCAAACTTGACCTCATTGCGGGCATGCAACTCGGAACGGGTGTATACGCCCATGTTTTCGAACATGGCAATGGCGTCTGGCTTGACATTCTCCAGGAACATCTTCGGTACGCAACGCTCGATGTCCAGTCCACGCTTCTGGGCCTCCTTTGGCCAAGAGTCTGCATATCCGTTGCCGTCGAAGCAGACGGTGTCGATGATACGTGCGATGATAGGTTTCAGCGTGCGCATGACGGCGACCTGTACGGTAGCGCCTGTGGCCAGTTCGGTGTCAACCTGTGCCTTGAAGTCAGTCAGCTGCTCGGCAACCATCGTGTTGAGCGTAATCATGCCGGATGCGCAGTTGGCCTTTGAACCGACGGCACGGAACTCGAAGCGGTTGCCGGTGAAGGCAAATGGCGACGTACGGTTGCGGTCGGTGTTGTCGATGAAGATTTCCGGTATTTCGACGAGTCCGAGGTCATAGGCATGCTTGCCTGCGATGACGATATCTGTGTCATCTGATACTGTCAGCAGTTTGCGGAGTACGTCTGTCATCGTCTTGCCCAGGAAGGCAGAGATGATGGCCGGAGGTGCTTCGTTGGCGCCCAGACGGTGAGCATTGGTGGCTGTGGCGATAGAGGCCTTGAGCAGAGCGCCGTGGCGGCGGAGTGCTTCGAGCGTGTTGACAAAGAAGGTGACAAACTGCAGGTTGCTCATCGGGTCGCGGCCTGGGGCAAAGAGGATGACGCCAGTGTTGGTGCTCAAACTCCAGTTGTTGTGTTTGCCGGAACCGTTGATTCCCTCAAAAGGCTTCTCGTGCAGGAGCACACGGAATCCGTGCTTGCGGGCCACGCGCTTCATGACGCCCATGATGAGCATGTTCTGGTCGACGGCCAAACTGCACTCGCCGAAGATGGGGGCAAACTCGAACTGGTTAGGAGCGACCTCGTTGTGACGCGTCTTCATCGGGATGCCCAAACGGAGACCGATAATCTCAAGGTCCTTCATAAAGGCCTGTACGCGGCTTGGAATCTGTCCGAAGTAGTGGTCGTCCATCTGCTGGTTCTTGCTCGAAGCGTGGCCTAACAGTGTGCGGCCCGTGGCAATCAAATCCGGACGGGCGCTGTAGAGGTTATCGTCGACCAGGAAGTACTCCTGCTCCCAGCCGAGGTTGGCCTGAACTTTAGTCACATTCTTGTCAAAGAGTTGACATACAGGTACGGAAGCATCGTTGACGGCCTTCAAGGATTTTTTGAGTGGAGCCTTGTAGTCGAGCGACTCGCCAGTATAAGAGATGAATACTGTAGGGATGCACAGGCAGTCGTCGAGGATGAAGACAGGGCTCGTCGGGTCCCAGGCGGTGTAGCCACGGGCTTCGAAAGTGGCGCGGATACCTCCTGACGGAAAACTTGATGCGTCGGGTTCCTGCTGTACAAGGCTTTTGCCCTCAAACTCCTCAATCATGCCGCCCTTCCAGTCGTATTCCATGAACGAGTCATGCTTCTCGGCAGTGGTTTCGGTCAAGGGCTGGAACCAGTGGCAGCAGTGTGTTACACCATGTTCCATGGCCCACTGCTTCATGCCGGCAGCAACGCCGTCTGCCACATTGCGGTCCAGATGTTTGCCGTTGTCGATACAGTCCAGCAGAGCGTGGAGCGTCTTTGCGTCCAGGTACTTCTGCATTTTCTCACGATTGAACACGAGTTCTCCGAAATACTCTGACGGTCTTGTCGAAGGAACTTCCACATCGACGGCTTTTTTCTGAAAAGCCTTCTCGATGGCATCAAATCTTAACTGGCTCATAAGTTCTTGTTTTTAGAATTTATAAATAGCTCTTAGAATAATTGCTTTTTTCTTGACTAAAGTTCGATGTCGTGACATTTTGACAAATTTGAAAGGTGCTTTGTTGCCTTTCGCTTTGTGCTGTTGTCTGCATTTTTACTTTTGACGGTGCAAATATATAGGCATTTTATGAACCGACCAAATGTTTTTGCAACTTTTTTCATAAAACAGCCGAAAATCTTTAATAAACATCAAAAACATATCAATATGAAAGCAGAATATATCAAACAACGAACAAAAATCAACGCATTTGTTTGTAATCGTTGGCAAAACAACATTCAAAATATATGTAATAGCACTAGAATGCAACCAAAATGTGGCTAGGAAGACGCCTTTTGGTAACGTGCAATCAAGTGGTGATATGTGTAAATGACAAATATCTGTCATATTGACTGTTTTGCTTGATATATTCCAGCGCGTGCAATTGTTTTGCCAATATTCATGTTTTGACCACTGCACAATGCACGAAAGAGGAAAACGTAGGCGACCGAACATTTTTTACTCTTAAAAAGTGCCGATGTACACATTATTTATATAACTTTGTGCGCACGACCGGGATAATATGCGGGCGAAAATGTAAAACGACAATAAAACAAAAAGACAAAAATACTTATGATGACTGCTAATGAAATCCGCGAGAGCTTCTTGAAGTTCTTTGCATCGAAGGGCTGTACTATTGTCCCTTCCGCTCCAATGGTTCTGAAAGGAGATCCGACTTTGATGTTCACCAATGCAGGTATGAACCAGTTTAAGGACATCATCCTGGGCAATGTGGAGAAGAAATTCAGCCGTGCTGCCGACAGCCAAAAGTGTCTGCGCGTTTCCGGCAAACACAACGACCTGGAAGAGGTCGGTCATGACACCTACCATCACACTATGTTCGAGATGTTGGGCAACTGGTCTTTTGGCGACTACTTCAAGGAAGAGGCCATCAGCTGGGCATGGGAATACCTCGTCGACCAACTGCATCTTGACCCTGCCAATATGTATGCTACCGTATTCGAGGGCTCCAAAGAAGAAGGCCTCGACCGCGATAACGAGGCAGCTGCCATTTGGGAGAGATTCTTGCCGAAAGACCATATCCTGAACGGCAACAAGCACGACAACTTCTGGGAAATGGGCGACACAGGTCCGTGCGGTCCTTGTTCGGAGATACACTATGACAGCCGTAGCGCAGAGGAGAAGTCGCAGACTCCGGGGCGCGATTTGGTCAACAAAGACCATCCGCAGGTCATCGAAATCTGGAATCTCGTGTTCATGCAGTACAACCGTATGGCCAACGGCAGCCTCGAGAAGTTGCCGGCACATGTGATAGATACGGGTATGGGTTTCGAACGTTTGGTGCGCACTATGCAGCACAAGACCTCCAACTACGACACGGACATTTTCCAGCCCATCATTCGGACCATCGGAGCCTTGAGCGGAAAGACCTACGGACAGGATGAACAGACCGACATCGCCATGCGCGTCATTGCCGATCATATCCGTACCATTGCCTTTGCCATTACCGACGGACAGTTGCCAGGCAACGCCAAGGCAGGCTATGTGATTCGCCGTATCTTGCGCCGTGCTGTCCGTTACGCTTACACGTATCTCGGACAGAAGGAAGCATTCCTTTACAAACTTCTTCCTGTGCTCATCGAGACAATGGGCAATGCCTATCCGGAACTCAAGGCACAAAATGAACTGATTGTCCGCGTCATCAAAGAAGAGGAAGACTGTTTCCTGCGCACCCTTGCAGGCGGTATCCGTCTGCTCGGCAATATCATGAGCGAGACAAAGGCCGCCGGAAAGACGGTCATCGATGGCAAGGAGGCATTTACCCTGTTTGACACCTACGGTTTCCCGCTTGACCTTACGGAGCTTATTGCCCGTGAGAATGGCCTGACTATAGATGAAGAAGGGTTCAATGTCAACATGCAGGCTCAGAAGGAGCGTGCACGTAATGCTGCCGCAGTAGAGAACGGAGACTGGATGGAACTCCATCCGGGCACCACGGAGTTCGTGGGCTATGATGTTTTGGAGACTGAAACGGAGGTGCTTCGTTATCGCAGTATCAAACAGAAGAACAAGACTTTCTATCAGATTGTACTCGCCAAGACCCCGTTCTATGGCGAGATGGGTGGTCAGGTTGGAGACAAGGGTACTCTTACCTTCGGCGATGAGATCATCCATGTGGTAGATACCAAGCGCGAGAACAACTTGGCCGTCCACATCGTGGAGTCTTTGCCGCACGACATCGCTCTGCCTGTTGTCGCCAAGGTGGATGGAGATCTACGCAATGCGATAGAGTGCAATCACTCGGCTACACATATACTCGACTACTGCCTCCGTACTGTGCTCGGCACACATGTAGAGCAGAAGGGCTCGTTGGTGACTGCTGGTTCGCTGCGTTTTGACTTTAGCCATTTCCAGAAGGTGACTGACGACGAATTGCGTCAAGTCGAGCATTTGGCCAACAAGATGGTGCGCCAGGCCATTCCGTTGGAGGAACACCGCAACATGCCTATCAAGCAAGCCCGCGAACTGGGCGCCATCGCTCTCTTCGGTGAGAAGTATGGCGACGAAGTGCGCGTAGTCAAGTTCGGTCCAAGTGTCGAGCTCTGCGGTGGCTGTCATGTGTCCAATACGGGCCGTATCGGTATGATTCGTATCTTGAGCGAAAGTTCGGTGGCTGCCGGCGTGCGCCGTATCGAGGCTGTCACGGGTAAAGCTGTAGAAGAGATTCTGGACACACAGCAGGACCTTGTAAAGAGCCTCAGAGAGTTGTTCAATAACACGCCTAACCTGCTTCAGTCTATCCATCGTCTTGTCGATGAGGACAATCAGCTCAAGAAGCAAATTGAGGATTTCAAGCATGAAAAAGCCCAGCAGATCAAGAAGATGTTGCTTGACAAGGCTAGTGATGTGAATGGTTTCAAGGTCGTGCGTTACGAAGGACCTGCCGAACCGGGTGATGTCAAGGCCGTAGCCTTCCAGATGCGTATGGAGAATCCGGCAGTCATCTTTGTGGGCGGTACGGTATTCCAGGGCAGACCGATGCTCACCGTAGCTCTTGGTGACGATGCAAAGGCCGCAGGCTATAGCGCTTCTGACCTCGTGAAGGGAGCTGCTGCATTGATACAAGGCGGCGGTGGCGGTCAACCTCATTTCGCACAGGCCGGAGGCAAAAACCTCGATGGTCTGTCAGCCGCTGTGCAGCAAATCCTCGATGCTGTCAAGAAATAAGGAATATTCTTATATTGAAAGGTCCGACTTATGATGAATCGTATCTTCCAGTCTGTTCTCCTGCTGATGTTGCCTGTTTGTGTCTGTATGGCCGAAGCCCGGCTTACGCTCGATAAGACCACATATGACTTCGGCATCATCCAGGAGTCGGATGGCGATGTGACGGCCGAGTTCTCGTTTACCAATACAGGCGACACTCCTCTCCTCATCACACGCGCTGCATCCAGTTGTGGCTGTACTGTCCCCGAATACACCAAGAAGCCTATCCGGCCAGGTGAGAGCGGAGTTATCAGTGTTACCTATCATGCTAAGGGTCGTCCGGGTCCATTCCAGAAAACGGTCAAAATCTACGACAATACGGATGTGCGGTCGCAGGTCACTATCATGGGGACTGTGGTCAACAACACAAAGCCCGAAGATACTTACGTCAATGAGATGGGGGCCGGACTGCGCAGCAAAACTCGTACGATGAACTTCTTCGATGTCTATCCCAACAAGAACAACCGCACACGTACACTACAGTTCTATAACGATAGTGATGTGCCCGTTGAACTGACATTCCAGGGTGTATCGAAGAATATCGCCCTCCAACCGGAGCCTAGCGTTATACCGCCCGGAGAAGAGGGGAAGGTGCTTGTTACGTTCCTTACGAACAAGACCAAGGACTGGGGAATGCACAACGAGACCTTCACGGTATACGTCAAAGGCAAGGAAGCGCAGATGCACAATAACATCGTCACGGTCACGGCCGACATTTGGGAAGACTTCTCGGGCCTTTCCCGTAAGGAGCGCGAGCAGGCAGGAGAGATAGAACTCAGTGATGCGCAGGTCGAGATGTCGTCTACCGGAGGCGGTACCGTAGAGAAGGTTATCACCATTCGCAATACGGGCAAGCAGAAACTTACCATTCGCAAGGTAAGTAACGACTTGCCGGAGGCCTTTAAGGTAGAGTTGCAGAGTGCAGTCATCAAGGCAGGACAAAGCACAGACTTGAAAATCACATTCGTTCCGTCCGCGACTACACTGCGGCAGTTGTCCCACCATATTATGGTCATCAGCAACGACCCCAGCAACTCGCGCGTCATCATCAATATCAATGCCTCAAAGTGAGCCGTTTGCTGTCAGACTAAGGTCAGAAAAAATGCAAAACGTATTTGTCAACCACATGAAAAAGGAAAGTATATTGGGCGGGGAACGTCAAATATTCTTTCCTTTTTGCATAAATATCGGAATAATCTGCCTATCTTTGTCATGACAGGTCGGGAGGTGTTATGCTCACAGACCTTGTCAATCGGGAAACGGGCTGACGGCGAAATGACGCCAAAGCCTTGCGAAGAAAAGCTTTCATACTTGTACACAAAACTTTAAAACATAAATATTATGGCTTATTTGACAAATGACAAACTCGTGATTGTCGGTGCAGCCGGCATGATTGGGTCTAACATGGTACAGACAGCTCTGACCATGAAGCTTACCCCGAACATCTGTCTCTATGACGTTTATGCTCCCGGTCTGGAAGGTGTAGCCGAAGAAATCCGTCACTGCGGTTTCGATGGCGCCAACGTGACTGCTACCACTGATGTGAAGGAGGCTTTCAACGGTGCAAAATATATCATTTCTTCAGGTGGTGCTCCCCGTAAGGCTGGCATGACACGTGAGGACTTGTTGAAAGGCAACTGCGAGATTGCCCGCTCTCTCGGCGAGAATATCAAAGCTTATTGCCCTGATGTTAAGCATGTAGTCATCATCTTCAACCCTGCAGATCTCACAGGTCTTGTTGCCTTGTTGTATTCCGGTTTGAAGCCAAGCCAGGTGACCACCTTGGCTGCCCTCGACTCTACTCGTCTGCAGTCAGCTTTGGCCGAGAAGTTCGGCGTGCTCCAGTCAAGCATCGAAGGTTGCCGTACCTTCGGCGGTCACGGTGAGCAGATGGCCGTCTTCGGTAGCCAGGTCAAGATTGGCGGTCGTGTATTGTCTGATATCATCGGCACAGCTGAGTTCCCCAAAGAAGAGTGGGAGGCTATGAAGCAGGCTGTCATCAAGGGCGGTGCAAAGATCATCGAACTGCGTGGCCGTAGCTCATTCCAGAGCCCGAGCTACTGCTCTGTCGAGATGATCCGCAGCGTGATGGGCGGTGAGCCTTTCCGTTGGCCTGCCGGCACATACTGCCACGATGAGAAGTACAATCATATTATGATGGCTATGAACACCACTATGGATGAGCGCGGTTGTACTTATACAGATCCCGTAGGCACACCTGAGGAGTTGGCAAGCCTTGACGCATCTTATGCACATCTCTGCAAGATGCGTGACGAACTCGTTGACTTGAACATCGTTCCTCCTGTCAGCGAGTGGAGCAAGGTCAATCCAAACCTCTGACCTATACTTTGACCCAGAACGGGCAAGATTCGCACTTCTCTCGACTTGCCTTAGTCATACGGATGCCTTGCAGAATGGCGCTTGCCTCTGCAAGGCATCCTTTTCTTTTGCCTGGTACACTCTTGATGAGTGCATCAACAAAAAGGAGACGGCTTCCCGCAAAGGGAGCCGTCTCCTTGATACTTATTGGTTGTCGGATTAGAACCAGCGTGTGTAGGCGAAGTCCATGCGGTGGGGCAGTTCTTCGTTCTTGGGGAACATACGGAAACTGATTCGGTAAGCTCCGGCACACTTGATTGGACTGCAAATCTGGAAAGTAACCAGCGAACCTTCACGCTTGGTGACTTCCATCTCGTAGGCAGTATAGTCGTGTGTGGCACCGTCGCCGGCCTTGCACATTACGAGATCCACGCCGATGCTGTCGGCAATGACGTGGCCGTCGATGACTACGGTGGCCTGGTTGGCATCGCCTACGGTCATTACGTCGTTGAGGTTCTTTGAGATTTCTGTGCTCTTGACTTCCACTTTGTCCCAATTCTCGGCCACTTTCTCCTTCCATGCTGCAAGTTCCTTGGCCAGTTTGTAATCGTTGGCTACAAGACGCTTGGCACGGGCTGCTTCCTTGTTGTAGAAGCGGTCGTAGTAGTCGTCGAGCTGGCGCTTCATAGTGAAGTCAGGGGTAATCTTGGCCAGACAATCCTTGATGCACCTTACCCAGTCGGACGAATAACCCTTGCGGTTACGTGCGAAGTAGAGAGGTACAATCTCTGTCTCGAGCATCGTGTAGATGGTTTCGGCGTCGAGCTGATCCTGAAGGGACTGGTTCTGGAAGGTGCGCTTGTCGGTCAAAGCCCAACCGGCACCCTCTTTGTAGCCTTCGTACCACCAGCCGTCCAGTACAGACAGGTTGAGGACGCCGTTCTGTACGGCCTTTTCTCCGGATGTGCCGGATGCCTCAAGCGGGCGGGTAGGAGTATTCATCCAAATATCTACACCTGATACAAGACGCTTGGCGATGTCCATGTCGTAGTTCTCGACAAATACAACCTTGCCCAAGAACTGTGGCATACGGCTGATTTCGACGATGCGGCGAATCAGGCCTTGTCCGCCTCCGTCAGCAGGATGTGCCTTGCCGGCGAAGATGAACTGAACCGGGCGGTCAGGATTGTTGACGATGCGGTCCAGACGATCCAGGTCGGTGAAGAGCAAGTGTGCGCGCTTGTAAGTGGCGAAACGACGTGCGAAGCCGATTGTCAAAGCGTCGGGGTTGAGGGCATTGACGGCCTGCAGAATCTTGGCAGGGTTCTCCTGCTTCTTGCGGAGGTTGTTGGCCACCTCGTCCTTGATAAACTCGAAGAGCTTCTTCTTCAGCGTCTTGCGGATGTTCCAAATCTCCTCGTCGTCGGCCTCGTAGACCTTCTCCCACATAGCCTTGCTGGTCTGGTTTGCGTAGTAGTTCTCGCCGAACAGTTTGGTGTAGAAGCTCTTCCATTCGCTGGCGGCCCAAGTCGGGTGGTGTACGCCATTGGTGACATAACCCACATGGAGCTCTTCGGGTGCATAGCCTTTCCAAACGGGTTGGAACATATTGCGGCTCACGGCACCATGCAACTTAGATACGCCATTGGCCTCCTGGCATGTGTTGAGTGCGAAGACAGACATAGAGAACTTGCCTTCACCAGGGGTTTCGCGGCCCATGTTCATGAGGTCGTCCCAGCTGATGCCCAGTTTGTCGGCAAAGTGACGCATATACTTACTGAAGAGACCTTCGTCGAAGTAGTCGTGACCTGCAGGAACTGGAGTGTGGCAAGTATAAAGGGCGCTGCTGCGTACCACCTCAAGAGCTTGCGGGAAGGTCAGACCCTCCTTTTCGATGAGGTCGCACATGCGCTGGGCGGCAATCAGTGCGGCATGGCCTTCGTTGCAGTGGTAGATGTCGCGCTTGATACCAAGTTTGTCGAGCAGCAAGATGCCGCCGATGCCGAGCAGATACTCCTGCTTGATGCGGTTCTCCCAGTCGCCGCCATACAGACGGTGAGTGATGCTGCGGTCGTATTCGGAGTTCTTGTCGAAGTCGGTGTCGAGCAGGTAAAGCTTAACGCGGCCTACGTTGACTTGCCATACACGGGCATAAACGGTCAGGTTGTCGTGGTAAGGTACGGCCAGAATCACCTGCGAACCGTCTTCTTCTTTTACGGCTTCGATGGGAAGGAGGTCGAAGTTCTGGGCTTCGTAGTTGGCCTCCTGACTACCGTCGGCCGAAAGGGTCTGTGTGAAATATCCGTAACGGTAGAGGAAACCGACGGCGCAGAAGTCGATGTTCGAGTCTGAAGCTTCCTTTACATAGTCACCGGCCAAGATGCCGAGACCGCCGGAATAAATCTTCAGGCAAGAGGCGAGGCCGTACTCCATGCAGAAGTAGGCAACCGAAGGCCGCTTGGTGTCTTTAGGCTCAGCCATATAAGCCTTGAAGCGGGTGACGACGTCGTTCACGCGTTCCATAAGTTGCTCGTCGGCTACGATGGCGTTCAGCTTGTCGAGGCTCATCGTCTCGAGAAGGGCGACGGGGTTGTGACCTACACTGCGCCACAAATCTATGTCCAGTTGGCGCCAGAGTTCGCGGGCGTTGGCATCCCACGACCACCACATGTTGTGGGCTACGGTCTTGAGGTCTACCAGTTCGGCGGGCAACTTCGACTTGACGGAAAAGGTACGCCAAACGGGGGCGTTGGTGTTGCAAACCTGTACTTTCATGTCAAAATGTTTATTTGGTGAATAATAGAATTACTATAGTGATTTTTCTGATTTGCTTTCGAAGGTCAGCCTTCTTCAGACGGCCTATGCAGTCTGTGCAGCCTTAGTTGTATATATAAAGGAATATATTGTTAGCCTTTTATTCGGGTTTGTACTTTGCGAAGGGCCATATCATAGGCCTCGTCGTAGTAGCGGATGAAGTTGGTCCACACCGCGCGACCGGCCAGTTTGCGGGCCTCGCGTCGTATTTGCTTCATGTCGGCCGTGTCGGTCGTTGCACACTCGATTACAACATCGGCAATACGGTTGACTACCTCGTCGTAGTTCGAGTCCGTGCGGTGTACGACGACTGCGCCGTCCTTTAACTCCTGCTTGCCGATGCTGCGGCACCACATGCCGAAACCGGACAGGCTGGTCGTCACCGTCGGCACGCCGAAGGCCACCGACTCCATGGGCGTGTAGCCCCAAGGCTCGTAGTAGGATGGATAGACCGTCAGGTCAAGTCCAGCCAACATTGAGTAATAGTCGCGGTTGAGCAACCCGTCGTTGCCGTTCAGGTAGCACGGGATGTAGACCACCTTGACGCGGTCGGAGGGATTGTTGGCAAACTGCAGTTGGTGGATGCGCGCGAGAATGGCATCGTCGAAGTAGTTGTAGACAGCATGCGTGAACACCGGGTCGCTTACGGCAGAAGGGAACGAAGCGTTGCTCTGATAGCGCTGGCGCACATCGGCGCGTGCTTCCTGTACCCAACCCGGAATCATGATGAAGGCTATAATCTCGCGGTTGAAGTCACGGCTGCGCAGTCGGGACAGTGTGTCGAGGAACACGTCGATGCCTTTGTTCTTGAATTCGCAGCGTCCGGCTGTGCCGACAAACAAAGCCTCGTCCGACGGCTTATGGCCGGTCAGGCACTCCACAAGGCGGCTGAATGCGGCGCGGCTTTCCCTGCGGGTCCGGCCGAAAGCTACTCCGCGGGGAACAAAGTCCTCCTCGAAGCCATTGGGCGTAACCATAGGGTCACGTTCCAGCAAGCGGTTGCACTCGGCTGCAGTGATGTCGCTTACCGTAGTGAAACAATCCGCCATTTGTGCAGCATGCTTCTCCACGCTGTGTTTGCTGACCATATTCAACTCCTCTGCCATCTGGTCGCCATTGTAGTTCTGCAACTGGTCGTAGAGGGGCTTGTGGTTGCCGGCTATGCTGCGGCCCACACAGGTGGCATGAGTGGTGAACACGGTTGCGACAGAAGGCAGCGTGTGGTGCAGGTAGAGCAAGCCCATCCCCGTCGTCCACTCGTTGAAGTGCGCCACAACCTGGCTGCGCTGAGGGCAGAGGTGTCGGTATAGGCTCTCGATGACCCGTGCTGATGCATAGGCAAACGCACAAGCCTCGTCGTAGTCACCATAAGCGGCCAGCGAGTTGACACCATACCATTCCCACATTTGCCCATACACGGCATTCTTGACGGCATAGAACGGACGGAAATCGACCAGGACGACTTGCGGTTGTCCGGGTACCTTCCAACGGCCTGCACGTACCTTCAGGTTCTGAGTGCGGGCACATTCTGCCCATTCGGCCAGTGTGGGCGATGGTTGTGGGTCAAAGAAAGGGGATTCGGTGTCGTGCCAAAGGTCTGGGCCGATGAATACGAGTCCGTCACCGATTTCATTCTTCAGGGTTGCGGCTTTGGTCGAAAGGACGGCATAAATGCCGCCTACCTTATTACACACTTCCCAACTTACCTCAAACAAAAAATCAGGAACAAGGGATTTCTTTTTCAATTTCTTAAAATTTTGCGGTGCAAAGGTAGACAATTCTCTCAAAACTTAAATAGATTTTCAATAAAAATATACATTTTTTGTGGGTTTTTGCCTTTTACTAAACAAATATTAACAAAAACTATTGTCCTGTTTGCATATTTTAATTGAATTTCTTTGTTTTTCTGTTCTGCACATTCTAACCAAGTCTTGCGTTGTAAGGTGAGAAAGTAGTCCTAAAATTGCATTTGCAAGAATGGCTGATTGCTTGACGCAATAGGAGGCTCTTTTGCAGGCCAGTTGGGAAAAATTTGCAGGCCAGTTGAGAAAAATTTGCTAGCCAGTTAGAAAAATTTTGCTGGCCAGTTGGAATGGTTTTGTTCCCTGGTTATACGGCTAAATCCGGCCGGTTTGTGGCGTCTCTTCTTCGACCCTCTTTCAGACGCGTTGTGCGTTACTATTGGTTGCGTTCTATGTTTAGTGCCTTTGAACTTGTGTTCAAAGGCACTAAACTTAAGTTCAAAGGCTTTGAACATAAGTTCAGTGTCCGAGAAATATAAAAACAAAATAGATGCAAGTAGAAAACAGGTCATATTTCAAGCAAGAAGCAAGTCGTTTTTGTCGACAAGCCGGGTTGTGTTCGTAACGGAAAGGAACAGGAGGAAGAAAAACCTGATTCCAGTTCCGCATATCGGGATTCTTTCGAGTTCCGAATCGGAATTGTTAGCCTTGCTTTTGCAGCCGTTTGACACCATAAGGTCGTTCTAGCGGCCAGGAAAGACCTCTATTTTGACGTTTTTTTCGCTCAAATAGGCCGATTTCGCCACAAAAACCCAAGATTTTGGGCCAAAACCTTGATACATTCCTTTTAAATGTGTATCTTTGTCCCCATACACAGACGCGCAATGTCGGGCTTTTTTGTCCATGACGGAATCCCTTTGGCACGTCCCATCGCTTTGCCCGTTGAGGCATGCATCCCTATAGCGCCGTCTGTGACAGGCGTGGCGGAGCCTTTATGCCGTCCGGTCAGAATGCCATGCTCATCTCCATCATCGTTCCCCTCTATAACGTCAAGCCGTACGTAGAAGATTGTTTGCTCAGCATTGCCCGACAGACCTTCGATGGCGCTTGTGAGGTCCTGGTGGTCAACGATGCCTCGACTGACGGTTCTGAGACTTTGGCGCAGCATTTGCTTGACCGAATGCCTTCCAACGTGGAAGGCCGCATGTTGCAGCATGACCACAACCGGGGGCTTAGTGCCGCCCGCAATACCGGTCTGCAGTCGGCTCGTGGCCGCTATGTCTTGTTTGTAGACAGCGATGACATGCTTGCCCCGTCTTGTCTGGAGGCCCTCTATCGTGCCGCGGAAAGCAATGGCGCGGACATTGCCTATGGAGGTTATGGACAGTTTGCAGATGAAAATCCATCCGTTGTCGAAGTGCACAATGAGCCCTATGTCATGGCGTGGAACAAACTCATCCGTCGCGACTTTATCGAAGCTCGCAAGTTGCGGTTTGTGGAGGGGCTTATCCACGAGGACAATCCTTGGCGTTTTGCCCTTATGGTCAGTGAACCGCGGGTCGTCAGTGTCGGCGAGGTTACTTACCTCTATCGCGTCCGTCCCGGTTCGTTGCAGACTTGTCCGGATCATGCCAGGCACTACGAAGCCTGGTGCCGCATTCTGACCGAATACGGCCGCATCCTCGCTGACTTGCCTGTGGAAAAACGAGCTCGTTATGTCGGTGAACTGGAAAGGCAGAAGGCGCTTTTCTTCACAATGACAGCCAAATGGGCAGACCGCAGGAAGTTGCGCCGACTCTATGGCATCATACGTCAGGTCGGGCCGCATCCGGCTTGTTCGAAAGCCTCTTTTCACTACCGATTGCCCGCTTGCGTCGGCTTTGCGGCTTATTGCAAGTTCCACAAATATTATCTCTGCTGAATCCTTATGACAAACCTGTTGAAACACATAGCCAAAGACGGCCTCAAGTGGCTCGAGTTGCAGCGAGTCGGGTGGCTTGACGGAGGGCGTCCCTGCATCTTCCGTCCCAAAGCCGGCGCTCCCGGACTCTTCTCCTACGTGGTGCAGACGATGGGTTTCGTGCGCTACACCCATCGCTGTCATCTGACGCCCGTCATCGACCTCCAGACTTTCCCCAATACCTATCTGAGCGCTACCCACATCGGGCAGTTCAATGCGTGGGAGTATTACTTCGAACAGCCTGCCGGCCTCAATCTCAGTGATGTCGATGACAGTCTTGAGCAACCGTATGTGTTCGACACTACCGACCCGCACCGCGCCGGCGAACTCAAGATGCCGTGGTGGGACTGGGAGTGCTTTGATCCGAACAGTGTCACTCACCGTATGTGGCGGGCCTATGGCGCCCGTTACATTCGCCTCAGCCGTAGGGCTTGGGAGACCGCACACGCAGCACGCGAATCTCTCTTCCGTCCCGGTGAGCGTGTGCTCGGCATTCAGTGCCGGGGTACGGACTATACGGCCCGCCGTTTGGCAGCCCATCCCGTTCAGCCCTCGCCTGAGATGCTCATAGCCGAAGCCCGCCATCTGCTTGACGAGGGACGTTATGACCGGGTCTTTCTCGCGACCGAGGATGCTGCCGCCTATCGCAAGTTTGAGGATGCTTTCGGCTCTCTCCTGTTCACTTCCGACACTTCGTTCCTCGACTACGACGGCCACTCGTGGATAAACCGGCAGCTGCCGGCCGACCAACAGGCCAAGCTCGACCATGGTATGGCTTATCTCGTCTCGATGTGCATGTTGGTTTGCTGCAATGGCTTCGTCGCCGGACGCACCAGTGGCAGCATCTGCGTGATGCTCTTCACTCCGGGCTTCGACTATTCGCACATTTATGACCTCGGCACCTATTGACCCTAGCTCCGGTCTGAAAATCAGTATTGTCACGGTGTGCCGCAATGCCTGTCCGCAACTTGAGGAGACGATGCTCTCCGTGCTCGGGCAGACGTACACCGATTTTGAATACATTGTCATTGACGGAGCTTCGACCGATGGCACTGTAGATTTGCTGGAGCGTTATGCACGCCGCTATCCCGACCGCCTGACTTATGTCAGTGCACTGGACCGGGGTATCTATGATGCCATGAACAAAGGTCTGGCCAAGGCTACGGGAGAGTGGGTCAACTTTATGAATGCCGGCGACACTTTTGCCTCGAATGGAGTGCTGGAGAGTGTGTTCGGACCACACGGAGCGCTCCAGGCTTGCAGCAACCCACAGGCCGTCCGCGTCATAGGTGGCGGCACGACAAATGTATTTGCAGATGGCCATGTGGTAGAGCATTATGCTGAGCCTGCCCATGTCATCCCTGTTCGGTTGCCCTTCTCACATCAGGCAACTTTTGTGCGTTGTAAGCCGGAACCGTTCATTTTCGATACGACTTATACCTTTGCAGCCGACTATAAAGTACTCTACGAACTCTACTACGCGGTCGGACCGGAGTCTTTCCTGATTCTTGACTTCCCGGTAGCCCGCTACCGCAAGGCAGGCAGTCTGACGTCCGACCCCCGCAATGCCCGTAAGGTACGAGGTGAATATCTCCGCATCCAGTCTGCGCATCGTTCACTTCATTGGTGGAAGGAATACCTGAAGTGGCGACTGCTACTATGAGGAGCGGACGTCCTGGGTGTTTGCATTATTTAGGACGTTTGACAAGTGGAATTTAGAACATTTGACAAGCGAATAGCAATATACAATTCATGAAACTCTTCTTCTGCGACTTTTGGCAGCATTTTGACCGTGAGGGTTTTATCTTCACACGCGCCTTACGGGAGCATCATAAGGTAGAGATTGTCGACGACTCTGCGCAGGCCGACATCGTGGTTTTCTCCATCTTCGGACAAAACCACTTGTATGTACCTGAACGCTGTGTGAAAGTCTTCTACACGGGCGAGAATATATGTCCGGATTTCAATATGGCTGACTATGCCATCGGGTTCGAGTACCTTGACTATGGCGACCGATATATCCGACTTCCCAATTATTACTGCACTCCGTTCGGGGTGAAGGCAACGCTCCGTATGGAACATCGTCCGGAGTTGTCGGACGAAGAAGCTCTGCAGAGACGTTTCTGTGCGATGGTGATAAGTGCAGAGCCTGTCGGACGAGAGACCGAACGGCAACGTATCTATCGGGCCTTGTGCCAATACAAGACCGTGGACAGTGGCGGCCGATGGAATAATAATGTGGGCGGCCCTGTGCCCGACAAGGTACAGTTTCAGAGCGGGTATAAGTTCGCCCTCGCAGCCGAAAACTCTGTTCATCCGGGCTACACCACCGAAAAACTGGTCGAAGCATTCGCTTCCGGTTGTGTGCCTGTCTATTGGGGAGACCCCGAGGTGACGCGCGTCTTCAATCCCGACGCATTCCTTCGCGCAGCAGACTTTGCCTCTTATGCTCAATTGGCAGATGAGGTGCGCCGTCTTGACACCGACGATGACGCTTATTTGGCCATGTTGAGTGCCACGCCCCTTGTATGTCCGGAGCGGGACAACTACGAGGTTGTCTATGCCAAAGCCGTGTCCTGGGCAGACCATATAGCAGACCAGCCGTTGCCGGATGCCATCCGCCGTTCCCTGTTGAGTTTCAGTCGCATCGCTCTCCTGCGTCAGTCCTATGAATCCAGGCTCGCAAGTGCCTCGCCCTCTGCATTCGACCGGCTGCGCCTCCGTTTCGGTCGACTGAAAAATCAAATCCGAAAGCGGGTGTAATATCTGTACTATGCTTCTTTGTCTGCTTACATACGGAGGTCTTTGCAACCGCATGCGTACCATGGCCGGAGTGCTTGATCTTGCCCGCAAGACAGGACAACGACCCGTCTTCATTTGGGTGACCGCACCGGACTTGAATGCCAGTTTCCATAGTTTGTTCGACAGCTTTCCGGCCCGTGTCATCGACTTGCAAGGACGCAGGCGGGTGGCGCGGTGCATAGACTTCCTGGAGCGCCATTGGCCAGGCCTTGTAATAGGCGATGCTTGGGCCAATACTTACGGCAAGAAACATATCGGGGAAAGTTTGCCCATGCTCTGTAGTCAGCGCCACTTGCTGGTGCATACTTGTGAGAACATTACCTTGAGTGCCGACTTCTCGATGTTTCATCCCAAGCAGACTCCTTCTTTGGATGTCAGCGGTTGCATAGGGGTGCATATCCGTCGTTCTGATCATAGTCTGTCTCGGCAATATTCGCCGACAGAGGCCTTTGAGCAGCGCATGAGAAATGCAGTGGAGCGCAATCCGCAAGCACGCTTCTTCCTCGCCACAGACAACCCTTCTGACGAGAGTACCCTTACCCGGTTGTTGCCAGGCCGCATCCTCGTCCGTCCCAAGCGCAGCCTTGACCGCAACGACCCGCAGGCCATTGCCGATGCTCTTGCTGACTTGTGGCTATTGTCACGGTGTGATAGAATCATCGGCAGTTATCAGTCGTCGTTTACAGACACTGCTGCTGCAATAGGTGGAGTGGAACTTGAGGTCGTAAAGGTCCTGCCCGAAGAAGGCAGAACGACATCGTCCGACAACAGCCGGTCTTCGCTTGATGCCCAATAAACACAATATACGATGATATCTTTGTCCAAACTCCGCAAGGCTGATATAAGGGCCGAACTTGCAACTATGGTTCATGCCGTAGAGAGAGCCGTGGCTGGCAGTTACTGGACAGCACGTATGCGGCTTACGGCCTCACTATATGGGGTGGAATGTGGGCAAGGGGTGCGCTTCAACGGCTATACGCGACTCGAACGATTCAAGCATTCTACAATCCGTATCGGCCGCAACTGTACATTCAATTCGCTTACTCTTTTCAACGGACGGGGCGTTTCCCATCCGTGTGTGCTGCAGACCAGGACAGACCGGGCTTCAATCACCATCGGCGATTGTTGCGGTTTCTCGGGCGTCAGTCTCGTGGCCGATACCGAGGTCAGTATAGGGCAGGGTGTGATGGTCGGAGCTGATACTTTGATTGGTGATACTGATGACCATTATGACCGCTTGTTTACTGAGAGTCGTCCCATTCGTATTGATGACGGGGTCTTCATCGGCATGCATTGTATCATCTTGAAAGGCGTACACATCGGGGCTGGTAGTGTCATCGGGGCCGGCAGTGTGGTGACTCATGATATTCCAGCCGGTAGCGTTGCTGCCGGTGTGCCGTGTCGTGTGGTTAAGAAAAAAGACAATCCCCTTTCCGGTGAGTGAAGAAACACGTTAAACTTCTGTAATCGAAAGCTCTGCACCAATCCGACTATGAAATTCTCCATCGTCATACCGCTCTACAACAAGGCTGACCGCGTGAAGCGCACCCTTGACTCTGTCTGTGCCCAGACGTGGCAGGGAGAGTGGCAGTGCATCGTGGTCGATGACGGTTCGACGGACGGTAGCGGGAGTTTGGCCGATGCTTATGCCGCTGCAGATGTGCGGTTCGTATGTCTCCATAAGGATAATGGTGGTGTGTCGTCGGCCCGCAATACCGGTATTCGTGCAGCCAAGGGCGAGTGGATAGTCTTCCTCGATGCGGACGATGAGTTGTTGCCATGTGCCCTTGAAACCTTTGTCGCTACAATCAATCGTCATCCGCAGAGCCCCATTGTTTGTGGCCGTACGGTGTGGGTGCATTCTTGGGAAGAAGTACCCACAGCATCCGTTCCTATGTGTGATTCCAACACTGGTGAGCGCCTTTTGCAAACCCACACTACCCGACATCCTATGCTTTGTCTGTGGTTAGGGCGTTTTAGTCTCACGGCACGCAATTGTGCCATTCGGCGTGATGTCATAGAGCGTTATGGCGGCTTTGACGAGCGGATGTCGTACTTTGAGGATTTGGAGTTCGCCCTCCGGATGGCCCGCTGTGGGCGTGTCGCCTGGGCGGAGAGGAATGTGGCAGTCTATCATCAGGAGGAGGGTACAGGACTGAGTGCCCGGTCGCAGAATCCCGAGCGCGAGATGGTTTACTATCTTCCTGAACTAATCAAAGACGCAAGTTTCTGTCTGCAGATGCTCCTCTACGAGAATTTGCTCTTTACCCTCAGCCATTGCGGTCATTCCGACACTCGGCACTATACTCGTCTGCTTGCTGCCCATTTCGGTTGGCGGCATCGCTTGGCTCATCGCTTGGCGAACCGTTTGCGTCGGCATACATGCCGTTAATCAGATTTAAATCGTTTTCACATAGCAATTATTTGCTTACTGACAGATTCGTGTACATGAAGACAAGCATCAAGATAGTGGAGTTCCGTGGCGGACTGGGCAACCAGATGTTCTCCTATGCCTATTGCGAATACTTACGACGAAAGTATCCGCATAGCCTTATCTGCGGCTTCTATCCGAAGTGCCTGTTGAGTGACCATAACGGATTGGAGATTGACAAGTGTTTTCACATCGATATGCCTCCCCGCACGCATATCTTGGTCGACAAGTTGCTTTATCATCTGTCTTCTCTCAATCGGTGGCATTTCGGTCCACGAGGATGGCGTATGCCCTTCCTTGCAACAGATACCCATCACGAGCGATGGTGGGACTTCTTCCATGAAGGGCTTTTTCAAGACCCAGACAGTTATCCGGTGCCTGGATTGCATTTCGACTATCGGCTTGAGCGAGTGACATCGCGCACGGCGGCTTTGGCTGAAAAGATGAAGGGGGAGAATGCAGTAGGCATACATGTGCGCCGTGGCGATTTCCTGAATGCCGGTGATACTTTCATTGGCATCTGCACCGAAGCTTATTACCATGCCGCTATGGCCTATGTGAAGGCAAGGGTGGAGCGCCCTGTGTTCTATTTCTTTTCCGATGACCCCGAGTGGGTACGCACGGCTTTCCATGAGGAAGGGATGACGGTAGTCGACTGGAATACAGGGACAGACTCTTTTCTCGATATGTACTTGATGTCGCAGTGCCGCGCACTCGTAATAGCCAACAGCACGTTCAGCTATTGGGCAGCACAGAACAGCTTGCTCCATCCTCTTGTATGTTACCCTACACGATGGAATAACCTTTCAGGAGACCATTCTTTGGTTCGACCCGGATGGGTTCGGATTTCTCCGGAAGGGGAGGTGATGATGCCAGAAGGAACAAGTGTGGCTTCAGTTGGCAAAGAGGTGTAATTTTAATCGGATTAGGCATAATTTGTTCATGAAGACAAGCATCAAGATAGTGGAGTTCCGCGGAGGACTGGGCAACCAGATGTTCTCCTATGCCTATTGCGAATACTTACGACGAAAGTATCCGCATAGCCTTATCTGCGGCTTCTATGCAGGTCGTTGGTTATGGGAACATTACGGGCTGGAGGTTGACAGGTGTTTTCATGTAGATATGCCTCCTACATCCCGGCTAATCTATTGGATAGGCTACATAATGTCTGGATTCAATCGGAAGTTTTTCGACTCACATGGTCGGCGTATGCCTTTTGTAGCCACAGATGCACACCACGAGCGGTGGTATGATTTCTTTCATGAAGGATATTTTCAGGAGCCGGACAGTTATCCGGTATCGGATTTTCATTTTGACTATCGGCTTGACCGTGTGACACCGCGTACGGCAGCTTTGGCTGAAAAGATGAAGGGAGAGAATGCTGTGGGTATCCATGTCCGTCGGGGCGATTTCCTGACTTGCCCTACATCGCAGATATTCGTCGGCATTTGTACCGAAGCCTACTACCGCACTGCTATTGACTATGTGAAGGCAAGGGTGGAGCGCCCTGTGTTCTATTTCTTTTCCGATGACCCCGAGTGGGTACGCACGGCTTTCCATGAGGAAGGGATGACGGTAGTCGACTGGAATACAGGGACAGACTCTTTTCTCGATATGTACTTGATGTCGCAGTGCCGCGCACTCGTAATAGCCAACAGCACGTTCAGTTATTGGGCAGCACAGAACAGCTTGCTCCATCCTCTTGTCTGTTGCCCTACACGATGGTTCAACCTTCCAGGAGACCCTTCTTTGGCAAGACCCGGATGGATTCAGATTTCGCCCGAGGGCGAGGTCGTAGTATCAAAGGAAACGAAGGACGTATGATGGGTTGGCCCAGTATCTCCATTGTCATCCCTGTCTATGCCGTGGCTGACTACATCGAAGGGTGTCTTCAGACGGTTATGGCACAAACGTATGAGGGTGAGGTGGAGTGCATATTGGTAGACGACTGTAGTCCGGACGACAGCATTGCCATCGCCCGCTATGCTATCGATGCCTATGGTGGACCTATCCGGTTCCGACTGCTGGCGCATGACAGCAACCGGGGAGCAAGTGCTGCACGCAACACCGGCACACGAGCCGCTACTGGCCGTTATATTTTCTATCTGGACAGTGACGATTGTCTTACACCTCAGAGCCTTGCCATTTTGGCGCAACCTTTGCTTGAGCGGGACTATGATTTTGTCTTTGCGGACCATAGCTTTGTATGTGATTGGGGGTTAACACTGCCGTTTGCCTTAACAGAAGGCCCTTTAGATTGTAATGCGGAGATAATACGCACCTATCGTTGGGGGTGGTATGTCATGCCCTGGAACAAACTGCTGCGTCGTGACTTCTTAGAACAGAATGATATTCACTTTGTCGAAGGCATTATGCACGAAGACGAATTGTGGAGTTTCCATATAGCTTGCGTGGCGCAGTCTGCTTATGCTATTCCACAGCAGACCTATCTCTACCTGCTGCGCGAAGGTTCCGTTATGTCTCCCGAACGCAAGCGGGCTCGCTATGCTTCGCTCAACGAAGTTATTCGAGGAGAGGCGGCCTTGTTGCGACAATATGGATTGGAAAGCAATATTGTGCTTTACAATCTAATAGAGGAGCACAAGCGTTGGCAGATGAAGGATGCGGTCCGTCTCTTTGATGCCAAAGGGGCTTATGATGCCTACCGTCAGTTGCGGTCTTTATCAGCGCCATCGCTCTTTCGGGCTCGCCCGTTGTGCAGGCAGTGGCTTAAGTCTGCTGTCCGCGATGTGCATCGTTTGTTGCCCCGCCGATTGGGCTATATGTATATCCGACTGTTGAATTGTCTGTCATGCCCTCCGGCAAGATAGTTCGCGCTTATATATCTCTATGCGACAACTTTGGGTAGACCGATTGAAAGCATTGACCATCTTCCTGGTGGTATGGGGGCATGCCGGATTAGATGGACGTTTAGGTTATTTTGTGTATTCGTTCCACATGCCGCTTTTCGCCGTACTGAGTGGATGGTGGTTCTCGGTGGGCAGAGGAGGTTTCGGTACGTACCTCCGCAAGAAGTCTATAGCCCTGATGCTGCCTTATGTAGTATGGGGTTTTCTGTGGTTCTTCTGTGTACCCGGATTGAAACTTGTTTTCAGCGGAGAAGAGATACACCCATCTACGTTAGCTTGGCTGGGCCGTTATTTTGCAGTCGATGGACTTTGTCATTACGGATGGTGGTTTTTGAGAGCCCTATTCTTTTGTTTTCTGGTCGCATGGGTGTCTGTCAGGCTTTGCAAGGGACGATATGACATAGCCGGAGTTGGTTCGTGTCTGTTGCTGTATGGCTTGTGTTTCGCAGGGGTTATCCCCAACATGGCGTCTAAGGATGACTTGCTCAAAGGCTTCGTCTTTCTCTATCCCTTCTTTTGGACGGGTTTTGCTTTTCATCGGTTGGAGCCGCGTCTGGCTGCGACCTGGCGATGGTTGTTGCCTTCGTCGTTGCTGACGTTTGCCGTTCTTTTCTCCTTTTGGGATGGATACTCAGGTTTCTATAGTATGAATACGTCTGCTGTTGCCACTTCGGGTGTCGGCGGTGTGATTGGTTGGGAGGTGGTAGGCCGCACAATTTATCGGTATCTGACAGGGACCGTTGCAAGTTTGGCATTCCTGTTGATAAGCCAGCGCTTCTTCCGTCGTGATTCAGATACAGAGACGGTAGCAGGTCAAAGTGGTGATGCCCGCACCAGAAGTTTGTCTGACCGTCTTGTTTCTTTTATCGATACTGTCGGACGTAACACGTTGGGTATCTATATTCTGCAAAGTCTGGTCTTCTGGAGCCTGCCGGCCAAACTGCAGCCGGGATGGGGTGAAGTGGGTAATTTCATCTTCAGTTTAGTATTGAGTATAGTCGTTACCGTTGTAGCTAGTATAATCGTTTCCTTCACGGCGCATTATCGTATTCCTGCCCTTCTGCTATGGGGTCGGACGAAATCCCGTATGTGAAACCCTATCAGCAGAAAATGAAACTCCTCTACTTCTGCATTCAGATGGACCAAGTGGGCGGTGTGGCCCGCATTGAGAGCGACAAGATCAACTGGCTTGCGGCCCATGGTTACGATATCACGGTTTGTGATATTGAAGATTGGGAGATGCAGTCCTATTATCCGCTAGATGCCCGCGTCCGTTTTAAGACGGCGGGCATAGCCACTACTCCAGGCAATCCGTGGGTGCGGCTGAAGGGCGTGGTACGAGCCATAAGCCGTGTGCGCCAAATCATCAGAGAGGAGCAACCGGACATAATCGTCAATGCACACTGTCCGCTTGTGACCTGGATACTGCCCTTTGTCACACCCCGTACACCTATTGTGGCTGAGATGCATCAGAGCCGACAGGGTTTGGAGGTATTTGACAGACAGTTCATGGGACGTATAGGCCGGTGGCTGCATCGGTGGAGTGTGCGGTGGATTTACAGCCAGTACGACCAGTTCGTCTGTCTCACAAACGAAGACCTACAGGCCTGGCATTTGTCCAATGCACGGGCTATTCCCAATTTCTCATCGCTTGGCGCAGAAGAGACAAAGGTTAGAAGTCATGTTGATGACGGTAGCCGTCAGATAGTTGTTGTGGCGCGTCTTGCTCCGCAAAAACGTATCGACCTGATGATGCAGATTTGGCAAAGACTTAAGCCGGATTTCCCGGATTGGCATGTCAAAGTACTTGGGGACGGTTTCGAGGCCGATAGGCTGCGTTCGCTTTGCATAGAAATGGGGCTTGAGTCAACCTTCTTGATGCCGGGAGCGGTGCGTGATGTACGTCCGGAACTTGAGGCATCTGATATACTCTGCCTTACCTCAGAATATGAGGGCTTCGGCATTGTGCTGATTGAGGCCATGCAGTTGGGCATTCCCGTTATGGCTTTTGAGTATGTGGGTGTTCATGACATCATTCGGGATGGATACGATGGTTATGTTGTTCCCTTTGGGGATATCGATGCCTATGTCTCTCGTCTGCGTCAACTGATGACCTCCGCAACCGAACGAGCCAGGTTGGCAACTAATGCCAAACAGAGCGTGCGCAAGTTTGACAAGGAACATGTGATGCAGCAATGGGACACACTCTTCCGCACCTTGCGCCGTGACTGCAGCAAGTTACGGCATCGCGAACGTTGACCGGGTAAGACGCATACTCTTCTCGCTTACTATGTTACTATGCAAGACATCACAGCTGTCATACTGACCAAAGACGAAGAGATACACATCGCGCGATGCATCGCATCGGTGCAGCATGTGTGTCGCGAGGTGCTTGTGGTCGACAGCTACAGCACAGACAAGACCTGTGACATAGCTCGCACAATGGGCGCACGGGTGGTGCAACATCCGTTCAGTTGCCAGGCAGAGCAATTCAATTGGGCCATCGACAATGTCCCTATTGATACCGAATGGATTTGGCGCGTGGATGCCGATGAGATTATAGAAGCTCCACTAGTCCGTTTGGCCGAGGAACAACTGCCCAAGTGGACAGCCCGCCAATCATCTTCGTCCAACGCCCAACAGATTAACGGCGTTTATGTAAATAAGAAGATCGTTTTTATGGGGCGGCCGCTGATGCATGGAGGTTGGTATCCCGCTCCGCAAATTAAAGTTATACGTCGTGGCTTTGGTCGAAGCGAAGATAAACTGATGGACGAACATCTGATTATCACCTCTGGACAGACCGCCCAATGGAATGCAGACCAAACAGACTGGAACTTGAAACCACTCGACTGGTGGTGGGTCAAACATAGGGGGTATGCTCATCGTGAAGCACTTATGCAAGTGTGTGTCGAGCGCGATGCTATGTCCTTCCATGCCGAAAGCGATGTGTCACATGCTGCCTCTGCCGAGGTGAATGGCCGTCTGACAGGCACTGACGCCGAACGCAAGCGTTGGCTGAAAAACCTCTATGGCCATTGCCCTCGCTATCTGCGCGCTGTGGTTTATTTCATTGCTCGCTATATATTGTTGGGAGGATTCCTGGACGGTTATGCAGGTTGGTATTGGCACACACGGCAGGGATTGTTCTATCGGTTGATGGTAGACCGTGAAATAGGCAGACTTCGAAAAGAAAGCACACAACTATTAAAAAACTAATATCGGTATGGTCAATTCGAAAAGGATGTATTTTGTAAATCTGTTGATGACCTTGTTGCCTAATAGCAGATTCGGCAACTTTAAGGCACGTCTCTTCAGATGGGCCGGTGTTAAGGTGGGCCGTAATGTCGAGATTTTTCAAGGCGTTCAAGTGCAAGGTATCGGCGAACTGGAGATTGGCGATGGCTGCAATATCGGACACGAGGCCCTTTTTATGCTCAACGTGGGAGGACGCATTATCATCGAACCAGAGGCAATAGTCAGTTCGAGGTGCATCGTTCTGACCGGATTCCATCCACTAGACCCTGACGGACCGCGTATTGTTTCTCGCCAAGGTACTTCAAGTACGGTGCGTATAGGCCGTGGAAGCGGTGTGGCTGTCGGCTGCATCGTGTTGCCCGGAGTGACGATAGGGGAGATGGCTTTGGTGGCATCAGGCGCTACAGTGGCCAAGGATGTCGAACCCTATACACTCGTTGGCGGGTGTCCGGCCAAGTTTATCCGGAATCTGAAAAGCCAGGATAATGAAGCCAAGTAGTCCTCATCTGAACTTACAAATTAAGGATAATCTGAAATCGAACATCACAGAAAGAAAATTAATCCATATCGGGAGAAAATAAAATATGTTCTCGAACCGAAACGTCTTTATAGCTACCATTGTACTCTTGGTCGGATTCATGCAGATTATGTATCCGATACCATCGCCGCTGCCCACCAACCAGTTGTTTATGATTTTGGCATCCATATTGGTTCTGATAAAGGCGAATCAAGGTGGTGTTGGTCTTAGCTTGAGCGCATTGGCCTTCTTTGGTACAATAGTATTGAGTATTGCGGCCAACGACATTCCGGAGTTTTTCAAACCCTGGAGTCGCTTTATGCAGTTTGCATTTCTCTTTATTGCTGCTTCGCCGCTCTTTCATGGTGGTGAAGTCGATCGGGTGCGCCGGCATATGGCTATGGGCGTGCTTTGGTCAGCGGGAATCATTTCCATTTGGAGTTTCGCTGGCTACGTGTTGGGCTTCGGCATGTACAATTATGGCGGTATCAGCGGATATATGGGAGTGACAGGACACCCCAACTTCCTCTCGATGTATGTAATGGTCACTATGGTGTGGCTGTCCGCTTTGTTTTTCCGCTGTACAGAGAAACGCGAATATGTCATCATTGCTTCGTTGTGGGCAATGTGTTTGATTGTGTTGTTGACTTCCGCCAGCCGCGGTTCACTGGCAGCGGGATTGGTTGGTTCGATTATCGTCATCTATCTCCGTTTGCGCCGCAGCGCTTCCAAGCTGATGACGGCAGGCGTAGTGATTGCCATTCTGACTATTCTGGCCATGCCATACCTAATGCCCTATGCCGAGACGATGTTGAAGAAGGATGTCAACAACGAGACTCTCGAGGATTCTTTCTCATCCACACGTGGTTATATTTGGGCTTTGCGCTATATGGAACTTCGGGAGAGTCCTGTGGTCGGTATTGGAGCCTACTCATGTGACATTGAGTTGCCTATGGCAGAGACGTTTTACAGCGCTTCCACCGGTTCTATTGAGTTAGGTAGTTCTTATTTGGGAATGCTTTCGCAGCAAGGCTGGCTGGGTTTTATCGCCTATCTTCTTTTGGTGGTGCCCATTGCTTGGAAGACCTTCCGGTATGCTACCGTGCAGCAGACACCATACGCTCAGTTGATGTTCGGCTTACTGGTTGCCATCTCCTCGCACATGGCTTTTGAGGGATATGCCATTACGGCCGGTGCCGTGCAGTGCGTGATTTTGTGGTTTGTCGTCGGAGCTGCTTCTCAGTGTGACAAGGTGGCGGATTATCCTATCCTATGGGAGAAGGAAGACCCCATTACACCTGATGAGTATGCCGAATGGCGTGAACAACAGGAAGATATGTAACGAATCTTGACTATGGTCGTGATTCCTATATTGCTGACCGCGACGGTCGATTCTCAAGGAATGCGTGGGGCGGAGTTCTCTGTCGAGCAACGGGTTGCTCAGTATGTAGAGGCCATTCGCTTCTATGCTACGAGGGTACAATTCCGGAAAAAAGTCCAAATGCGTATTGTATTTGCAGAAAACTCCGGCCATATCGAAGATGTAAAGAAGAAACTGGCCGGTATGGATCTCGATGTGGAATGGATTGACGCGGTCGGGTCGGAATATGACCAAAAGCGAGGCAAAGGTTACAACGAGACGCTGCTTATACAGAAGGCTATAGAGCAGTCGATAACTATACGTGAAGCCGGATGCTTCTTCAAGGTTACAGGTCGGCTCAAGCTTTTGAATATAGACAGCCTTGTCCGTGAATGTTTGTTGAAGCGACCATCTCAGCCGTTGACATTCGACTTTCGGGCTGACTGTAAGGATCATGACGTATATAGATGGTTGCACTTGCCCATCAATGGTCATGCGGGCGAGTGTCGCTATTGGTTCGCTACAACTGCTTTTTTCCAGACGGAGATGTTGCCGTATCTCGACCGGCTGAATGATTATACGCCGAATGTCTGTTTGGCGGAAGATGCCATGCTTGAAGTATGCCGTGCTACACGTGGACGGGCTTATTGCTGTGACCGTTTTAGGACGCAGGCGCGCCTTTCCGGTGTTGGCGGACACGCTTTGGGCAAGGGCATAGGTTTCTTCTACAGCACCGACAACGATTCGTTTGCATTGCGTCTGAAAAGCACTCTGCATCAATTGCTACGTTGGTTATTGCCATGGTGGAGATGCTAAGTTTCGGCCGGCAATGATTATCTCGCCAAACGCTCCTTTAGTTTGTATAACCACGAGACCCAATAATACGATTCTATCCAAGACCATGAACGAGAAAATTTACATAGGCAAGGTGAGTTTGAGAACGAAAGTGCTACGTGCCTTGTGGAATGTGGCCTATGCCTTGCTGTTCCGTCCATTCGTCACAAAGTTGTTCCGCCCATGGAGATTGTTGTTGCTCAAACTCTTTGGTGCACATGTCAGTTGGAGAAGCGAGGTCTATGCCTCGGCACGAATCTGGGCTCCCTGGAACTTGACGCTTAAGGCAGGCAGTTGCCTAGGTCCGCATACAACGGTCTACAATCAGGCAATGGTCACGCTTGAGAGAGATGCTTGTCTCTCCCAGTATTCGTACATCTGTACGGCCGGACATGACGGACTCAACAATGCCCGAACGGGACTCGTCGTTGCACCAGTAATATTGTGTGAAGGAGCGTGGGTGGGCATGGATGCCTATATCAATATGGGAGTCACCATAGGCCAGCGGGCCGTTGTGGGCGCTCGGGCATCTGTGTTTGGGGATGTGGCACCGCAGACTACTGTAGGTGGCAATCCAGCTCGCATTCTGGAAACAAAACAGAAAGACAGCGTTAATCATCTATCAATACTTAGTTAATATTTATTCAAATGCTTAAATTTCAAGTACATAGACAACATGTTCGGCTATATCAGTATATAGCTTCGATGGCCTTCGGCCCCTAGTTAAAGGGGTCTTTGAAAGTGTGGTATAAATAGTGTTAAAAGGCTGAAAATAATCGACTTAAAATTTGGCCAAGTCGCTGGAAATTAGTAACTTAG
>CAVGQN010000035.1:0-30772 GCA_963631395.1 bacterium
ATATATTATTATATATTAATAAGTTATATATATAAGAAAGAGGGGAAATCAGAAAATAGGGGTAGCCTAAAAAACTATTGAAACATTGAAACATTGAAACAAAAGACAAACCCACAAACAGCTTATTTCACATAAGCAATGACTTACGACATCTTCAAACGCACCGCTCCGCCGATGCCCAAGCCCGGAAAAGGCACAAAATCGCCGGTTTTCTCCTCTCAAAAGCCTCAGAGGACATGCAGGAGGTGCTCGTTCCGATGATTATGCCCGCACTTTCGGCACATTAGGCTGAAGTGCAGTTTCACACTTTGACAACAAATACTACGGAATGAGCGGCCGAATGGGCCATCTGATTGGTCTTTCGGGTGTAGGAAAGGCTCAATTCATTCATTTGGAGAAAGTCCGACCTCCTTGCACCTTGCTTCGGCCGAGCCCCAGGCTGGGCCTGAAAATTTTCCCAGTTGGAAAAAATATGTTTCCTGACTGGGTTGCAAAATTTTTCCAATAGGGCTGCAACGTACACCCCCTAAGTAAAACAGACAATCGGCTCACCGTCAAGCCCCACTCCGGTCTGCTGAAGGGCGAATCATGATTTTGACGCTTGCCCGCTAAGAACAAAATAAAGAAAAAAGACCGAAAACTTGCAGGGTTAAAAAATAATGCGTATATTTGCGCCATATTACTGATTGAATATGGGCAATAGAGCAACTTTCGCTACCCGTGTGGGTGCAATAGCCGCAGTGGTCGGGTCGGCAGTCGGATTCGGCAATATCTGGCGTTTCCCCTACATTACGGGCCAAAACGGAGGCGCAGCCTTCTTGCTGATATACGTACTTTGCGTACTCTTCTTCGGCGTGCCGCTGATGATAGCCGAGTTCTGCATCGGCCGTTCGGCACACCGCAATGTGGTCGGCGCTTTCCGCAGCGTGGCGCCCAAGACGCAGTGGCACTGGGTCGGTGTGCTCGGTCTGCTGGTGGCCATCCTCATTCTCGGCTTCTATGTAGTGCTCTCCGGCTGGTCGCTTCGCTATACGGCTTTGGCTGTCGTCGGGGAGTTGGGCCAAGGCGACTTTGCCGCTTTCGTCAGTGACAAATACGAACCGCTGTTCTGGACGTTGCTGGCCATCGTCATCAATGCCTTCATCCTGCTTGGCGGGGTGCAGAAGGGCATAGAGCGCGCCTCGAACATCATGATGCCGGGCTTGGCCATACTGCTTGTCATCCTGGTCATCAACAGCGCCTTCCTGCCCGGGTTCGCCGACGGCATCAAGTTCCTTTTCGTGCCCGACTGGAGCAAGGTGACGGGCCAGACGTGGATAGATGCCATTGGCCAGGTCTTCTTCTCGCTCTCCGTGGCGATGGGCATTCTTATCGCCTATGGCAGTTATCTGGGCGACAACACCAAGATCGGCAAGACCGCTTTGACCGTAGCCACGATGGACACTATGGTGGCCGTGCTGGCCGGTGTCGTCATCTTCCCGGCGTGCTTCTCCTACGGCATTGAACCGGGACAAGGTTCGGGACTCATTTTCGTCACCCTGCCGGCAGTCTTCGAGCAGATGCCCGGCGGCTGGCTGATGGGCGTGCTCTTCTTCCTCCTGATCACTTTCGCCGGACTGACCTCGTGCATGAGCATCTTCGAAGTGCCTGTTTCGTTCCTGCAGGAGGAGTGCCACATGTCGCGCCGCCGGGCCGTCATCGTGAGCTGCATCTGGGCCGTGGCTTTGGGCATTGCCTGCTCGTTGTCCCTGGGCGCATGGAGCGGATTTACGCTCTCGCTGCCTGTGGCCGGCGAGCCCGAGCATGATGTCATCTTCGACTTCCTCGACCATCTGACAGCCCGCTACATGATGCCCGTCTGCGCACTGCTGACCTCTCTCTTCGTCGGCTGGTGGCTCGACAAGGAGATAATACGCAACGCGGTGACAAACTGGCGCACCGACTCCGGCTGGTATCTGCGCCCGCTGCTGTGGCTGCTCCGCATCGTCGTGCCGGTCGGCATCTTCGTCATCTTCATGAGCGGCGTCGGTTTGCTTTGACCGGCGACCACAACAGAATTTGGCAGGCAACTGCTTTGACGGGCAACTGCTTCGACAGCCGACTGACCCTAAACCACAACCCGTATTGACTGAAATACTAATTCATACAAAAAATACTGACACGCAAATAACACACTGATATACTAACCCACACTAATCCGAGCCGGAATGCTAACCAATCCGGACAAATGTTTTATGACAAAAAAACTGATCCTCTTCGTTTCTCTCATGCTTATATCGCTGACTGCAGCCGACCTCCGGGCACAGCGCATCCAACAGTCTCTCTCCCGTTCGGTCGTGGCCGTGTGCGACGGCTCAAGCGGCGTGACCGTCACCTGGCGTAAGCTGGCCCAGGAACCCGAAGGCTGTTCTTACAACGTTTATGCCGGCACAGCGGGTGCTTACACGCTCCTCAACAAGCAGCCCCTCACTACGACCTGCTACAAGACGACGCTCTCGGCCATCCCGTACGGTTCGGAGATAGCCGTCACGACCGTCTCCAACGGGCAGGAAAGCGAGAAGTCGCAGCCCTTTACCCTGCAGAAGCAGTCGTGGCGTGACGTCTTCTTCGACTTCAACTTCGAAACCACGGTGCTTGACCCGCAACTCTATAAGTGCAAGTATGCCTGGCCGATGGATATCGACGGGACGGGCCGGATGGACGCCGTGCTCATAGACCGTCTCAGCACAGACGGCAACAGCCACAAACTGCAGGCCTATCGCCTGGACGGCACCTGCCTGTGGACCATCGACATCGGGCCCAACATCGAGATAAGCGGCGGTCAGAACGACAATGTGACGGTCTATGACATCAACTGCGACGGCCGCTGCGAGGTCCTCATCAAGAGCAGCGACGGCACTCGCTTTTGGGATGCTACGGCCGGCACCTGGGGAAAATATGCGGGCGGCAGCAGTGTGGCTGACACCGACGGCGACGGCATAACCGATTACCGATCCAGCACCACCAAGACGCCTCCTTACTACATTTCAGTGGTCGACGCCCGTAAGGGCGAGGAACTCGACTGCTCCGAACTGAAATACTCCGAACTCACCGACGGCTCGGACAGCTACAGCCGCAACGGACGCGCCAAATACAAGAACGACAGCGACGGCAAGGAGTATGCCTTCCTGACGGGCAAATTCGTGATTGCGTACTTCGACGGCGTGCATCCGTCCTTGGGCGTCGAGACCTACGACCGCACCACCGACGGTTCGCACCACTACTATATGCTCTCCTGGCAGTACGACTGGACCGGCGGCAAGCCTTCCAACTGGCATCATGAGAAGACCTGGGCCGTCAACGGCGCACCCTTCCACCAGTTGCGTGTGGCCGACACCAACGGCGACGGCACCGATGCCGTGCTGGAGGGCAGTTTCGGGTGGCATCCCGACCACGGCGCTGTCTTCAATGCCGGCATCGGCCACGGCGACCGCTTCGATGTGTCGGACATCGACCCCGAACGTCCGGGTCTCGAGGTCTTTGCCATCCAGCAGAGCAGTCTGCTTGGTCAGGTGCTCTACGATGCCGCTACGGGCGAGCACATCAAGGACTGGTATCTGTCGTCGGTGCATGATGTGGGCCGCGGCCGGTGTATGGATGTCGACGCCGAACACAAGGGCTGGGAGATGTTCTCGCTCCTCGGCGGCCTCTACGACTGCAAGGGCAATGTCATCACCGAGGGCGACGTCACCTATCCCAACGAGGCCATTTGGTGGGACGGCGACCTGCAGCGCGAACTGATTGGTTCGCCGGGCGGCAGCGGTTACGGCACCAACGTCATCGTGCAGAAGTACAGCGGCACGCGTCTCATACAGTTCTCGTCGGAAAGCAGTTGGGCCGTGCACAGCGGCTGGGCCAACCGACCTGCGTTTGTGGGCGACATGACGGGCGACTGGCGTGAGGAGATTATCTTGATGAAGCAGAACGCTACGTCAAGCACGGGCCTGGTGGGCTATACGACCGACCTCGTCACGGACTACAGCATGTACACGCTGCAGCAAGACCCGCACTACCGGCTCGACATGACCGGACGAGGCTACTATCAGGCCCCGTGCCCCGGTTTCTATCTCGGCGGAGAAATGCCGATGCCGCCATTGCCGCCCGTCGTCACTGCCGACCTCCGCTGGAGCAAGGGCAACTCGTGGGCCGCAGGTACGGCGATGTCGTCGTTCGACCAAACCGCTACCGTGTCTTATGCCGATGGCAAAACCGTGCTCTTCGACATCAGCGGCGACCGCACGTCCGAGATTTCGGTCAACGGCACCATCAAGCCTGCCGCCACTTATCTGATGACGCCCAAGGGATGTGACTACACCCTGATGGGCAGCGGCGCATTGGCCGGCGACGGCGATGTGTGGAAGTCGATGCAGGGTTCCGTTACCATAGGCTGCAATGTCACCACGACAGGACGCATCGTCATCAGCGAGGGAACGCTTCGCCTGGACGGCACCGTGAGCAGCCCCATCAGTCTGCGGGCCCGCGGTACGCTTTCGGGCAACGGCACTCTGCTTGGCGCCATCGACACAGAGGCCGCGCTCAACTACGAGGGTTGCCGCATCAAGCCCATCGGCACAGACGGCGTGCTGACGTTCGGCAAGAGCCTCAATCTGCCCGGCGGCGTCTATATCGAGGTCGATGCGGCGGCCGGTCAGACGGGCAGAATCCAGGTCAATGGCGACCTCACGATTTCGGGCGTCAATACGGTGACCGTCAACCGCACCACACTTGAAGCGGGCACTTACACCGTTGCCCAGTGCAGCGGAACTTTGACCGCCGACATAGCCAATCTCGAGACCCGTGGCCTGGACGGCATCAATTACGACTGGGCCACCGACAGTGGCAAGTTGCAGCTCATCGTCCATGACTCGCGCAAACCGCTCTCCGACGTGCGGTGGACGGGCCAGGAGAGCGGCGTCTGGGATTACAAGACCGAGAACTTCCAAAGCGACGGCCAGGCTACGGCTTTCGTCAAGGACGACGGGGTCGTCTTCGACGGCACTTCGACGGCCCGTACCATTACGGTCGACGACAAGATGATGCCGGCTAGCGTGGTCTTTGACTTCGACGAGGGCATCTATACGCTCAGCGGCGAGGGAGGCATCTCGGGTACGGCTTCTCTCGAAAAGCGCGGCAACGGCGAACTTCGCCTGACACTTCCCGCCAACGACTACACGGGCCGCACCGTCATCAGCGGCGGCACACTGACTGTTTCGTCTCTTGCCAACGGAGGCACGGCCAGTAGCCTTGGCGCTTCATTGGCTGCCGAGGGCAACCTCGTCCTTGCCGGCGGCACCTTGCGCCTGACTTCGAGCAACATGTCGACCGACCACGTCGTGACCGTAAGCGACACTTCCGGAGTGTGCGTGCTCTACAGCAGTGCTTCGCTGTCGTTCAACGGTTGCGTCAAGGGTTCGGGCTATCTCGTCAAGACGGGCGCCGGCCAGCTCAACTTCAACTATGCCGGAGGCAACAACTTCGCCGGACTTATCCTCAAAGCCGGTGTCGTGTCTCAAGGCGCCTGGAACGCAACCTTCGGCCGCAGCGGTTCGCCGATGCGCCTCGAGGGCGGCGAACTCCGTCTCATCGACAACAACAACTCGTCGACCCGACCCATATTCAACTATGTCGCCACCGTGCCCGAGGGTGCCAAAGCGCAAGTGACCAACACAAAGCGCGGCGCCATCAACGGTAAGTTCCTGGGCACAGGCCAGCTGACCATCCTCTCTGAGGGCGTGCGCGGCGACATCGGTGCCGACTTCTCAGCCTTTGCCGGCACACTGGTGGCCAAGGGCGGCAATTGCCGACTCATGGACAACGTGACCGACATGTCGAAAACCAACCTGCAGCTCGTATCCGGTTCGAAGGTGGGCCATTATGCCTCCAATGGTTCGGGCGTCCGCGCGGTCGTCACCAAGGTCGGTTCGCTGTCGTCGACGGTGACAGACTGCACTTTGGGCAACGGCTCCGATTCTTACAGCATCGGCTACAACAATGCGTCGACGACCTATGCCGGTCTCTTCTCGGCCGCAACCATCAACAAGTACGGCACGGGCACACTTACGTTGAAGACGGAAGGCTCGACGGTGCCGATACACATCTACGGCGGCGAGATTTTCCTCGCCAACTCCGTTTCGACGCCCTATACGACAGGCCTTATCACCATCCACAGCGGCGGAAGCCTTTCGGGCACAGGTTGTGCGGCCAACATCACCGTTGCCAAGGGCGGTACGCTCAAATCCGGTAGCGAGACGGCCTGCCGCACCCGCACCATCACCGGCAAGCTGAACCTGCAGCAGGGTTCGACGCTGCAGGTGAAAGTGGGCGGAGAGAGCCGCGTCAGCAACGACCGCTACAAAGTCGCCGGCGACATTACGCATAACGGCGATACCATCCTAATTAGCGTGGACGAGAACTCTCCGCTCTCCGAGGGCGACGAGCTGACCATTATCACGGGTGCGGGCACGCAGAGCGGCAAATACATCCTCAAGACCGTCAGCCCGGGCCGTACCATCGTGTGGGACGATACCGACTTCCTCTCCACAGGCGTGCTCAAGGTGGCCTCTATGCCGATGTCTATCGACCAGGTCGAGGCCTTGTCGGACGATGACCTCGTCAATGTGTACCGCCTCAACGGCCAGCCGGCCCGTCTGCGGGTGCGCTATGCGGATGCTCTCATCGGACTGCCCGTCGGACAGTATATCGTCCGTCCTGCCGGGCGCTGACGCCTGCCGGTATCTGGTGGTATCTGCCGGTTCGCAGAGTACAACCGGCAGGTGCTGCCAAGAGCCGTTTTTTGCATTTCCACTTTGCAATATGGTTCCTTTTTGCCTTCGAGGCTGATTATTTTCCTTTTTTGTCCGTAAAAAGGGGAGGGTCTGCAAAAATGCCCTTACCTTTGCAGATGCTTTCGAAAGTAACGCTTCGCAGGCACAGAGTTAAGTCCTTTATTAAAAAATGATTGGCAACCATTCCAAAAGTTGCTAATGATTTACAACCATTTAAAAAGTTGTAGGCGCATCCTGTAGGGGAGTGGGCTGACGAGAGTTAGACACCCGCTGAGGGAGCAACCGCAACGCATGTTGCTACACACTATGAATTATCTTTTTACATCCGAATCGGTGAGCGAAGGTCATCCCGACAAAGTCGCCGATCAGATTAGTGACGCCATTCTGGACCAGTTCCTGGCGCAAGACAGCCACAGCAAGGTGGCCTGTGAGACACTCGTGACGACCGGACAGGTAGTGCTGGCCGGCGAAGTGAAGAGTTCGGCATACGTCGACCTCCTCAACACCACACGCGAGGTAATCAACTCCATCGGCTATACCAAGGCCGAATACAAGTTCGACGGAGATTCGTGCGGCGTGTTCAGCGCCATCCACGAGCAGAGCGACGACATCAACCGCGGTGTCGACAAGGACGATGAGTCGGAGCAAGGTGCCGGCGACCAGGGCATGATGTTCGGTTACGCCACCGACGAGAGCCACAACTACATGCCGCTCACGCTTGAGATAGCACAGCTTCTGATGATAGAGCTGGCCAAGATACGCAAGGAAACCGACCTCATGCCCTATCTGCGGCCTGATGCCAAAAGCCAGGTGACCGTCGAGTACGATGGCGACAACCGCCCGGTGCGCGTCCATACCATCGTGCTCAGCACCCAGCACGATGAGTTCGATACCGACGAGGCCATGCAGCAGCGGATTGCGGCCGACGTCAAGGGCATCCTCATGCCGCGCGTCCTGGCCCGTCTTGACGACAGCGAGCGTGCGCTCTTCGACGATAAAATCATCTATCATGTCAATCCGACCGGCAAGTTCGTGATAGGCGGACCTCACGGCGATACGGGTCTGACAGGCCGTAAGATTATCGTCGATACGTATGGCGGACGCGGCGCTCATGGCGGTGGTGCCTTCTCGGGCAAGGACCCGTCAAAAGTGGACCGTTCGGCTGCCTATGCAGCCCGCCATATCGCCAAGAACCTTGTTGCAGCCGGTGTGGCCCGTCAGGCGCTGGTGCAGGTGTCTTACGCTATCGGCATCGCCGAGCCCGTCAGCCTGTATGTCAATACCTTCGGCACGGCCAAAGTCGCCCTGTCGGATGCCGAGATATCAAGCCGCGTGTCCGGTCTGTTCGACATGACGCCCTATGCCATCGGCCAGCGTCTCAAGCTGCGCAATCCTATCTACCGGGAGACCGCCGCATACGGCCATTTCGGACGGCCGAGCGTGACGGTGCGCAAGACGTTCACCAGCCGGTATCTACCCGAGCCGCTGGTGCGCGACGTAGAGCTCTTCACGTGGGAGAAACTCGACTACGTGGACAAGGTGAAAGCCGCCTTCGGATTATAAATCCCCCAATTCGGATTATAATTCCACCAAGTGGAGAGCTTCTTCATCCAAAAAGAGCCCCTTTCTCCAAAATAAATGAAATCGACAACCAAAAACAAGGAAGCAAGAATGGCAGACTACAAATGGAACTTCAGCCGCATCGGCGGCATTACCCGTGTGCAAATAGCTTCGGGCGAAGACATAGCCCATCTGGCAGAGTTGGACAAGAAAATGTGGACGGTGCTGAGTTGCCCAGTCAAAGGCCTTGAGATTGACGAGGCTTCGTTCAAGTATATGGATATGAACGGCGACGGCTCAATCCATATCGACGAGGTCATCGAGGTCTCCAAGTGGCTTGCCCGTGTGCTGACGGACTGTGACATCCTCCTCAAGGAGACCGATGTCCTTCCCCTCGACATGCTTAACCAGAACGATGTGGACGGCAAGGCCCTTTATGAGGCTGCCAAAGGCATCTTGAAGCAGCTCGGCAAACCCGAAGCCGCAGAGATAAGCCTGGCCGACAGTTCCAGTTCGCTGGCTGCTGCGCTCAAGGCCAAACTGGCTGCCGCCCAGGCCAACGCCGGCATGAGTCCGCAGGTCGAGGCTCCGTACGGCGACAAGACCGATGCAGTCGAGGCTGCATACAAGGCCCTTGACGTCAAGATGAAGGACTTCTTCATGCGCGGCAAGTTGTCGGGCTATATGCAGGAAAGCGCTGCAAGCCTCGATGTGCAGGTGGCCCAGATACAGGCCATCAGTGCCGACAATCTGACGTCGCGCATGACCGAGATAGCCAGCTATCCCATCGCCCGTGTGGACGGCAAGACGGTGCTCGACCTCACTACGGTCATCAACCCGGCGTGGTCGGCCCAATTCGAGGTCATCCGTGCCGCTTTGGAACCCGACGCCAAGCAGCTGACCGAAGCGATGTGGGACGGCATCGGCGCCAAGATCAAGGCTTACCGCGACTGGCAGGCCGGAACGAGCATCACCGAGGCCGACATCAAGTTGGACGAAGAGACGGCAGGCGTGCAACTCGTTGACAAGCTGCTGCACTTGACCCGCGATTTCTATACGTTGCTCAAGAACTATGTGACCTTCCAGGACTTTTACAGCCCGGACCGCAAGGCCATCTTCCAGGCAGGCACTTTGCTCATAGACCAGCGTACCTGCGACCTCTGTATCAAGGTGTCGGATGCTGCTGCCGTGACCGCACAGTCGCCCAAGAGCGGCATGTATCTCATCACCTGCGCCTGCACCAACAAGATACTTGGCCAGAGCTTCAACATCGTGGCCGCCATGACGGTGGGCGATGTCGATGACCTCTATGTGGGCAAGAACTGCATCTTCTACGACCGTCAGGGCCGCTATTTCGATGCCAAGGTGACAGCCATCACCGACAATCCCATCAGCATCAAGCAGGCTCTGTGGAGTCCCTACAAGAAGATGGCCAACTTCGTTTCCGAGCAGGTCAACAAGTTCGCGGCCGAAAAGGAGGCAGGCGTGATGACCGACATGACGACCGGAATCACGGAGAAGACCGAAGCCATCAAGGCTGCCGATGCTGCCGCAGCTGCAGGCTCGACCGAAAAGGTGGCGGTTGGCAGCAGCAACTTCGACATCGCCAAATATGCAGGTATCTTTGCTGCCGCTGGTATGGCATTAGGCATGTTGGGTTCGGCCGTTGTAGCCATCTTCACCGGTTTGGGCAACATCTTCAAGGACCTGGCCTGGTGGCAGTCGCCTTTGGCCATCGCCGCCATCATACTCGGCATTATGACGGTCATCTCGGGCCCGTCGGTGTTCATCGCCTGGACCAAACTGCGCAAGCGTGACCTTGCTCCCGTGCTCAATGCCAACGGGTGGGCAGTCAATGCTTCGGCCAAGATCAATATCCTCTTCGGCGAAACCCTCACTGAGCAGGCCAAATATCCGAAGTGGATCAATATGAAAGACCCGTTCGTCAAGGAGGGAATGCCGAAATGGAAGAAGACCGTCATCTCGGTGGCTGTCGTTCTCGTCGCAGCGGGCATCGCCTTTGCAGTCTTCCGCTACTGCGCTCCTTCCGAGTCATCAGACACACCCGTCAACGTAGAACAACCCTCCGGTAGTGATGGAGGGCTCTGCGGAGACACAATCCAATAATAACCAATTGAAATTTGTACTTCAATGATCAAAATCACTTTTCCAGACCAGACGGTCAAGGAGTTCGAAGACGGGGTAACCCCACTTCAGGTGGCTGAGTCTATCAGCCCGCGTTTTGCACAGGATGTACTCGTAGCCAAAGTGGGCGACGAGATGTACGACTTGACACGTCCTGTGACGGCCGATGCCAGCATCGAGTTCTTCAAATGGGACAGTCCCGAGGGCAAACACGCCTTCTGGCACTCTTCGGCACACCTTTTGGCCGAGGCTTTGCAGGAGCTGTATCCGGGCATTCAGTTCGGTATCGGTCCTGCCATCGAAAATGGTTTCTACTATGATGTCGTGCCGGCCAACGGAGAGAACATCAAGGAGTCTGACTTCCCGGCCATCGAGAAGAAGATGATTGAGTTGGCCCGCAAGAAGGAAGACATCGTGCGTCGCGATGTGCCCAAGAGCGAAGTGCTCAAGGAGTTCGGCGCCAAGGGTCAGACCTTCAAGTGCGAGCTGATTTCCGAGCTGGAGGACGGCAAGATTTCTACCTATACACAGGGCAACTTCACCGACCTCTGCCGCGGTCCGCATATCCCCAATACGGGTGCTATCAAGGCTTGCAAGGTGCTGAGCGTGGCCGGAGCCTTTTGGCGCGGCAACGACAAGAACCCGCAGATGAACCGCGTCTACGGCATTACCTTCCCCAAGCAGTCTATGCTCGACGAGTACTTGACCTTGCTCGAAGAGGCTAAGAAACGCGACCACCGCAAGATCGGTAAGGAGATGGAGCTGTTTGCCTTCAGCGCCAATGTCGGACCGGGCTTGCCGCTTTGGTTGCCTAAGGGTGCTGCGCTCCGCAACCGCCTTCAGGAGTATTTGACCAAGATCCAGAAGCGCTACGGCTATGTGCAGGTCATTACGCCCCATATCGGCAACAAGAACCTCTATGTCACTTCCGGCCACTGGGCCAAGTACGGCAAGGACAGTTTCCAGCCTATCAGCACACCTGAGCCAGACGAGCTCTATATGCTCAAACCGATGAACTGCCCTCACCACTGCGAGATATACAAGACTTCGCCACGCAGCTACCGTGACCTTCCGTTGCGTTTGGCAGAGTTCGGCACCGTATACCGCTACGAGCAGTCGGGCGAGTTGCACGGCCTCACGCGCGTGCGTTCATTTACACAAGACGATGCGCACCTCTTCTGCCGTCCGGACCAGGTCAAGGAGGAGTTCCTGAAGATCATCGACATCATTATGATTATCTTCAAGGCCCTCGACTTCAAGCAGTTTGAGGCTCAGATTTCCCTCCGCGACCAGGTGAACCGTGAAAAGTATATCGGTAGTGAGGAGAACTGGCAAAAGGCCGAAGCCGCTATCATCGAGGCCTGCAAGGAGAAGAACCTCCCTGCACACATCGAGTATGGCGAGGCTGCCTTCTACGGACCGAAACTCGACTTTATGGTCAAAGACGCCATCGGACGCCGTTGGCAGTTGGGCACCATCCAGGTGGACTACAACCTGCCTGAGCGATTCCAGCTCGAATATACGGGCGCAGACAACCAGAAGCACCGTCCGGTGATGATTCACCGTGCGCCGTTCGGTTCGCTCGAGCGCTTCGTAGCCGTTTTGCTCGAGAACACAGCCGGCAAACTTCCGCTTTGGCTTGCTCCTGACCAGGTAGCCATCCTTCCGGTGTCAGAGCGCTTCAACGACTATGCCTTCGAGGTCAAGAACACGCTCGAACAGCAGGAGATCCGTGCATATGTCGATGACCGCAACGAGAAAGTCGGCCGCAAGATACGCGACAACGAGCTCAAGAAAGTGCCTTACATGCTCATCGTGGGTGAGAAGGAACAGGCCGAAGGTCTGGTCAGCATCCGCAAGCAGGGCGGTAGCGACAATGGCCAGCAGTCGGTAGCCGATTTCGCAGCAGCTGTCGTGGCTGAGGTCAAGGCCCAGATTGAGCACTCGAGCTATTAAGGTCTGAAACCGTACAGGTCAAGACGCCGGTTTTTGCTTCAATAGTCAGGACTTTAGCTTCTGTAGCCAGTATTTTTGTTGAAGAAAGACGGCGCTTTCGCTGTGGAAACTCTATGTTTTGATTGCGAAAAAACCAAGTTTTGACCGACGAAATGCTACGCTTTGGTCTATAAAACTGCCAAAGCAGATAAAAAAGAGGGATTTTTCTACAATTTTTAAGATAAAATGTTTAAGGATTGCAGAAAAATCCCTACCTTTGCTCCCGATTTTGCAGACAGCTAAACAAGCATCTGCGGGGTCAAAACAATACAACACAATACAAAACAAACAAAATCAGCTGTTCAGTTAATGGCTTTTACTCCTCACGGAAACGGCGGATACCGCCCCAAACCATCACCCACTCCCCGTCCTCGGGGGGCTCGTCCCACAGACAATGCCAACGCCAACAAAGCCCAGCACCGCATCAACGAGTACATTCGGGGTGTGAAGGAAGTGCGTTTGGTAGGTGATAATGTCCAAATGGGCATTTACCCCATACAAGAGGCCTTGCGTATAGCTGAAGGGCAAGAGCTTGACCTGGTGGAAATCAGCCCTAACGCAGTTCCGCCTGTCTGCAAGGTAATAGACTATCAGAAGTTCTGCTACCAGCAGAAGAAAAAAGCCAAGGAAGCCAAGGCCAACAGCGCCAAGATGGTCGTCAAGGAAATCCGTTTCGGACCGCAGACCGACGACCACGACTACAACTTCAAGCTCCGTCACGCCAAGGAGTTCCTGCAGGAAGGGTCGAAGGTCAAGGCTTATGTATTCTTCAAAGGCCGCCAGATTGTGTTCAAGGACCAGGGTACAGCCCTCTTGGCACGATTTGCCAACGATTTGGAGGATGTCGGCAAGCCGGACAGTTTCCCGCCAGTGCTCGAAGGCAAGCGCATGATTATGATGATGTCTCCCAAGACAGGTGCGCGTAAGGCCGACAAGCCGGCTGAGGCAGGCGAGGCCAACGGCAAGAGTAACGACAATGAATGAAAAGAAGAGAGGTGACTCTCTCCTGACAGATAAATCAACAATAATTATTAACAACAATGCCAAAAGTTAAGACTAATTCCGGTGCTAAGAAGCGCTTTGTGCTCACCGGATCAGGAAAGATCAAGAGAAAGCATGCTTACAAGAGCCACATCTTGACCAAGAAGACCAAGAAGCAGAAGAGGAATCTCGGCAAGTTCGCCATCCTCGATGATGCCAACAAGACGAGTGTTCGCGAAATGCTTTGTCTCCGGTAATCTTGTTCATGGATTAAGTCCTGTACAGGTTTTTTCAGAAATCTATTAACAAACAACCGTAAAAAGAACTGCTTCATGTAATGCAGTCACGGCGTTTAAAAAAACTTTTAGAATTATGCCACGTTCGGTAAATCACGTAGCGTCGCGTGCAAGACGCAAGAAGATTCTCCACCTCACTAGAGGTTATTACGGAGCCCGCAGAAATGTATGGACCGTTGCTAAGAACACCTGGGAGAAAGGTTTGACTTATGCATTCCGCGATCGTCGTAACAACAAGCGCAACTTCCGCTCTCTTTGGATTACGCGTATCAACGCGGCCGCCCGTCTCGAGGGTCTGAGCTATTCCAAACTGATGGGACTCCTCCACGCTAACGGCATCGACATCAACAGGAAGGTCCTCGCAGACTTGGGAATGAATCATCCGGAAGCCTTCAAGGCAATCGTCGATAAGGTAAACAAATAAATTCCTAATTCACTCATAGGGACGCGCTTCAGATTTTTCTGTAAGTGCGTCCTTTGGGTTTTGGAGGTTCGTTTTGTGACAAAAACGTTACATGTCTCTCCCGCTTACATTCGGGCAACGGTCTCTCTCATACAAAGTAGACGTATTCTAGAAGGGTCGGCTGCTCAGACCAGTACTCTCTTACATTCCAATTCGCGTATTAACAAACCACTTTCCGAAATATGAAGAAAAGCTTGTTCGTCTTATTCTTGTCTGTAATCTCCATGGTTGCAGCAATGGCACAGGTGACTACCGCCTCACTGGGCGGAAAGGTAACTGATGCCGACGGTGCTGTCATTGGTGCAACCATTCAGGCAGTACACACTCCTTCCGGCACACGCTACGGCACTATCACAAACCCTAACGGAACGTACAGCATACAGGGTATGCGTGTCGGCGGTCCCTATACTGTCACCGTCTCCTATGTCGGCTATACTTCCGAGGTTTATGACGACGTGTACCTCTCACTGGGTGAGACCTATAGTATCATCGCCGAACTGAAAGAGCGTGCCGATGTGCTTAAGGAAGTTGTCGTAATGGGTTCGGGAAGCAAGTTCCGCGACCTGAAGACCGGCGCCGGCTCCAAGATTTCGATGTCAGATATGAGTGCCGTTCCGACCGTCAACCGCAGCGTGACCGATATGGTGCGTCTTTCTCCCTACAGCAACGGGATGAGTCTGGCCGGTGGCGATGGACGTTCTACCAACTTTACCATCGATGGCGCCAACTTCAACAACAACTTCGGCTTGTCGTCCGACCTGCCCGGTGGCGGCACGCCTGTTTCAATCGAGGCACTACAGGAGATGCAGGTTGTTGTCGCACCTTTCGATGTGCGTCAGACCAACTTCGTGGGCGGCGGCATCAATGCCGTGACCAAGTCGGGTACCAACACCTTCCAGGGAAGCGCCTATATGTACCAGCAGAACGACAACATGGGCGGTTCGCGTGTCAACAATACGAGCTTTGATATCGACCGCAATAACGACAAGCACGTCTTTGGCGCTACTTTGGGCGGCCCGATAATCAAGGACAAACTCTTCTTCTTCGTTTCGTTTGAGAAGACGCTGCAGCCTTCATCCCAAACGGAATGGCGTCCGTCGGAAGACGGAGTGGCCAACACGTCGAAGAACCTCTCGCGTGCCAGTGTGGCCGACATGCAGACTGTCAGCGACGTTTTGAAGAACAAATATGGTTACGATACCGGTGGCTGGAACAACTACAGTCATGACGACGAGAACACCAAGATACTGGCACGTATTGACTGGAACATCACCGACAACCACCACCTGGCAGTACGCTACAACCAGACGGACAATACGGCATGGGAAGCAACCAACGGCTCGGCCGGCAATACCGGCAAGCGTGCTTCGGCAGCCCGCATCTCGCAGTACGGTATGGCTTTTGCCAATTCCCTGTACTATCAGAAGAATAATGTCAAGTCATGGTCTGTCGACCTCAACAGCCGTTTCAACGACAATATACAGAACCAGTTGATTGCGACCTATTCCGATATCGACGACACGAGAGGCTCTGACTCGTCGGAGTTCCCGTTTATCGACATCCTCGACGGCACACTCGAAACGACGGGTTCTGCAATGCCTTATATCTCGGCCGGCTACGAATTGTTTACTTACAACAATGGCGTCCGCAACCGCACCGTGACTGTCAACGACAACTTCACTTACACACTCGGCGACCACAAACTCCTGGCCGGCCTCAGTTTTGAGCACCAGTATGCCAACAATGCCTACATGCGCAACGGCACGGGCTACTACCGTTACAAGAGTCTCGATGACTTCCTGAACGGCGCCGCACCCGAGACGGTGGCTTTGACCTATGGCTACAATGGGGAGTCGGAACCGAAGAACCAGGTTGCCTTCAACCAGTACGGGCTCTACCTGCAGGACGAATGGACTATTCTCCGCAATCTCAAACTCACTTACGGTTCGCGATTCGACTTGCTGGTTTTTGACGAGAGTGACATTATGACCAACAATGCCATCAAAAAGCTCGACTACGGAGGCCGCCACATCGATACCGGCAAGTGGCCAATGGCACACGTCACTCCTTCGCCCCGTGTAGGCTTCAACTGGGATGTGTTCTCCGACAGAAGTTTTATCGTCCGTGGCGGTACGGGTCTCTTTACGGGACGTCTGCCTTTGGTCTTCTTCGTCAATATGCCGTCCAACTCGGGCATGATACAGAATGTGGCTGCCATTCAGACTACATGGCGCGGCACGACCGGAACGCCCGATCCGCTGTTGGCTAGCTTCGCCGGTGACCTCATCACGGACAAGGCGGAACTTCTCAAGAAGATGAACCAACTCGACCCGTCGCGCTTCCCGCTCACCATTACGTCTGAGTCCGGCGCTGTGTCAAGCGATGTGTGTGGCATTGACGAGGACTTCAAGATGCCTCTGCAGTGGAAGTCGTCCATCGGCATCGATTATAGCATTCCGTTAGATTTCCCCCTCACGGTCACGGCCGAATATACCTATACGGACAATGTCTATGCTGTGATGCTCGACAACTACAATGTCAACAACGACGCTATCCGCAGTGCCGAGCGTTTTGCCGGTGCCGACAACCGCTACATCTACCCGTCTGACTATAAGTACAATCCGGACGGCAAGACTGCCAATGCCTTTGTTTTGACCAACACGCGCAAGGGCTATGGCTATACGGCCAACTTGACACTGAAGGCACAGCCGCTGCGCAATCTTCACCTGATGGCTGCCTATACCCACACCGAGTCGAAGGCCGTCAGCGGAATGCCGGGCTCGAATGCCGGTTCGGCGTGGAGTGCGCTCTATACGGTCAACGGCTCGAACTTGAATACTGTGCAGCGCACGGGTTATGTGATGCCTGACCGCGTCATTGCATCGGTGGACTGGACCGTGCCGCAGCATAAGGAGGGATGGGCTACGCATTATTCTATATTCTATGAGGGTTCAACCCCCGGCGGATATAGTTATACATATAATAATGATATGAACGGCGACGGCAGCAGCTACGATTTGATCTACATCCCCAAGTCAAAGGACGAGATTCATTTCGTTGACCAGACCTTGTCTGACGGTACAGTCAAGACGGCTGACCAGCAAGCTGAAGACTTCTGGGCCTTTGTCAATCACGACAAGTATCTGAAGCGCCACAAGGGCGAATACGCCGAGTCGTATGCAGCCCGCGCTCCGTGGATGAATACCTTCGACTTGCGCATCGCTCAGGATTTTGGCATCTGCACTGCACGCGGCAACAAGCACACTCTGACGGTCAGCCTTGATTTCAGCAACATCGGCAATATGCTCAACTCCAACTGGGGCAGTCCCAAGACGACGCTCCTCAACAGCGGCAAGTTCCTTTCGTACAAGGGCAAGACTTCCGACAATGTGCCGCAGTACACTTTGTGCTACGACTCGGAGGGTAAAGCCCCGTATGACGTATGGAGCTATACTTCGAGCGTCAACAGCACCTGGAAGTTGCAGCTTGGAGTTCGCTATACGTTCAACTGATCCGGTGTTACGGATAGACTTAGACTTGCCAACCTAACTGATTCGGGTCTAGGCTAGTCTAGGCATTAGATACTAGGTTTCAAGTTCTAAACTTTGGTTTTACGACTTATTACGGCAAGGGCCGGCACATCCTGATGCGGAGTGCCGGCCCTTGCTGATTGTATTGCCTTGCGGTCTTAGAACGGGAAGAGCAAAGGCAGGAAGAATGTCATGACGATACCCATGATGATTTGCAGTGGAAGGCCCACCTTGACATAGTCCATAAAGGTGTATCCGCCTGCCTTCATCACGAGGGCGTTGGGCGGTGTGGAGAATGGCGAAGCAAAACACATCGATGCACCCACGGCCACGGCAAACAGGAATGCTTGCGGATGTGCGCCTGCGGCAAGGGCTGCGCCGAGCGCTATAGGTGCCATAAGTACGGCGGTGGCCGTGTTGCTGATGAACATGGTCAATAGCGAAGTCGTAAAGTAGACGCCGGCCAAAAGAACGGTCGGACCCATACTGCCGAGGCTGCTCACAAGAGCTTGTGAAAGCGCTGCCGAGACACCGGTCTTCTCCAGTGCAGTCGACATGGGCATCATCGCTGCGATAAGTACGATGCTCTCCCAGTTGATGGTTTTGTACGCAGCTTCTACATTGCGGAAACAACCGCAGAAAACTGTAAGCAGACCTGCGATGATGACTGCCGTGACAGGGTCAACGGGTATGAAGTCGAAGACCATCATGCAGACCATTAGTACCAGGATGGCAGCAGCCGTCGGCGCTTTGTAGTCCAGCAGCACGCGGCTTTGCTCCTGGTCCGTATGACTGATGACAACCCAGTCCTCACTTTCGCTGTTGAGTTGCTGGAGGTTCTTCCACTCGCCTTGTACGAGCAGTACATCGCCGATGTGGAGAACTTGAGACTTCAGGTCGTCGGTGATGTATTCGCCTCCGCGCTTGATGGCTAGGACATTGACCCAATATCGCTTGCGCAACTGTGTCTCTTGGATAGACAGACCTACATATTTTGAACTTGGCATTGTGACAATTTCAGCCAGTCCCAAGTCGTAGAAACTGAGTTTCGTTTCCTTCTGTTGGACTAGACCGTAGTCTTGAATCAGCCGGTTGCGGTTGTCGGGACTTCCGATGATGTAGAGTTGGTCGCCTTCCTGGATGACGGTATCGCTCCATGCCATATTCTGCGTCACCTCGCGCATCATCGCGAGACGGTGCGGCGTGCGGTTGCGGATTTCGACGACCGAGATGTCGTAGTTGTTCTGCAAGCTGAGACTGGAGAGGCTTTCGCCAATCATCTTGCTGCCGGCGGGAACGAGGTAGGAACACAGGTTCTTGGTGAGGTTGTATTCGTGAACCAAGTCACCCAGCGACTTGCCATTGCCGCTTTTCTTCTTTGTCTGGGCTTTGGAGAGAAAGATGCGGCTCAGCGGGAAGAGTATTGCCATGCCGACGGCGATGCAGACCACGCCGATGGGGAAGAAGGAGAAGAACGACAAAGGTTCTTCGCCTGCTCCTTGCAGTGCTTCGTCAATAATCAGGTTAGGGGGTGTGCCGATGAGAGTCAGCATACCGCCGAGGCTTCCTGCAAAGGCCAAAGGCATCAGTAGTCGTGATGCGCTGAACCCCGACTGTGCGGCGATGCTCATCACGATAGGCATCATCAGGGCCACGGTGCCCGTGTTGCTGACAAAAGCGCCGATGCCCGACGTGACGAGCATGACGAGTATGAAGGTGTACGACTCGTTGCCTTTGGCCAAAGCCATAAGGCGGTTGCCTACCATCTTGGCCAGTCCGGTCTGCATGATGGCGCCTCCGACCACGAAGAGCCCTATCATCATAATGACAATAGACGAAGAGAAACCTGCAAGGGCTTCTTTGGGGGTGAGGATGCCGAAGACCAGAAGTAAGGCAAGTGCTGTGAGCGCTACAATGTCCGAGCGTACGCGCCCCCAAATGAACATGGCGATGGTAAACACAAGTACCGCGATGGTTATCGTCATAGCAAAATTGGTTTTAGGGGTATTTTAATGCGTGCAAAGATATGGATTATTTTTGTAACGTGCAAGGATCCCCGCTTTATTCATGCATTATTTTCGTAACAGGTAAAGATTGTGCAGTTTGTTTTCGTAGCGGTCGAAGATTGTCCGCCTGTATTCTGCCGACCGCCGCAAGATGTATAACCCGTTAAGCCTAAGTGTCAAAATACGGACCTTTAGGCGGAAGGAACTATAAATCGCAATTTTGTCTTGAGGAAAACTATGTTTTTCGGGTCAAAAAACATAACTTTGCACCAACAACTACTGGCAAACCGAAGGCTCTGTGTCTGTGTCTGTCGAGACCCTTAGCGCAGATGAAGCACAACCTTGCTGGCTTGCCCGAGTATTCTTGGTTCAACCTCGTAAAAAACAAGAGATGACAGAAAAATTCAAGGTCCGCAAGGCGCAGGTAGGACAGCGCGTGCGTAGTAAGGTGTCGGCGCTATATATGGCGCTGGCCGTAGTGTCGTGTGTTTGTCTGGTGGCAAGCAACATCTTTGTATCCAAACGTTTAGTGTGGGGCTTTACGTGTGGCCTGCTGCTCTTTCCCATCGTATACATCATCGGCGATGTAACCACCGAGGTGTATGGGTTCAAGGCAGCCCGCCGGATGATTTTCATGGGTTTCTTTATGAATTTCGTCGTCGTTCTGACGGGAGCTCTTGCTGCAGTTTTGCCCGGTGTGGATGGCGAACCTTCGACGGCGGCGATTGACGTGATTTTCCACATCGATGGAGGTATGGCAATGGTTGTGCTGGGCGCGTCGATGATTTCGTATGTCGTCGGCTCTTTGGCCAATGCCAAAGTTATGCAGGTGATGCGCAGGCGTGACGGCGAACGGCGTTTTTCGCTGCGAGCCATCGTTTCTACACTGGTGGGAGAGAGCGCCGACTCACTTATTTTCTTCCCTGTAGCTTTTATTGGCCAGGTGATGGATGGCCTGATGACATGGGGCGACCTCGTGTATATGGTCTTGCTGCAGGTGACGTTCAAGACACTCTATGAGATTATTGTCCTGCCCGTGACACTGAGGGTGGTGAAGACCGTCAAGCGGATTGAGGAACAACCCTAAAGGGGAAAATACAAAGTATAACCCCGCCAAGATAAACGATAGAAATAACGAAACGAAGCGTATGGTCGGCATAGGAGATACATTGGTCAGCGAAGACATTCTGAAGGAAGCCTTCTGTTGCGATTTGTCTGTCTGTAAGGGCGGATGTTGTAATTCGGAGGGCGAAAGCGGAGCGCCGTTAGACGAAGACGAACTGGATGTCATGCGGGCTTTGGTCGATGTCGTTTGGGACGATCTGACTCCGCGTGCTCAAGAGGTAATCCGCGAGCAAGGACCTTACTTTAAGGACGGCGCCGGCGATTGGGTGACCTCAGTAGTCGATTGTCGGGACTGTGTGTTCTGCACTTATCCGTCCGACGAGGAGTGCCTTGCAGCCGGAGTGCCGACCGGGACTTGCCTCTGCGCCATCGAAAGGGCATTTCGTGCTGGAAGGTTCGTGACCCATCCTTCCTATCGAGGCGGGGCAGTCCCCTTTATGAAGCCCGTGTCTTGTCATCTCTATCCTATCCGACTGAAGCCATTGGGCGACTATCTTGCTCTTAACTACGACGAGCAGATCAAGATGTGCGGTTGTGCCATTCGATTGGGCCGAAAGCGTAACATCCGTCTTTATCAATGTGTCAAGGATGCCCTTGTGCGGCGCTTCGGACAGGCCTGGTACGACGAACTTGAAGTCTGCGTCCGGGAGTTGGACAAAGCAGGAATATTGTAGTGCGTAAGTTACAAAACCGACAAAAAAGTCTGCGAATTTGATTGTTCGCGGACTTTTTTATGAAAAAAGCATCCGTAAAATACAAAAAAGTAGGCTAAAAGTTGTTCATGACGGAATAAATTGGTATCTTTGTCCGGAATTTTAGGACAAATGAATGAGATAAATCTCTTCGGACCGTTGTTGGACAATCTGCGTGCGCAGGTCGAAACAATCAAGCAACGTTGCCTAAAGGCCGAGGCTCAAGTAGCTGAGCTGGAGGCAGACAAGGCAGGGATGCAAGAGCGGACCAGGCAGCTGGAAGAAGAAAATCGCATTTTGACCGAAAAATACCAAAACCTGCGGGCAGGCACGGCTTCTGTAGCGTCGGCAGAGGAGATTGAAGATCTCCGGAGCAGGTATCTCGCCATGATACGCGAGATAGATGAGTGCATTGACAAGCTGGACGGCAAGCCCAAACCGCTTCCGAAATAGCTTTTAGGCGGGAGAGACCCCACCCAGTGAACAATGTCGGAAACTATAAAGATCAATATACAGGTAGGCGAAGTCAAGCATCCTCTTACCGTGGCAAAGGAGGAGGAGCCCATCTTCAGGGAGGCAGCCCGTGTGGTAAACGAGCGCGTGGTCTCTTATCAGACCAAATATCGTGCCGCCAAGTTGCCCCGCGACTTCATAATGGCTTTCGCTGCTTTAGATATTGCGGCCCGGTACGTGCGTATGCAGCACACCACCGATGTCCGTCCGGTAGAAGAAGCACTTCAAGAACTGACCAAACAGCTCGAAGACTTTAATCGGGGACACTGACCTGAACTTTCCATCTACGACAACTCTTCTGTCTTTGTGTATTGCCCATGGCCTCAGTCAATGGACACAATTTTCTATATATACACGTTAAGATATGATAAATATAATTGTAGCCGCACTCTTGGGACTCATCCTGGGCGGCGCCATAGTGCTTTTAGTTTGGACTCAAGTCCTGAAGAAAACGCAGAAGCGGGCTTTGTCTGAGGCCAAACAAGAAGGCGAAATACTGAAAGAAAAGAAACTGCTGGAGGCTAAGGAAAAAATCAGCCACATGCACAGCGAGTTGGACCGACAGGCCAACCAACGCATCCAGAAGATTCAGCAGAACGAGCAGAAGATTCGTCAGATGCAGCAGCAGGCTCAGCAGACGCAACAGTCGCTCGATGATAAGATAGCGGCCAATGACCGCACGCGCGAAACGCTGCAGCGACAGCTTGAGATGGTCGAGCAGAAGAAGCAGGAGGCTGATGCCCGTATCGCTGAAGGTCGCAAGATGCTCGAACAGATAGCCGGGCTAAGTGTTGACGAGGCCAAGCAGAAACTTGTCGAAAGTCTGAAGGACGAGGCCCGGACGGAAGCTCAAAGCTACATCAACGAGATTATGGACGATGCGCGTCTGACGGCTAACAAGGAGGCCCGCTCCATCGTCATCAAGACCATACAGCGTGTCGCAAGCGAGACGGCCGTCGAGAATGCCGTCACTGTGTTCCATATTGATAGCGACGAGGTCAAAGGCCGCATCATCGGTCGTGAGGGCCGCAATATCCGGGCTCTCGAGGCCGCTACCGGTGTCGAGATTATCGTCGACGATACCCCCGAGGCCATCGTGCTTTCTTGTTATGACCCCGTGCGTCGTGAGGTGGCCCGCCTAGCCTTGCACCAGCTCGTACTGGACGGCCGCATCCATCCGGCCCGCATCGAGGAGATTGTGGCCAAGGTGCGCAAGCAGCTTGAGGAGGAAATCGTCGAGACTGGCAAGCGTACGGCCATCGATATGGGCATTCACGGCCTACATCCTGAACTGATACGTCTGATAGGCAAGATGAAGTATCGTTCTAGCTACGGACAGAACCTGCTCCAGCATGCCCGCGAGACCGCCAACCTCTGTGCTATCATGGCTGCTGAACTCGGACTGAATGTCAAGAAGGCCCGCCGCGCAGGACTCTTGCACGATATCGGCAAAGTGCCTGACGATGAACCGGAACTGCCGCACGCAGCTTTGGGCGCCAAGCTCGCTGAAGAGTATCACGAGAAGCCGGATATCGTCAATGCTATCGCTGCCCACCACGAGGAGTGCGAGATGACCTCTATCATAGCACCCATCGTGCAGATATGCGACGCCATCTCCGGCGCCCGTCCGGGTGCTCGTCGAGAGATAGTCGAAGCATATATCAAGCGACTGAATGACCTCGAGAATCTCGCTCAGTCTTATCCGGGCGTCGTCAAGGCGTATGCTATTCAGGCAGGTCGCGAACTGCGTGTCATTGTAGGTGCGGACAAGATAAGCGACGCCGAGACCGAACAGCTTTCGACCGAAATCGCAACCAAGATCCAGAAAGAAATGACCTATCCGGGTCAGGTGAAGATTACCGTCATCCGAGAGACACGTGCTGTCAGTTACGCCAAGTAATTCGGTTAATAGACCCTTTATTAGCTTGAGTTATGAATAAGTGCGAAAACTGTCGGCAGAACAAGCCCCAGATGGTCTATGACTATATGGACGATGCCCCCGAACTGGTCGGGGAGTGTCCGTATGTCGAGGTACAGTTCAAGAACACCCGCAAGGGTTACTACTTGAACAAGGAGAACCTGGACCTGCACAAGGGGGATTGGGTGGCCGTCGAGAGCAATCCCGGTCACGACATCGGCGAGGTGACGCTGACCGGTTATTTGGTCCACCTGCAGATGAAGAAGGCAAATTTCCGTTTTGACGACCCCGAGGCCGTCAAGAAGGTGTTTCGCCTGGCGCACCAGCAGGATATGGAGCGCTATAAGGAAGCCAAGGCCAAGGAACAGGATACGATGATACGGAGTCGCCAGATTTCCAAGGACCTTGGACTGGAGATGAAAATCGGCGATGTCGAGTATCAGGGCGATGGACAGAAAGCCATTTTCTACTACATAGCCGATGGCCGCGTGGACTTCCGTCAGCTCATCAAGGTGCTGGCCGAAGCCTTCCATATCCGCATTGAGATGAAGCAGATCGGAGCACGGCAGGAGGCAGGACGCATTGGCGGCATCGGGCCGTGTGGCCGCGAACTGTGTTGTGCCAAGTGGTTGACTAAGTTCCAAAGTGTCGGTACGGCAGCCGCTCGTTTCCAGGACCTGTCGCTCAATCCACAGAAACTGGCCGGCCAGTGTGCCAAGTTGAAGTGCTGCATGAACTTTGAGGTCGACTGCTATATGGAAGCGCAGCACGATTTCCCGTCCAAAGACATTGTGCTGCAGACCCGCGATGCAGATTACTATCTCTTCAAGCAAGACACTTTGGCCCGGACGATTACATACAGTACATCCAAGTCGGGTCCGTTCAATACCGTGACCATTTCGACACGTAGGGCCTTTGACATCATCGAACTCAACAAGCACGGCCAAAAGCCCGAGAGTCTGCAGGCCGCAGGCAAAGAGGAGGAGATGCCGCAGTTTACCGATGGTGTCGGCGACGAGGAACTGACGCGTTTTGACCGAGCCAGGCGGAAGAAAAGCAAGACCAACCGCAAGGGAAGCCCAAATCCTTCTCCATCAGGCAATTCCAACAACTTCGGTAGCCGCCGAGACAACGGCTCCCGCCATCAGAGCCGCAATCGCAACGGCCGCAATCCAAATGAAGACAAACCGAATACTCCTCCTGCTGATTCTACCGGCAGTGCTCCTGCTGACGTCGTGCCACAATGATGGTATCGTGTATGACCATTCGGCCGATGTCAGTACTGAGCGATGGACGCCGGCCGATACTTGTGGCTTTGACATACGAGTCTGTGAAACGGCCATTCCGGGCAGTCTTGTCACCAGTCGGGCAGACTACACGCTCGACCTGTCAGTCCGGTACGTGCGCACCTATCCGTGCAATTCCCTTCCGCTGCATTTGATGGTCGACGGACAGCGTGAGTATGTGGTTACATTACCCTTGGCCGATTCCTTGGGACTCCCCGATGGCGACTGCTGGGCAGAGAGTTACACCAAGCAGTTCGTCATTCGCGATTTGACCATACAGTTTCCAGACACGGGGCTATGGAAACTCAACGTCTGGCCCGACACCACTTGCGTCGGCATCCGTTCCCTCACGGTAACCCTCCGCTAACATCCGGAGGGTTACTTGATTTAATCAACCGCTCTTATGTACCCAAAGTCGGGTGAAACTTTTTACTTGGCCTCCTTCTATCCGCACGCGGAGAAGGTCAGGCGAGCAAGCCACTGCGACAAACATTAAGGTCACGAGGGAGAATAAGTCTTTCCTTTTCATAATTGGTGCGTGATAGGTCTTTCAATATTTACACATATGCACAGAGTAATAGTACAAACGTACAGATGCGCTATTTGTTGTGCTTTTATTTTCGATTGGTGGTTTCCCGATGCAGCTACGACGCGCGATTTCGATTGACGACTCTCTTTTTTGCAATTGCGAAGATCGCTTTACCGCGCACAAAGGTCTCCGATTCGATTGAAGTTCGTACAAAATTACTACATATCGTACAATAGGGCTATTTGTCTTTGTTACAAAGCATCTAACTTTGCCCTTGCAAACGGTTGGTTAATCCTTTGCTCAACAGAAATAGGAATGTTGAATTACTGAAACCGGGAACAAAAAATGAATGTGTCGGAATCAGAAGAACCAAAAATCAGAAGAACCAAAAAACTGAAATCAAAACAAACCAATGAATAATACACTCAAGACTATGAAAAGTAAAAGAGTTGCGGCCGTATTGGCCATTGCGCTGACTACGGCCACTATGGCACAAACGTGGGCACAGTCGCCGGTTTTCCTTACTGCCGGTCAGTCGAATGCAGACGGACGAGAGTATGTGAGCAAGTTGCCTTCTTATATGAGGGCCGGCTACAAACACCTCAAGTACACTAATGTCACAGGTTCGTCGACGGGCACTTTCGGTCAACAGACCTTCACCGACAATTCCAAGCGCTATTCCTTCTGCGACGTGACACACTACTTTATCGACCAAGCCACTAGCGAGGACTTCTATGCCATCAAGTGTGCATACGGAGGTACGGCCATCGATACTGCCGCCACTTATGCCACTTTGCCAGTATGGTGCGCAGACTCAGCATGGATTGCCCGCAACAATGCCTATCGGGGCAATATTGAGACGGGCAAGTCTCTCGCCAAGTCTCTCACCGAAGGATTTGCCGATTGCGTAGATTCCACGCTTTCCAAACTTGCCGACGGATACGAAGTGAAGGCCATCATGTGGCATCAGGGAGAGAGCGACAGGAAGAAGTCCGGAAGCTATTACAAGAATTTCAGCGAGATGATAACCTATATGCGTAGTGCGATTGCGGCCAAGACCGGTGACGACAAGTATCTGCGACTTCCCTTCATCTTCGGTACTGTGTCGCACAACAGCAAACAGTATAGTAGCGAGGTAGAAAAGGCGCAAATGCAGGTTGTCCAGGATTTGCCAGAAGTGTACTATATTGACATGAGTGATGCTGGTTTGCGTAGCGATGCCTTGCATTTCGACTCTATTTGGACGGAATATCTAGGCAAGATGATGTTCAATAAACTCGTCGAACTAAAACTTGTCGATGCCCAGCCTATTGAGGTGGTGAAACCTCATGTCCCGTCGGCCAGTGATACGCTTGTGGTGAAGGCCGAGCGCGTATGGGATTTTACTGAACCTTGGAGTCAGTCTACGGCCGACTCGCTTGTCGCAGATGCCAACTGGCCGATGTCTCAGAAGTTAGGATACCGGTACTCAAAGGCTATGAGTGCCGTTCAGCATCTGACCACGACGTCGGGGTATGTCTTTCCCGAAACGGATGGTTTGTATTTTAAATGCAGTACGGGCAACCGGGCCATTCTTTCGCCCGACAACTACATCTGCCTCTATGGTGACAACCTTTACCTCACGGTGCCTAAGGTGAGTCCAGGTCAAACGGTAATCGTCGTGACTGCTACGGCCAATGCGGCCAAGGAACGTGGCCTGACTACGGATAGCGACGACAGCTTGGATTTGTTGGCGGGCGGCACAAAGTCAACATCCCAGACCATCAACAAGTGGCAGGTTAAGTCAACACTAACCGAGCCGGTAGACGTCGTGCTTCATTCGGCTGGTGGTGCCATCTATGTATATAGTATCGAGGTAGCTTCTGCGACCTCTGAAGTATCCGGACTGGAAACGCCCGCTATAGTTCATCGTGATAACACCGGTTGCTTATATTCAACAAATGGCATAGTAGCTGTTAATACTACTATGCCAGGTGTTTATGTCCGAAACGGGCAGTGCTATTTGGTGCGCTGACCAATTGTCAGAGTGTTGTAATCAAATTGTCGGAGTGCTGCGTGACTACACGCAATCCATTTCCATACGAATCAATTTCCGTCGGGTTTGGTTACATCCAGGTCGTTGGAAGGATACCAAACGAACTTTGTGAAGTTGTCTGGACTGGCCGGGTTGTAGTCAACCCAAGTTGAGCGAAGATACTGCACAAGCGGCAAATCAAGCTGTTTCATTCCCATCACTACCATTTTAGCCACCTCATAGGCTCCGTAAGGGTTGAAGTGAGTATTGTCTTGTAATGCTTGCGGTTGATTGGGGTAGGTGTTGGCCGGATAGTGGACCAAAGCCTTCTTGCTGTCTTCGTAGCCCAAAGTTTCGAAGAAGGTGCGTGTCATGTCGTGCAGTTCGATGACGGGAACGCCCTCTCGCTGCGCTACGGCACGCATGGCATCCGGATAATCGCCGTGAGTCTCCTGTATCTTGGTGTGTGTGTCATCGTCAAAGCGGCGTCGCTGTGTAGGTGTAACAAAGATGACGTTGCCGCCCTTGGCACGCACCTCGTCGACGAATTTCTTCAGATTGTAGGAGAAATTATACCAGGCTCCCGATCCGGCATTTTTCTCCTTTTGGTCGTTGTGCCCGAATTCGCAGATGACGTAGTCGCCGGGTTTCATCATAGACAAGACCTTGTCCAAACGCTTTTGGAAGATGAAACTTGTGGCTGTCAGACCGCTTTCGGCATTGTTGGAGATGCACACTTCAGGGCCGAACCAACACGGTATCATCTGTCCCCAACTTGCATAGGGTTCGTGTGACTGGTCCACTACAGTCGAATTTCCGCAGAGGAACACCGTTGTGGCTGTAGTATCCGGTTCTATTTTGATGCTTTTGACGGCAGGAGCAGAGCCGTAGAAGTCGAGCGTCAACTGGTCATCCCAAGTGCGGCTATCTACCTCACGTGGCTTGAGACGTACACTCTCGCGGTCTGTTATCTTCGGCGAGCGTTTGTTGACGACGAACTCATAGGTCTTGAATTCGCCGCGCTTGGTCGATACTTCGTCGAGCATCAGTCGCCGAGCCTCGGCTCGCACCACAGTTTTGGCCGATTTCTTCTTCGAACCGATGACGATGGTCACTTTGTAGTTGCCGTCAGGCACATTTACTGAGTAAGTCGTCGGGGTCTGTTTGCTCATATCAACCTCGATGGTTTGTGCCTTTGCCGACATAGGTATCAGCATCAGAGAGGCGATACATGTCAAAAAGATTTTGTTTGTTTTCATTTGCTGAACTGTTTATTTTTTTGTCGTGAATTCTATTGTATTTTTTGTGCTGCTTGCCGGATTGTTTCCTACATTGCAAGTCTGACTGCCTTCCCTTGCCGCGCCATTGACACGCGCCTATCGGTTCATTTTGATTTTAATCTTCCCGCCATAGGGGTCGAAGTCAAACAGGCATTTGCCGCCAGCGGTCGTGACGTGCAGTTTTTTCTTTCCTTGTTTTACCCTGATTGTGCCTTCACTTACGCCATCGATGACCATGGTCAAATGCTGATTGAAGAGGGTAGAGTCTAAGTCCAGTATGGGAAGCACCTCCAAGGTGTGTTTGTGTCGGCTGACAACAAGACGTATGCTGTCACGTTCTTTTACATAAGCGGCTACCTCTTCAAAAGTGCCTACCCATATCTTGTCTTCGTGTTGCTTGACGTAGTCCCAGTGGTCCCAAAGGCGCTGTGGATTGCGGAAAGCATCGTAGCCGTAGGTGAGTCCGTGCGTCATGCCTACGCCCCACTCACCTTTATCAATAAGTCCGTCTACCCAGTCATTCAGGTCTTGCAGCGTGCGTTTGCTACCTACCGACCGTTGCTCTAGACGTGTGGCTATCCGCCCTTGTTCTACATAGCTTCTGCCGGGCTGGCTTTTGTTGTTGTTGGGATAGGCAAAGGTTCGTGACGGCTTGCCGACGCAGACCAGTATGGCACTGTCGTTTTTCAGAATGTCCTCTTTCAGTTCTTCGAGCGGGAAACGGGCGAAGTTGCGATGCGCCCAACCATGGTTAGCAATTTCGTGTCCGCGTTCCGACATCTCGCGCAGTTGCGGCCAGGTGGCTCGACTCGAATCCTGCACATGTTCGTTGTCGGAGTTTATTTTTGAACCGTTGATGAAGAATGTGCCACGGAAACCGCGTTTCTCCAGTTCGGGGGCGGCCAGCGTGTAATGCTCGGCGTATCCGTCATCAAACGTATAGCTGACCGCGCCAGCCTTGTCGCCTTTGTACTGAGCTACATATACACTTGCGGAGTCACTCTGAGCATACAGCTGACAGGCAATAAATAATCCTATGACTATAAAAACATTTCTCATAATATTCAGAGTTTATTAATTTTATGAGCAAAGTCAAACCACAGTTTGATGTGCAACCCTTCGTCGCCTACGTTAATGCGTATATGACTGGGTTGAGCTTGAGGACCCAACTGTTCGATGGGCTTGTACGACTGTATGCCCGGAATCTCCAGTAAGAAGGATAAGTCGCCTTCGGGAAAAGGTTGCATCGTAGGCAGTCCGTTGTTGAGATAGGTCGGCTCCTCTGGTGTGAACACGCGGTAGTAGAGTCCGTCCGTCTCACTAAATACCGTAAATGGCGCAGTTTCCGATAGCATCTGCGCCCAATAGAGGTTGGCGTGATAGCCTTTGAACTCCGGGTAGACGATAGGCTTCTCGCAGTCGCCAGTCACGGTATTGTTGTAGCCCTTTTGCCAGATGGCATAGTGGGTGCCTCGTTGACGATTGCGCCATACCCGATAGGGACCGCGACCCAACCAGCGCATACCTGTGCAACAACTCTCGGGATAGGAGAATGAGAAACCAAAGTTGCGTATCTCCTTGTCGAAGAATTCACCCTCGAAGCCATGGCCTTTGC
>CAVGQN010000036.1:0-30674 GCA_963631395.1 bacterium
ACGCCGTCGACGACGTGCCGCAGGCCCGTATGGCCACTCCCGACATCTATGTGCGTGTCAAGGTGCACAGCGAGGGCATTGGCAACAAAATCAAGGCCTACGCCGACTTCTCCTACAGCCTGGACGGCAAGAAGTTCCAGTCGCTGGGCTCGACCTTCACGGTCAAGGAGGGCAAGTGGATTGGAGCCAAGCTCGGCTTCTTCAACACGCGTCACGGCGTCTCGAACGACGGCGCTTTCCTCGACATCGACTGGATTCGCTTCGAAAAGTAAGATGCCTTCGCACCCGTCCGCGTCTTGACTCTGCCGCGTCTTGCCGCACCCTGCCGCGTCCTGGCTTGCCCTACTGCCCGCATCGCGGCGGATAGGCGGAAGAGCGGCTCATAAGAATTAGTTTAATTCATAAAAGAATTAGTTTAATATAGAAATTGTTAATGTTATAGATATGTTTTCGTATGTAAGATTTTCTGTATGTGTCTTACAAACAAATCCCGACCTCTGCGTGAGCAGCGGTCGGGATTTTCGTTTGTGTTAACTCAAATCAATACACCTCGAGGCACTCGTCGAGAGCCTGGCAGATGGCCTTGCGGTCCATCTTCTGGCCGATGAAGACAAGCTTCTGCATACGGTCGCCGTAGGTCTCGTCCCAGTCGCGCTGCAGCTGCGTGTCGACCGCCAACTGGGCCTGGAGTTCGTTTTCGGGCATCGTGGCGTACCAGCGGCCTGCATTGCGCAGATTGACCTGGCGGCCGGCCTGCTCGAACACGTAGCAAGTGTCGCGCTCGTCGCTGAAGTAGCACATGCCCTTGCAGCGAATCACACTCTTGGGCCACGAACCGGCCACAAACTCGTCGAAGCGGGCCAAATTGAACGGCTGGCGGCGCTGGTAGACAAACGTGCTGATGCCGTATTCCTCGGCCTCGCCTTCCTCTTCGTTCTCGTGGTCATGATGATGGTGGTGATGATGGTGGTCGTGGTCATGATGGTCATGCTCGTCATCGTCGTGATGATGGTGGTCATGGTCGTCGTCATCATCGTCGTGATGATGGTGATGATGCTCGTCTTCGTCCTCATCGTCCTCATCCTCGTCATGATGGCCCTCCACCTCCTGAATCCATGTGGCCGAAGTGGCGACGTCGTCGAAGTCGAACATATGGGTATTGAGGATTTGGTCGAAGTCCACGTCGCAGTAGTCGCACTCGATGATTTTGGCCTTAGGCTGGATGGCCACGATGATCTGGCGGATGCGGGCCAGCTCGTCGGGAGCGACCTCGTGGGTCTTGTTGAGCAGGATGATGTTGCAGAACTCGAGCTGCTGGATGACCAGATTCTCGATGTCGTCTTCGCCCATGTCCTGGCGCAACAGGTCGTGACCGCAACCGAACTCGTCCTTCATGCGCAGCGCGTCGACCACGGTGACGATGCAGTCGAGTGTGGGAAGATAGCCCTGAAGCGTCTTGGCGGGCACAATCTCAGGTATCGAGCAGATGGTCTGGGCAATGGGGGCCGGTTCGCAGATGCCCGAAGCCTCGATTACGATGTAGTCAAAACGCCCCTGCGTGGTGAGGTCGGTGATTTGCTGCACAAGGTCCATCTTGAGCGTGCAGCAGATGCAGCCGTTGGTCAAAGGCACCAGGCTGTCGTCCTTCTGGCCGACAACGCCGCCCTGCTGGATGAGGCTGGCGTCGATGTTGACTTCGCCGATATCGTTGACTATCACCGCAAAACGGATGCCCTTGCCGTTGGTAAGGATGCGGTTGAGCAAAGTGGTCTTGCCGGCTCCAAGATAACCGGTCAAGAGCAATACAGGTACACTTACTTTGTCCATATCGTAATATTTGTGTGTTAGTGACAAGGCGACTCCGCAAAAACACGGGTTGCGCTGTCGTAAATAGCGCGCAAAGATAAGCAGAAAAACAAAAAAAATCAAGTGGGAAGGCGGTTTTTTACAGTTTTTTGCCAAAATGTTTGGAATAGTCGCGCGAAGTGACTATCTTTGCCGCCGGAATTTGGAGGGCACATCCCTGTAGGTACCGGTCTGACCGGCCCTTTGACCAGACGCACTCCAACTCCGGTCCGGTAGCTCAGTTGGATAGAGCAACAGCCTTCTAAGCTGTGGGTCTTGGGTTCGAATCCCAACCGGATCACCTAATATAAACAATAATAAAGGAGTGTATAGGCCATGAAGACTGACGACAAGCGCATCTGCATCACAGACATCGAGATACGGACCATGTGGGGCGACACCTCCATCATCTGGCACGGACTCGACCCCAACATCAATATCGTGGTTGGCCAAAACGGCTTCGGCAAGACCACTATGCTCAACCTCATCAAGGCCGTCATGACGCGCGACGAGAAGTTCTGCCGCCGACTGAAGGCCAAAGTGACCGTGACCACCACGGCAGGCACCATGCGCTTCGACGGCAAGCAGATTGTGCACGAACCGGAGTACGGAGGCTTTGCCGATGCCACGTGCTTCCACTATGTCAACACGTTCGATGTGCCTTCGTCGAAGAAATCGTCGCTCTCGCAACTCGGCATCGCCCTCGACTCGGTGCTCTACCAGCGCGACGACAGCATCTACAGCTTCTCGGACTACCGCCTCGGCATGCTCGCCGACCTCTCGACGGCCCAAAAGAAGCAGGAGCGCATCGACAAGCTCTTTGACCTCATCAACGTGCTCTTCGCCTCGACGGGCAAGCGCATCGCCATCGACAACAAAAACCGCATCGTCTTCCACAAGGACAAGGTCACCATTGGCATTGACAGCCTCTCGGCCGGCGAAAAGCAGATTCTGCTGCTGCTCTTCACTCTCTTCCTTATGGAGGACAAGCCCAACGTCATTCTCCTCGACGAACCGGAGATTTCGCTCCATGTGGAGTGGCAGGACCGCCTCGTAGCGCTGATGCTCGAGGTCAACCCCAACTGCCAGATCATCATGGCCACGCACTCGCCCAACATCTTCGCCGACGGATGGGAGGACCGCCTGGTCTTCATCTCCGACCTCATCGAGCACGAATAGGTGCGGTCTTTCCCCCCTTGACCAACGAAACACGGGTTCTTCCCTTTTGACCAACGAAATACGTTTTTTCCCCTTGACCAACAAAATACGGGTTCTTCCCTTTTGACCAACGGATGCCATGAACCTCAGCCCGAAACAACCCCTCTACTCCCCCGAGGAGAAGTACAACTTCTACCGCCTGGCCGCCAAGCGCTTCAAGAGCGAACTGCGGCTGTACGGGGCCACGGCTGCCATCCACCTCGAGAACAAGAACGACGAGGTCTTCTGGGGCAAGGTGCTGCACCACGTCTATCCCCAGGGCAAGTGGAGGTTCATCACCTCGTCGCGCAGCATCAGCGGACACAGCACCGCCGGTTGCACCCAATGCCTGCAGTACAAGGACTTCCTCGACGACCGCTTCTGGATTGCCATCGACTCGGACTACCGCTACCTCAACCAGCAACCCGACATAGACGCCCACCACAGCATTCTGCAGACCTACACCTACTCGTTCGAGAACCATTTCTGCTACGCCGACAACGTGAACCGAGCCGAACTCGAGGCATGCGGCGGCGTGCTACGCTTCGACTTCGTGCGCTTCCTGCGCGACTATAGCCGCATCATCTACCCGCTACTGGTGTGGCAACTCTACCTACAGGGCGCCGCTCCCGAGGCTTTCCCGCAGAAGGTTTTCCACCGCCTCATCACCCTGCCCTGCGACGTCCACGCCACCACCGACGACGGACGGAGCATTCTGCAACGGCTCGAAGACCGCACCCGCAAGATGTGCCGCCACTTCGCCCGCCTCTATCCTGACGCCGACCCCACCTGGTACGAAGCCCGATGCAACGACCTGGGCGTGAAGCGCGACAACTGCTACCTCTTCGTGCGCGGCCACCAGCTCTACGACCTCATCGTCAATATCGGCGAACGTCTGCGCCAGGAAGCCAAACGCGACGCCCGCTGCACTACGGGCAAGGGCCGCCATGCTGACCTGGGCAAAACGGAGCTAGCTACGGGCAATGGCCGCAACGCCACTACGGGCAAAGCCGGCGACCGAAGTTTCGTCTACTACCTGGAATCGAACCTCTGCTACGGCAAGTATGACGAAATAAGGCGCGTGGCCGACGACATCCGCCTGGCCCTGCATCTCGACCCGGACGGGGTCGACGGGGAGAAGGAGTCTCGCGGTTTTTAGCGCCGACTCGGCCCGTGTGCGCACGAGGTAGACTATCGTACGAAAGCACATGACGACGAGGGTAAATTTGTGCTGAAATAGGGGCAATAACGTACAAGGCATTGTTAGAAGCCCTTTTTTGTCAATATCTTTGCACCAGCTTTCCGGCTTTGCGGGAGCGGTTGCAGAGATTTTTTTCTGTTCTTACCAGAGATTTTTTTCTGTTCTTACCGGAATATGTTTTCCTACACGAAGGCCAGTCTGCTAAAGGCTTTGCCCCCAAAAAAAGACTTCGTCCTTTGCAGAAAGACTTCGTCCGCAAACTTGCAAAATGAAAAGGAAAATCCATTGCCGAAAAGAAGAAAAGGAACTTTCTTTGCCGAAAAAGAAGAAAAAGAACTTCCTTTGCCGAAAATGTTATACTAATATAAATTTTATAGTCATGAAATTTCTTTCTTTACTCGTCGCCGTCCTTTCGGTAGGCAGTATGGCCTTGGCCGACACAAGAACTCCGGCATTCCCAGGCGCAGAAGGCTACGGACGCTATGCGACAGGCGGACGCGAAGGTTCTGTCTACTATGTCACCACGCTAGAAGACACCAACGAAAAGGGCTCGCTACGCTACGGCGTCACCAAGATGAACGACTGCATCATCCTCTTCAAGGTGTCGGGCACCATCCACCTCAACAGCCAGCTCTCCATCCGCTGCAAGAATGTGACCATAGCCGGACAAAGCGCCCCGGGCAGCATCACCCTGGCAGACTATCCCGTCAGCGTGCACGGCGACTGCGAGAACCTCATCATACGCTTCCTGCGCTTCCGCATGGGCGACCGTAAACTCTCGGCCGACGAAGCCGACGGCGCCGATGCCTTTGGCGGACGTTTCTTCAAGAATGTCATCATCGACCACTGCTCCGTGTCGTGGAGCACCGACGAGTGCTGCTCGTTCTATGCCTGCTACGACTTCACCCTACAGTGGTGCCTCGTGAGCGAAAGCCTCCGCGTGAGCAAGCACAGCAAGGGTTCGCATGGCTTCGGAGCCATCTGGGGCGGCATTCACGCCTCGTTCCTGCACAATATGCTCGCCCACCACGATAGCCGCACTCCGCGCTTCGGTACTGGCTCGATTGAGGGCGTGACCCCCGATATGCACGAGTGCGACATGCGCAACTGCGTCATCTATAACTGGGCCGGCAACGGATGCTACGGCGCCGAAGGAATGCACATCAACATGGTGGGCAACTACTACAAGCCGGGCCCGACCACCACGACGGGTTCGAAGAACCGCTGGATTGGCGTGGACGACGCCACGGCCGACGACGGCTCGTCAGTATGGGGAAAATACTACGTGGCAGGCAACTACAACCCCGTCTACACAACCTACAACAACAATCAGTGGGGCGGCGTCGTGGTCAATACGGACGCAAGCAAGGTCAACGGCGTGGTCTCGAAGAGCGATGTCAAGTCTGACACGGTGATGGGCTGCTCGCCGCTCTTCTACCTCTACACGGCACAGGACGCCTACACCAAGGTGCTCGACTATGTGGGCTGCTCGCTGCGCCGCGACAGCATCGACCTGCGCATCATACAGGAAGCCCGTAACGGCACGGCCACCTTCTCGGGTTCGACGACGAAACGTCCGGGCATCATCGACACGGTCGAAGATCTCAAGCCTGCAGGCGCCGGCAGCAACTGGTCGCCATGGCCGGAACTCTCGGCCGGCGCCTTCCGCAAGGACCGCGACGACGACGGCATTCCGGATATGTACGAGTCGATGATGGGCCTTGACTCACGCGACGAAACCGACGCCATGCAGCTCAACGCCGAGGGCTACACTTACCTCGAGCAATACCTCAACGAGATTCTGCTCGGCGACATCACCACCGGACAATATGCCGGAGCCGCCATCGTGGACCACGAGAACGGCATCAATGTGGAGGAAAGCACTACGGACATCATCCAGGTGGTGCGCGACGGAAGCGCCTGCGCCAGCACACTAGACTGCGACCTCCTGGGCCGGCCCGTAAGCAACAAGGCACGGGGCTTCTTCATCCATGACGGAAAACTGATTATGAGGAGGTGAGTGTTTTGAACTTAGTACTTTGAACTTAGTACTTAGAACTTAGTACTTAGAATTTAGATTTTAGAACTTAGAAATTTAGAACTTTTTTTGAGAATCATCTTTTGAGAATCATCTTTTGAGAATCATCTTTTGAGAATCATCCTTTAAGAATCGTCCTTTGAGAAAAATTCTTTGAGAAAAAATTCCGAATCTCAGTTCAATTCTCTTCTCTCTACCACATTCTCTCTACAAACTACAAAGATAAAGATATGAGACTTTGCACTACAGCCACAGCACTGGCCCTTATGGCTTGCCCGGCCCTCTCGATGGCCGACGACCTGACACTATGGTACAACCGCCCTGCCGACTATTGGGTCGAGGCCCTGCCTTTGGGCAACGGACGACTGGGCGCTATGGTGTACGGCGGAACGACCTCCGACACTATTCAGCTCAACGAAGACACCTACTGGAGCGGAAGCCCCTACAACAACTATAACCCCAAGGCCCTCGCCGCTCTGCCTAAGATACGCGAGGCCCTCAACAACGGCGACTACGAAACAGCCCAGCGCCTAAGTCTCGCCAACATTACGGCCGACCGCTCTATCACCGCCCACGGCGCTGCCTACGCAAGTGTGGGTAACCTTGTGCTCACCCTGCCCGGACACGACAAAGCCACTCACTACCGCCGTGACCTCAACCTCGAGGAGGCCGTGGCAAGCGTCAGCTACGAGTCGGACGGCGTGAACTTCACCCGCGAATATTTCACATCGATGGCCGACCAGGTAACGGTCATCCATCTGACGGCTTCCAAAGCCGGCGCACTCGACCATTTGAAGGTGAGCTTCGCCGGTCCGCTCAAGGAGAAACGTGGCAAGGTACAGTCGTATTGGATTGCTCCGGACCTGATGCGCGTCTACACGCAACCGGGTATGGCCGACTTCGAGAACGTGCCCAACGGCCTGCACTGCTCGACCTACGTCAAGGTCGTTCACGAAAGCGCAACCTCGACGCTGCTGCTCGTCTCTTCGGCCACTAACTTTGTGAACTACAAGGACATCACGGCCGACAGCGAGGCCAAAGCCATGGGCTATCTGCAGGCCGTGCTGGACCAAGATTTGAGCTACGACCAGCTGCGCCAACGCCACACGGACCTCTACCGGAAGCAGTTCGGACGCGTGCGTCTTGACCTGGGCGAAAACCCCACTCAAACGGCCAAGCCTACGGACCAGCGCATCGCCGAGTTCAGCGAGACGTCCGACCCGAGCCTGGCCTCGATGTACTTCCAGTTCGGCCGCTACCTGCTCATCGCCAGCAGCCAGCCGGGCTCTCAACCCGCCAACCTGCAGGGCATCTGGAACCCCGACGGCGGACAATATCCTGCGTGGGACTCGAAGTACACCATCAACATCAACCTGGAGATGAACTACTGGCCGGCCGAGGTGACGAACCTCAGCGAGTGCCACGAGCCGATGCTGCAACTCATCGACGACGTGAGCCACACCGGTCAGCAATCGGCCCACTATATGTACGGCACACGAGGTTGGACCTTGCACCACAACACCGATCTGTGGCGCTCGACCGGAGCCGTCGACTATGCCTCGTGCTCGGTATGGCCCACCGCCGGCGCGTGGTTCTGCTCCCACCTCTGGGAACACTACCTCTACACAGGTGACCTCGACTATCTGCGGCGCGCCTACCCCATCCTCAAGGGTGCCGCTCAGTTCTATCAGGATTTCCTCAGCCGTGACAAGGCGACGGGCTATCTCGTCGCTTCGCCCAGCCATTCGCCCGAAAACCACCCCGGCAAATGGAGCTACACCGACGATAACGGCAAGAAGCAGAGCTGCGCCATCTTCCAGGGCGTGACGATGGACAATCAGATGATCTACGACTTGCTGCGCAGCACCATCCTCGCCACCGAAGAACTGGGCATCGACACCGCCTTTTCCGACTCGCTCAAGGACCTGCAGCGCCAACTGCCGCCTATGCACATCGGCAAGTACGGACAGATGCAGGAATGGCTCGAGGACTGGGACCGCGAGACGACCGGACACCGCCACATCAGCCACCTGTGGGGATTCTATCCCGGCAATATGATTTCGCCGTTCCGTCACCCGCAGCTCTTCCAGGCTTCGCGCAAGACTCTCATAGGCCGTGGCGACAACAGCCGCGGATGGTCGATGGGCTGGAAGGTGTGCCTCTGGGCCCGTATGCTCGACGGCAACCACGCCTACACGCTGATTGAGAACCAGCTGAAACTCAAAGACCCCAACATCACGATTAAAGACCCCAACGGAGGCACGTACGCCAATATGTTTGACGCACATCCGCCCTTCCAGATTGACGGCAACTTCGGCTGCTGTGCCGGCATTGCCGAGATGCTCGTGCAGAGCCACAACGAGTGCGTGCACCTCCTCCCTGCCCTGCCCGACGTGTGGAGCGAAGGCCGTGTCGAAGGTCTGCGTGTGCGCGGCGGCTTCGTCATCAAGGAACTGGCCTGGAGCAAGGGCCGCGTCACTCGTCTCGTGGTCGAGAGCACCCTAGGCGGCAACCTCCGTCTGCGCAGCACAGCTGCCCTATCTGGACGCGGACTCAAGAAGGCTAAGGGCGACAACGCCAACCGCTTCTTCCGCCCCTACGACAACCTCGACCCCGTCATCGTCGACCCGTCACGCATCCCTGACCTCGAGTTGCCCGCCACGCATCTCTATGACGTGGCCACACAAGCCGGGCAGACCTACACATTCACGGGCAACTAAGGATGTCTGCAGGAATTTTTCGGAAAAGATTTGGCTTTGTAAATTTCGGAAAAGATTTGACTTTGTAAATCAGGTTTTTTTTGGAAAAACTTTTATAAGGATTTTTCAGAACAAAACTTTTCGGACAAAGACATTCCAACAAAGATTTTTCGAATAAAAACTTTTCAGGCTAATACTTAAATTATTGTGTAAGAGTTCTTGTATGAACAAGACTTCCTATATGGGCAAGGCCCTTTTCTTTATTTTATTTTCACTGAGTCAAGTCTGCTCTGTGTCTGCTTTGGACACAGAGTCAGCCTTGGCCCGACCTTCTTCTGCTGACTTCGGACAAGAACCTAATTCCTTCTCGGTCCTGGACACGGTATGAAGTCAACCAGGACGGCGAACTGCGCGAATGGCTTTGGCAAGACCTGGCCGACAACCATGAGCGCCGCCATGCTTCTCACCTGATTGGGCTCTACTACCGACACGACCCCGAGATCATGCAGAGCGACACACTGCGCGAGGGCGTCCTCAAAGCCATCCGTCGGCGTCTGCAGTATCGTAAGCAGAACAGCGGCGTCATGGCCTTCGGCGTTTCGCAACTGGCTCTTCCCGCCTGTGCTCTAGGCCAGGGTGACTTGGTCGCAGAGATGCTCCAGTTGGCCGGCGAGACGTATTTCAACAACAATCTGATGACGACCCACGACCCGCACAAGATATTCAACACGGACATGAGCGGCGCCTATCCCGCCATCGTGCTCAGCATGCTGGCCTACTCGGACGGCGACAGCATCAACCTCCTCCAGGCCCTGCCGGAACAATGGCGACGAGGTTGCATCAGCGGAATGTCCCTGCGCGGAGGCATTCGTATAGACCGCCTCACGTGGGACAACGGACACGGCTCGGCCATCCTCACCTCCCGCACAGACCGCTCCGTCCGCATCACGGTGCAGGGAGAAAACCCCGAGTCTGCACAAGAGGAAAAACCTTTGTCCGCACATGGAGAAGACCCGCACGTAATCCTGCTGAAGAAAGGCGTCCCCTACACCTTCACCTTCTGATAGTAAGAAGCTTTTGACCAAAATTCGGAAAACTGGAACCCGACTGCCCTCACCCGACAGTGCGAAGCTCCCGCCCTGGTCACGCTTGAGGGCAACACACTCCGTTGGGAAGCCGTCTCCGACGCCATCGGTTACGCTATCTGCCATTGCGACACGATGATGAGTTTCACCAAGGGCACAAGCGTCACCCTCGACACGCCCGACGCTGACTCGACCTACACCGTACGGGCCGCCAACGCCATGGGTGGACTCGGACCGCAATCCGCTCCTGCCAACCACGCCACGGGCATCGAACAGCTCACTACCGGCTGCGCAGCTCCTTGGGAAAGTCCGGCCTACGACCTGCAGGGCCGCCTTCTCTCCCGCCACACCTCCGGCTTGGCCATCTGCGCAGGCAGGCTTTGCTTCCGTTAAAGTAAAGATTGCTACTGACCTAACAAGACTTACCATTGTCTTGACAAGGTTTGCTACTATGCTGGTAAAGCACAAATCAAATCTTGCAAAACACAAATTATAAAGTCCACTTGACTAAAATATCGTCTCCACCACACTAAAATATAGTGTCAAGAGCACGAAAAAGCGTTTCAGACTGATGTTTTTCCGCACAAAGTTTGTCCAAATTCAGAAAAAGGCGTAACTTTGTGCGAAATTACCTCAATCAATGTTTGTCCAAATTCAGAAAAAGGCGTGACTTTGTGCGAAATTACCTCAATCAAAGTTTGCCCAAATTCAGAAAAAGGCGTAACTTTGTGCGAAATTACCTCAATCAATCAAACAATCAAAACAACAAAACATGAATTGTACAGACAAAGGGTCAAAAGCCTACTTAATCTCCATTGTCATGGTAGCCGTCCTGGGCGGACTGCTGTTCGGCTATGACACAGCCGTCATCTCAGGTGCAGAGAAAGGTCTGCAAGCCTTCTTCATGGGCGCTACGGATTTTGCTTACACCGACGCCATGCACGGTTTCACCTGTGCTTCCGCACTCATCGGCTGCATCATAGGCAGTGGCATTTCGGGCATTTTGGCCAGCAATTTCGGCCGCAAGAAGTCTCTCATCTTCGCCGGCATTCTCTTTTTTATTTCCGCTTTGGGCAGTATGGAGCCCGAGTTTATGCTCTTTGAGCACGGCGTTCCTACCTACTCTTTGCTCGTAGCCTTCAACATCTACCGCGTCATCGGCGGTGTCGGTGTCGGCCTAGCTTCGGCCATCTGCCCGATGTACATCGGCGAGATTGCCCCGAGTCACATGCGCGGCATGTTGGTCAGCTGGAACCAGTTTGCCATCATCTTCGGCCAGCTCGTTGTCTATGTCGTCAACTTTATCATCCTGGGCGACAACGTCAATCCCGTCATCAAGGCCGTTGAGGGCATTAACCAGATTATGAATCCCGGCGAAGCAGCCTGGACCATCGAGACCGGTTGGCGCTACATGTTCGGCTCGGAGGCCGTTCCCGCCGGATTGTTTGCCATCCTGATTTGCTTCGTTCCCGAGACGCCTCGTTACCTGGCCTCTATCGGTGCTGACGAGAAGGCCGAGTTCGTGCTCACGCGCATCAATGGCGCAACTGCCGCCAAGCGTATTTTGGCCGAAATCAAAGAGACCATGACGGTCAAGACCGAGCCGATGATGGCTTACGGCTTCATGTGCATCTTTGTCGGCATTATGCTCTCCGTATTCCAGCAGGCCGTCGGCATCAACGCCGTTCTCTACTACGCACCGCGCATCTATGCCGACATGGGCTTTGACAATGCGATGGTAGTGACCGTCTTTACGGGCATCATCAACATAGCCTTCACGCTGGTTGCCGTCTTTACGGTCGAGAAGATTGGCCGCAAGCCTCTGCTCATCGTCGGTTCGCTGGGCATGGCCATCGGCGCATTTGGCGTGGCCCTGACCTTCGGCAATCCCGCTATGCAGCTGCTCTGCATGATCAGCATCATGATCTACTCCGCTTGCTTTATGTTCAGTTGGGGTCCAATCTGCTGGGTGCTTATCGCCGAGCTCTTCCCCAACACCATCCGCGGTGCAGCCGTAGCCATCGCCGTTGCCTTCCAGTGGATTTTCAACTGGATTGTTTCGTCGACCTTCGTGCCTATGTTCAACATCGAACTCACACCCGGTGACGGCTTCGGCCATTGGTTCACCTACGCCCTCTATGGCGTGCTCTGCGCTTTGGCTGCCGTCTTCGTCTGGAAACTTGTGCCCGAAACCAAGGGCAAGACGCTCGAAGACATGACCCACCTGTGGCGCAAAGACAAGAAGTAAGGTGCTTAAAGCAATAATGTCACCGGAGCATCAACACTAATGCCTGCTCATGGCAAAAGTTTTTATATCATAAAACATAAGCAATAAAGGTGTCCTTGGCATTGAATTATGTCAAGGACATCTTTTTTTGCAAAAAGCCTCTGAACTTCCTGGTAGGCTGCATTTGCAATAAGCATCTATTTTACAAAGGCAATTGCCCCCCTCGGTAGATGAGATATCTGCTGAGGGGGACAATTTTAATGCAGAAACAAGGGGAAAATCGCGCAAAAAAAATGGGAAAACGGAAGCCTTGCTCCTAATGATTATGATTGTGGTTATGGCAAAGACACTCGGCCCGTTGGCCGTCGACGGTCTTGTGCGCGCAGCCGGCGCAAATGCCCTGGATGATGTAAGTGACGTGCTGCACCTCGAACCCCTCCGGAATTTTGACCAGCGGAATGTCTTCGGTCTCGAGGCAGACGGTTCGGCCGCACACCGTGCACGAAAGGTGTACGTGACGGTTCTGATAGATGCAGTATTTCTGCTGGCCGCTGCCGTCGTCGAGCGTGTGCAGCAGATTCTTCTCGACAAAGAGGGAGAGCGAGCGGAACAAAGTGCTGCGGTCCACGGTAGGGAGTAGACCCTCCAGGTCGGCGATGGCAAAAGCATAATCCAGTTGTGCCAGCGTACGCCAAACCAGTATTCGCACGGCCGTCGGACGGATGTCGTGCTGCTGCAGGAGAAGAGATATACTGTCGTTCATAGTCAAAAGGATTCTATACGGGCCAACAACTTCCGGTAGTTTTCCGGGCTTTTCTGCCAAAACTCTTAGCCAAAGTTCTTTCAGCCAAAACTACAGACTGGAACTTTTCTTATCTATCAAAGTTCTTTTTAGCCAAGGCTTCTTACCAATAGGAACATTCCCTATCCGCCAAAGTTTGCCTCATACCGATGGCGAAGATAGCGTTTTTCTCTCAATCCGCCAAACAGAAGTCAGAAAAACATCGATTTCGGAAGCAAAATTTGGTAAAACGGCAAAAAGGCCGTACCTTTGCGACATTATGATTAAAAAGATAGCCATCATCAACGACATTTCCGGCTATGGCCGTTGCAGCACTTCGGTCATACTGCCGATAGTCAGTTATCTGGGCATTCAGGGTTGTCCGTTGCCGACAGCCATCTTCTCCAACCATACGGGATTTCCCTCTTTCTTCTGCAAAGACTTTACGGCCTACATGCCGGCTTACATCGAGGAGTGGAAGAAACTTGACCTTCACTTCGACGGCATCATGACGGGCTTCCTCGGTTCGGCGCAGCAGATTGCCATCGTCGAGGACTTTATCCTGCACTTCCGCCGGGAGTCGACCACCGTCATCGTTGACCCCGTGATGGGCGACAACGGCCGAATCTATCCGACCTACACCGACGAACTCTGTCAGAAGATGCGGCGCCTAGTGGCCTATGCCGACATCACGACGCCCAACCTTACCGAAGCCTGCAGCCTCACCAACACACCTTACCACGACGGTCCTTGGCGGCGCAGCGAACTCGACACGCTGGCCCGGCACATCCTCGACATGGGCGCTCGGCAACTCGTCATCACGGGCGTTCCGATGGGAACTGGCTACATCGGCAACGTCATCGCAGGCCGCACCATTTCCACCACCTTCCAGCGCCAAACCATCGTCAAGGAAACGCGCTCCGGCACAGGCGACGTCTTTGCCGGCGTAATCGCCGCCGACGCGCTCAACGGCATCGACTTCACGGCTTCGGTCAAAAAGGCCAGCCGCTTCGTGCGCCAGTGCCTCACCGACACCTTGCGGACCGAGACGGGAACGACGTCCCTGGCCTCAGGTTGCAAAACTTCTTCGAACTCAGAAAACACAACAATTCCGGCATCGGAGGCAAATGCGCCCCATAACACCGGAATCGAATTCGAGTCTACGCTCTATAAGCTAAAGAGAACTTAGAGCTTAGAATTTAGTACTTAGAACCTAGAGAGCCTAGAACTTAGAACATTTTCGTAAGCCAAATATGCAGAACCGAGCGTGCCCAAAGTTATGCCATGGCGAGAAAATGAGCACGAAGTGAACTTAGAATTTAGTGTCTAGAACCTAAGTCCAGTTATACTAAATCCAGTTATCTTTTTTATCCTTCATCCGCAGCATAGAGGAAGGGGTAGAGAGGCTGCTTGTAGTCGAAGATTTCGTCGGGCCGGAAGAAGCGGGCGAGTTCGGCTTGGGCATTCTCGGGCGAGTCGCTGGTGTGGATGATGTTTTCCTGGAAAGACATCGAGAAGTCGCCGCGAATGGTGCCCGGAGCGGCTTTGCGGCCATTCGTCGAACCCGTAAGGCTACGCACCACCTCGACAGCATCCACGCCCTCTAGGCAGCAGACGATGACCGGTGTAATCATCATGCTGTCCTTGATCTGCTGGAAAAAGGGTTTACCGGACAGATGGGCATAATGCTCGTTGAGTTGCGCGTCAGAGAGCTGACACATCTTCATGCCCGCCAGACGCAGGCCCTTGCGCTCAAAGCGCTGAATTACTTCACCCACCAGGTTGCGCATCAGGCAACTCGGTTTCAAAATCACAAGCGTTCGTTGAATCATAATGTTTTGTGTTTTGAGTTGGTTATTTGTTTTGTAAGGAAATTTCCTTTGGATTGCAAAATCTTTGGATTGCAAAAAGCAAAATCCTTGGATTGCAAAAAGCAAAATCTTTGGATTGAAAGAGCAAAATCTTTGACTTGAAAAAGCAAAATCTTTGGATTGTAAAGGAGAAAATCCAAAGGTCTGCAAGGTGCAATACCTTTTGGAGTGTGTGTGTATTTTACCTATTCACAAACATTTTGCCGTTCCTGACATAGATGCGGCCGGGCAGCATCTGGCGAACGGGATTGCCGAGGAGGTCATAACACGCGCCTGACTCTGCGGCAGCCGAGTTGGTAGAGACGGCGTCAATGCCGTCGCCCTCGCCCCACACGTAGCGGCCCACTTCATCGCCAAGCGCCTGGTAGTTGCCGATGGCTTTCGTGCCGACCGTATATTCCGACGAGATGAAACGTGTGACGCGTGCGTAGACGAGCATGTGCAGATAGTAGTCCATGTTGGTGTATTGCTCAAAGCCGTGGATGGTGCACGCATCGTTGGGGTTGCATCCGTCCGGCCAGTAGAGCTTCTCGTAGTAGTCGGGGATTCCGTCCTCGTCCGTGTCGACTGCAGCGCGTTTCTCCTCGGTGCCCGAAGCCTCGAGGTCGGGCCATGCGTTGGGCAGCAAGTCGCAGATGACGTCGTCCTGCGTATTGATAAAGCCCTTGCCCAGGCCATCGACGGAGAAGTAGGAAGTACCCGTACGCGTATCGGCTATCATGATGCTGTCGAGGATGTCGTGCTTGAGCGAGTAGGTGTTAGTCTCGTCGTCGTAGCGGGGCTTGCAGCATCCGGCGTAGTCCAGCACCTTGCTGTAGGCGTCGGAGGCGCTCCAGGTCGTGGTATAAGGGAACTTAAGCGGAGTGTCGACACGCATCGTGTCTTTGGTAGCCTGCGTGTAGGTGTAGTCCACGCCCGAGCCGTTCGAAATCTGAGCGTAGATGCCCTCCGTCCAGTTGTCGGCGGTGACCGACTTATACTTCGAGTTGACGTTGCCGTCCACGTAGTAGTCGCCCCAAACGTGCCACATCGGCAGCCAGCCGTTACCCGTCACAGTGCCGTCAGCGTTGACGACACGATTGCAGTAAGACGTGGTGCGGATGCCCGGCGAGGCGATTCGCTTTGAGATGCCTGCGCCCTTGGCAATGGTAGCCGGACCGGGCTTATAGTAGTTGTTGACGATGTTGACGTTCATGCCCTCGCCTCCGTAGCAGCCATTGCCGGCCCAGTTGTAGATGACATTGTTGCGCATATCGAGCCGTTCGTCCATCTGAGTGCTCTGACGGGGGCCAAGGCGCGGCGTGCGCGAAGTGTGGTGCAGGAGTAGGTTGTGGGCATAGGTGCAGCCCGAGCCGCCCCAGTTGCCGCCGTAGCCGTGAGCACCCTTCGAGTGGCCGCTGTTGACCATACTCTGGGCGATGATGCACCATTGCACGGTGACATTTTTGCTGCCGTAAATGGAGCAGCACTCGTCGACCGACCACGAGACCGTACAATGGTCCACGATGATGTCGGCCTGGTCCATGGCTCCGAGTCCGTCGCCCTCGTGCTGGTCCACATTCCTGTTGCCCAAACGGAAGCGGAGATAGCGGATGATGACGTTTTTGGCCGAAATCTGGAACGGGTAGTCGGCGATACAGATGCCATCGCCAGGAGCCGTTTGACCGGCGATGGTCACGTCGCCGTTACGCAGACGCAATTCGCTATTGAGGTAGATGGTGCCGCACACGTCGAAGACTACGATGCGCTTGCCGCTTTGGTTGAGCGCATAGCGAAGGGAGCCCGGCTTTGAGTTGTCGTCGAGTGTAGTGACGTGGAAGACTTTTCCTCCGCGTCCGCCCGTCGTGTAGCGTCCGAAACCTTCCGCTCCAGGGAAAGCCGGCACACGGTCACCCACGGCGGCAGCGTACGACACCGAGTCCGTTGCTCCGCCGAGAGCCAGTGCCAAGAGGCAAATGAGAGATAGAAATCTTTTCATAGTGTAAGTTTGTAGATTATTCTTTATATTTTTGTTTTACAATGATTCCAGTTGCTTTTAGGTTTTAGGGAAAGCTTTCTTGAAGAAAACCCTTTGGGAAACTCTCTAGAAAAACTTCCTTGGGGAAACTCTCTAGAAAAACTTCCTTGGAAAACTTCCTTGGAAAACTTCCTTGAAGAAAAAACCTTTGGGAAACTCTCTAGAAAAACTTCCTTGGGAAAACTCCCCAGAAAAACTTCCTTTGGGGAAAATTTCCTTGGAAACCCCTCCTTACTTTTGCAGCCAGGCATCGATGATGCCGATCACGATGTCGTTGGAGAGGCACTCGATTTCGAGCGTCTTGACACGTTTGGCGGGGTTGAGTTTCATCTCGAGCAAAGTAGCTGCACCTCCGTCAGTAGCGATGTTGAGACCATCCGTGCGGGGACGGTAGATTTGTCCCGTGCGGAGGCTCATGCGGTAGGGAGGCTGGACGTCGTTGCCATACTGGCGGTAGTAGTACGAGGGCAGACCCTTGGCCAGTTCCTGTTCGATGGGCCACCAGTTGACGGGGTTCTCGAGGACGAGCGTTTCGCTGGTGCCGTCGGTGTACTTGACGCGCACCTCGCCGTTGGCGATGCGGCATTGCATCGGGTTGGTCGTACCCACCATCTTGAGATAGATGCGCGAAGCGTTGGTCTTAGGCAGCTTGATTGAGAGTTTGGTGGGGAAGTTCTTCCACCGGCTGCAGAAGGCGGCCTTCAGTCCGAGGGCGTCCGAAATCGGGAACGTATCGTTCGGGTGACACCACTCGCCCATACCGTGCACGGGCAGGCTGAGCGTGACGTTCTTGCTGCGCGGCGACTCATAGCGCTGCTTGAAGAGGTCCGCCACCTTGAGGTTGTACTTGTGCGCCACGCGGGTGACGGGCACGAGCTTCGAGAAGTCGAGCGTTGCAGGGTCGGTATAGTCCGTCTGACCCTCCCCTACAATCGGGTCCTTGTAGGCGGTCAAAGTGCCGGAACCCTGCTTCTGGCCTTCCTCCAGTTCTGCGAGGAGCTTTGCGTTCAGTTCGTCCGTATTGACCCAACGCACGCCCTCGGTGTCAGCCAGTTCGCCGGCGAAGGCGCTCTTGGCCGGAGCGTAGAAGACGATAGAGTCGTAGCGGTCGAAGAAGTCGCCCTGGCCCATAAAGTACCACACGGCCGTGTCGCCCCTATAGGTGCGGCTCAGGTCGAAATCGGGCATAGAGAACGACACATCGCGGCCGTCCCAGCTTGAGGGGAATCCCGGGCGGATGGTCAAAGTGCCCGTGAGGAGGTCCGGCTGCATACCGATTAAGCCCTGCACAAGCGTGCGTGCGGTAATGCCCACGGGGTCGCCGAAGTCGCGGTAGCACTCGCCTCGTGCAGCGTCGTAGAATGACACCTGGCCGATGTTGCCCGGAGCGGCGCCCAGATACATGCCGTCGGCCAAAGCGCCCTTGAAGAGGCGGAAAGCCTCGTCGGGCCGTCCGGCTTGCCAGTAAGCCAAAGCCGTGTGCATTTCCTCGGCCAAGGCCACGTTGTTGATGCTCCACCCGTAGGGCTGCCAGCTGGTGGTGGCCACGCAGTAGAGCGAGTCGAAGGCGGCCATGTCAATCGGGGCGCGGCCCGCCTCGGCCTTAATGGGGAAGTGCGGGATGCAGCGGTCCACATATTGAGTGGCCCGGTAGCGCTGTAGGGGCGTTCCGACCTCGCTGTCGATGGCGTGGTAGACGGTCCAGAGAGCGGGATTGCGGTGCTGGCGTTTCAAGCCGAACGCGTCCTTGCACTCGGCCCAAACCCCTTCGTCGTCGAGCCACAGCGACTGGTCGATAGCCTTCTGAATCTTGTCGGCCTCATCGGCGCAATGCCGGGCGGCCTTGTCGTAGCCGAGCAGGGCGGCAATCTTGGCTGCCTCGCGGTTGGCGCGGAGGTTGTAGGCCGAGCTGTGGGTCACGGCTCCGCCGCTATAGTAGAGGCCGTCGCTGGCCCAGATGCAGCAGTAGGCGTCGTAGAGTCCGTCGTCGTCGGGGTCAAAGACACGCTTCTCCCAGTCGAGGTGCCGCTGGATGGTAGGCCAGAACTCGCGGGCCTCCTCCAGGTCGCCCGACCAGTTGAGGTGCCACAGCAGCGCGTCGATATAGACGAGGTTCATGTCGTAGTGGTTGACCTTCTTCGTGTTGTTGGGGTAGCGGGCAATGTAGCCCGTCGTGAACATGGGGTTGCCAGGCTTCTCGGTGGCGCGGGCGAGGTTCTTCTGCGGGTCGAGCACGGGGATGCTCTTGTCCACATCCACGTCGACAAGTTGCGAGGCCGCATAACCGGCAAAGTGTCGGTGCTGCCGGTCGTACCATCCGAGCACGTCGCCCGTGTAGCCGGCACGCCAACCGGGCAGAGGCATACGCCAGCCGATGGCTCCGTGTTGCCACACGCCGCTCTTCTCGTCCCAAATGCCGTTGGCGGCGGCGGGGATGACATATTCGAGCGGGTCGATGAGCGGGTCAGGCGTCTGGAATTCGTAGTCCGACACGACGCGGGCGGCGCAGTTCTGGCTCTCCATGAGCATGGTCTGCAGGTTGCAGCGCGTGTCCGTATAGTCGCCGATGGCCACAATCGAAGTTTGGTCGAGGGGAATCCGGGCGGTCATGTAGTGGACCGTCTCGCCGGCCTGGGTGCTGGCTTCGGCCACCTGCAGCGACACATGGGGCGACACCTGTCCCAGCAGCTGCCGCTCGCCGCGCTTGCTGCCCTTGCCGTAGTTGATGACAAAGGTCGAACCCTCCACGGTGTAGGCATTGCCGCGGCATTTGTCGAGCGTAAAGGCGAAGCAATCCGGCTTGTCGACGCCCAGGTCGCCGTTGCGGCTGAACGAGGCATTGGTGGCGGCGCCGTAGCGCATAGAGAGCATCACGCCCTGGCTCACATTTCGTCCGCCTATTTCCCAAATCGCACCCGAGCCGGGCACTTGCAGGGCATAGGCAGAGATGAGGACGAGGGCTGGCTCGTCGGGGTTGGCGCGGCACGAGTCGGGCAGCGTGATGCAATAGTCGCGGCTCATGCCGTCGTAGGCGGCGCGGATGCTGGTGTGGGCGATGTCGAAGGTCACGTTGCCGCCCATGTAGGGCATGTAGAGGCCGAACTCGGGCACGTCGGAGGTCTCGAGTCGGGCAGCGTCGCATCGTCCGTAGAGGGCGCGCGTGAACTTATGCTGGCCGTCAATGCACACGATGCCGTCCTCCTCGGGCCAGTACTGCACGGTACGGGGAGCGAGCAAACGGGTGAAAGCCGGGGCTTCGTTGGCGGTAAAGAGCTGCTGGCTCTTGGCGGGCGCGGGCATGTCCTGCTGCGCCTGTGCGGCCGCGGCGGTAAGAATGAGTGACGAAACAAAAAGAGAAAAAGACTTCATGGGATAAGAACTTAGAACTTGGAATTTAGAACTTATAGTTTTAAACGAATTCTGATAACACGGATATCGTTGTGAATCAAGAGATTCTGATATAATTCAGATAACACAGATGCTAACGCACAAAATTCCGCTTTAAAATCCGTCTAAGCTCACTTCGTGCTCATTTTCTAGCCATGGCATAACTCAAGCAAGTTTGGTTTTGCTCATTTGGCTTACGAAAATGTTCACTTCGTGCTCATTTTCTAGCCATGACATAACTCAAGCAAGTTTGGTTTTGCTCATTTGGCTTACGAAAATGTACCGCGGATTAACAAAACCCACGGCACGTAACGACATCTGTGAGTTCCGTGAAATCTGTGGGAGAATTAACGCAAAGCGCAAAGCGCTAGAACGTTACTTCGTCTTGATGAGTTCTAGGAACTCCTGGCGGGTGCGGATTTCGGTGAAAGCGCCGCAGAAGTCGCTGGTCGTTGTCATGGCGTTTTGCGACTCCACGCCGCGCATCTGCATGCACAAGTGGCGGGCTTCGATGACCACCATCACGCCGAGCGGATGGAGAGTCTCCTGAATGCACTCCTTGATTTGCGTGGTGAGGCGTTCCTGCACCTGCAGGCGGCGGGCAAAGACCTCGACCACACGGGGAATCTTGGAGAGGCCCACGATGTACTTGTTCGGGATGTAGGCCACGTGGACCTTGCCGAAGAAGGGCAGCATGTGGTGTTCGCAGAGCGAGTAGAAATCGATGTCGCGCACGATAACCATCTGCTGGTAGTCCTCACGGAACATGGCCGAACGCAGAATCTCCTGCGGGTCCTGGCTGTAGCCCTGGGTCAGAAACTGGATGGACTTGGCCACGCGCTGGGGCGTCTTGAGCAGTCCCTCGCGCTGCGGGTCCTCGCCTATCAGCTGCAGCATAGAGGCCACATTGTCGGCCATCTGTTCCAGGCGCGGGTCGGTCGCCATCTGCTCCGCACTATTATTATCTTGCATAGGGGTCAAAGCGCGATTTCGATTTCGTCGTTGACCACAAACATCTCGCGGCCGAAGACGGGAAAATTCTTTTTGAGCACGCGGAGCGAAGCGACGGCTTCCTCCATGGTGCGGTAGTTGCCGACGAGCAGGCGCCAGTTGGGGGTTTTGAAGACGACGGTCGTCTCCAGTTCCGGCATGTACTGCTTGAGTTCGGCTTCGATGCGGTAGGCTTCGTTCTTCGACTTCGTCTGGCTGTTGCCCGAGTAGACGCGCACCCTGTAGCCCGGCACGGCGATGACCTCGCGGCCCTGGCGGGTCGTCTTGAGGTGCGACACGCCGGTGTAGACCTTAGGCGTACGGCCCACGAGCGACTCGAGGCGGCTGTCCTGCACCACCGTGACCCGTCCGTCCTCGCGCAGGTGTGCGCACATGGAGAGTTCGGTGCTGTCGTCGGGCAAAACTTCTTCGGTCAAAGCGCAGGAAGCCAGGACTCCGCCAGTCAAAGCGCCGTTAGCCGAAGACTCATAAGCCGAAGTTGCGCTGGCCGAAGCCCCGGACGACAAAACGGCACTGCCGCCTGCACCGGCCCCGTTGGCCGGTACCTGCGACAATGACAGGATGGGCAGTGCCCATAGGAAGGTTATGGAAAACCTAAGTTTCATTAGCCCCAAGCCTCGATGATAGGCATGAAAGACTCCACCTTGAGGGCAGCGCCGCCAATGAGGCCGCCGTCGATGTCAGGCTGAGCGAAGAGCTCGGGAGCGTTGCTTGCCTTGCATGAACCGCCGTAGAGGATAGAGGTACCCTCGGCAATCTGCTGGTTGTACTTCTTGGCGATGCTGGCGCGGATGGCAGCGTGTACCTCCTCGGCCTGCTGGCTGGTAGCGGTCAGACCGGTACCGATGGCCCAAACGGGTTCGTAGGCAACGATGACCTTGGCGAAATCCTCGGCAGAGAGGGTGTAGAGAGCCTCCATCTGGCTTTCGATGACAGCCTTGAAGGTGCCATTCTCACGCTCTTCCTTCTTCTCGCCTACGCAGAAGATAGGAGTCAGACCGTTCTGCAGGGCCTGGTTGAGCTTGTTGACGAGGATGGCGTTGTTCTCGCCATGATACTGACGGCGCTCGCTGTGGCCGAGGATGACGTACTTGGCGCCGGTCGAGGCAACCATATTGGCAGCCACTTCGCCCGTATATGCACCCTTGTCGTGCTCCGAGCAGTCCTCTGCACCTACGCCGATGATGCTGCCGGCTACGGCATTGACCACGCTGGCTACCGAGATGAACGGAGTGCACACAACGACATCACAATTGACCTTCTTGCCTGCGAGAGCGGCCTTGAGGCCCTCTGCCAGAGCAACGCCTTCCTGGAGGGTGGTATTCATCTTCCAGTTGCCTGCTACGATTTTCTTTCTCATTTTAGTAGAATCTTTATGTAATAGTTTGTATACGATTTGTAATGGCAAATATAGCAACAATGGCGCAAAGAAACAAACAAAGAGCGCGAAAACGCGTCTTTTTCGGTCGATGGGCACGATTTGGCCGTAAGTCTGCTCACTAAGCGTGGCAGATGTCAGCCTGGGGATGTCGATCGTCGAGGGGTGAGCCTTCCACATAATCACGCCGTCGTGGAGGAGCATCACGCCCGGATTGGGGCGCATCATCGTCTCTATCTCCTGGCGGTCGGCGTAGAGCACGGGATACTCCGCTCCGGTGCGGAACCTCCAGTCGTCGACGGCCCTGGCGTCGGCCTCGGTGATGCACCAGAAGGTGTAGCCGTGCTGCATGGCGTACTCGTAGAGGCTCTCTATGCGGTCCAGGTCGTGTTCGATGGCCGTGGTGAGCGAAGGCGAGAGCAGCAGGAAGACGTAGCCCGTGTCGCCGAGCACCTCTTCGGTACGGTCGCGGGCCTGGTCGTCGAGCAGCATCAGGTTGCCGCCCTCCTTGACCCCGAGCTGCAGTGCGTCTGGTTCCGATTGTCCGGCTTGCCGGGTGTCAGAACCCACGGGGCCGGTCCTCACCTCGCGCGTCTCGACAAACTCCCAGCCCGAGTCGTCGTCGGGGATGGAGTCGAGGGCGAACTCCTGCTGCACGCCGTCCCTGGCGTAGACGATGCGGTACCCCACGTCACCCTCTTCGGCGGCAGGTTCCCTATGTCCCAGGGCCATGGCGCGCAAGTCGACACCTGGGCGGTAGGGCCGGAAGTCGATGTACGGCATCCGCCACGAACCCAGCGCGCAGAGGCCCACCACAATGACCATGGCGTAGTAGAAGTAGAACGCGTAGCCTCCGCGCACGAGCGGCGAAATCATCCACTTGCGGCAGAATAGCAGCCAGAGGGTGGCGAGCAGCAGCACAACGTTCTTGCCCAGCGTCTGCCCGTTGGTGAGGCGCACGGCGTCGCCGAAGCAACCGCAGTCGTCGATGGCATTCGTGAGGGCGAGCCACAGCGTGAGCGGCGTGAAGACGAGCAGGGCGGCCAGGGCGGTCAGCACGAACGTCTTGCGGTGATGGCCGAAGAAGACGAAGAGACCCAAGGCGAACTCCGCCAGGGCCATCAGCCAGGCCAGGGCCATGGTCAGGTCCGTAAGCTGCGCGAAGCCGAAGTACTGCAAGTACTCAGACAACTTGAGCGCGGTGCCCGTCGGGTCGATGGCTTTGGCCAGGCCGCTCACCAGGAACGTCCCTCCCACCAGCCACTGGCAACCTACAGTCACCACTCTGCGCAGGGCAGAGAGCACGAACTTGAGCATAGACCGAATTTGGAACTTGGAACTTAGTGCTTAGAACTTGGAACTTAGTGCTTAGAACTTAGTGCTTGGAACTTAGTGCTTAGAACTTAGTACCTAGAACTTAGAACTTGGAACTTAGATTCTAGTACTTAGAATTTAGGACCTAGATTCTAGAACTTTGAAATTCCGTTACGCTTCTGTATTGGCTTTCTTTGACGACTTCCTGGCGGACTTGCGGGCGGACTTCGGGGTGAACTTGCCGTCAGCCTCGCAGACCAGCTTGATGAGGGCGAAGAGGGCGTAGTTGACCATATCCAGATAGTTGGCGTCGATGCCTTCGCTCACCAGGGTCTTGCCGTTGTGGTTTTCGATTTGCTTGGTGCGCTGAATCTTGACCAGGATGAGGTCCACGTAGCTCGACACGCGCATCAGGCGCCATGCCTCGTCGTAGTCGTGGTTTTTGGCGGCCAGCAGCTTCATGGCCTTGTCGAGCTGCTCGTCGTAGAGGCGCATCACTTCGTCCGTATCGAGGTCCACGGTCTCGCTATGGCCCAGCTGGAGCTGGATGAGACCCATCAGTCCGTAGTTGACGATGGCCACAAACTCCGGCACGATGCCTTCGCCCACGGCCGTCTCGCCCTTCATTTCGATGGAGCGGATGCGGTTGGCCTTGATGTAAATCTGGTCGGTGACCGACGACGGCCGCATGATGCGCCATGAGGCTCCGTAGTCGGCAGTCTTCTGTCCGAACACGTCGCGGCACATGATGGTGACCTCGTCGAGTTCCTGCTCGGTGGTCAACGGCACGGCGGGCTGCTCCTTCATGAGGGGTGCAGGTTCGTCCTGCTTCTTCTCGGCCTGTGCGGGTTCTTCCTTCTTCTCGGCCGGCGCAGGCTCGCTCTGCGTCTCGGCCGATGCGGGTTCGTCCTTCGTCTCGGCGGTCTCGGCTGCCGGTTCATTCACCTCCTCTCCCATCGATTCGGGCGAGAAGAGTTCTGTAAAGAAATTTCCGATATTTGACATTATGAGTGTGTTATGTTTTACGTTTTGTGTTACGGATTGAGCAGACGGGCGGCGCGTTGTTTGGCCCTGCGGAGCGACGCGGGGTCATCGGCGTCAATCTGATAGTAGGTCGGGTCGGGCAAATAGAGCGTCGTACCCACGGGCACGTTGTTGGGGTCGGTGAGCTGGAAGGCGTTGACGTCGTAGATGTAGCACCAGAACGCCTTGTCGCCATACACGCGCAGGGACACCAGGGTGAGCCGCTGGCCGGGTTGGAGCACCACAGTGCGGGGCTTGCCTCCCTCGTGCAGCAGCATGTCGGGCGTGGGCCGCGGCAGTGCGGTGGTGTCGGCCGAAGCCGCTTCTTTGGTCGAAGTGCCGGTTTCGGTCGAAGTCTCGTCTTTGGCCAAAGCCCCGTCTGAAACTGAAATTTCCTCCGTAGTCGAAATTCCTTCTTTGGTCGAAGCTTCTTCCATAGTCGAAGCTTCTTCTGCTGTCGAAGTTCCTTCTTTAGTCAAAGCCCCGCCGTTGTCTACCTGCTCCGCCAGCGGGCTGAGGTCGGCGGCTGTGTGCCGGTAGGGGTGTGCACCGAATATATAGACGAGGCAGCACACAATCAGGATGGCGAGGCAGATATTGGCCACGCCCCACGGAGTCAACTTGCCTTTCCGCTTGCCTGCGGGCTGCGATGCGCTTTCCGTGTCGCCGTCCTGTGCGGCTTGCTCGGTTTCGGACAAAGAACCATCGGCTGCATCGGAGGAAAGATTTGAAGAAGAAACTTCCTCCGTTCTTTCGGTGCTTTCCGCTTCATCGGAAAATACTTCGGAGGGTGCTCCCGCCGAAGCCTCCGGCTCGACTTCTGATGAGGAATCATTTTCTGCATCGGATGAAGCTTCTGCTTCCACCGAAGCCTCTCCTTCATTGTCCGAAGCAGGCTGCGAAGTTTCGGCCGATGCTTTGACCCTGCCCACCACAATCGGCTCGAAGCAGGCGAACGGGGCGTTGACCGCATCGCGCATCTTGGGGTCGCACACGAAGGCCACGCGGCGCAGTTCGCCCTGCAGGGCTTCCACCACACGGAAGGTGCCGATGCCGCCCAGTTCCACTTCTTCGCCCTGGCGCAGGCGCTGCACGATGACACGCAGCATGGCATCGACAAAAGCCGATGCCTCGTCGTCGGTCACGCCCACATAGGCGGCCAGCATCCTCTTATACTGCTCGGTCGTGATCATAGTTTCACCTGGCTTTGGAAGTGATAGGCGATGCGGGGCGGATAGAGGGTCTCGGCGTGCGTCACGGGGTCCTCGGCCTCATACTCGGGGTGCTTGGTCGGCACCAACTGACCCAGTCCGTCCAGACACACCGTCTCGAGTTCGGTAGCCTGTTCGGCCAGGAGCCTGGCGGTGGCGGCCAGCAGACTGGCACACATCTGCCGGTCCAGGCCGCTCTCTTTCTGCACTTCGCTGACAAATTCCTTGTGGGTCATCGTTGATTTCTTTAGTTACAATGCGTGCAAAAGTAGTCAAAAAATCGGTACGGCCGTCCTCTTGCGGTTAAAATTTGTAATATTTGTCCGTTTTTTGTTGTTTTCCGATAAATTTTGTCTATATTTGCACCGTTTTTTTGCGGGCTATCACGGCTCCGCCCAACATTCGCTCGGAACAGAGCCAACCTCCGTCGTCGGGCGAATACTATTTATATAAGGAAAGGAATATATGTCCACCAAATACAGCAATCACGTCAAGCACATCCTCATCTGCAGCCGCGAGGAGGCGCACCGTCTGAACCACAGCATCCTGCAGCCCGAGCACTTCATGCTGGGCATCCTGCGCGACGGCCAGGGCAAGGTCATCAAGGCCCTCAAGCTTCTGCGCGTCAACTTCGACGCCTTGCGCCACGACCTGGAGATGCAGGTAAAATTGCAGACCGACATGCAGCCCCCCGAAGGCGACACCATCACCGACCACGACGACAGTGCCCTGAAGGGTGCTATCGTCGACTTCTGGTGCGACCGTGTGCTCAAGCTCTCCCAGCTCGAAGCCCGCATGCTCAAGTGCGAAGAAGTCCAATCCGAGCACCTCGTTCTGGCCATGCTCCGCAACATCGACTGCTCGGTCTGCTATATGATGCAACACACCTATAACATAGACTATAAGAAGTTCTACAACGCGCTCATCGAGGTCGAGTCCGACCCCGAAAAAGTCGCCCTGATGCGGAAGAACATAGACACGAAGCCAAAAAACGAGGACTGGGACGATGACTACGACTACATAGACGACGAGGACGAAGGGGATTACGACGAAGACGAAGACGAGGACTACGACGAGGACGAAGAAGGGGACGACTACAGCGAGGACGACGAGGACGACTTTGACGGAAACGACGAGGAGAACGCCACCAACCACGAGGAAAGTTCAGACAACGCCGGCGCCTCGAACGCAGACGCTTCCGACGACAGCAAGCCGAAAGTAGGCATCTTCGCTTCCGACGATGACGACGACCCGTACGACATCAAGAAGGACTTCCCCGACGGCCACCCGATGCGCACCGAGGTCGTGCCGCACGATGAGATGTTTGCCGGCCTTATGCCCACGCTTCACCGCTTCGGCTACGAGATTACGAGCGCCGCACGCCACGGCAAGCTCGACCCCGTCGTGGGCCGCGACACCGAGATAGAGCGCGTGGCACAGATACTGACGCGCCGCAAGAAGAACAACCCCATCCTGCTCGGCGAGCCCGGTGTGGGCAAGACGGCCATCGTGGAGGGACTGGCCCAGCGCATCGCCGACGGCCGTGCACCCTATCTGCTCAAGGACAAGACCATCATCAGTCTCGACCTGGCCGGCCTCGTGGCAGGCACCAAGTACCGCGGGCAGTTTGAGGAGCGCATCAAGGCCGTGATTCGCGAGGTGCGCCAGAACCCCAATGTCATCCTCTACATAGACGAGATTCACAACATGGTCGGAGCGGGCAACGCCCAGGGTTCGATGGATGCGGCCGAGATGCTCAAGCCCGCCCTCAGTCGCGGCGAACTGCAGTGCATCGGTTCGACCACCCTCGACGAGTACCGCAAGACCATCGAGAAAGACGGCGCCCTCGAGCGCCGCTTCCAGCGCGTGCTTGTCGAGCCCGCCTCGTCGGCCGACACGCTGACCATCCTCCACAACCTGCGCGACCGCTACGAGGAGCACCACAACGTGCGCTACACCGACGCGGCACTCCAGGCCTGCGTCGACCTCAGCGGACGCTACATCCCCGACCGCAGCTGGCCCGACAAGGCCATCGATGTCATGGACGAGGCCGGCTCCCGAATGCACCTCTTCGCCATGCGCGTGCCCGCCGAACTCATCGTCGAGGAGCGCCGGCTCTTTAGCGAAGCAATGGACTACAAGATAAAGAAGGACAACGCCATCGTCGACCAGAAGTTCGAACTCGCCGCCGACATGCGCGACAAACAGCGCCAGGCCGAAAACCAACTCAAGGAACTCCGCGAAAAGATGGGCCTGGAGGAAGCCCGGCAGTCCCGCCGCGAAATCGGTGCCGAGCAGGTGGCCGAAGTCGTTGCCCAGATTACGGGCATACCGGTGCAGAAGGTGGCTTCGTCGGAAAGCCAGAAGCTGCTCGGTCTCGCCGACACACTGCGCGCCCGCATCATCGGTCAGGACGATGCCATCGGCCGGGTGGTCAAGGCCATACAGCGCAACCGCGTGGGAATCAAGGACCCGCGCCGCCCCATCGGCACGTTCCTCTTCCTTGGTCCCACGGGTGTGGGCAAGACCTACCTGGCCAAGCAGATAGCCAGCGAGATGTTCGGGTCGGAAGACAGCCTCATCCGCATCGACATGTCGGAGTATATGGAGAAGTACAGCACCTCGCGCCTCATCGGCGCCGCTCCGGGCTATGTGGGCTACGAGGAGGGAGGCCAGCTCACCGAGCGTGTGCGCCGTCACCCCTACTCCGTCGTCCTCTTCGACGAAATCGAGAAAGCCGACCACGAGGTCTTCAACCTCCTGCTGCAGATTTTCGACGAAGGTCACATTACCGAAGCTTCGGGCCGCAAGGTGAGCTTCAAGAACTGCATCCTCATCATGACGAGCAACGTGGGCAGCCGCCGGCTGGGCGACTTCGGTACGGGCATCGGCTTCCAGGACTTCACCCCCACTCAGTATGAGGCCGCCATGGGTTCCGTCATCCAGAAGGAACTGAAGAAGACGTTTCCGCCCGAGTTCATCAACCGCATCGACGACATCATCACGTTCCGCTCGCTCTTGCGCGACGACATCCGCCGCATCGTCGACACCGAACTCTCGTCCGTCCTGCCCCGCATGGCAGCTCAGGGCTATGAGGTGGAGGTCACAGAAGCCATGCGCGACTTCCTGGCCGACCGCGGATTCGACCCCAAGTACGGTGCACGCCCCCTCAAGCGTGCCATCCGCCAGTATGTCGAAGATGCCCTCGTGGACCGCATCCTCGCTGACAGGATGCAGAGCCCATCCTCTGCCGATGCCACTCCCGCTCCGGGCTCGGATTCGGCCAAGTCTGCTGCTGCTCCGGCCGAGGCCACTCCTGCTCCGCTTCATCACATCGTGATCGACAAGCCGGAGGCGGGCTCATAAACACGAAAATGTTTTGAATAATTTTTTGTCAATTTTTAAGATTGGTTTGTAAGAATTATGGGTGAAATCATTCTTACAAACAAATCCCGACTTCTGCGTGAGCAGCGGTCGGGAATTTTTATTTCTCCTTTGCGGCTTCCAAGCCGCGTGCTGTTCACTATCAGTGTTTGTGCAATATGTCAAAGAGCGTGTATGTCTGTTTTTCCATCGGCTACTTCCGCCTGGCCGGGACGGAGGGTTTGCGGGTGCAAAGATAGGGTCTTTTTGCACAGCCTCCAATTTTTCCCTGCAGATTGCCCCCCTTTATGCCTGCAGATTTTGTCCGTTTCGGGCAGACCCCCGCTAGAGTCTGCTGAGAGGCACATTAGGGTTTTGTGTTCTGACCCGCTGGACACCTGGCCGGAGAGTCCGAGGGGGGGGCACATTGCAGCCCAACTGGATTTTTTTTGAAACTCAACTGGATTTTTTTTGAAACCCAACTGGGCAGCATTTTCTTCCTCATCGGGGCTTCGCGTTGCCCCACTACGCTTCACCCTCTCTCAGCGTGCCCTACCCGTCTCACCCCTTACCATCGAACCACAGCGCAAAGATAGGGCAGATTTTCTTAGCCTCCAAATTTTTCTTCGAGTTAAGGGTCGAAAACGGGTGAGTTAAGGACCGTTTTCGGGCCGCCCCCCCGCCACAAGTACCTGTGAGGCACATAGGTTTTGGGCGAAAATGTGTTGGGTGAAAAAATGTGTTACGTTTTAAGTTATGCGCTCTTGCCAACGCGCGCGTAGACGCGCACCCACCTCCCCGGGGCAAGTCTGCCCACGTGCTCTTGGGTGGAGCTCATGAGCCAATGAAGAAGCCCCCCGCATGATGCATTTTCAGTGGAGATGGTTACAGGTTACGGTTACAGTTAGATTTTCCGCAAGTTATTTTTTCGTTCTGGCCGGGAAACGGGTAAGTCTGTGCGAAGAACGGGAAGATACTGTTAAGAAAGGTTAAGAAAAGATTTTTAATATATATATAATATATAAT
>CAVGQN010000037.1:0-30548 GCA_963631395.1 bacterium
TACTATATCAATGGCGGAGATTGTTTCCATTACCCACACAAATCAACATAGAACCTAAAATGCGGATCTAAGTCTACCACTCTTGTCTACAACAATTCAAGTTGGGGAACTAAGGATGGCGTTGAACAAGATGGATGGTATTACATTGGCAATCGCCTTGGTTATCGCCATCAAGGCAAGCTGTTTGAGCCAGGAAGTGCAAAATAACAATCGTACAATATAGAGCTAATGAAAAGAAGCCAAAGGCCTTACCTTTGCGCGAGTATAGATTATTTTTATATCCTTAATTTATGAAAATCAAAACATTGCTGATGGTTGCGGCATTCGCAGCTATGTCTTTCGCAAAAACAACCAGTGTGTGCGCTCAAGAAAGTAATCCTGCCACGGAGATGTCCGGGCACTGGCAGTTCGGCGCCAATGTGGGACTGACCGTTTGGGCTCTTACCAACGAGTCACATTATACCGTGACGGCGGGTTGGAGGTTCAACCGCAATCACTTCCTGGGCCTGGGCTTGGGCTATGAGCGCGTTGAGGAATCTATTGACGACCCGCAAGAATGGAACAACGGCGACGTCTCCTTCCTGCCCGTGTTCGCCTCTTATGAATATTACCTTCCGTTCCGCCGCCACGACAAGCACTCATTCCTTTTCGGTTGTGACGGAGGCGTAGGCTATTACCCCGACAAGACCTTGACGAAAAAAGACACCGACCGCTGGATGCCCTTTGCCCGTTGCCGGATTGGCGCAGATTTCCAGGTCTGCAGATATATGGGCCTGCAAGTCAGTCTCGACGGACTGTTCTCCCAGTTCGGCGGCGTAGGCGTCAGCGTCGGAGTCCGGTTCTAAAAGATTGCTGTCTGATAAAATACTAAAAGACAGAAAAATTTCTCCCGAAGTCTAGTACAACTGTGCTTAGGGACTTATTCGACCCTCTAACCAATATAAAAACAGCCAAATGACTTGTTTTATTTTACCAAGTCATTTGGCTGTTTTGTTTAGACTTTTCGCTTTTGCGCAGCAATATCAATAGGCGAACAGCGGGTAGTTGGCCATCGTGGCGTTGACCTCACCGCGCACCTTGGCGATGACGGCTTCATTCTCGGGGTCGTTGAGCACTTCCTCGATCCAGGCGGCAATTTTGACCATAAGGTCCTCCTTGGCACCACGCGTGGTGATGGCGGGCGTACCGAGACGGATACCGGAAGTCTGGAAAGCCGAGCGACTGTCGAACGGCACCATATTCTTGTTGGCGGTGATGTCGGCAGCAACCAAAGCCTTCTCGGCCACCTTGCCTGTCAGGTCCGGATATTTGCTACGGAGGTCTACGAGCATAGAGTGGTTGTCCGTACCGCCTGAGATGATATCAAAGCCACGCTTCGACAGTTCGTCGGCCAACACGGCAGCATTCTTCTTGACCTGAGCGGCATACTCCTTCCATTCGGGCTGAAGCACCTCGCCGAAGGCTACGGCCTTGGCAGCGATGACATGCTCCAATGGACCGCCCTGGGTGCCGGGGAACACGCTCGAGTCGAGACAGGCAGACATCATCTTGATCTCGCCCTTGGGGGTCTTCTGTCCCTTGGGGTTCGGGAAGTCAACACCCATCATGATAGCGCCGCCACGTGGACCGCGCAGGCTCTTGTGAGTCGTCGTGGTGACGATGTGGGCATACTTGACCGGGTTGTCGAGCAGACCGGCGGCAATCAGACCGGCGGGATGAGCCATATCGATCATCAGGATAGCACCGACCTCGTCAGCGATGCGGCGCATCCGGGCATAGTCCCACTCGCGGCTGTAAGCCGAACCGCCGCCGATAATGAGCTTCGGTTTGTTCTCTTTGGCCAAACGCTCCATCTCGTCATAGTCGACGCGGCCCGTCTTCTCGTTGAGGTTGTAGGCTACCGGATGATACAGCAGGCCCGAGCTGTTGACAGCCGAACCATGTGAAAGGTGACCGCCATGGGCCAGATTGAGACCCATAAAAGTGTCGCCCGGATTGAGCACGGCAGCCAGGACAGCCTGGTTGGCTTGCGCCCCCGAATGAGGCTGGACATTGGCCCAGCAAGCGCCGAAGATTTCCTTCAGGCGGTCGATAGCCAGCTGTTCCACCTTGTCGACCACCTCGCATCCGCCGTAGTAACGTTTGCCAGGATAGCCTTCGGCGTATTTGTTGGTCAGGACCGAACCCATTGCCTCAAGCACCTGCTCACTGACAATGTTCTCGGACGCGATAAGCTCAATACCCTTCATCTGGCGTGCGCGCTCTTCCGCGATGTAGCCAAATACTAGTGAATCACGTTTCATACAAAGTAAGACTGTTTTTATAGTTAATAAATATAGTGTTTATTCTGTCGCAGTTCCATCGTTCTGGGCCGAAGCGCCCTCGCTTGACGTACTCTCGGACGCCTCGTTCTCCGGCGTCTTGACCGTCCGTTTGAGCGAAGAATTGATGAGCTTCTTCAGCTCGAGGGTCTGGCTTTGGGTGACGTTGCGTTTCTCGGGCTTGTAGAGGTTGGCATACTTGCAGCCACCCACCTTGAACGAAATGTTGTCCACGTCATCCAAGTTGCCGGTGATGTCGAGGCCCAGATGTCCGCCCACGAGCGGGCACTTGGTGATGGAGATGTTGTAGTTGAACGGCATGCTGCCGACCACGGTATGAGTGCCGGCTATGATGGCTTCATACTTGTCCCAGCCGATGAGCATCGGGTAGAGCGTCATCTTCTTGCGGGCAACGGCAAGTTCGACCGACAGAGTGTCAATCTTGTTGGTAGTGCTCTCCTTGAAGAGGTAGTTCTTGATGGTCTGGAACGTCTCGTTGTCCAGCACCTTCAGGTCCTTGCCCTCGATGGCAGCCACGGCCTTGAGCGTCGACATCTTGGGCGAGTAGTCGGCAAACAGTCCGGTCTCGCCGGCCAGATGGAACTCGGCCTTGCCCTCGAAGCTCTTCAGCATCGGAGCGATGGAGTCAATCTCAGGCACGAGACGTATCATCTCCGAGATGTCGATGTTAAGCAGATGGAAATTCCAGCCGACGAAGAGGTTGTTGCGGCGCGGAGACTTGTAGAGGGCCGTGAGCTGCATATCGGCAGCCTTGCTTGTGAAGCCCATCTGCTCGAGCACCAGCGTACCGTCGTCGCAAGTGAGGCGACCCTTGACGTTGTCGAAAGTATTGTCGCCCACAACCACGCTCTGCACATTGGTGTTGACCACCACGTTGACATCCTTCGGCACCATAAACGGGTCGGCATTCACGGTGTCGGCCACAACAGCCTGCGATGCATCACCTACAGTAGCGGTGGTTGCAGTAGCGGTGGCTGCCGTTTCGGTAGCGGCTGTTGTCCCAGTATCCTCGGCGAGGTCCGTGCTGTCGGCTCCGAATCCGCTGACGAGGTCCATCAGCTGGCCGGCGTCAATCTTCTTGCTGTTGAGGTCCAGTTCGGCGGTGAGCAAAGCCTGGTTCTTCAGATAGGCGCTGATATTGGAGACCGTACCCTTCAGGCCGAGGTCGCTGGCGCCCAACTGCAGCTTGCAGTCCTGTAGTATGGCCTGGTTCTTGTTGAACGAAGCCGAGACATGCGGCATCTGCACATTGTATGGCAAGCCCTCCACACGGAAGTCGCCATTGTCGAGCACGAAGTTGGCCACAGGCGAAAGCATATCCAGCACATCGGTCTGCAGACTGTCGTACACGACGTTGAGGTCGAGGCCCACGGCACCCGTACCGCCGTCCAGGGTCTTGCCCACAGCAGCGGTCAGACTTCCCAGATTGGCCTTCGTGTCGATCTTGATGCAGCCCTTGACGGCACGCATGTCCACATCGGCACTGCCCCGCAGGTCTTTGGCCGAGACGCTTATCGTATCGTCGAGCGAGGCATTGAAGGCTTCGGCCACAAACTTGACGTTCAGTCGCGGGTCCTTACCGTCAATGATATCGTCCTGCACGAGAGCCAGGAGCGTAGCCTGCGGCAGGGCAGCCTGAATGTCAGATGCCGTATCGGTCAAAGCCACCTGCAGGTCAGACAGCTCGGTGCTGAGTTCTATCTGCCGGCCTTTGGTTCCCGCCGGATAAGAGACGCCGAGCGTCAGGTCGTCGAAGGAGGCAGAGAGGCCCGTATTGTCGCTGTAGCCGAAGTCACGCAGGCGCGAATTGACTTCCGTCTTGCCGAGTTGGAGGACACTGCCGCGCACCTCGCACGCCGTCTTGACATGCGTGTCGTCCAGACGGGCCTTGAGGTCCATGCCCTTCAGTGCGTCGCGATAGGCGGCAGGCACCAGGGCCAGGAGTTCGCTGAGAGTCGTCTTGGCGAGCGTCACATCGACATCGGCCTTGATGACCGACGTATCCGCCATATTGACATGGACATCACCCTCCAGCTTCTGGCTGCCGGCCTTGGCCGACAGGTCCCGAACCGTAAAGTCCGTGAAGGCGGAGTCCGTCGATGCCGTAAACTGCGTGCGCAGATCCATACGGTCGACCAATGTGCCCTCGCTGTCCATGGCGAAAGTCAGCTTGTCGATACCGGCATCGACCTGGGCCGTCCACACCTCGGGTGTACTCGTCACAGGCATATCGAAGTAGGCGGCTTCCGTATTGACATAGATCATGTCGTCAGAGCCCAGGGTGACACTGGCCGAATCGAGACTCGTAGTGCCGACCAACGTCGGATGTCCGTCCTCCCACTTGAGGTCGATGTCCTCCAGTCGTGTGTTCCACAGCCGGGCCAGCAGGGCGATGTCGCCGCTCAGCAGGTACTCCTGACTTTCGACAGAGAGAGAAGGCAAGTCCACCTCGGCGTTCTTTCCGTCGTAGTAGAGATGACATTTCTTTACCTGCAGATTGGTCACAGAGGCATAGTTGAGCGTATCGCTGTAGAAGAGTTCGCCGACCTCAAGAGCCACGTCGCCGCCACCGGACAGGCTCTGCAGCGACGCATCGGTATCGAGCGACAGGTTGACGTCCCTGCAGCGTGCTTCCATCTGCGTCGTGCGGTCGAGCCAGGTGGCAGAGAGACCTTCAACGCTAATATTGTGGAGCGACATGCGGTCGAGGGCCGAAGCAGAGGCCGATGTAGTGTCGGCCGTGCTGGTCTCCGTCGAATCCGCACCGAGATTAAAGACGTCGTAGTTGGCCACCGAGTCCTCGCCGACATAGAGATTGGCCTGTGCGCCCTCGAGTCGGAATCCCGTGATGGTGACTCGGCTGTTGAGCAGATAGTCCATCACGTCGATTTCGGCAAAGAGCCGGTCCACACCCAACAGGGTGTCACTCTGTGCGCCTTCCATCGGGTTGATGACGGCCACCGAGTTGAGCTGCAGCGAAATCTTTGGGAACGTGCTGAAAAAAGCCAGGTCCACGTCGCCCACCTCCGTCTGGCAGGTGATGTATTCATGGGCAAAATCCTTCACGATGGGCGTGAGCCGGTCTTTGTCGAAGACGAACTGACTCACGACGACGAGTGCGACAATGACCAGGGCCAGCAGTGAGCCCAGTACGGTCAGTGTAATCTTAACAGGTTTCTTCATAGTGCAAAACCTTCTTTTGATGTTGCAAAACCTTTATTAACTCAAGACCTTTATTCGATATTGCAAACCGCTTCCAGGGTCTTCAGGCGCGTCACTTCTTGCGGGTCAACGTCTGCGTATAGCCCGTAGATGTCACCCAGGTCATCTTGGTCGAAGTGATGCTCTTGATAGAGTAGGGTGCATCCGGTTCCGGGTCATTGTAGTCACCGCCCACGGCATAGATGACCATCAGGCCGTTGGATTTGAAATACCACTCGAAGTTATTGCCTTCGCCCTCGTTGACGTCTTCGGCCTGGTCCCAGTTCTCGCCGTAGCCAATGCTGCCGCTGCCTTGGGCGTCAAAGCGCCAATACTCCTGCGTGCCGTCCATCAGCCAGGTGCCTACTATATCTTTGGTGTACTGTGCGATTGTCTGGTCGTCAATCACATCTTCTTCTTCCTCACCTGAGCAAGAGGTAAACAGTCCTGTTGTTGCAGCCATAAGAAGGCAAACCAACATGTAGAAAAATCTCTTCATCATAGCTAAAGAAATATGTTTTAATTATAAAGTATTATAATAATGGATTACAAATATTATAAATTATAAAGGGAATACAAATGTAGTAATGAATATATTGGCGATAAGGATGACCAACGTTAGCGGCAATCCCAGTTTCAGATAGTCCGCGAACTTGTAGCCTGCCGGGCCGAACACCATGGTGTTGGTCTCCGAACCGATTGGAGTGACAAAGCTGCTGCTGATACTGATCATCAGAGCCACGCAGAAAGTCATCGGATTGGCCTGCAGTGTCTCGGCGAGAACCAGGGCAATGGGGGCATAGATGGCTGCGGCGGCAACACTCGAGATAAACTCCGTAGTGAAAGTTGCCAGAAGGCAGAGGATAATAAGGGCCACCAACGAATTCGTACCCGACACATAGGTCAAGAGGTCCGATATAAGCTGCGACACACCGGTATAGGTCATCGCCTTGCCCAGGCAGACAGAACCGCCGAACACCAGCAGCAGTTTCCAGTTGATTGCATTTTGCAGTTGTTCGATGGACAAGCAGCGAAACAGCAGCATGGCCATGACTGCGATAAGACAGCTGTTAAGGAGCGGGAGAATGCGCAGGGCCGCCAGAGCGACCATGCCAATCATGATGAGCGAAGAGATGAGCGTCTTCGACCCCTCCTTGGGCAACACCACACTGTCGAAGAAGTTGAGCATTCCCGCAAAGTTCTCGGGCAGGAGCTTGGCGCCTTCCAGCAGGAGCGTATCGCCCGGATGCAGTTCGATGTCTCTCGGTATGGCCTGGATGCACTTTCCCTCGCGGGCCACGGCGACGAGCACCACATTGTGGCGGTTCTCGAAGTTGATGTCGCTCATCTTCTTGCCGACCAGCGGGCTGGCAATATCGACCGTAGCCATCTGCAGCTTGCGCTTGCGTTGGTCGATGTCCTTGATGTCGAAGACCAGGTGGTTGGCACTCACCAGTCCGTGCGTGTGGCGCAGTTCGAGGATGCTGTCAATCTTGCCGGAATAGACCAGATGGTCATTGCCGAGAATGAATTCGTCTTTCGGCACAGGCGAAATCACCTCGCTGTCGAAACGTACTATTTCGATGAGGTGTCCGCCGTTCACCTGGTCAAGATGGGCCTCCTCGACCGTCTGTCCGATATGCTCTGACGTGGCCGGCACGATGAGTTCGACCGTATAGTCGGCACTGCTCTCGAACGACTCCTCAGGCGATTTCCTCACAGGCAAGTATCGCTGGAGGATAATGATGGTGATGATGCCGACAACCAGGCAGAAGATGCCGGGTATCAAAGTCGACGAGAAGCTCATCATCTCGCCCGTATGCGAGGTGTAGAAATCGGAGATTACGAGGTTGGGCGTAGTACCGATCAGGGTGCAGACGCCTCCCATCGTTGCGGCATAGCTCAACGGAAGCAGCAGTTTGGAGGGGGCCATCTTGATCTTCTTTGCCCATACCTTGATAGACTGGATCATCAGAGCCACCACCGGCGTGCTGCTGATAAAGGCGCTGAGGCCAGCCGCCGGAATCATGATGCCGAGCAAAGCTTCGGTCAGGTTCCTCGGCTTGCCCAGGATGTGGCGGCTAATCCATTGCACCACCCCGGAGTGGACCAGTGCTGCGGCCAGGACGAAGAGCACACCCACGAGCACGACCGATGTCGAACTGAAGCAGCCGAGGGCCACTTCAGTAGGCAAAGCTCCGGCGATGAGCAGGATGAAGACGATGCCCAGACCGATGATGTCGGAGGGCAGTTTGGTCTTCACCATCAGGACCACCTTGCCGATCACCAGTCCGATAGTCAGCCAGTCGAGTAAGTGTAATCCGAATACTTCCATTTATCCTATTGATATCTGCGGCAGTCAAGACCTGGTCTCTTCAGCCTTCAAATCTCTACAGCCTTCAAGTCTCTTTCTTCAGCCTTCAAGTCTCTATAGCCATATTCACGTCTCCCCTAAGCCCTATCAGGCGAATTCGAAGAGCGAGTAGAACCCCGTTATGGTGAACACCTGCTTGATGTCCGGGCTGACGCCAGTGATGGTCACCTTGCCTCCCTTGGCAATGGTAGCCTTGCGGAGAGAAAGGAACAACCGCAGACCGCTGGAAGAGATAAAGGCCAGCTTGTTGCAGTCGAGGACGATGTTTTTGTCGGCATTGTCCATCAGCGGTTCCATGTCGCGGGCGAACTGCACTGCAGCAGCCGTGTCGAGGCGTCCTTCCAGGATGCCGGTCACCGTATTGCCTTCCGTCTTGATGTCTATTGTCATAATATGGTTGTTTTAGCGGTTATATTTTACCTTTAGCGATTAAGCGATTATATTCTCTTTATCATTTTCAGGATGTTCTGACCGTCCTTGCGTTCGTAGCTTACTTCGTCCATCATCTGCTTGATGAGGAAGATGCCCAGGCCGCCCACTGGCCGGTCTTCGGCTGCGGAACTCACATCGGGGGCTTCGCCTTCCTGGGTAGGGTCGAAAGGCACGCCTTCGTCGATGAGCCGGAAGATGACATCCTGGTTTTCCTTCGAGGCTTCGAGTATTATCTCCCCCTCCTCGCCGTTGGCATAGGCGTAGTTAACCGAGTTGGCCAAAGCCTCGTCGAGGGCGAGGTTGAGCTGGAACACCGTCTCCGGGGCGATGCCGAAGTTTTCGCTCACCTCTTCTATGAAAGGCTCCAGTTGTGCCATTTCCTCCACGCGGTTGTTGATGACAAGCCTATATTTCATAGTTACACTGTTTTTATTTTGTCTCCTTTGGTCCGAGGTAGTTGAAGCACAGCATGGTGAGGTCGTCACTTTGTTCCGCACCGCAGACAAAGCTATGGACTTCAGCCCGGACATGCTCCACATAGTCCTGTGCCGAATGTTCTCCACACGTAGCGGCAAGGACTTCAATCAGGCGGTTGTCGCCGAAGAGTTCCCTCTTGTCGTTCTCTGCCTCGGTGACGCCGTCGGTATAGAGGAATATCTTGACACCCTTTTCGATGGTCATGCTCACCTCCTTATAGTCGAAGTCGGCAATCACGCCTATGGGCAGATTGGTCGGCAGGGCGTTCATGAACGAAGGCGTCGGGCCGGGCGACACGACAATGTTCTTGGCATCGGAGAGGACGCCGTTGGTCACAGGTGCATTGTGTCCGCAGTTGCAGCAAGTGAAAGCGCCCGTCTTGAGGTTGCATTTGCCTATGAACATCGTCACGAACATATTCTCCTCATTGCCCTCGGTGATGGCACGGTTCAGGGTGTTGGCTATCTTGGCCGGCGACGTAGCCTGGCTGCAGATGTTGCGGAACAGCGAACGTGTGATGGCCATAAACAGCGAGGCCGGAATGCCTTTACCCGACACATCGCCGATACAGAAGTAGAGGTCGTCACCGTCGAGCAGGAAGTCGTAGAGGTCGCCGCCCACTGCCTTGGCCGGAATCAGCGAGGCAAAGACATCGATGTCGCTTCTCTCCGGGTAGGGCGGGAATATCTTGGGCACCATCGACATCTGGATGTGGCTGGCCGTCTTCAGTTCGCTCTCGATGATGGCCTTGCTCTCGGTCGTCTTCTTGAGGTCATCGATGTAGCTGTCGAGCGAGATTTCCATGGCAGCAAGGGCCTGGCGCAGGTCGTAGAGTTCGTTGTGATCCTTGATGACGGGCAACTCCACATGGAATTCGCCGTGCGATATCTTTCTGGCCGCAAGGGAGAATTGCTCGAGCGGCTTGGTGAGCTTCCTGACGATAACCACGCACACAATGAGCAGCATGACGACGCCGAGCAGGCTGTGTATCAGCATCGTCTTGAACATCCGGCTATAGCCACCGGCCAGGTCGCTGTAGGGTACTTCCAGCGTCACCGTCCAGTTGTTCTTCTTGACCGGCGCATAGTAGACATACACATCCTCCTCGCCGTTATAGAACTTGCCGTATCCGCGCTGGCGGCTGAGAATACCTGCGGCAATCTCCTCATTCCGGGGCAGGCCCAGTTTGGCGGCTATCGACTGCATGCTTTCGTTGACGATATATGCCTTGTTGGGATGGGCCACATAAGTTCCGTTTTCGTCGATGACGGTGATGATGGAGTGCGGATAGGGCGCCAGCGACTGTATGGAGTCGTCGAGGTCCTCCAGGCTCATGTCGACCGACTGCACGGCATAGGGCTTCCCGTTCTTGTCGCGTATCGGCATGTTGTAGCACACCGTCACCTTGCCGTCCAGGTTGTGGAACGGAGCGGACCAGTTGGGCTGTCCGGTCTCCATGGTCTTCTTGTACCAGTCCACCTCCCTGTAGTCCCTGACCTGGGCCATATCCAGCGTCTTGAACTCTCCGCCCGAGTTGACCACATAGGGTGCGTAACCCTGTTCCCGGTCAGGGGTTGCACTCGGGCTGTAGCCGATGGCCACGCCCTGGATCTTCGGGTTGTACTTGAGGAAGTATTTGCACAGAGAGTAGACAGAGTCGCGCTTGTTCGTGAGGAGCGGAGACTGCCCTATGGTCATCAGGTTGTTGGCCGACACCTCCGCATCGTTGAGGTTTCGCTCTATGGCATGAGTGACGAAGTCGAATTTGGCATCGACTATCATATTGATATTCCGCCTTGTCTCGAGCCCCACATAGAACAGGGTAGCGCCGAACACGGTCGTGAACACGAAGACGGAAACTATGAATATCCACAGACACAGTTTCAGACGGAATGATTGTCTCGGGTTTACCGTCATTTTACCTTTATTTGTTGGGCAAAGCGCAAAGTTGACTGCCTTGCGGATGCCGGGTTTTCGTTTTATATTTAACCGCAAAAATAAGGATTATTCGCGAAAGTGCCAAATTTTGCTTCCTTTTTCGCTCTTGTAGTGACCTTTTTGGCATTATTGGCGTTTTTTTCTTTGCACTTAGCAAAAAAAAACGTAATTTTGCAGTCCTAAAAACATAGTTTTACACACCACAAAACGCCACTTTTCACAACGAATAACGGCCCATTCCTATGCGAATCACTGTAAAAATAGGCAGCAACGTACTGACCCGGCGGGACGGATCGCCCGACCTCACACGCATGTCGGCCCTGGTCGACCAAATAGCCACGCTCTACCGGCAGGGCATTCAGATAGTGCTCGTCTCGAGCGGTGCCGTAGCCTTTGGCCGCAACCTGCTGAAGGGCCATACCGACATCTCGCAGATTGACGAGGTGCAGCAGCGCCAGCTCTTCAGTGCCGTAGGCCAGGCCAAGCTGATTGACAAGTACTACGAGTTCTTCCGCGAGTGGGGCATCATGTGCGGACAGGTACTGACGACCAAAGTAGGGCTCAGCACCCCCGACCAGTGCGAGAACCAGCGCAGGTGTATGGAGACGATGCTCGAACAGGGCGTCATCCCCATCGTCAACGAGAACGACACCATCTCCATCACCGAGTTGATGTTTACCGACAACGACGAGCTCTCCGGCCTCATGTCGACGCTCATGGGCGTAGACCTCCTGGTCCTGCTCAGCAACATCGACGGCGTCTATACGGGCGACCCCAACAGTCCCGGTTCGCGGCTGATACGTGTCATCAAGGCCGACACGGACGTCTCTGCCTACATCCAGCCCACCAAGAGCGGTGCAGGCCGTGGCGGCATGATCTCCAAGCACAAGACGGCTCGCTACATCGCCGGCTGTGGCATCCCTGTGGTCATCGCCAACGGCAAGCGCGACAACATCCTGCTCGAGCTCATCCGTACGGACGGCGACCATACCCTCTCGGTCAATCCCGATGCCCTCTGCACTGTCTTTGAGTGAGGGGCTGGGCAAACACTCAAAAAAGGACACTTTCCATAACAGGAAAGTGTCCTTACATTTTTAATATTAAAAAGCTAAACGGCTTCGACGTTCTTGTCAATAGACTGTGGCCTATCTATAGACGATAGTCTTATCTATAAACGACGGTCATATCTATAGACGACGGTCATATCTATAGATGACGGTCCTGCTCAAATCAGGGTGATGCCGGCGTCCTTGCACTGCTGGCGCATATCCTCGGGCCAGATGCTCGACTGAGTCTCGCCGATGTGGGCCTTGTGGAGCAGCACCAGGCAAAGGCGCGACTGGCCGATACCGCCGCCGATAGAGAGAGGCAGCGAACCCTCGAGTAGGCGCTTGTGGAAGTAGAGTTGCGTACGCTCCTCCTTGCCCGTCATCTTAAGCTGGCGCAGCAGCGCCTCGCGGTCCACACGGATGCCCATCGACGACAGTTCGATGCTGCGGTTGAGGATAGGATACCACACCAGCAGGTCGCCGTTCATGCCCTGGAATCCGTCTTCGTTGACCGAAGTCCAGTCGTCATAGTCCGGAGCCCGGAGGTCATGTTCCTTGCCGTCGCCCAGCTTGGCGCCGATGCCCATGATAAACACAGCTCCGTGCTCACGGCAAATGGCATCCTCGCGCTCCTTGGGCGTAAGGTTCGGATAGAGCTGGCGCAACTGTTCGCTGTGGATGAAGAAGACATCCTCAGGCAGGAACGGCTTGATAGACGGATAAGTTTCGCAAATCATGAACTCCGTACGGAGAATGGCGCTGTAGATTTTCTCCACGATTTTCTTCAGGAACTTGATGTTGCGGTCCTCCTCGCGAATCACGCGTTCCCAGTCCCACTGGTCGACATAGAGCGAGTGCAGGTTGTCGAGTTCCTCGTCGGCGCGGATGGCATTCATGTCGGTGATGATGCCGAAACCCTTGCCAATCTGATACTCGGCCAGGGTCACACGCTTCCATTTTGCCAGCGAGTGCACGACCTCGGCGCGGGCCTCGTCCATATCCTTGATGGGGAAGTTGACGGCACGTTCCACGCCGTTCAGGTCATCGTTCATTCCCAAACCGCGGAGCACGAACAGCGGCGCTGTGACGCGCCGCAGACGGAGTTCGCTCGACAGTCCGGACAGGAAGAAGTCCTTAATCCGCTTGATGGCCTGCTCAGTCTGCTTCAGGTTCAATGCTGCGTGATATTTCTTGGGTATAATCAGCTGACTCATTTTGTCTGTGTCTATTTATAATATGTGTGTATAAATGCGATTTGTGTGCAAAATGCTTTTTCATAGCCGAAAAAGCGGTGCAAATATAAAACAAATATTTCAACTTTCAAAATATTTTCCATATTTCTGAAAGTTGAAATAACTTTTTTCTCATTGTTTGCGCAATTTGGAGTACAAAATGGCAAACCTGCACCCCAAATCCTTACCTTTTGGCGTCTTTTCAGAGGAAAGCTTTCAGGAGTTCGTCCCACGCCTCGGGGCTGGCCTTGACATTGACGAAAGGCATACCCACGGCACGGGCACTCTCGCCGTCCGTATCCTCGCGGTCGCCCACATAGAGTGTCGTCTCCGCATCGAGGCCGAAGAGCTGCTGCATCCTTTCCATCGACGGACGCGACGGTTTCAGGCCGCCCATCTTGGCAGCCGAGACGATGCCGTCGAAGAGGTCCTTGTCCAGACCGAGGGCTGTGACCTTCTCCACCTCATGGCCGTAGTCGCTGTAGAGGTAGCACTTCAGTCCGCGGGCCCTGATAGCCTGCAGCAGTTCGGCGGCCAGCGGCCGGGGTTCGTAGTACATATAGAGCAGCGTGACCTGCATGGGCATGTACTTGTCCTGATACCACCGGCGGGCCTTCTCGACCGTCAGACGCGACTTGACAGCAGCCATCGTGGCAAACAGCGTGTCATACACGCCGGCCGCATCGCCGTAGTCCTTGCCGCTGAGCATACGTCGGGCCTTGCGCTCGGCACCGAGCACAAACATATTGGGGATGTCTGAGAGGATGAGCCTCATCGGGAGGCCCTTGTTGTCATAAAGCGTGCCGTCGAGATCGAAGACGACGGCACGATATTTGTCAGGTTCTATCTGCATCAACAGAGACTGTATTGGTTTCACTTGGCGGAAGGGTGCCGGGAGGGGATTATTCCTTCACTAGCTTCTTGAACTTCTCGTGGCGTTTGTCGTCCTGCATCAGCAGGTTCATCTTGAACTGTCCGTCACGGGCACCTTCGGCAATGCAGGCAGCCTTGTACTTCTCGAAGCTGTTGTCCACGAGCATGTGTCCGATAGGATCGTGCACACGGAACGAGTCGCGCTTGGCCACATACTCCACGTTCTCCTCGCGCAGGTACTTGTCCACCAGTTTTGTGAAGTTGTCGCACCGCTCCTGGGTCGTATTGGGGTCCTCGAACTCATAGTAGAAGTGGTAGGCCGAAACCGACAGGTCGGCGAAGCCCACGAAGAACTTGACCTCCATCCCTGACTCGGCCGAGGCATTCTTCACGGCCTCGATGAACTGGCGCTCGTGCAGTTTCTCGCCGGTCATCGTCACGATGCCGTTCACCTTCTGCACCATAAAGACACGCGGCGTGTTGAAATACGGCGTGGCAACCTCCACCAGGTCGTTCATGTTGTAGCGGTACAGGCCCGAGAAAGTGGTCACAAACGGGCAGTAGCGCTTGCCCTGCTCGAGTTCGTGCAGCTGGTAGAACTTGGCCGTCTTCAGGGCCTCCGGGTCAGACAGTTTGTCGACATCCTCCTCGGCCATGAACTCGTAAAAGTGGTAGTGCGGGAAGAGCGTCGAGTAGTTGGTGCCGTCCATGACGATGCCGAAGCGGCATTCCGACGAGAAGTAGCCGAACTCCTGGTGCAGGCAGCAGTCGGGGAAGAAGCCCTCGATCTTGTCCAGGTAGACCTTGGTATTGCCGCACTTCCAGGTGTTGAGAATCTGCATGTGGGGCCAGTAGTGCTTGGGCAGCACACGTCCGTACTTCTTCTTCAGGGCGCGCAGTTCGGCGGCACGCTTCGGGTTGGGGCTAATCTGGGCCTCCACATCCTTGCGTATTTCCTCGGGGATGTCGAAATCCTTGCTCAGCGTACCCTTCTCGATGTCATCACAGTAGGCGTCGTAGTACTTGTCGACATTCTTCTGCACCTCGACGAGCGTAGAGGGGTTGGCCGTAATGAAGATAGTGGCATCCGTCTCGATGCCGAGGCGCATGATGGTGTAGTAGCGGGCGTTGTAGTCCTTGATGCCGTACACGCTGCCCGGCACAGCATAGAGTTCCTTGACGAACGAAGGTGCATCGCGGCGTGTCACGCCCGACACCGAACCGGCCACAGTGCCGTCGGGGGCATAACCCTCCACATCCTTGCCGACTATCGTGACCAGCTTGCCGTAGAAGGCCTTAGGCCGGTTCATGATGTAGTTGTACAGCCAGACCTTGGTCATCTTGCCGTAGATGTTCTTCATATAGACATCCGTGATGGGAATCCACTTCGGCTCCTTGGTCGTGCCCGAAGTAGTGGCATACATGACGGGCTTGCCCGGCACGAGCACATCGGCCTCGCCGTTCTTGTGGCGGTCAATCAGGGCGCGGAAGTCCTCATAGTCGCCCGGAGCGATCTGCTCCTTGTAGCGTTTGTAGAGTTCGTCGCCGTCAGCGGCATTGAGGATGTAGTCGAAGCGGTGGGCGCGTCCGTATTCCGTGTTCTTGCCGTACTCGAGGATAGCGCGCAGCGTCTTCTCCCCTGCCGTCTTGGGGTCTTTGCTTGCCTTGACAAGCTTGCTGTATTGGATACCGCCTGCCACTCTGAGCAGGAAGGTAGTCAGCCATGCGGGTGTTGAGTTCTTTTTCATATCAATCTACGTTGTGTGTGTTTCCCAGGGGAAACCCGGGTTAGTTATAGGAATAAATCGGTGCAAAGATAGGTTATTTCTGTCAAACCGCCAAATTTTGCACCCTTTTATAGGCACCAGGAGAGGAAAATGTCGGCCAAAGCTCCTTTTAGGCGATACTTGAATGGCAAATTCCGGTAATATTCCCCGTCCATGGGCCGCGCATTACCTTTGCTTGCAACGAACGCAGAATCAAGCCATTGTACGGCCTCTTGGTTTTCCATCACGAGAGCCACCTCTTCGTTCCATCGCATGGCGCGGTAGTCCAGGTTGGCCGAACCGACCAGACACCGTTCGCCGTCGGCCGTCAGCACCTTACTGTGTTGGAAAGCGTCGGCATAGAGCCACACCCGTGCCCCGCGCCTTTGCAGTTTGCGCGAGTAGTGCACGTTGCCGGCGTCGAAGAGCGGAGTGTCGCCCGTCTCCGAGTAGAGCACCTCCACCTTGACCCCTCTCTCCTGGGCCTTGCGCAGCGCACGGCGTATCCTGTAGGTAGGCAGCAGATAGGGCGACTGTATGTGCAGGCTGTCCGTCGTCCGGTCTATAAACCGCACCACCGCCCGGCGCATCTCCGCCTTCTTGGCCCACGACTGCCGGCCCCTTTCCACCACTGTAATGACAGGCAGGCTGTCGGTCGAGGCTTTCTCTTTTACGGTCAAAGTTCCGGATGCAGCCAAAGTGCTGTCCGTCACGGCCAAAGCCTCGTGCGGATAGTAGTCAGCACCATGACCGAAGTCCCGTCCGCCTGCCTTGACGAAATGACCGGCAAAGAGGCGCTGCAGGCCGTCGACGGCCGGTCCCTCCACCCGCACGTGCGTGTCGACATACCCGCCGTACACGCCCGGCTTGCCCTGGATATTGTAGTCGGCCACATTGAATCCGCCCGTATATCCCACCCGTCCGTCAATCACCACAATCTTGCGGTGGTCGCGGAGCACGCGGTGCACATAGGGGAAGACATAAGGCGCATAGATACGGATGTCGATGCCGTCGGCGCGCAGTTGTTCCAGTCGCTTGCCGTAGTGGTAACCGCGGCACACGTCGTAGTAGCCGTCAATCACGAGGCGCACCTCGACGCCCTCGGCGGCCTTCTGCCGCATCACATCAATCATGCGATGGCCGATGCTGTCATCGGCAAAGATAAAGTACTCACAGTGGATGTGGTGGCGGGCCGACTGCATGTCGTCGAGCAGCGCCGCAAACTTCTCCGCGCCGCTTTGGTAGAAGCGCACTGGGTCGCCTGCCCGCAGGGGCAGGGCCATAAGCAGAGTGAACAGCAGGAACAGCAGGGTAGCGGACAGGGTCTTTTTCATCGCCTATGGGGGTGGTGCAGCCGACATGCCGCTCATTCTTTATAATACACGCGTTTCGTACGCGACGACACCGTCGAGAGCACCTCATAGCAGATTGTGCCAAGCGTGTCGCTGATTTCGGTGAGCGGCAGGTTACGGCCGAAGATCTCGACCTCGTCGCCCTCCCGGGCCTCGGGACAGTCCGTCACGTCGAGGAAAGTCACGTCCATGCAGACGTTGCCCACCGTAGGCACCCGTTTGCCGTGCAGCAGCATCGTCGAGTGGCCGTTGCCCAGCCGTCGGTCATAGCCGTCGGCATAACCTATCGGCACCATGGCGATGCGCGAGTCGCGCGTCAGCCGTCCGTTGCGCATATAGCCCACCGTCTCCGTAGCCGGGATGTTCTTGATCTGTAGGATGGTGGTCTTGAGCGTAGCCACCGTCTCGAGGTCCATGGGCACTTCCGAAGCCTTGAACCCGTACAGGCCGATACCCAGGCGGCACATCTCCATCTGGTACTGCGCGTACTTCTCTATGCCCGCCGAGTTGCAGATATGGCGCAGCACGGGGTGGTCGGGAAATGCGGCCACGATGGGGTCGGCACAGGCGTCGAAGCGTCGTTTCTGTTCATGCACGAAGTCCTCCTGCTTCGGGTCGTCGGCGGTGGCGAAGTGGCTGAACACGCTGCGCACCTCGACGGCATCCTGCCGTTTCAGCCGGTCTATCAGTTCGGCGATTTCCGGTTGCTGGAATCCGAGGCGGTGCATACCTGAGTCGATCTTGATGTGCACGGGGTAATGGGTCACGCCCATCGTCTGCGTCTCGTGCACGAAGGCGTCGAGCAGTCGGAACGAATATATCTCGGGCTCCAGCCGGTTTTCGACGATGGTGCGGAAAGCCGACATCTCGGGGTTCATCACGATGATGGGCACCCTAATGCCCTGGCGGCGCAGGTCGGCGCCCTCGTCGGCCACGGCCACGGCCAGATAGTCCACATTCTGGTCCTGCAGCGTCTTGGCCAGTTCGAAGCTGCCCGTTCCGTAACCGAAGGCCTTGACCATGCAGACGAGTTTCGTCTCCGGCTTGAGCTTGCTGCGGTAGCGGTTCAGGTTGTGCACCACGGCATCGAGGTTAACCTCCATGATGGTCTCGTGGCGGCGCAACTGCAGGGCTTCGCTGATGCGCTCGAACTGGAAGGCGCGGGCGCCCTTCAGCAGCACGAGTTCGCCTTCGGTGCGGGCCAGCTGCGGGCTGTCCAGCAGTTCTTCGGTCGTGGCGAAGAAGTCCGTCTCCATCTCCGTCATCCCCAGCCGTTGCAGTTCGTCGGTCAGCAGCTGGCGGTTGCGCACCGAGGCCTCGCCTATGCAGTGCAGTTTGTCCAGCTTGTACACCTGGCAGAGACGTGCCAGCTGGCGGAAGCGCTGTGGCTCGTCCATGTCGTTCTGCTGCAGCATGTCCGACACGATGAGCGTGTTCTTGAGCGTGGCCGACGAGCGTCGTTTCTGGAACTCCAGCGCCATCTCGAGCGAAGTGAGGTCGTTGCAGTAGGCGTCGTTGATGAGCAGGCAGCCGCGTTTGCCCTCCACCACCTCCAGGCGCATGGCCAGCGGCACGAGGCGCTTCATGCGCGCTGCGATGTCGTCAGGGGCGAAGCCGAGGTAGAGCAGCAGACACAGGCAGCTCATGGCATTCTCGAGCGAGGCGTCGTCCGTCATCGGTATCGTAAACTCCCCGTCGAAGGCCAGCATCGAGTACTTGACGTGCGTCTCCGTAGCCGTCCTCTCCACCTTGTGCACCATGACCTGCGCCTCGTTGCGCTGTCGCGTCCAGGCCATGCTCCTTGCCCCCGTACCGGCCATTTCGAGGGCGTCGCCTATGCCCGGTATGTCGGCGTTGTAGACGATGACGTCGGCGTTGCGGAACAGTCGCAGCTTCTCCACCAGCTTGCGGCTCTGGCTCTCGAATCCCGAGGCGTGGGCCGTACCGATATTGGTCAGGATGCCGATGGTAGGCCGTATGATGCGCTCCAGGCGTTCCATTTCGTCGGGTTGGCTGATACCTGCCTCAAAGAGGGCCAGGTCGTGTTCCTTGCCCAGTTGCCACACACTCAGCGGCACGCCCGTCTGGCTGTTGTAGCTGCGTGGCGAGCGCACCACGTTGCGCACATCGTGCAGCAGTTGGTAGATCCACTCCTTGACGATGGTCTTGCCGTTCGAGCCCGTGATGCCCACCACAGGCAGCGTAAACTGCTGGCGGTGCCAGGCGGCCAGTTGCTGCAGGGCGTCGAGCGTGTCGGGCACTGTGAGGAACCACGCCTCGGGGCACGTATTGCGGAAATCCTCGGCAGGACGGCTCACGACGAAGGCCCTTACCCCCTTGCGGTAGAGGTCGGGCACATAGCGATGACCGTCGCCCTTGGCGGTGACGAGTGCGAAGAAGAGCGTCTGGTCGGCAAAAGTCAGGCTGCGGCTGTCCGTCAGCAGTATCCTGACTTGCGGTTGCGTAGTGGCGCTGGCCAGACGGCTGCCCCTCAGCGGGCAAGCCAGTATTTCCGATATTTGACTGAGATTGTAGTTCACGTGTTTCAATTTGATTGGCGACAAAGTTAGCCTTTTCTGCCGAAAGTTGCAAACATTTCCCATTTTTTTGCACTATGTTAACACTATTCCCGATTATTATCCCTATCTTTGCACACTGCTGCCGGCCTCTTGGAGGCAATTCTAAGCTATAAACTCTAGTACTAGGTTCTAGATTCTAGATTTTCTAAATTCTAAGTACTAGATTCTAAGCTCTAAGTTCTAAGCTCTAAACTCTAAGTTCTAAGTTCTATAAACATGACCAAACTCCTGCTCCTGATGCTCTCCGCATCCGTCTGCGTCACCGCACTGACCGCACAGAACCGTCTCCGCATCGACGACCCCTGGCGGCTCTTTGTCCGCACGGGAGAAGTCTGGGGCATCTCGGCCGACGGCACGCGTGCCGACTCCGCCACGGTCCTCCTCACCTACGGCGACTCGACCGAGACGCGCACCTACCGCGACGTGTCGCTGTGGAGTCCCGAGCACCCCGTGCTCTACACGCTCCAGTGGGGCGACCTCACCGTCGAGCACGGCTTCCGCACCCTGTCCTATTCCGCCGCTGACGGACTGCGCCTCAACGGCCGGCCCTACGTGCTCAACGGCGGCTGTCTGCATCACGACAACGGCGTCATCGGTGCCGCAGCCTTCGATGCTGCCGAGTGGCACAAGGCCCGTCTGATGAAGGAGGCAGGCTTCAATGCCGCCCATCTGGCTGCGTCGAAAACGCCTGCCGACCCGTCCGTCAACAGCACCACTTGTCACGCCTGGCAGGGCCGTGCCGTCTGCGCCGTCCGCTCCGGACACAAGGCCGGCACACTGCGGCTCACCGTAAGCGGACCCGGACTGCGCACGCAGACCCTCTCGCTGCGGGTGCGCTGAATCAGTTGCGGACAGGCTGTTGATCCGAAAATCACATATGCAGACAAGTAAGACACACTCACACCTATGACACAAGACCCCACATCCATCACCTCCGCCGACTCCACCGCCTCCTCGGCCTGTCGCACAGACATTCTCTGCACAGACCATCAGTTCCTTCCCTGGCTCCGCCTCCTGCCCGAGACATTCGACTCCGGCCGGGGCGAGGTCCTCTGCGACCGCCGCAACCAGGTGAAGCGCTTCGAGGTGGGCGACACCATGGTCATCGTCAAGCGGTTCCGCCGGCCCAAGGGCTTGCAGCGGCTGGCCTACAGCACCTTTTGGCCCGACAAGGCCGTCAAGGCATATCGTTATGCCCTCCGGCTGCTGGAGCTTGGCATCGACACGCCGCGGCCCATCGGCGCCGTGACCTTGCGGGGCCGGTTTGGAGGGGTCGTGCAGTACTATCTGGCCACCGAAGAGAACCGCTGGCCTGACTGCAGTTGCCTGCGCGAAGACCCCGACTTCCCCGACCGCGAGGCATTGACCGAAGCCCTGGCCGCCTACCTCGTCACGCTGCATAGTAGGGGTTTCCTGCACGGCGACACCAACCTCTCCAACTTCCTCTACCGGCGGGAGTCCGACGGCACCTACCGCTTTGCCGTCATCGACATCAACCGGTCGCGCTTCACGTCGGGCGAGCCCACACGCCGCCAGTGTCTCGACAACCTGTTCCGTCTCACCCACGTGCGTCCGCTGCTCACGGCCCTCGTCAGCGCCTATGCCCGTCACCGCCAGTGGGACGAGTCGGCTTGTGTGGCCCATGTGCTGCACTGCCTCGACCGCTTCGAGCGCAAGAAGGCGTTCCTACGCAAGTTAAAGGGTTTATAAATACCCCGTTTATTGCAAACTTTTTATATCAAACCCTCCCCCTTTGGCCGAAAACTTGCCTAATTAGTCTTTTTTCTTCCAAAAGTTTTTGACTTCTGACAGTTTTGTATTACCTTTGCCCGAAATACATTCATGGACCCAAATAGTGAAACTGAAATAAATCCAACACAATGAACATCAGGAAAGCGTTAACGGGATGGGGAGCAGCACTGGTCATGGCCTTGACCGTCATGTCGTGTGCCACACCCAAAGACATCACCTACTTTCAGGACCTTGAGGGCGGCAATGTGCTGACTCCAGACGTGCAGGTCATCAAGATTCAGCCGGGTGACAAGATTTCGATCATCACCAAGAGCAAGGACCCGCAGCTGTCGGAGCTCTTCAACCTGTCCGTCGCCTCCCACCGTGTAGGTTCCGTGACCGGAAGCGGCGGCAACCAGCAGGTATCGTGCTTCAACGTAGGCAACGACGGTTGTGTAGATTTTCCGGTGCTCGGTCGCGTACAGGTCACGGGTCTGACCCGCGAGCAGGTGGCTGCGCTCATCAAGCAGCGTCTCACAGACGAGAACCTGGTCAAGGACCCCGTTGTGACAGTCGAGTTCGAGGACCTGCACTACTCCATCATGGGCGAAGTGACCAGTCCCGGAATCTACAACATCGTCCGCGACAAGGTGACGCTGCTCGATGCCCTGAGCCAGGCCAGTGACCTGACCATCTACGGCCGTCGCGACAACGTGATGGTGATGCGCCAAGCCGAAGACGGGCAGCACGTCTACCGCGTCAACCTCAACAACGGGCAGGAGCTTGCCGAATCGCCGGCCTACTACCTGCAGCAGAACGACGTGGTCTATGTCGAGCCCAACGACACGCGCAAGCGCCAGTCCACCGTCAACGGCAACAACATCCGCTCCACCTCGTTCTGGATTAGCCTCGCTTCGTTGGCCCTCTCCGTGGCCGTCCTTATCCGATAAGGGCTCTCGCGCACGTACATTAATATAACACGCGCACACTACAGTCTTCGCGCGCACAACAAGCAAACCCCAACACTACACTCCACATTATGAGCACCACACCCCTACAAGATAAAGAAGCCCAGCAGGAAGAGTCGACACTCGAAATCCGTGACCTGGTCTATCTCTGTTTGGCCAAATGGCAATGGTTCGCAATATCGCTGGTCGTATGTCTCGGTCTGGCCGTCCTGTACCTGCTCACCACGGCGCCCACCTATCAGCGTACCGCTACGCTGATGATTAAGGACGACAGCAAGAGCAAGTCCATCGGCAGCGACGTTGCCTCGATGTTCTCCGACATGGGTCTGTCAGCCGGTCAGAACAACGTCTACAACGAGCTCAACGCCATCCAGTCGCCCGCCATCCTGCTCGAGACGGGCAAGCGCCTCAACTACGACATCGAGTACAAGGAGCAGGGCACCTTCCACAAGAACGTGCTCTACGGCCCGACGCTGCCCGTCCAGGTCATCTTCCACGACCTGCAGCCCGAGCAGAGTGCAGCCCTCACGCTCCGTCTGAAATCCGACAGCATTACCTTCGAGGCCTACAACTTCAAGGGCGCCAGTGCGAATGGCAAGGAACTGCCCGACACCCTCGTGACAGGCAGGTTCAACGAGCGCGTCGCCACCCCCATCGGCATGTTGACCGTAGTGCCCGCAGCCAATTTCGACGCCTTTGTCGAGAGCGGTGCCCCCATCTTCATCTCGCGCAGCAACCTCTACTCGATGACCAACCGTCTTAAGGGCGGTCTGGAGGTAAATCTGGTTGACAAGAACTCCACGCTCATCGACCTCTCGTACAAGGATGTCGTGCCGCGCCGTGCCGAGGACGTCATCAACATGATTATTAACGTCTACAAGGAGAGCTGGATCAACGACAAGAACCTCATCACCACCGCTACCTCCGACTTTATCACCAACCGCTTGGGCGTGATAGAGCGCGAACTTGGTGACGTTGACCAGGATATCTCTACCTACAAGAGCTCGCACCTCCTGCCCGATGTCGAGGCAGCCTCGCAGATTTACATGGAGCAGGCCAAGGAGACCAACAGCCAGATTCTCGAGCTCAGCACGCGCCGTGCCATAGCCAACTACATGAAGGGCTGCCTCTCCGACGGCAACAAGAAGAACCAGCTCCTGCCCGCCAACTCCGGCATCGATGCCTCCAGCGTCGAGAAGCAGATTGACGAATACAACACCACCCTGCTGCAGCGCAACAGCCTGGTAGCCAACTCGAGCGAGACCAACCCCTTGGTGCTTGACCTCGACCAGAGCCTGGCCGCCATGCGCGAGGCCATCCTCTCCAGCATCGACAACCTCATCGTGAGCATCGACACGCAGATCAGCCACTTGCAGCAGGAGGAAAACCGCACCATCTCGCAGATAGCCACCAGCCCCGACCAGGCCAAGTACCTCCAGTCGGTAGGCCGTCAACAGAAAGTCAAGGAGGCCCTCTACCTCTTCCTCCTGCAGAAGCGCGAGGAGAACGAGCTCTCGCAGGCCTTCATGGCTTACAACACCCGTCTGGTCACCCCGCCGACCGGCACTCTGGCTCCTATCGCCCCGTCGGGCAACAAGATACTGCTCATCGCCTTCATGCTCGGACTGGCCATCCCCGTCGGACTCATCTTCGCCATCGAGAGCATGGACACCAAGGTACGCGGACGCAAGGACCTCGAGGGTCTCGACATCCCGTTCCTGGGCGAGATACCGTTCTGCGGACACAAGCCGCACTGGTGGGAGCGCAAGCGCCACACGGCCACGCCGCGCACCATCATGGTGCAGGCCGGCAAGCGTGACGTCATCAACGAGGCCTTCCGTGTGCTTCGCACCAACATCGAGTTCGTCTCTAGCGCCAAGGAAGGCACGGCCAACGTCATCATGATTACGTCGTTCAACCCGGGCAGCGGCAAGTCGTTCCTGACCATCAACATCGCCAAGTCGTTTGCCATCCGAGGCAAGAAGGTGCTCGTCGTCGACGGTGACCTCCGCCGCGGTTCGTCATCCGACTACGTGGGCCAGCCCGACAAGGGTCTCACCGACTACCTCAGCGGCCGTGCCGACAGCGTCGAACCGCTCATCGTGACGCGCGAGAACGCCCCTGGTCTGTCCGTATTGCCTATAGGTGCCATGCCGCCCAACCCGACCGAGTTGCTCTACAGTGACCGTCTCGCTCCTATGTTCGAGAAGCTGCGCACAGAGTACGACTACATCTTCATCGACTGTCCGCCGGTCGAGATCGTAGCCGATGCCCGCATCCTCGAGCAGTATGCTGACCGTGCCATCTTCGTTGTCCGTGCCGGTCTCCTCGAGCGCTCCATGCTCAAGGAACTCCAGAAGCGCTATGTCGAGAAGACGCACAAGAACCTGGCCATCATCCTCAACGGCACCGAGACTACAGGCGGCCGCTACGGCCACAAGTACGGCTACCGCTATGGCTACGGCTACGGTTACGGCTATGGCTACCACTATGGCGGCAAGCACGGCAAGCACAGTCACAGTGACTCCGACTCTTCAGAAAACGGGGGGGGGCAAAATGAGTAAGTGGCGCGAAGTCAAGTGATTAAGGCCAAAGACCTGTCATAAGACAGCAAACCGAAGTCAAGAGACATACTAATGGGCTTCCTTTTCAACCGAAAGAAGAAGTTGGCCGACAGTGGCTTGTTCGACGGATACGTTGAGCGCCATTGTCACATCCTGCCCGGCGTGGACGACGGCGTGGAGACCCTCGACGAGTCGCTGGCCATCCTCGACCTCTACCGCGAGCAGGGCATCCGTGAGGTGTGGCTCACGCCCCATGTGATGGAAGACATCCCCAACACGCCCGAGGCGTTACGCGAGCGCTTCGCTACGCTCACCGCAGCCTACAGCGGGCCCATCGGGTTGCATCTCTCTGCCGAGCACATGCTCGACACGCTCTTCCGCCAGCGGCTTCAGGACGGACAGCTCCTTCCCTGGGGCGAAAAGGGCGACAAGGTGCTGGTCGAGACCTCGTTCTACAATCCGCCGTCAGAGTTCCACGCCACGCTCAGCCGCATAGCCTCGCAGGGCTACTTCCCCGTCCTGGCCCATCCCGAGCGTTACCTCTACATGGACCATGCCGGATATCGCAAGCTCAAGGACATGCACGTCAGCTTCCAGCTCAACCTCTTCTCCCTCCTCGGGCAGTACGGTGAGCATGTCGAGCAGAACGCGCAGTACCTCCTCAAGGAAGGACTCTACGACTACGTCGGCACCGACCTGCACAGCATCGACACCCTCCATTGGGCATTGGGGGCCAAGCTCCCTACCCAGACCGTCGCCCTCCTCGAGCCGCTGATGCACAGGAAATAAAGTCATGCAAAATACGAATACGGGTCAAAGAGAATTGTCTCCTTGACCCGTATTGTTTTAGACACTAGCAAAAAGGCACTTCATTGGGAAGTGCCTTTTTGCTTTGTTATCTGAACAGATTGTCTGTCCCTTGAGCAGAACGCTCTGCCTTGTCACTTGAACAGGTGCGGGATGAACTCGCGGAGTCCGCGGCGCCAGGTGAGCCACTCGTGGTCCGTGCCCGTGCTCTCGTAGTAGTGGGCGTTGATGCCCATGGCATTGAGGTTCTCCACCTGCTGGCGCGTATTGAACATCTTGTCCATGCCCTCCGTGCCGCTCATCATGAAGAGGTAGTGCAGCTTCGCGTTGAGTTCGTCGGGACGGGTGAAGATGCCGTCGTAGGCCGTCTTGAGGTCGAGGCCGAAGATAGCGCCGCTGAAGGTACCCAGGTACGAGAACTTGTCGAGGTGGTTCATCACCACGTCAAACGACTGGTGGCCGCCCCACGACAGTCCGGCCATAGCGCGGTGGTCGCGGTCCGTCTTCGTGCGGAAATTGGCGTCGATGTAGGGGATCAGGTCGTTGAGCAGCACGGCGTAGAACGAGCTGCCGTAGGCACTGCGGTCGCCGCCGCGGAACGAAGCCTTGATGTCGCCGCTCTCCATCACAACAATCATCGGCACAGCCTCGCCCTTGTGGATGGCGTTGTCCATGATGTGCTGCATGTGGCCCTGCTTGCTCCATCCCGTCTCGTCCTCGCCCATACCGTGCTGCAGGTAGAGCACCGGGTAGCGTTTTCTGCGGTTCGCCTTCAGGTCATATTCGGCCGGCGTGTAGACCATGGCGTGGCGCCACGTCTTCTGCTCGTTGCTGTAGTAGTAGAGGCTGCGCACCTGACCGGCGGGCACGCCCTGCTGCGGGCGGTAGTAGTCGCCTTCCGGACCTTCAGGCACCTCAATGCCTCCCGACTCTCGGCTGCAGCCGAAGAACGTCTCCGTAGCCGGGTCGATGAAGTTGACGCCGCCGATGTTCATGAAGTAGTAGTGGAAGCCCGCCACCAGCGGGTCCGTCACGGCCGTCCATCCGCCCTCGCCGTCGCTCTGCATGTCATACTTCTTGCCGCAGATGTCGAGCACCACACCGGGGGCATCGGGCGCTTTCACATAGAAATAGCCGCGGCGCTCCTTGTCGATCTTCGGGAAGGGGTTGCCAGGCACGGTCGTCTCGGCGATGACGGCGTCTGCCGGCACCTCCATCTTCCGGATGTTCGTTTCCATCTTGGGGCGCTTGGGCGTATAGCCGAGGAAGCGGGCCACGGCCTCGCCGTATCGGCAACCCAGTTCGCGGTAACCGGCGGCGTCGAAGTGCAGCTTGTCGGGGCCGTTGGTGCAGCCGTCCGACGAGATTACCTGCGACGTATGGAGCGTACGGGGCAGTTCGTCGATCTGCTTCTTGCAGCCTATGCACACGCCCTGACCGTTGGCCTGCACGATATTGCCCGCATAGAGCGGCACCTCCTCGGGCTTCAGGTTGAGGTCGCCGCACAGGTTGTCATAGACCTGCTGCACCATGCCGGCCCACTTCGGGTCGCCCGTATTGGTCTCGCCCTGGTGCATCAGGATGCCCTTGATCACGCCGTCCTTCTGTGCTTTCTTGGCCAAAGTCACCAGGCGCTCGTAGGGGTTGTTGTCGTAAGCCGCGAGGATGCCCTTCATCCACTGCGGGGCCGTCTTGACGTAGTTCCCGATGCTGTCGGGCAGGAAGCCCTTGATGTCGATGCCGCCGATGGCCACGTGGATCACGCCGATCTTGATGTTCTCGGGCAAAGAGCTGACGAGCGTTCTGCCGAACCAGTCGGCCGGTGTCAGGCCCGTATTGGGGCGGCACAGCGGAGCCGAAGCTTCGCACCACTCGCCCATCTTGCGTCCCTGTTCGGGGAAGTCGACGGCGGGCATCAGCAGGAATCTTGGCCCCGGGCTCTTCATGTCCTGGGCTTCCGGTCGTGCGGCCCCCTCCATATTCGACTGGCCGAAGCACAGGAAGATGTAGAAATTCGGGTCCGGCTTCTGGGCGCAGGCCACTATCGCCGCCATGCCCAGCCAAAGTGTCATAATAAGATGTTTCATCGCATTTAGTTTTTATGTTATTGATTTGAGTAATGTAAACCGTTCCTAAAAGGAAGAGAAAACTTCCGTCTAAAATCCGTTTAAGCTCACTTCGTGCTCATTTTCTCGCCATGGCATAACCCAAGCAAGCTTGGTTCTGCTCATTTGGCTTTACGAAAATGTACCGCGGATTATTATAAATTACATTTCCAATTCTGCATCCTCTTGCAGTTTCTTCAGTTCTTGCTCAACATATTCCAGACGTTGGCGCAGGTCTTCTTCCGAGGGCAGAGTTTCCTTGATTTTTATTCCCTCATAAGTAGCCACGCCCAATGGATTCTGGATACTGTCGAAAGCCCACTCCACCTTTGTCTGGTCTTTCGATTTACATAGAAGCTCGTCAAGTGGTGCTTCCATGGCACTATTCCGAAGAAAGGGAGCATTCCCCCGGTGTCTATAATGGTCGGAATCTTACTGCTTGCGACAAATTCTGCACCCAGTTGGTGCAGTCTTATAGGATTTTGATTTTCAGCCTCTTGAATTTTTGCACCTACCTGGTGCAGAATTGCGCGATTGGCATCATCAGCCATATAGAACTCATACCATTGCTTCATGTAGTAGAGATTGCGCGTAGAGAAGCCTTGGACACCCGGATATGCTGCACGCAAGTCAAGACTCAGCTGATTGACTATACCCCCGCCCCAACGGGACTCTGCTTTCTTTAGTACGATATCACGTCCCAACATCCAGTTGAACTCCAAGGCGCCATAGTTCGCCTGCAGAGCAACCCGATTGCGGATACGCTGGTATCTGTTCTTTATCTCTTGCAGCCATTCAGCATAATCTTGGTCTATTCGGCAATCTTGGGAGATAACGAATCCCGTTTTAGCATAGTCAGACATACAGTCTTGTTTTTTATTTATAAATCACGTTGCAAAGATACAGTTTTTTCTTCACTTATAAATGGCAAAGATTAAAAACCGGGGCAAACTTACGAAAATGTACCGCGGATTAATAAAAAACAGGACCGTAACGCATCCGTTTTATCCGTGCTATCCGTGTTCGAAAATAAAACCCACGACACGTTATCCTTTATCCGTGTTCTCTTTCTTCTCCAGATACTGTGCGAAGATCCGTGCAGCGCGTTCCACCTTGGCTGCACAGGGCCGCGTGCGGTAGTATTCCGCGGTCCGTTCCGAAGCCACATAGCTGGAGGCAGCTTTGTCGTGCCCGTTCAGGCCGAGGATTTCCGCGCAGATGAGCGAGCCGTTCTGCTCCTTCGACTGGGACAGCAGTTCCTGCACCACCTTGTAGCAATTCGACTTTCCCTCGCGGTCGCTGCCCTCCGTCTGTCCGCAGTCCAGGCCGACCAGGATGACGATGCCCGACACGGCGCCGCACATCATCCTCATGCGTCCGACGCCACCGCCGAAGCCCGCTGCGATTCTCTTGGCCATCACCTCGTCCAGCCCGTACAGGTCGGCGAAGGCAGCCACCACGCTCTGGCAGCAGCCATAACCCTGCATAAAGTAGTCGACCGCCTTGTCGACCCGCATTTCCAGCTCCTTTCTCATATTCCTTTGATTTCAGTTCATCCGTTCGTTCATTCCGTGTAAATACACATCATCAACGACCGCAAAGATACAGTTTTTTCTTCACTTATAAATGGCAAAGATTAAAAACCGGGGCAAAAAGTGCAATCTTGCCTCATTTTGTTTAATGAATTAAATAAAATCGGCATATTATTTGCAAATTCATTAAACAATCCGTACCTTTGCCGGAGAATAATACGACATATCATGGACAAGCAACTACTCAGAAAGATACTCCTCGACAACCAGAAAGAAGTAGAGCGCTACAAGGTGGAGTCACGCAGTCTCAGTCTTGACGGATTCCCGTGCCGTGTATTGGTAGGGGTCAGGCGCGCCGGGAAATCCCACATGCTGTACCATCGGCTACAGCAGTTATTGTCGGAGGGGCACAAGTGGGACGAGATGTTGTATCTGAACTTCGAGGACGAGCGTCTTGAGAGTTTCTCGACCGACGATTTCGACCGGTTGCTGGAGTGTCATCAGGAGATGTACGGACGGCGTCCGATGTTGTTCCTTGACGAGATTCAGAACATAGACGGATGGCACAAGTTTGCCCGACGAATGGCCGACACCGGGCACAGCATTTTCATTACCGGTTCGAATGCCACGATGCTGTCCGGGGAAATCCACACCACATTGGGCGGGCGTTTCCTCATCGCCGAGGTATATCCGTACAGTTTCGGCGAATACCTGGCCGTCCATCGCATTCCTACGGACGAGCTCAGTCTCATCAGCACAGAAGACCGGGCCAGGGCAGTGCGCACCTTCGACGCATACCTGCATTATGGTGGCCTACCTGCAGCCGCTTTGCTGCCTGCCCGGCGGGATTATCTGAGCAGTGTCTATCAGAAAATATACATGGGCGACGTCATTGCCCGCAACAAGATAACCCAAGTGGCCGGCATAAGGGTACTGGTGCGGAAGATGGCCGAAAGCGTGTGCCGTCCCATATCCTACAACAGAGTTCACAACCTTCTGTCGAGCGTAGGCGGCAAGCTCAGTCTTGCCACCACCATCAAATACATCGGTTATTGTGAGGACGCCTGGCTTTTGTTGCGTCCTGACTTCGTCAATGCGTCACCCGAATCAGAATTTGTCTGTTGGTAGCCCGAAGAGGGGCTTGACGGCGAGGTGTTTCTTGGTAAGGAACAGGGTCTTCGTGAAGTAAGTGCCGTTCTCAGGCATCCTTATTCTGATTGTTGTTA
>CAVGQN010000038.1:0-29321 GCA_963631395.1 bacterium
TCATTAACATGCTCGTTTTCTCGTCATGGCAAAGTTCAAGCGAGCTCGACTTTGCTCATATGACTTAACGAAAACGTGCCGGACGCGGAGCGGAAGGGCAACACGAGAGAATCATTAACAACAAACAAGAACGCGAATGGATGGTTGTTTTTGAGCCCAGCGCAGCAAGCGGTGTTTTTGCTCGATGTTTTTTTCGCTCAACTCGCTCAACTCAACGAATCTCTAAATTCTAGCATCGCATAGACTTGAGTTTGCCGGACAGCAATAAATTTGTGTGGATGTTGGCAATTTGTTTGGATAATCGAAACAAATGCCTTATCTTTGCCGCCGAAAAAAGATGTGAACCCTCCGTAACGTTAAATGCATAATAGCGTATAGTGTTTGATATGAAATACTTGACCGGTTATCCAATCACCTGGGCCACAGTGGCCGTCATCCTTTATCTCTCGCTCAGCCGTATACCGGAGACCCCATTAGACGACATTCCCAGCATAGACAAGTTTGTCCACACCGGGATGTACGGTTTTCTGTGTATGATAATCTGGGGTGAGCGCTTTCGCCAGCGCAGGTCTTTGTCTTTGTCTCACTGCCTGGTGGGGGCTCTCTTGCTCCCGACCCTGTTGGGCGGAGGGCTCGAACTTGTGCAGGAGTACTGCACGGATTGCCGTCACGGCAGCTGGTGGGACTTTGCCGCCAACACGCTCGGCGTCGTCATCATTTGGCCTTTAGCTTGGCTTCTACGGAAGCGTATTTCTCTCTGAACTCCACGTCGGTCGTCAGCAGGTCCTCGACATTCTTGAGCGCATGAAGCACGGTGGCGTGGTCGCGGTTGCCGACTACCTGGCCGATGCGGCTCACGGATTGCGTGGTGAACTTCTTGCAGAGGGACATGGCTGCCTGACGTGCCCATACGATCTCGCGCTTGCGGCTCTTGCTGTTGATGCTCTTCATGTCCACGCCAAACGAACCCACCACCTGCTGGAGGATGGCTTCGCACGTGATGACCTTCTGCTCTATTTTGACTATCATGCGCATCACGCGGCCGGCGAGCTCCTGGTCGATAGGACGGTTGAAGGCGATGGAGTGGGCGAGGAGCGAGTTGATGATGCCCTCGAGGTCGCGGACGTTGTCGGTGGCGTTGCGGGCAATGAAGTCGATGACGTCGTCGTCGATGTTGAGTCCTTCTTTCCGGCACTTGCCTCGCAGGATGCTTCGGCGCAGCTCGTAGTCGGGGTGCTCGATTTCGCCGATAAATCCCCATTTGAACCGTGACAGAAGTCTCGGTATGAGGTCTTCCGCCATTTCGACGGGAGGACGGTCGCAGGTCATGACGAGCTGCTTGCCCATGCCGTGCAGGTAGTTGAAGATATGGAAGAAGGTGTTCTGCGTGGCGACCAGGTTCTTGCCGGCAAACTCCTGGATGTCGTCGACAATGAGCACGTCGACGGAGCGGTAGAAGTTGATGAAATCGGGCACCTGGTTGTTGCGCACGGCGTCCTGATACTGAATCTTGAAGAGGTGCGAGGGGACGTAGAGCACGCGCGTGCCCGGATTGTTCTCGCGCACATAGGCACCGATGGCCTGGGCCAAATGCGTCTTGCCCACACCTGAAGCGCCGAAGATAAAGAACGGATTGAAGGCGTTTTTGCCGGGCTTCTGTGCCACGGTGAGTGCGGCACTGAGTGCGAGTTCGTTGCTCTTTCCGGCACAGAAGTTCTGGAACGTGCAGTTCGCGTTGAGGTGCGAGTCGAACTCGGGCTCCTGTTGCTGCGGGGCCTTGGCCTGAGGCTTCGGGTTTATAGCGGTCGTGTCGGCGGCTTCCTGACGGTTGGTGTGGATGGTGTACTCCAGCCGTACTTCGGGTCCGTAGACGCGTTGCAGGGCTTTCTTGAGGACGTCAAAGTAATCGCTCTCCAGGTGCTCGTACACATAGTGGGACGGAATCTCGAGCACGAGTTTTCCATCTGTGTAGCTGACGGCCTTGTCCTGGGCAAAGAAGGCCTTGTAGGCGTCTTCGTTGTTCAGGTTGTCCTTGACATAGGTCAGACATTGTTCCCACTGTGTCTCGAATTGTGGCTGCATATTTGACTTTGGCAGTAGTGACACTGCTCTGTTTTTTTATGGGTGTAAAATTCCTTAGTTGTAGATTATCCCCGAGTTTTCGATTGTCTCGAAGAATTGCGAGTGCAAAGGTAAGCATTTTTTTCTTTCCCTCCAAATCCCGGAGAAATCCGAAAAGGGGGTAAAAAGGCCGTAATCGGTTGATTGTTAGCTCTTATACGGGGTTTTGCAAGTTCTTTCAAAATTACTGTTATTTTCCGCAGAATCTGATTGATATACAAATGTTTGCGCGTTTCTGAACAGAATTTGCATAGAAAGTTATCAACATTTTTTTGTCTCCGTTCAAAGCCTTCGTTTATGATTGAGAAAGGCACAATTAGAGTGTTGACAACTCACGTTGCCGATTTTGATTTTGATTTAAATTCGCTTGTTTATGTGAAGTGCCAATGGCCGGTTGTTACCTTACTTTTGCCTCTCCGTAGGAGAAGGAAAGCCGGAGCGTACTGGAGCGTTCATCCGGGTTACGGCCGGCAGTCCGCCGAGTCCATTGTCCCGGCCGTAAAACTCAGCGGAAGCAGACTTTCGATGCCGCGGGCGACGTAGACCTTTGACGCAGAGCACATCAGCACTTCGATGGGGGCTTTGGCCCTTGCCTCCGATTCGCACAAGACCTGGCGGCAAGCTCCGCACGGCGTGCAGACTTCGGGCGTGATGGCGCCGTCGTGCCGGGCTATGATGGCTATCTTGCGGACGGGTACATTCGGGTACTTCGCACCGGCATAGAAGAGAGCGGTGCGTTCGGCGCAGAGACCGGAGGGGTAGGCAGCGTTTTCCTGGTTGCTGCCGCAGACGATTTCGCCGCCTTCGAGCATGACGGCAGCGCCCACTTGGTAGTGCGAAAATGGGGAATATGAGGTCAGAGTGGCCGATTTTGCGGCTTCGACGAGCGTTTTTTGCTCGTCCGTGAGTTCGGTATGGCTGCAAATCTGTATCTTTGCAACGATTTCAAGCGTTTTCATGATTACTTTTTTCGGCAAAGATATGGGATATAAGCGAAAAAGCCAAACTTTCGGCCCGATATTTTACAAATTTTGGGTCCTTGTTTTCGTGTCGGTGTGTTGTGTGGCAGGAGCGGGACGTCTTCTGGCGCGTGGCGGCTGTCCGCCCCAAGGGCCTAAGCTGTCGGCCGAGCAGTACTGCAAGCTCTACGCGGAAGAGGCACAGAGGCAGATGCGGCAATATGGCATTCCGGCGAGCATCACGCTGGCACAGGGCATGTACGAGTCGGCCTACGGGTCAAGTTATCTGGCCGTCAAGGCCAACAACCACTTCGGCATCAAGGCTTACCGCAACTGGAGCGGGCCGGTGGTGCGGTGCGACGACGATGCAGCCCGCGAGCCGTTCTGCAAGTTCAAGTCGGTCGAGCAGGGATATGAGCATCACTCCAAGTTCCTGCGCGACAACACCCGTTATGCCCCCTTGTTCAAACTCGATGTGCGCGACTACGAGTCGTGGGCGCGTGGACTGAAGCGGTGTGGCTACGCTACCGACCCCAGGTATGCGGAGCACATCATCTCCATCATCGAGCGTTATCATCTCGACGTGTACGACACGGAGCGTACGGCCGTATTTCCCCGTCACAAACTCTACAGTACGGCCCGGAGGCGCGGGCTCAAGTACGTACGCACCCTGGAGGGCGATGACCTGGCCATGATAGCCAAAGAGTACGGCACGAGCGCACGCAGGCTACGCAAGTACAATGACCTGCCGCGCGGCTACGTGCTGCGTGAGGGCGAAGTCATCTATCTGCAGTCGAAGAGGAAGCGCGCCGACAGGGCACACCCGACGCACACCGTGTCGGCAGGCGAATCGCTGCACAGCATCTCGCAGCGCTATGGCATCAAGGTCAGCAGCCTTATGGACAGGAATGACCTCAAGAGCGGGGTTGTGGAGCCCGGACAAGTCCTCAAACTGCGCTAAAACATCTAATATATTATAAAAATGTGGGCAAGTTCTTGTTTGGTGTCAAAATAATCCATACATTTGCAGCATGGAAACAGAGTTTCCGTCAGTAGAGACTCCACAAAACAACAGACATATTTGCAGCATGTTTGGAAGGGAATTTCTACCTGGAGAAACTTTCCACAAAAAACAAAACAACAGACATAACAAACACTCTAATACATACACAATGACACATATCAAGCCTTACGTAATCGGTATAGATTGCGGTGGAACAAATACGGTAGTCGGCGTGGTGGATGCGCGTGGCAAGATTGCAGCCACTTCATCCTTCAAGACCGGCGAATGTATCGAGTTCGGTGATTTCATTCAGGCATGCGCCAAGGCGTGCCAAGAGGTAATGGACGCTGTGGGCGGCGCGCAGATGATAGCCGGCATCGGCGTCGGTGCGCCTAATGCCAACTACTATAGCGGCAACATCGAGAATGCCGCCAACCTCCCGTGGAAGGGCATCCTGCCTTTGGCCGAGCTGTTGTCGAACAGCCTCGGCATCCCCGTGGCCGTGACCAACGATGCCAATGCGGCTGCCATCGGCGAGATGACCTATGGCGCAGCACGCGGCATGCGTGACTTCATCATGATTACGCTTGGCACGGGCGTAGGTTCGGGCATTGTCATCAACGGCGAACTGGTGTACGGCAGCGACGGCTTTGCCGGAGAGCTGGGACACGTCAAGGTGCGTCGCGGCGGCCGTAAGTGCGGTTGCGGCCATTGCGGTTGTCTGGAAACCTACTGTTCGGCTACGGGTGTGGCCCGTACTGCAGTGGAGTTCCTGCAGACCCGCAAGGACGACAGCCTGTTGCGCCAGCTGAAGCCGGAGGAGATTACGTCGAAGGACGTGTACGACGCTGCCGTCAAGGGCGATGTGCTTGCCAAGGAAATCTTTGAATACACGGGCGAGATAATGGGCGAGGCCTTTGCCGACTTTGTCTGCTTCTCCGCTCCCGAGGCCATCATCCTCTTCGGCGGACTGGCCCAGGCCGGTGACTTGCTCTTCAAGCCCATCCGCAAGTCGATGGAGGCCAACCTCATGACCGTCTGGAAGGATAAGGTCAAACTGATTCCGTCGTCGCTCAAACCCGGCAGCGCTGCCGTGCTCGGAGCTTCGGCCCTCGGCTGGAAGGCCAAATAAGTCCGACGTGCCGCAAGGGCATAAAGTTAAAAAAGTTAAAGTTGCCCTTGATTTGCATTTTGCATAAGGATAAATTCTCCTGCCGATAGGTACAGAGATATATAGGGATACTTTCCCCGTTTTGACCAACATAGACCAATACCCCCTGGAAAGCTGTTTGCAAGGGGGTATTGGCGTCTAAAGAGACTGACGCCTTGTCCCACCCCCGTGGGGCTGCCTTGCAAGAGGGGCATGGGCGACAGAAGATGATATTTACCCAAACACGTATGTCCGTAGAAGTTCTTGGAGCAAGAGTACACAATCTGAAAAATATTGACGTAAGCATCCCTGCCTACAGTCTGACCGTAATCACGGGCCTTTCGGGCAGCGGCAAGTCGTCGTTGGCCTTTGACACTATCTATGCCGAGGGACAAAGGCGCTACATAGAGACTTTCTCCAGCTACGCGCGCAACTTCCTGGGCAACCTGGAACGTCCGGATGTCGACAAGATAAGCGGTCTGTCGCCCGTCATCAGCATCGAGCAGAAGACCGTCAACCACAATCCGCGCAGTACCGTCGGCACGACGACTGAGATCTACGACTTCCTCCGTCTGCTCTATGCCCGTGCGGGCGAGGCCTTCAGCTATGTGAGCGGGGAGCGGATGGTGCGCTTCACCGAAGAGCAGATCATCGCTTTGCTTCGGCAGCAGTATGCCGGCCATCGCGTCCTGCTCCTGGCTCCGTTGGTGCGCAACCGCAAGGGACATTACCGCGACCTCTTCGAGCAACTCCGCAAGAAGGGTTACCTCAACGTCCGCATCGACGGCGAGATGCGCGAAATCCTGCCTGGCCTGCAGCTCGACCGGTACAAGAACCACAGCATCGAACTCGTTGTCGACAAGATGTGCGTCGAAGACATGGACGAGCACCGCATGCGCGACAGCATCCGCCTGGCGATGCGTATGGGCGAGGGCATGGTCATGATTATGGACAAGGATGCCGATGATGCCGTCCGGTACTATAGCCGCAACCTCATGGACCCCGTGAGCGGCATTGCCTACAAGGACCCCGCGCCGCACGACTTCTCGTTCAACTCGCCCATGGGCGCCTGTCCGCATTGCCACGGCCTGGGCAAGGTCACGCAGATAGACCGCGCCAAGATTATCCCCGACACAAGCCTCAGCATTGCCGCCGGCGGCATCCTGCCTTTGGGCAAGAAAAAGAACAGCATGATATTCTGGCAGATAGAGGCGCTGCTCGACACCTACGGGTGTGACCTCGACACGCCGATATCGGCAATCCCCGACGAGGCGATGGACGGCATCCTCTACGGCACGGGCGTGGCCTATCACCTCGACGACCAGCATACGGGCTACAGCATGATGACCATGCCCTACGAGGGGTTGGTCAAGTACATTCAGGACTCGGCAGGCGAGGAGGCTTCGGCCAAAGAACGCCGCTGGGCAGAGTCGTTCAGTTCGGAGGTCGAGTGTCCGGTGTGTCATGGCCAAAGGCTTGGGCAAGAGGCCCTGCACTACTTCATTGACGGCAAGAACATCTCGGAGGTGGGCGCGATGACGCTGACGGACCTGATGCGGTGGATTGAGAACTTGCCCCAACGGCTCAGCGACCGGCAACTGGCCGTGGCTTGCGAAATCCTCAAGGAGACGAAGACGCGCCTGCAGTTCCTCCTGGACGTCGGACTCGGCTACCTCTCGCTGGGACGGGCCACCATGACGCTCTCGGGCGGTGAGTCGCAGCGTATCCGCCTGGCCACGCAGATAGGCAGCAAGCTCGTCAATGTCCTCTACATCCTCGACGAGCCGTCTATCGGTCTGCACCAGCGCGACAATGTCCTGCTCATCAATTCGCTCAAGAAGTTGCGTGACATAGGCAATACGGTCATCGTCGTCGAGCACGACCGCGACATGATGCTGGCCGCCGACTATGTGGTCGACATCGGTCCGGCTGCAGGCCGCAACGGAGGCCATGTGGTCTTCCAGGGTACGCCGCAGGAGATGTTGCGCCAGCACACTCTGACGGCCGACTACCTCAACGGAGCGCGCCGGATTGAGGTGCCCGGGGTGCGCCGTGAGGGGAGCGGCAAGTGCCTTGCAGTGCACGGCGCTTGCGGCAACAACCTCAAGCACGTCGATGCCACGTTCCCGCTGGGGTGTCTGATAGGCATCACGGGCGTGTCCGGTTCGGGCAAGTCGAGTCTTATACAAGGCACTCTGCAACCTATACTGAGCCAGCACTTCTACCGTTCGTTGCAGCAACCCCTGCCTTACGACAGCATCGAGGGCATCGAGCACATTGACAAGGTCATCAACGTCGACCAGTCTCCCCTGGGGCGCACTCCGCGCAGCAATCCCGCCACATACACGGGCATCTTCGGCGACATCCGCAACCTCTTCGTCTCTATGCCCGAAGCACAGATACGCGGATACAAGGCCGGACGTTTCTCTTTCAATGTCGGCGGCGGACGTTGCGAGGTTTGTTCGGGCAACGGCTACAAGACCATCGAGATGAACTTCCTGCCCGATGTCATGGTGCCGTGCGAGTCCTGTCACGGCAAGCGCTACAACCGCGAGACGCTCGAGGTGCGCTTCAAGGGCAAGTCGATAGCCGACGTGCTTGACATGACCATCAACCAGGCCTGCGAGTTCTTTGAGAATATGCCGACCCTCCTGCACAAGCTCCAGGTGCTCCAGCAAGTCGGTCTCGGCTACATCAAGCTCGGGCAGCCATCGAGCACCTTGTCCGGAGGCGAGTCGCAGCGTGTCAAGTTGGCCACGGAGCTAAGCAAGAAGCAGACGGGCAAGACCCTCTATATCCTCGACGAGCCGACCACGGGTCTGCACTTCGAGGACATCCGCGTTTTGATGTCCGTCCTCAACCGGCTGGTCGACCGGGGCAACACCATCATCATCATCGAGCACAACATGGACGTCATCAAGTGTTGTGACTATCTGATAGATATGGGTCCGGACGGAGGTTCGGCGGGCGGCCGCATCATGGCACAGGGCACTCCCGAAGACATCTGCCGCAAGTACAACACTCCGACTACGAGATTCCTTAAGGAGGAGCTGGGTCTGTAGCGCATAAAGGGTTTTCGGCTTTTTTTGACCTAGAATTTAGAGCTTAGAACTTAGAATGTCTATAGCGCATAAAGGAGTTCCGGCTTTTTTTGACCTAAAGAAAGTTCAAGGTCTAAAAATCAAGGCTGCAGAGGTGTGATGGGTTCGGCTTTTGACTCTTATGGAGAATGGTTTTGAGGACCCGGTTTCCGTTTTCATGCATATTTGGGCTTGAAATTCAGGCTTCCAATAACTCCATTTTTGGGGTGCGCGGGACACAACTTGTGTAATATTGGTAAGGTGTGCCGGACTCCGGGTAGGGTCTATGTCCGACTAAACCCGTACCTTTGCCGCATCAAATCAATATAAAAACTTACTTTATGTATATAGAAAAGATTAATTCGCCTGCCGACTTGAAGAAGTTGGACATCGAGGCTCTTAAGGTAGTGGCCGACGAGACGCGTCACGCCGTACTCAATCGCGTAAGCAAACACGGAGGACATGTGGGGCCGAATCTGGGCTTTGTCGAAGCTACGGTGGCGCTGCACTATGTGTTCGATGCCCCGAAGGACAAACTGGTGTTTGACGTGAGCCACCAGACTTATCCGCATAAGGTGCTGACGGGACGAGCATCCGGTTTCCTGGGCAACATTGACGACATGAATGCCATATCCGGTTATTCGTCACCTGCCGAAAGTCCGGTGTATGACAACTTTGAGGTCGGACACACATCGACTTCTGTAAGCCTCGCTACGGGTCTGCAGAAGGCACGTGACATAAAGGGTACGGACGAGAATATCATTGCCGTTATCGGCGACGGCTCGCTCTCGGGAGGAGAAGCTTTCGAAGGTTTGGACGAAGCTTCCGAATTGGGGACGGGCATCATCATCGTGGTGAACGACAACGAAATGTCTATCGCCGAAAACCACGGAGGCATCTACAAGAACCTGCGTGCCCTGAGAGAAAGCAACGGCACATGCAGCCACAATTGGTTCAAGGCCTGGGGCTTTGACTATCACTATCTGGCTGAGGGCAATGACATAGCACGGCTGGTCGAGATGTTCCGTAGCGTGAAGGGCACGGACAAGCCTACCGTTGTACATATCCATACGGAGAAAGGCCACGGATTTGCACCGGCCGTACAGAACAAGGAGGCCTGGCATTGGGGCGCGCCGTTCAACGTAGAGGACGGAAGTCGTCCGGCCATGCCCGCTACCGAGAGCTATGAGCAGCTCTATAGCGACTGGATGCTCCGCGAGATGAAACAGGACCCTACGCTTATTGCCGTAACGGCCGGTACGCCGGCAGCTGCAGGGTTCAATCGGCAGAAGCGCCAGGAGGCCGGCAAACAACACATTGACATGGGCATAGCCGAAGAGCAGGCCGTCGCCATGATATCCGGTATGGCCAAGGGCGGTTTGCACCCCGTGTGGACGGTCTATAGTACTTTCGTGCAACGTACTTACGACCAGATAGCCCAGGACCTCTGCATCAATTCCAATCCCGCAGTGATCAATGTGATGTGGGGCGGAACCGGCACCATGAACGACATCACGCACATTTGTTTCTTTGACATCCCCATGCTCTGCAGCATCCCGGGTCTCACTTATTTGGCCCCCACCACGTGCGAGGAATATTTTGCCATGCTCAAGTGGGCTATACGTCAGGACAAGAAACCTGTTGCCCTACGCGTTCCGAGCAATGGCGTAAACCATACCGCAGAGCCGGTGGACACCGATTACGGTTTCGAACCAAAATACAAGGTTGTGCACGAGGGGGAGAAGGTGGCCGTCATTGCTGCAGGTTCCTTCTATCAGAAGGGAGAAAGTGTGGTCCGCCTGTTGGCTGACCGGGGCATTGACGCCACGCTGATCAACCCGCGCTATCTCAATGCCGTAGACGGCGCTACCCTCGACATGCTGAAGGCCAACCACCGGGTGGTCGTGACTCTCGAGGACGGATGCAAGGACGGAGGCTTTGGCGAACGCATTGCCTCTTACTACGGCACCTCTGATGTGAAGGTCCTTGTGGGCGGAGTGAAGAAAGACCTTTACGACCGCTTCGACTTGCAGCAACTGCTCGGCGACAACCGCTTGCTTGACAATCAGATAGTGGAGGATGTCATGGATTTGTTGCGATAAAGTCCCTATGGATGTAATGTTGCGACAATGTCCGGTAAAATATAAGAATGTACGTTTTCGGTTGCCAAGATAAAAGTCCTATGAAAGAAATTACCTTCGACAGCATACAGGCGTTCAATGACTATTACGGGCAAGAGACGCGCCATCCGCTCGTGAGTGTAGTACACTTTGACAAGGAGCACAAGTTGGAAGAGTCCGTATTCCACTACGGGCTTTATGCCTTGTTCCTGAAAGAAAATAAGGGGTGCAAGTTGTCTTACGGACGCACCCCCTACGACTTTGACGAGATGACCGTGACCAGTTTCGCACCGGGGCAGAGCATCCACGTCGAACCCAATCCGGAGGTGACATATCCCAAATGGACAGCCCTGTTGTTTCATCCCGACTTGCTCAACCGCACGCAACTGGGCCGGAATATCAGCCGGTACGAGTTCTTCGACTATACGTCCAACGAAGCCCTGCATCTGTCGGAGGGCGAAATAGCCATATTCCGCGATGTGCTTTCGATGATTCAACAGGAACTACACCATGACATTGACAAGCACACCCGCGAACTGATAGTGAGCAACATCGAGTTGCTGCTCAACTATTGCCTGCGCTTCTATGACCGGCAGTTCATCACAAGAGAGGAAATCAACCACGCTGTGGTGAGAAAGTTTACGGATTTGCTCGACAGGTACATTGCTGAAAAAGCTGCACTGGAGGGTTTGCCTTCGGTTGCCTACTTTGCCGACAAGTGCTGCTATTCCGCAAAGTACTTCGGCGAACTCGTCAAGACGGAAACCGGACGTACGGCCAAGGATTACATCAATGCACGGCTCATCAGGGCGGCAAAGCAACTCCTGTCGGACGATACGCTCAACATCACGCAAGTAAGCCAACAACTCGGATTCGAGTATCCGCAACATTTCGTGCGCTTCTTCAAGACTCAAACGGGCAAGACTCCGTCTGAGTTCAAGAAGTTTGCGTAGAGGGGGAGAGACTATTTCTTCTTTCCGAGGCTATCGATGAGTTTGGTTACGGCGTCGATATTATTCTTGTAGTTTTCGTCTTTGGTGTTTTGATAGAGGGCGGACCACAGGTTGCGGGCTACGTTCAGATTGTTGACGGCGTCGGTATAGTGACGTATCTTGGGGTCGCTTTCTACCTGGCCGCATCGGGTGTGGATCATGGCGAGGTCCTGGCACAACGTGCCGTCTATCTGCATGTTGTTGAGGACGTGAAATTGCCCGATGACCTTCTCGTAAGTGCCGCATTCAGCCAGAACACCTCCCGAACGGTGCTGCAAGCCGCCCAGTTCGAGGGCTGCATTGATGACGAAATGCAGGACGCGGGTGTCACGGCTATAGCTCTTGAAGCAATCGAGGGCAAGGTTCATATTGGCCGTAAGCACCACCTCCAGGTCATGCCGTTTGCCTTGCCGCTGGTAGTGACCGGCCAGCAAGTGGTTGGTGACGGAGAGTGCAAGCCTCTGCAGGAGTTGTTGCGGAGACATGTGTTCTCCGTCGGCGCGCTGCAGATGGCCTACGATGCGCATCTGCAGGGTTTGGGCTTCAATCAGGGCATCGTAGCTTTCGTCGTGCCGTCCGATGTTTTCAGACAATTCGCCGACCGACTGGTAGTAGCCGGCCAGACGGATTATGTCGTTCATATTGTAACCCTCCGTATTCATATCGGTAGCCTTGTGCTTTTCGGCATTCTCCAGATAGGCATTGAGCAGCTTGAGGGTGGGCTCGGAGTAGTCGACAAATTGCTCGCGGAGGGCTTCGGGCATCGTGTAGTACAGCTTGCTCATATCGATGCTTTGTCCGAGTATGTCTTCTGCTCTCTGGCACCGTTCGGCAGGGTCGCGATTAACATCCTGCGTTTGTGCCTGTTCGACTTTCCTGATAGCCTCAAAGAGCAGGGCGATGGCTTTGGGTTGGGCCATTTCCTGGCAGATCTTCAGGCAAGTCCAGTACTCGCGTATCTGCATGGAGTTGATGGTCAAAGGGTCGGCATTCTCCAGCGGCGGCATCAGATAGTTGAGGGCAGAGGCAAATGCCTGTTGCGCTTCCTGCTCGTGGTTAAGGAGGCGTTCGCTCTGTGCGATGCGAAGACGTCCTATGCCGAGCAAGACCGTGATGTCCTGCCTTCCGCCTGCTATCAGCGTCTCGACCACGGCCGTAAGCTTTTGGGCTGACTTCTTCCGGCATTCGGGTTGGCGCATCAGGTTGAGGCAATCGTTGAGCAAAAGCAACAGAATCTTGGTCGTGTCGATATTTTCACCTTGTGTGAGCGGCATGTCGCAGATGGTCTGCTGGACATTGTCCGGACCTTCGGCCAGGCTGTTGCTGAGCGTGCCGACGGCCACCTGAAGGGCCATACCTTCGGCTTGGCTGACAAAGAGTGCAGCAGCTGAAGACTCGCCGCAGCGGAGCAGGAGCTTCAAGGTCTGTACATCGCGGACGAGGTCGCCGGGCTGGCACTTCTCGAGAAAATAGAATCCTAAGTCAGAGCAGCAACTCTGCAGGGCGGCTTCGCCCATAGCGTTCTGTAGGCGTTCCAGGATATAGCGCGGGAGCGAGTAAATACGGGTGTTGCCGAGCGGCTGGATTTGTGCGATGGGAAAACCGAGCAAGCCGTTCCATTGTTCGAAGACCTTTGGGTCAAAACCCTCGGCGATGACGGCCTGCAGGTCTTCGGGCCGGAGTCCGTTGGTTGTAGTGGCGAGGTAGCGCAGCGGTTCCTTGATTTGGTCTTCGCCCAAAACTTCGGCCGAAGCTTCAATATACTTATGTAGTGTCTCGTAGTTTTCGTCAGTGATGGCCTCTTTAGCGTTCACGGCGTTTTTGATTGTCTCCAGGTCTGCCGGGCTGACAGATGCTTTCAGTTCTTCTAATGTCATGGTGTGGTTGTAAACGTGTTATGTTTTTACGTTAAAAACGTGTTGTGTTTATGTTTGCGTTATGGTCAAAGCTCCGTGCCTCTAAAACTCTAAGTTCACTACGTGTTCATTTTCTCGCCATGGCATAACTTTGGGCAAGCTTGGTTCTGCTCATCTGGCTTACGAAAATGTACTAAGTTCTAAACTCTAAGTTCTAAACTCTAAGCTCTAAGTTCTAAATTCACAGACTTTCGGCTTCCTTGAGCCATAGGGTGGCGTGAGCATCGCTCGGCATACGCCAGTCTCCGCGCGGGGAGATGCTTACGGTGCCGACCTTTGGTCCATCGGGCAGGCAGGAGCGCTTGAATTGCTGCTGGAAGAAGCGGCGGCAGAACGTGCGCAGCCAGCGCTTGATGGTCTCGTCGTCGTAGTCCCGTTCGCGCATGGCGCGGTACTCTTCGTCCTGGAAAGCCTTCTTGGCCAACATGAAGATCTTGCGCGGCGAAGCTCCGAAGCGGAACATGTGGTAGAGGAAGAAGTCGTGGAGTTCGTATGGGCCGACGAGGTCTTCGGTCTTTTGTGCGATGTCGCCGTGGTCGTCGGTCGGAATGAGTTCGGGCGAGATAGGCGTGTCGATGATGTCGAGCAGGAAAGGCTTGGCCTTCTCGTCGCCCTTGAGCGCAACGTAGCGCACGAGGTACTTGACCAAAGTCTTGGGTATGGAGACGTTGACGGCATACATCGACATGTGGTCGCCGTTGTATGTGCACCAACCCAGGCAAAGTTCGGAGAGGTCGCCCGTGCCGATGACGATGCCTCCGGTCTGGTTGGAGACGTCCATCAGAATCTGCGTGCGCTCGCGTGCCTGGCAGTTCTCGTACGTCACATCGTGCACGGAGCTGTCGATGCCGAGGTCGCGGAAGTGTAGGTTGACGGCGTCCTTGATCGAAATCTCCCGTCTCGAGATGCCGAGAGCCTCCATCAGTCCGAGGCTGTTCTTGTAAGTCCGGCCGCTGGTGCCAAAGCCAGGCATCGTGATGCCGATGATGCGGTCGCGGCTCCATCCCAGCTTGTCGAAGGCGCGTACAGTGACGAGCAGCGCCAGTGTGGAGTCCAGTCCGCCCGAGATGCCGATGACGGCCGTACGGGCCTGGATGTGGTTCAGTCGCGTTATCAGGCCTTGCACCTGGATGTTGAAGATTTCCGAGCAACGTGCCTCCATGTCATCGCCCTCCGAGGGTACGAACGGACGCGGCGTGATGTAGCGGAAGAGGTGCTGCGAGAAGTCGGGCGAGGCAAGCCGGCTGAGCTGCACCGTCTGATAGCCGCCCGTGCGGGGCAGGCCATGACTATAGTACTCGCTATGATATTCGCTCCGGTCGGTGTGTTGCCCGGCCTGGGGCGTGGTGAGGTCCGTGTAGGTCGTCTGAGTGCGGCGCAGTACCTTGAGTTTCTCCACGTCGATGTCACGGACGAGGAGTTGGGAGTCCATGCAGAAGCGTTCGCTTTCGGCCAGTAGCGTGCCGTTTTCTGCTATGAGTCCCTTGCCGGCAAAGACCAGGTCCGTGCTCGATTCGCCGAAGCCTGCCGAGGCGTAGACGTAGGCGCACACCAGACGTCCGCTTTGTGCCTCCACCATCCGGCGCAGGTAGGCGTGCTTGCCCAGCACCTCGTCCGAGCAGGAGAGGTTGGCGATGATGTGTGCTCCGGCCAAAGCCATGCGGTTGGATGGCGCCATCGGCACCCATAGGTCCTCGCATATCTCGATGCCGAGCGTTGTGCCCTCGAAGTCGAAGAGCAGGTCGCGGCCTATGCGCACGCGGTGCTGCAGTCTTTTGCCCTTGCGGTCGTTCATCGAGAGTTCGAGCATGCTGCCCTCGGGGATTTCCGCTCCAGATGCAAACCACCTGGCCTCGTAGAACTCGCTGTAGTTGGGCAAATACGTCTTGGGTACGATGCCGGCTATCACTCCGTCGCCCAGCAGGACGGCGCAATTGTAGAGTCGGTTGCCGTAGGCGATGGGCGCGCCTACCACAACGGCCATGTCAATGCCGCGGGTAGCTTCGGCCAAATGGATGAGCGCCTCGCGGGCCGCATCGAGCAGGGGCTGGTGGTGGAAGAGGTCCGCACAGGTGTAGCCCGTGACCGAAAGTTCGGGGAAGACGGCCAGTTGCACGCCCGACTCATGGGCTTGGTGTATGAGGTCGATATGTTGCTTCAGGTTGTACTCGACATCGGCCACCCGCACCGTAGGGATGGCTGTTGCAACGCGGAATAGACCATAATCGCTGTTCATGTCTCTTGTATCGTTATATTGACACGCAAAGATAAGTATTTTTTCGGTCAAAGCCTATCTTTCGGTCAAAAAATAGGGGAGAAACTTTCTTTTCGGAAACAAAAGAAGGTCAAAAGGTCCGGAATTGCCGAATTATGCGTATATTTGCCGCGTTTCTACAAATGCCGCTGCTTAATAGTTGCCGTTACTGCTAATAGTAGTTTTTATGGAAATGTAGCGCTATACTACAAAACAGGTTCTACAAAGAAGTAGCGTGATAAAGTAGCTCATTGCTTATACTGAAACAAAGTAGCGTAACAAAGTAGCGTAATAAAGTAGCATAATAATAGGATAAAACACCAGTGCGCAGATGGATTGCTTCAGAGTCACCATATTGGGTTGTGGCAGTGCCAAACCGACGTTGCGGCACAGCCCGAGTGCCCAGATTGTCAACTTCAGGGGCAATCTATTTCTTGTGGATTGCGGCGAGGGCGTGCAGATAGGTTTGTGCCGCTCGCGCATCCCAGTTGGGCGGATAGGTCACATCCTGCTGAGTCACTTGCACGGCGACCATTGTCTTGGGCTGGTGGGCCTTATCTCTACGCTTGGGTTGGGGCAACGCACCGGCGACATCGTCATCCACGCCCAGCCCGATGCAGAGCGCATCTTCCGTCCGCTTTTCGAGTACTTTTGTCCCGACTTGTCGATGAATGTCATCTTCCAGCCCTTCGACCCGGGCAAGAGCGAAATCATCTACGAGGACCACGCCATGCAGATATGCACCGTGCCGCTTCACCATCGGGTGCCGTGTTGCGGATTCGTGTTCGAGGAGAAGCCCCGCGACCGCCATCTGCTCGTCGACCGATGCGAGGAACTGGGCATTCCCTTTGCCTACTATGCGGGCATCAAGAAGGGCAACGATTGGACCGACCCCGAGAGCGGCAGGATTGTGCCCAACGCCCTGCTGACCTCCGACCCGACGCCGAGCAAGAAGTACGCCTATTGTAGCGACACCATCTATTCGGAGAGCGTCATACCTATCATCAAAGGGGCGGATTTGCTTTACCACGAGGCGACGTACGGCCAGGCGGATGCACGCAAGGCCCGCGAACGGGGTCACTCGACCGCTTTGCAAGCCGCACAGATAGCGCAGAAGGCCGGGGTCAAACGACTCGTCATCGGTCACTTCTCGTCGCAATATCTGAGTGCCGACGACGAAAAGCCGCTCCTGGAGGAGGCTCAGTCTGTCTTCCCCAATACGGTGCTTGCCAACGAGAAACTGGTGCTGGATGTCTAGAAGCCACTTACTTCCCTTACTGACCTTAATATTTTCCGCATATCATGTCTTAGGCCAACTATTGTCTTTAAAGCAAAACTAGTCTAAAGCAAAAGTTATACTGGTTCGAGCGACATGGAGACGATGGCGGCCCAATGGAAAAGGGTGCCGAAGATGACGTGTATGTGCCAGATGCCGTGGTAATATGGATGCTGAGGGTCCCGGTCATGGACGAAGAAATAGACGCCCGTAGTGTAGGCGAGGCCCTCGAGAAATATCCAAAAGATGGCCCAATAATTGATGCACTCTCTGACTGAAGGGATAAAGAACAGAATAGACCACCCCAGTACGAGATAGAGCAAGAGCGAAGTTTTGGCCAAACGCTCGAAGAGGAAAATCTTGAGGAAGATACCTGTTAAAGACAAGGCCCAGATAATGCCGAATGCCGTCCATCCTGCCACAAACTGGTCTTCTTCGATGATGCCCATGCATATCGGCGTGTAGCTGGAGGCAATCAGGACATAGATGGAGCAATGGTCAAGGATGCGCAGTGCACGTTTGCCCGAAGCCTCGGGTTTGGCCCAGTGATAGAAGCACGAAGCCAGGTACATGAGCAGCATGCCGACCGTAAAGAACGTGGCGCCGAAAGCCATCTCCCAGTTTTTGGTATAACCGAGATAGATGATGACCCATGCGATGCACAGCATCAGGCCCAGGCCGATGGTGTGCGTCACGGCACTGAAATAATCTGATTTCGTTCTTTTGCTTTTGGCAACCATTAATAACGTTATGCGTTTTACGTCTTGCGTTAGCCGCTGAGTTTATTTTTAAAACACGGATAACAGATACGTTACGGACCGTATTATATTAATCCGCGTTACATTTTCCAAGCCAGATGAGCAGAACCAAGCTTGCTTGAGTTTTGCCATGGCTAGAAAATTCTAAGTTCTAAATTCTAAGTTCTAAGTTCTAAATTCTAAATTCTAAGTATCTCACAGATTCTTCTGGAGGAAAGCCTTGAAGTCTGCGAAGTCCCTGGTCATCGGAAGACTCTGCTTGGTGCCGTCCATGAACTTCTGAAGCGTAGCCGGGATGGCGACGTTTTGGCCGATGATAGGTTCGACACTGTCCTTGAATTTGGCCGGATGGGCCGTCTCCAGGAATACGCCGCATTCGCCCTCCTTGAGTCCTTCGACCAGGGCCTGGTAGCCGCATGCGCCGTGTGGGTCACACACATAGCCGTCCTTGCGGAGGGCGTCCTGCATAGCCTTGCGTATTTGTGCGTCGTCGAACGTAGCGCCGCTTATCTCCTTACAGATAGCCTCATGCGCTTCTTCGGGCGAGATTTTGCGGTCCTTGGTCTGTCCGCCGCCGTAGAGGTTGACGATGCGAGCGAAGTTGCTCGGGTCGCCTACGTCCATGGCATTGGCGAGTGTGGCCTGAGTCGGACGCGGATTGTAGTGTCCCGACTGGAGGTATTGGAAGAAGATGTCGTTGGCGTTGTTCGAGGCGATGAAACGCTTGACCGGCAGACCCATCTTGGCGCCGAAGAGACCTGCGCAGATGTTGCCGAAGTTGCCCGACGGCACACACACGACCATATTCTTGGCGGCCTCGGGTTTTTGCTTCTTGAGTTGGGCGTAGGTATAGAAGTAGTAGAAAGCCTGCGGCAGGAAGCGGGCCACGTTGATTGAGTTGGCTGAAGTCAAGAAGAACTTGTCGTTAAGGTCCTTGTCCATAAAGGCTTCCTTGACAAGGCGCTGGCAATCGTCGAAGACGCCGTCCACCTCGAGAGCCGTGATGTTCTGGCCGAGCGTAGTGAATTGCTTCTCCTGAATCTCGCTCACCTTGCCCTTGGGGTAGAGCACCGTGACGTCGATGCCAGGTACGCCCAGGAATCCGTTGGCCACGGCCGAACCCGTATCGCCCGATGTGGCGACGAGTACGTGTACGTTGCCTTTGGTCGAGGGGTGCTGCTTCACGAAATAAGACAGCAGTCGGGCCATAAAGCGTGCTCCGACGTCCTTGAAGGCGCATGTCGGTCCGTGGTAGAGCTCCAGCGAGTAGATGCGCTCGTTCACCTTGACAAGCGGGATGTCAAATTGCAGCGTGTCGTACACGATGTGCTTGAGGTCGTCGGCCGGGATGTCCTCGCCGAAGAAAGCGTCGGCCACGGCGTAAGCCACCTCTTGCAGGCTCATGTCCTGGATGTGGTCAAAGAACGATTGTGGCAGGGGGTTGATGCGCTCGGGCATATAGAGACCCTTGTCGGGAGCGAGACCCTTGATGACGGCTTCGCTTAGGCTTACCTCGGGGGCCTGTCGGTTGGTGCTGTAGTATTTCATCTTGTTTGTATTGATTGTCGTGGTTGTTTTTTGTTGTCCAAAGAGAACGGAACGTTTTGTCTTGGTTCCTTTTGTTGTCCAAAGAGAACGGAACGTTTTGTCTTGGTTCCTTTTTGTTGTCCAAAGAGAACGGAACGTTTTGTCTTGGTTCCTTTTGTTGTCCAAAGAGAACGGAACGTTTTGTCTTGGTTCCTTTTTGTTGTCCAAAGAGAACGGAACGTTTTGTCTTGGTTCCTTTTGTTGTCCAAATGTCAACAAAACATTGTGAACGGCTGCAAAAATAATGTTTTCTCTTCGTTTTTCCAAACGATTGCGCTGCAAAAGTGCGTCCGGATGTTCAAAAAATAGCGTTCGCTCCGTTTTTGTCACAGACACATTTCAGACTCTTGCCGCAGACAGGTTCAGACTTTCCTGCCGCAGACTTCTCTTTTCGCAGACTTCAGCAGTGAGCCTTTTCAGTCGATAAACCTTTTGGTCAAGTCTCCGAACTCGTCGATGCGCCTATCGCGCAGGAAGGGCCACCATCGGCGCACGTTTTCGCTGCGTTTTAGGTCGATGTCGACGATGAGTGTGGTCGGTTCCGTTCCTGCTTCGGCCAGCATTTCGCCTTGCGGTCCAGCCACGAACGAGTGTCCCCAAAACCGGATTCCGCCCGTTTGTCCCGAGGGATCAGGTTCGTATCCGGCGCGGTTTACGGCAATGACCGGTAGTCCGTTGGCCACGGCGTGTCCGCGCTGCACGGTTTGCCAAGCGCCGAGTTGGCGTTGTTGTTCGGCCTCGGTGTCCGTGCTCTCCCAACCGATGGCGGTGGGGTAGATGAGGAGTTCGGCGTCCTGCAGGGCCATAAGGCGCGCGCCTTCCGGATACCATTGGTCCCAGCACACCTGCACGCCCAAACGGCCCACCGAGGTTTGGATGGGATGGAAGCCCAGGTCGCCTGGCGTGAAGTAGAACTTCTCGTAGTAGGCCGGATCGTCGGGTATGTGCATCTTGCGGTACTTGCCGGCTATCGAGCCGTCCTTTTCGAAGACCACGGCTGTGTTGTGGTACAATCCGCATGCACGCCGTTCGAAGAGGCTGCTGACGAGCACGACCTGATATTCGGCAGCCAGTTGGCCATAGTAGTCGGTGACGGGTCCGGGTATGGGTTGTGCGAGGTCAAAGCAGTCGGTATCCTCCGTCTGGCAGAAGTAGAGGCTATCGTGCAGCTCCTGGAGTACGACGAGCGCGGCGCCTTGCTTGGCTGCCTTGCGTACGGCATCGGCTATGTCGCGTCGGTTCTGCTCTATGTCAGCCGTCTTGGCTTGTTGTATAAGTGCTACTTTCATATGTGTTTTCGTTTTTCGTTTTGCGTTTTACGTTTTGCGTTTTACGTTATGCGTTTTACGTTATGCGTTTTACGATATCCGCTGCTAGTCGTGTGATTTATAAAAATCCGCGGAATTTAGTTGCGAGATTCTAAATTCCAAGTTCTAAATTCCAAGTTCTAAGTTCTAAGCTCTAAACTCTAAGTTCACTTCGTGCTCATTTTCTTGCCATGGCAGAACTTTTGGCAAGCTTGGTTCTGCTCATTTGGCTTGCGAAAATGTACAATCGTCATCATTGCAACTCGATGCCTTCGAAGAACAGAGTGGGGAAGTATCCGTCGAAGGTGCGTTCCGTGTCGTTGGCGATGGCGCAGACATTTTGCCAGAGCTGGAGCATATTGCCCGTGATGTTCATGCCGGCGATGCCTTGCGTGCGCGTACCTTTAACATAGAGTTGGCCTTCGATGCCGAAGGAGAAGTCGCCCGTAACTTCGTTGCAGTTGCCGCCCAGGAAGCCCGTGACGAGCACCGTTTCGTCGTATCGGGCGAGGAGCGATTGCCTGCTTTCCGTGCCGGGGTCGATGCAGAGCACGTTCGGTCCGCTCAGAGTCGGGGTTGCCTTCAGTTTGCGGGCGTAGTAGGTGCTGAGGAAGTAAGTGCAGAGCTTTCCGTTGCGAATGATGTCCTGGGCCGAAGTCCTGACGCCCTCCAGGTCGTAGAGACACGCGCCGAAAGCGCCCTTGCGGTGCGGCTGGTCCGTGATGTTGAGCAAAGGCGAGACAATCTGTTCGCCGAGCCGGTCGGCCAGAAACGACCTCTTGGCATAGAGACTATATCCGCCCAGGGCGTCGAGCAGAGGGTCGAGCAACTTCATGAGGCAGACGGGCTCGATGGCCAGGTGGTAATGGCCGGGGCGCACCGTAGTGGCTCCGATGCGGAGTTGGGCGGCAAGCAGGGCCTGGGGCGCCAGTTGGGGGAGCAAAGGCAGGAGTTCGTCGTAGTCGATGCCCGCATACATCCATCCGTCGGAGGGTTTGCTGTCGCCTTCGTCCTGAAGCGACACCGAGGTATAGGCGTAGGCGTTGCTGCAGAAGCCGATGCCCCGGAACCCTTGCGTGTCCGCGATATATTGCCATCCGCTTCGGCTTCCGAGTTGCGTAGTGACGTGAATCAGGCGCGGGTCCTTGCCTGCGATGGGGGCGTAGACCGAAAGCGCCATCTGCACGGGGTCGGCGTCGGGCCGGTTGGCTTTATAGCTCCCCAGGGCCTTCGAGTCAGCTTCGCACTGGGCAAGCGACGCGGAGCGGTAGTAGCGCGAGGGGTCGGGCAGCGTCCGGTCCGGGTCGGAGCTCAGAAGGCGTGTGCAAGCGATGCCGTTTGCCAGCAGCGTCGAGATTTCGCTTTTGTCGAGCCGGTTGGTGCTGTACGACCCGAACCTTCCGTCCACAAAGAGGCGCATGACGAGTCCGCAGCCGCTATTCTGCTGTAGAGTGCTCACCTCGGCGTCCTCGCACTGCACGCCAAGCATATCGATGCACGACAGTTCCACGCGGGCAGCCTGGGCTCCCAGCTTCCGGGCTTCCTCCATAGCCCAATCCGCTATCTCAATCCGCTTCTTCATTGTTATGGTCAAAGCTTATAGTCAAAGCCAAACTTTTACTTTAAAAATAATTTAAGCGCAAAACATTTTATGGTCCGTAGGGTTAACGTAAAACATAAAACGCAACACATTTCACGTTTCTTATCCTACCGTAAGTTTTTCCACCAGCACCGAGGGCATTCCGCAAGACACGGGGCAGCTTTGTCCCTCCTTGCCGCATTGCCAGGTCGAAGGGTCGACGATGAGGTTATTGGCCACGCCGCGTATGTCGGCGAGCGTTTGGGGGCCGTTGCCCATGATGTTGATGTCCTTCACGGGTCGGGTCAGGTGTCCGCCTTCGATGAGGTATCCTCCCTTCACATAGAACGAGTAGTCGCCCGCCCCGATTTGTACCTGTCCGTTGCTGAAGTCGTCCACGTAGATGCCGTTTTGCACCGAGGCGATGAGGTCCTGCTCCGTGCTTTGGCCGCTCAGCATGTAGGTGTTGCGCATGCGGGGCAGGGGCATGAACCTGAACGACTCGCGGCGTCCGTTGCCCGTAGGGTTTGCGCCCAGGCACCGGGCCGAGATGCGGTCGTGCAGGAAGCTGGTCAGACGTCCCCCGCTCACGATTTCCGTCCTTTGCGAAGGCACGCCTTCGTCGTCGTAGTGTATCGAGCCGCGCCAGCGGTTCAGTGTCCCGTCGTCCACCACGGTGATGGCCGGGTCGCATATCTGCTTGCCCAGCTGGTCCGTAAAGATACTCTCGCCACGGCGCACGAAGTCCGCTTCGAAGGCGTGGCCTATAGCTTCGTGCAGCAAGATGCCGCTGGCTCCGGCACCCAGCACCACGGGCATTTCACCTCCTTTGGGTTGGGTGGCCGTGAGGGCGAAGCACAGTTTTCTGACGCAGGTTTCGGCCAGTTCGTGTTGCAGTTCCGGGGTGAGCATCTCCAGCGTGCGTCGGTACGAGCGACTCGTGTTGGCCCGTTCGGTTTTGTCCTGGCGTGTGATGACGGCACCGAGGCTCACGTTGGTGAGGGGTTGTTCGTCCTTCACGATTTGGCCGAGGCTATTGACCAAGGCCCAGCGTTTCGTCTTGTGTATAATCGAGGCATTCGTGCTGACGATGTCGGGTTCGGCATCGAGCACGAGCGAGCGGAGGCCGCGCAGGTATTCCACCAGCATGCGTATCTGGTCTCCGTCGGGCTGGAAGGCGAGGTTCTCGCACTCGTAGTACCGGTAGCTGGTGTGCTCGTGGCGGAGGGGCGGCATGTGCACCGCGGTGTCGGGTTGCGACATGCAGATGGCGGCGGCTTGTTCTACGGCGTGCAGCAGGGCCGGGAGCGACACCTCCTCGGTGTAGGCGTAACCCGTCTTGTCGGCGCGCACCACACGCACGCCGGCTCCGTAGTCTATGTTTTGCGAGGCCCGGTTTTCGTCGGCGTTCTGCAGGCCGACCATCGTCACGGCGCTATGCTCCAGATAGACATCCACGTAGTCCGCTCCGCGGCTCAGGCCTGTTCGGATGACGGTGCTGATGTCCTGGTCTGCGATTTCGAAGTGCTGCATATCCGGTTGAGCTGGTTAAAGTCGACTTTGAGGTCCCTGACGAGTGTGTCTTGTCCAACCTTCTTTTCGGCCTCGCGCATCTGGAGCATCGTCTGCCACTCGCGGGCGAAGAGGGCCGTGTAGTCATAGCGGAAGTCCGTGCTGCCGTGCGTGTCGACATCCTCGATGAGCTGGCCGATGGAGTATTCCGACACGGGCCGTCCGGGCGTCCAGACGTGTTCCTCCTCCTTGCCGCTATTGTCGATGGTTTCGTCGATGACGTCGAGGCTGCGCAGGTGTGCGACGATGTTGCCGGTCAGCTTGGAGGGCAGGTGCAGCATCGACGAGATGTCTTCAGTCTTGTACTTGCGCTTGGGGAACTCGCTGTAGATTAGTCCGCTCACCACGATGCAGAGGAAGTCGTAGTAGCGCCGCGAGATGTTCTGCGTGTCCTTTTCGAACTCGAAATTGCGCATATTCTGAGCGGCAAACGACAATTCGGCCCCATAGAGGCAGATGACCCACGACATCTGGAGCCAGAGCAGGAGGAGAGGCAGGGCTGCAAACGAGCCGTAGATGGCGCTGTACTTCGACACCCAGATCTGTCCGCTCAGGTAAAGGTTTTGGAAGAAGATGAAGCCAGTGCCGGCCACGGCCCCTGCAATGAGCGCGTTGGCAAACTTGACCTTGGCGTTGGGGATGACCATGTAGATAAACGTGAACACGATGACGATGAGCAGGTAGGGTATCCACTTGAAGAGTATGCGCAGCGTGTCCGACACCACGTCGATATAGATGCTGTCGAGCACTGTGTGCGTGAAAATCTGAATGCCGCTGGCCACGAATATCAGTATCGGTATGATAATCATGATGCTCAGGTAGTCGGTCACCTTGCGCACCGTGCTGCGTCCCTTCTTCTGTTGCCATATCTGGTTGAAGACCGACTCTATGTTGCCTATCAGTCCGTAGATGACCCAAAGTAGCATGACGATACCGATGCCCATGATGACGCCCGTCTTGGAGTGCTCCAGATAGCTGTCGGCAAACTTGAAAATATAGGTCATCGTCTCGTTGGTACCGGCGGCGTTGTTGGCCAAAGTCTCTTCCAGCACATCCTGTATGTTGAAACCCTTGGCCACGCCCAGCACGAGGGCGAAGAGGGGCACGATGGCGAGCAGCGTGTAGTAGGTGAGGGCTGAAGCCTTTTCCATCATCCGGTCGCTCAAGAAGAAGCGGACCGAGAGGAACAGCGCCTTGATGATGCTGATGAGGTATCGGACGGTACCCGAGACGTTTTCGGCCGTCATTCGCCACACTCCGTAGGTGAGAAAGTGAGTGACGAGCCGGATGAGTTGTATTGGATTTTTGGTCATAGGCTTGGATGCTGGCAACGTAATTTTTTGTTTTATATCGGAAACCTTTTGCCGGTAAACTTATACGAGGTAAACCTTTCGCCGGGAAACTTGCACTGGGAAAACTTACACCGGAAGGAGAATTTACTTCTTCATTGTCAAGGTTGTCTTGCCTATCAGCTTGCCGTCGGCGTAGACCTCGAAGGCGTAGGTGCCCGGGTCGAGCGTTTCATTGCGGTTCCAGTAGATGGTCACGGGTTGTTCTTCGCCCGTATATTCGATTGTCTTCTTCATCGAGTAGGCAATCATCTCGCTATCGTACTGGAACGAACCCGAGCGGGCGTTGGTCAGCAGGTCCTCGTTGGGCTTGAGAATGCGCACGTAGAGGTCCTTGTCGCCCGTTTTGGCCGTAACGTTGGCGCCGAGGGTGAACGACACTGCCAGCAGGGTTGTCGACTTGAGCGACGTGGTTGAGCGTCCGCGTTTGTTCTGGGCTTCGGCCTTGAGACCGACGGCTGAGAGGTGCGAGGCGATGTCCACCTTCTGCGACAGCTTTTCATTCTGCTGCTTGAGGTTGGCGTTGGCCGTGCTAACTTGCCGCATCTGTTGGCGCACCTGCTTGTTTTCGGCCACGAGGGCTTCGTTCACCCTGTTGAGCGAGTCGACCTGGGCCACATAGTAGCGGAGCACACCGCGCACGGTGGTCAGTTCCTTTTTGAGGGCCACAATCTTGCGGGCGTCCTCGGCCTTGGTCTGCTTGAGTTCCTCGACGAGGCGCTGCAGTTTCACGCGCTGGTCCTCGAGCTTCTGTTCGAGCGAGTCGTTGTTGACCTCGAGCTTGTAGCCCTCATACTGGATGGCGAGCTTGGTGTATTCGTCGGCCAGTTCTTCCTTCTCGATGGCATACTGTTCGGTCAGGAAGTCGATGGTGTCGTTGCGGTCCACGAGCGAGATGACGAGCCACGCGATGAGGCCGAGCAGCACGGCGGCTGCGATGCTGGCCGAGATGATGGCCTTTTTCCTGTTCATTTGCAAGTCCATAATGCAAAAGCGTTGTTTTGTTAGCCTTTAATAATTAGCGTGCAAAGATACGAAGAAAAACGGACATTGTCCGCACATTGGGGGCGAAATTTTGGCCGATGGTCAAATATTTGTCCGTTTTTTTGGAAATAAGCGGAAATCTGCATAACTTTGCCGCCATATACGTGCCGTTATCATCTATGAAATCGAAATTCAAGCACTCGATAATCCTCATTCTGGTCAACATCCTGGTGATGGTTGCCATCGTCCTGTTTGTCACCCTCTTTTGGTTGCCGCGTTGGCTGAGCGACGTCACGGGCCACGAAGCCAAAGTCGTCACGCCCGATGTGGTCGGCGTGGTGGTGAGCGATGCCCTCACGCAACTTGAGGAGGCTGGTCTGCGCCCTATGGTCATCGACACGGTCTATAGCGATGGAAGCCTGCCTGGCGAGGTCATCGAGCAGTTGCCCGAGGGACACCTTCCGGTCAAGCCCAACCGCATCGTCTATTTGACCATCAATGCCTTCGACGTTCAGAAGGTCATCTTCCCCGACGTCATCCAGTGGTCCAGCCGCCAGACGCTCTCGCAGCTCCGCGAGCTGAAGTTCGTGCCCGACTCCATTCACTATGTTCCCTACGAGTTCGACGACCTCGTCCTCTCCGTCACCGACCGGGAGGGCCGCGAGATGCAGGCCGGCAGGGCTTATCCCGTCCGCACGCACGTCATCCTCCATGTGGGCAGCACATCGGCCCAGATTGAGGTGCAGAACGACTCGATTGACGAACAGTTCTTTGAGTGAGAACTTGGAATTTAGAACTTAGAGTTTAGTATTCGCTAGCCAAATGAGCAGAACCAAGCTTGCCCAAAGTTCTGCCATGGCAAGAAAATGAGCACGAAGTGAACTTAGAACTTCAGACAAAGAGCGTATGAGCGGGGAGACAGAGAACAACGGCGCCGAGCTGTACGAGCACTTCCGGTTTGTGGCCGACAAGGGGCAGCATCCCGTCAGGGTCGACAAGTTTCTGGTCGATAGGATTGTTGGCACATCGCGGAGCCGCATCCAGCGTGCAGCCGACAGCGGGTTTATCCTGGTCAACGGCCGGCCCGAGAAGGTCAGCTTCAAGGTCAAGCCAGAAGATGTCGTCCAGGTCATGATGGACCGCCCGAGGCACAAGACCGAGATCTTGCCCGAAGACATCCCGCTCGACATCGTCTACGAAGACGACGACCTGCTGGTGGTCAACAAGCCTGCGGGCATGGTGGTCCATCCCGGTTACGGCAACTACACGGGCACCCTGGTCAACGCCCTGGCCTATCATTTGGGCTACACGGCTGAAGAACTTGAGGCCGACGGCGACGACGATGACGAGGAAAGTCAGACCTTCGACTTCCAGCGGCGCTTGGGTCTTGTGCACCGCATCGACAAAGACACGTCTGGACTCCTCGTGGTAGCCAAGACCGAAGAGGCAGGCACCGACCTGAGCCGCCAGTTCTTCCACAAGACCACGCGCCGCCTCTACACGGCTCTCGTGTGGGGACACGTCGATGGGGAGGAGGGTACCGTGGAGGGCAACATAGGCCGCTCGCACCGCGACCGCACCGTGATGGAGTTCTATCCCGTGGGGAGCGAAGAGGGCAAGCCCGCCGTGACGCACTATCGTGTGCTCGAGCACCTCGGATACGTCACTCTCGTCGAGTGCCGGCTCGAGACGGGCCGCACGCACCAAATACGCGTGCACATGAAGCACATCGGCCACACGCTCTTCAACGACCACACCTATGGTGGCGACCGCGTCCTCAAGGGGACGACCTTCAGCCGCTACACGCAGTTCGTCAAGGGTTGCTTCGAGGCTTGTCCGCGTCAGGCGCTCCATGCCCGCACGCTCGGCTTCAGGCATCCGCGCACGGGTCATGAGATGGACTTCGAGGCCCCTCTGCCACCCGACATGCAGACGCTCATCGGCCTTTGGCGCGACTACATTTCGCAGCGCGGCGAGTGAGGGAGAGAAACCAAGCGAGGATAGAAAACCGAGTGAGGGGATGAGAACCAAGCGAGGATAGAGAACCGAGTGAGCGGATGAGAACCAAGCGAGGATAGAAAACCGAGTGAGGGAAAAGAAGCCGAGCGAGAGGGAAGAGAAACAAACTGCAGAAGAGTGCAGAAAACTAAGACAGACAAATATATATGAAAAAGAAGATAGCCATAGTAGCAGGCGGCGACAGCAGCGAGTATGCCGTGAGCCTGCGCAGTGCCCAGGGCATATGGAGCTTTCTGGACCACGATAAGTACGACACCTATATGATTCTGGTGCGGGGCAAAGACTGGCGCATGGTCGGTTACGAAGACGGTCAGTACCGGCAGGACAAAGCCTGGCCCGTCGACCGCAACGACTTCTCTGTGACCACTGGAGCGGGCAAGGTGACCTTCGACTTCGCCTACATCATCATCCACGGCACACCCGGCGAAAACGGCCTCATGCAGGGATACTTCGACCTTATCGGGGTGCCCTATTCGTGCTGCGGCGTGCTGGCTGCAGCCCTGACGTGCAGCAAGTACTTCTGCAACCGCTACTTGAGCACCCTCGGCATCGATGTTGCCCCGAGCATTCTCGTCCACAAGGGCGAGAGCATTGCCACCGGGCGTGTGGTCGAGGAGTTGGGTCTGCCTGTCTTTGTCAAGCCCAATGCCGGCGGGTCGAGCTATGCCACCACCAAGGTCAAGACCCCTGAGCAGCTTCAGCCTGCCATTGCCGCCGCTATGGCCGAGGCCACGGGCGACGTGCTGATAGAGCGCTTCATGGCGGGTCAGGAGATTACGTGCGGATGCTACACTTCGCGCGACGGACTCCGTGCCCTGCCCATCACCGAGGTGTGCCCCAAGCGCGAGTTCTTCGACGTCGACGCCAAGTACAACGGTGCTGTCGAGGAGATTACTCCGGCGCGCATCCCGGCCGAGCTGACCGAGCGCGTGCAGAAGCTCACACAGACCATCTACCGCTACCTCGGCGCCAAGGGCATCATCCGCGTCGACTACATCATCATCGACGGCGTGCCCCATCTGCTTGAGGTCAACACCACGCCGGGAATGACGGCCACGTCGTTCATCCCCCAGGAGGTGCGTGCCGCCGGCCTCGACATCAAGGACGTCATGGACGATGTCATCAGCGCCTCGCTTTAGTTTAGAACCTAGAACTTAGAATTTAGAGTTTTGAGGTACGGAACTTTGGCCAAAAACGCATAACGTAAAACACAAAACGTATAACGCGTAACGTAAAACGCAAAACGCAAAACGTAAAACGCAAAACGTAAAACGCAAAACGTAAAACGCAAAACG
>CAVGQN010000039.1:0-28926 GCA_963631395.1 bacterium
TCTTAAAAACTCTATCTATGAAAAAGGAAAACTGGAAGACCATTCTTCAGATACTTATCAGCATTCTGACGGCCCTGGCCACCACGCTCGGCGTGACCAGCTGCATCGGTTAAGGTGTTGGGTGTTGGGTTTTAGGTTTTACGTTGCCATCCGGCGCACAGCGTAAATCATTATGGGAAATTAACCCAACACCCAACTTTTTATACTTGTTTTGTCTATAGAAGCCATCGTTTCGGCCTGTACGGCGAGGAAAAAGGAGAATTTTCCGTTTTTTTAGTACAAAAATTTGGATATTCCAAAAAAACAAATTACCTTTGGGACATTAAAAAGCATTGTCAATATGAAGAAAAAATACGTAAAACCGGAGGTAAAGCCGTACGATATGGCTCCTGTCTGCATCATGGCAGGTAGTGTGGAGGTGAAGGCCAAAGTGGGCGTTTCGTCCTTCTTCACCGATGACGACGACTGGTTCGGAACAGACGATTCCGGCAACAAAACTGAAAACAGTACCTACAACTTTTGGGATTGAACCTGCCTCTACAGATGGGTTCGTTTCCTGCCATAGGCAAACAGATGCTACATCCTGCCTTGCGCCTTTTGTCAATCCTCTGCCTTCTTTCGGTCAGTACGCAACCGATGCTGGGCAGGGGTTTTTGCACTTCGCCCCAGGATACGGCCGAAGCAGCGGCAGCGGCCAGAAGTGAAGCCGTTATGCCAGAAGCAGCAGGCAGTCCCACCGAGGGAGCTATCGACAACAGCTTCGTCGCCGAAGCCGAGATGCTGGACGGCCTGTTGCAGATGCTGGCGCGGTTCTCGACTTACTTGACCGCCGACTATCAGGATTGCGTGGCGCCCAATGGCATCGGAGAGGCATGCGGCTGCTTTCGGGGAGAGAGCACCATGGCCAGCAACGAGGCAGGAGTCCGCACCAATGCCGACCTCTCGATGGTCTGCGCTTTCCTGGTCCGATACGCCCAACCCAAAGGCATCGTCCTGCCCGAAGGCGTTACCTATGCCACTCTCGACACGATGGCGCGCAGGTCGCTCGTCTTTGCCTATTCCACGCACAAGGCCAACCGCCTGAAGACGTGCTCCGGCCGCGACTATTGGGGAAGCACCTCCGCCCTTGACCACGTGTGGGAATCTAGTCTGTGGGCCATGTCCGTGGCCTACAGCGCTTATTTCCAATGGGACAATCTGTCGGACGGACAGCGCCGGTGTGTCTACAATCTGCTCCGGGCCGAGTGCAACTGCCTGCTCGAGCGCCAGGTGCCGACGGGCTACCGCGGCGACACCAAGGCCGAAGAGAACGGCTGGGAGGCAGACGTGCTGGCTGCCACCCTGGGCCTTTTCCCCCACGATGCGCTGGCCGCGCAGTGGTTTGAAAAAATGCGCCTTTTTGCGGCCAATGCCTACAGCCATCCCACCGATGCTGCTGACAGCACCGTGGTCGATGCAGACTACGACGACCGGACGGTGGCCGACCTGCATGCGGGCAGCAACCTCTATGAGGACTATACCTTGCAGAACCACAACCTCTTTCACACCAGTTACCAGAACGTGGTGATGCAGGAACTCGGCGAGGCCGCCCTGGCCCTTCGGCTGTTTCAAGGAGAGGAGCAGAAGTGGCACTCCCGCATCCTCATGCACAACAACAGGGTGGTGGCGGACAGCGTCCTGTACTGGTTGGCTTTGGCCGACGGCGAACTCGCCATGCCCAACGGCAACGACTGGAGTCTGTTTCTCTTTGACCAAATCACCTCTTACTCCACCCTCGCCACCTTCATGCGCGACCCCGATGCGCTCCTGCTCGAGAATTTGGCCTATAAGCAAATCCGTGCGCGTCAGACCACCACGCCCGACGGCAGCTGGCTGCTCCGTCCGGATGTGTCGGCCAGGCGCATGGGCGTGCAGGCGCACAGGGTGATGATGACCTACCTGATGCACCTGGCAATGCCGACGGCAGACCTGCAACCCACCGAGTGGGAAGATTTCCGCCGCGCCCATTCGGCAGCCCGGGTCTTTCCTTGCCAGAATGTGGTCCGTGCCTTCTCTCCGCAGCGTTTTACGACTTTCTCGTGGTCGGAAGGCATAAGGAGCTATACGGGCTATTTTGCAGCCAACTGCCCGGACCGCAACAAGATTGTAGTGCCTTACCGCGCCCACAACACGGGCAACCTGCTGGGCTGGTACGAGGTGAAGGGCCGCCGCATCAATGCCCGGCCCGTGGTGGCCGGCCACTACCGGCTGGAGGGCGACGCGTATGTCATGAACGGCCGGTTGACGTGCAACGACGGGGCCCTTGACACGCGTTTTGCACTCTACAGCACGCCACACAACGCGCTGGTCTACCTGGATTGCGTCACGGCCAACGACGACTGCACCATCACGGCAGAGAAGGGCGGACTGCTGGCCATCAGTACCGACGAGTTGACCCGATTGTCGCGTACGCTGTATTTTGCCGACAGCCTTAATTTTGCCGACAGCCTTACCACCGATGGCCAAGGACCGGTCTGCATCAACTCTGCCTGGGTGAACGTCGACAACGCCTTGGGAATCGTGACAAACGGCCAGGCAGGAACCAGGCGCTTCGCCTTTGGCGACAGAAGCGAGAGCAACAGCATCATGACGTCGAAGCTCTACTCGCTCTACGGCAACGAAACGCGCGACGTACGCCAGGGGGAGAGGGTGGACGAGCGGTCGGCGGTCTACTACAGCATGGTGTCGGCACCCGAAACCGAGGCCCTGGCCAAAAGGTCCGTTTCCCTCAAGAGCTGCTTGCCCTCGGGGTGGAATGGCATCATAGCCGCTGACGGTGCGGCCTACTGCATGCTCGTGAGCAACTTCTGCGGAGTGACGGACACCGTGCGAATCGGCGGATTGCAGGTGCAGGGCCATGCACCGGTGTTCGGCCAAAGGACGCAGATTGCCGACAACCGGTCGTCGGCGACCTTCGAGTCTGCGCCCAACACCTCGGTGGCATGGCCCGTCACAATTCTGCTGCAGGCTGCTGATGTCACGGCCCGGATGGAGAGCGAAACGTCCGTCCTTGTCCGCCCTGCAGGCAAGAAGACCAAGGTTCGGGTGATGTTTTTGTCTGCGGACGGCCCATGCCCGACGGGCACGGCACAGACCATCGTTGCCCAATCCGTCCGCCTGCCTAAAGGCCAGACGACGCGGCTCTCGTTGGACAGCACGGGCCGAATACGGACCGAACCGGCCGGCGAACTTTTGCCCTAGACAAGTCTTTCAGCCCTAGACAAGTCTTTCAGCCCTAGACAAATGCTAATTTCACTATAAAACAACGCAACAACAGATAAAGCAAACGATGCGACACATTTCTCTCTTCACACTGCTCCTCTGTGCAACGACTTCGCTGCCGGCGCAAGAGCGTTACGACACACTTTCCTACTGGTCCCTCACTCAATACAGCACGGCGACCATCAACAACCTGGCGGCCGATGCTACCAATTGGGCACTGAACAGCAAAGGCGGCCGCTACCAAAACGTGACGTCCACCACAGGCGAGCTGCTGAAAGCCAACGGGGTGGTCATTGCCGAAACCGATGGACTCTATTTCCCAGCCGGACTCTCAGCGGGGCAGATTCTGATTTGCTACAACCGCGGTTCGGCCAACGGCGTGCAGATGCAGGGTGCGAAAGCCATCACCATCAAAGGGCTGAAGGCCGGACAACTGGTGGACTTTGAGCTCCGCTCTTCGTCTTCTGCCGCCAACGGCATCAAATCGGTCAGCAACCTGAGCGGCGACTACGGCACGGAAACTTATGTCGGTCCGAACTTCAAGGAATATCACTTCACCGTTGTCGAAGACGGCGATGTGAGCTGGACCAACTCCGGAGGCGTCATCTACCGCAATGTCGTGGTGCGCAAGGATGTCAGCGAGTACGACGGACAAGTGGCCGCTCCGGTCATCAGTGTCAGCGAGGACCATCAGGTCACCCTTACCTCTGCCACCGAGGGCGCCGAGTTCGTCTACACCACTGTCGACCACGGTACCATACAGGACTATCCGCAGACCTACACGGGCCCGTTTGCTTTGACCCACTCCGTGCGTCTGCGTGCCCAGGCCACCAAGACGGGCATGAAGGCCAGTGAGGTGACCGAACAATATGTCACGGTGCCGCTCAGTCTGCCTTATCAGGGCCGTCCCTTCCGACTTGACCCGGAGCCGCTTGACCGGGGGCTCATCGTCACCAAGGCCACGGGAGGCTGGCTGGTCAATTGGCGCAGGCTGATTGACGACCCCCGCTCCATTACCTTCAAGGTCTACCGCAACGGCACCTTGATTTCGGCAGACGGCTATAGCAATACGAATATCCTCGACACCAAAGGCAGCGCTTCGGCCGTCTACACGCTTGAGACCCTGGACGGCGAGACCGTGCTCTCGACCGACACGGCGCTGATGCTGACCAACGGCTACTGGGACATTCCCCTCGACTTGCCCGCCGACAGCAGTACGCAGAGCGGTGAGTTCAAGTATGTGCCCGGCGACTGCATGGTGGCTGACCTGGACGGCGACCACACCTACGAAGTGGTCATGAAGTGGGACCCTGCCAACCTCTCTTGGGATGGCGTCAATCCGAGCATGGTCAACGACACGGCAGGTACAGCCGGACAAAAGGACAATTCGCTGAGCGGCTACACCGGGCCCGTCCTGATCGATGCCTATAAGCTGGACGGCACAAAACTCTGGCGCATCAACCTGGGCCGCAACATCCGTGCCGGTGCTCACTACACGCAGCTGATGGTCTATGACCTGGACCAGGACGGCCGTGCCGAAGTGGCCTGCAAGACGGCTCCCGGCACCATCGACGGCAACGGCAAGCCCGTGCTGATGGACGGCGACGATGCTTCGGCCGACTATCGCGGCAGCAGCGGTTCGAAGACGGGCGTCGTCATCACCGGACCGGAATACCTGACCGTGTTCGACGGACTGACCGGAGCCGAACGGGCCACAACGCATTACCGCCCGTCGCGTGACACCACGTCGTGGGGAGACCCTTACGGCAACCGCTCGGAGCGTTATCTGGCTTGCGTGGCCTACCTGGACGGCAAGCGGCCTTCGCTCGTCATGTGCCGTGGTTACTACACCGCCGCTTACCTTTGGGCTGTCGACTTTGACGGACAAAAACTTTCCACCCGCTGGCTGCACTGCTCGGACAAGGCCGGCTATGGCGCTTACGGGGAGGGAGCACACGGCATCAGCGTGGCCGACCTGGACGGCGACCTCTGTGACGAGATCGTCTACGGTTCGTGTGCCCTCGACAACGACGGCTCGCTCCTCTACCGTACGGGCCTCGGTCATGGCGACGCCCTGCATGTGGGTGACCTGGACCCCGACCGCAATGGCCTGGAGGTGATGATGGTGCACGAGGAGACTTCGGCCCTGTATGGCGTGGAGATGCACGACGCTTTGACCGGCGAACACCTCAGCGGCGTCAACGCCGGAAGTGACGTGGGCCGCGGACTCTGTGCCGACATCGATGCGAACAACAGGGGTTGCGAATACTGGAGCACCCTGTCCAACGATGTGTACAACACGGCCGGTGTTTCCATCAGCACCAAACGGCCTTCGGTCAATTTCCGCACGTATTGGGACGGAGACCTGCAGGAAGAACTGACCGAGAAGGGCGCCATCACCAAGTGGCTCAGTAGCGGTATTTCCACCCTTGTCGACATGCGCTCCAAGTATAAGGCCGGCGTCAACCTCATCAAGTACACGCCGTGCCTGCAGGCCGACATCTTCGGCGACTGGCGCGAGGAGCAAATCTACTACGACAACGCCACCCGCGCGCATCTCTGGATATTCTCGACTCCGTACAAGACGGACTACAGCATCCCAACCTTGATGCACGACCATCAGTACCGTATGGCTACCGTATGGCAGACTTCGGCCTACAACCAGCCGCCTCACCTCAGCTACTATCTGCCCGACTATGTGACCTGGCTGGAGGAAGAGACGGACATCCGTGCGATAGAAACCGACGACCCGTGCAACCCTGGTGGCGGCCAAGTCTCTTACCGCAACCTGCTGGGCCAACCCGTCGCATCGCCCGACGGACCTGCCATCGCCATCGACCGTACGTCCGGCGCGGCCCGCATCGTCATCGTACGCAAGTAAGAGACGGGAGAACACTTCACTATAATCGGCAAAACGAAAAATCGTGTTTATGAAAACGCTGAAAGCCGCACTCTTTGACCTTGACGGCACTTTGTTCGACACGGAGGGTCAGTATACGGTGTTTTGGGGGAGGATGGGCGCTGCCTATCACCCCGAGCTGCCGGATTTTGCAGACCGCATCAAGGGTACAACGCTCCAGTATATACTACAGACTTACTTTCCCGACCCGACCGTGCAGCGCGACATTGTGGCGCAACTCGATGCCTATGAGGCGCAGATGGACTATAAGTTCTTCCCGGGTGCCCTGGAGCTGCTGACCGACCTGAGGCGACATGGGGTGAAATGTGCCGTCGTGACCAGTTCGGCAAAACCTAAGATGCGGTCTGTCGAGGCTTCTCTTCCGGATTTCAACAGGCTGTTTGACCGTGTGCTTACGGCCGAAGACTTTGCAGCCTCCAAGCCTGCACCCGACTGCTATCTGCTCGGAGCCAAGGTGTTCGGCTGCACTACCGACGAGTGTGTGGTCTTTGAGGACGCCATCAACGGCCTGAAGGCCGGTACGTCGGCGGGCATCTTCACGTTCGGAATGGCCACGACCAATAAAAAAGAAACCATCCGGGACTTGTGCGATTACGTCCTGGATGGTTATGAAGGGCTCTCGTACGAGCGGATTGTGAACCTTATAAGTTCTTCAAGGCACTGACCATAGCCACAGGGTCGGTGGCCTTGAAGACCGTGTTGCCCGTCACGAGAATGTCGACACCGGCTTCTTTCAGTTGGCGGCCGGTCTCCATATTGACGCCTCCATCGCATTCGATGAGGGCATGGGCATGACGGGCTTCAATCATGGCGCGTGTGCGGCGTACTTTGTCGAGCATGGACGGAATGAATTTCTGTCCGCCGAAGCCGGGGTTTACGGTCATGACAAGCACCAGGTCGATGTCTTCGATGACTTCCTCAAGCACGCTGATGGAAGTGCCCGGATTGAGGGCTACACCGGCTTGCATGCCGGCCTCGTGTATCTGCTGCACGGTGCGGTGCAGGTTGGGACAAGCCTCCTGATGTACGGTCATCATCCGGGCCCCCAATTGGGCTAACCGCTCAATCCATTGCTCCGGGTGAACTACCATCAGATGAACATCGAAAGGCTTGGTGACCACCTTCTTGAGGGATGCCATGACGGGGAATCCGAAAGAGATGTTGGGGACAAAACTTCCGTCCATCACGTCGAAATGAAGCCAATCCGCCTCGCTGCGGTTCAACCATTCCATTTCACGTTCCATGTGGGCAAAGTCTGCACTGAGTATTGAAGGAGCTACTTGCATATATGTATGTCTTTATGTGTGGTAGGGGTGTCTTTATGTAGGAAGTATGTCTTTTATGTAGGAAGTATGTCTTTATGCGGGGAAGGGGTGCCTTGATAGGTGGGATATGGGTCGGCCCTTGTCAGGCGGCAATCACTTGCGCTTGAAGTCCGTCACCTTGGGTCGGCGCAATGCCCGTACTACGAGCCAAACGCCGGCCACGATGAAGGGTATGCTCAAGAGCTGGCCCATGTCGAGAAGCATGCCGCGCTCGAAGTCTTCCTGCTCGTTTTTGATAAACTCTATCAGGAAGCGGCTGCCGAACACGAGGGCGAAGAACGAACCCAACAGCAATCCGGGCCTACGGCCGGCATTGTGTTTCTTGTAGAGCCAGGTGTTGAAGAAGAAGACTCCCAGATAGCACAGGGCCTCGTATATCTGCGTCGGATGCGACGGGTCGGTGAAAATGGGAGGACGTCCGGCCTCGAATCCGCCGATGTTGGTGATGAAGCGGAATCCCCAAGGCAACGAAGTGACGTGGCCGTAGATTTCGTGATTGAAGAGATTGCCGATACGGATCAGGGCGGCCACCGGAGCTACGGCAATACCGAGACGGTCGAGCACAAAGAGCGAGGGCAGTTTGTCGGCCTTGGCATAGAGCAGTACGGCCAGAAATACACCCAAGGTGCCGCCATGGCTGGCCAAGCCGCCTTTCCACGTCTGCAGTATCTCGAGCGGATGGGCCAGATAGTAAGAGGGGTCGTAGAAGAAGCAATGCCCCAGACGCGCACCGACGATGGTGCCTACAAAGCAGTAGAGGAATAGGGTGTAGACGCGCTCGGGATTGATGCCGTCCAGTTTATAGTATTTTTCCATCAAGTGCACACCGATGGCAAAACCCACGATGAACATCAGGGCGTACCAACGGAGAGCGAACCATCCAATTCGGAAGATGACAGGATCTGCGGTCCAAGTAATAAAATCGAACATCTTTTCTTGAAGTTTGTGCCGCAAAGATAACTATATTTTGTATAACTGCAAAGGTTTTGCACAAAATATTTGGCACTTTGCCGAAATCTCGCTAACTTTACGGCCTCGTTCAATAACATTCGTCAACAGACTTCCTATATGCCACAAGCCATTTCCCTCTTTGAGCTCAACCAGAGCGTAAGCCACATCATCCACGATGCCTTTGCCGACCCAGTTTGGATTGTAGCCGAAATTGCACAACTCAACGTGGCGGGCAATGGACACTGCTATCTCGAACTTATCGAGAAAGGGGCACAATCCGGTACGATAGTCGCCAAGGCCCGCGCCATGATTTGGGCTAGCCGCTGGTCGGTGCTGCACCGAGAGTTTGAGGCAGAGACGGGCCAAAGACTCCAAACCGGACTCAAGGTCATGGTCCAGGTGCAGGTGCAGATGCACGAGGCTTATGGCTATTCTTTGATCATACAAAGCATCAATCCGAGTTTTACGTTGGGCGAGATGCAAAAACGCCGGCAGGAAATCATCCGTCAGCTTACGGCCGACGGCATCATCGACGCCAACAAAGAACTTGCCCTGCCGCGTCCGACGCAGCGCATCGCCATCATCAGTGCGGGCAATGCTGCCGGCTATGGCGACTTCTGTCACCAGCTGGAACATAACGGCTACGGACTCGTCTTCTATACGCATCTCTTCCCTGCGGTGATGCAGGGCGACCGCACCGAGTCGTCGGTCATCCATGCCCTCGATTGCATCTGTGCGCATCAGGATGATTTTGATGCCGTCGTCATCATACGCGGAGGTGGGGCTACGTCCGATTTGTCCAGTTTCGACAGCTACGAACTGGCTTTTAACGTGGCCAACTTCCCGCTGCCGGTCATCACGGGTATCGGGCATGAGCGGGACTTGACCGTACTCGATGTCGTGGCTCACACCTCGGTCAAGACCCCGACGGCAGTTGCGGCTTTTCTCATTGACAGGATGGCCGAAGAACTGGCCGTTATTTCCGATTTCCGTCAGAATATCGTCAGCATCATCCAATCGCGCATCACACGCGAGCAGCTCATCCTGGACCGCACGGTCAGCGTTCTCCGGACTACCCGCATCAACCTGGAGCGGCAACAAGACCGATTGCAGATGGCCGTCAGCCGTATCCGTCTGTCGGTCCGTCAGCGGTTGGCAGCCGAGCAACAACGCCTCACTTACATGCAGCATAGTGTCAAGGTCTCGCAACCCAACCTCATCCTGCAGCGTGGCTTCAGCATTACCCGGCTCAATGGACACGCTGTCCGTAGGGCAGAGGCCGTCAATAGGGGAGATGTCATCGAAACGCAGACGGCAGAAGGAACGTTCCGCTCTGTAGTGGAGTGAAGACCCGCTCGCATCTATGTATGCGAAGAACCCAACGAGCAGAAGGAACGTTCCGCTCCGTAGTGGAGTGAAGACCCGTCTTGGGGTAAAGTAAACAAGCAGGCTCAAGACGATTCCGTTTATGCCTGCCTATTATAATATAGAGTTGTGCTTAGTTCGCAGAGTTGTGCTTAGTTCGCAGAGTTGTGCCTAAATCAGAAAGGTTTGTCAATGATTCCATCCCATGCCGTCGCCAAGTCAAGTGCTGCTGAAGCTTTGGAATGAAAGAAAGTGCCTTTGTAAAGCGTCGTCTTGTTGACGTAGAGGGGGACATCCGTGAAAGTGTAGGTGGCAATCTGATTCTCGTTCGAGTCGTAGGCGGTTATTGTGTAGCTTGCAGCTGACTTAGCGCCCTTAGGGACAAAAGTGAACAGATGAGCTATTTGGTTAACCTGGCCATACATGTCTGAGGATGGATATACAGTGTTCGTTGCCATGTCATCTTTTTTGCCTGAATTGTTTTTGATGTCGAACACCCAGCTGCCGCCTTCGAGGGTCAGGTCAAAGCTTTTTGCCTTGTTTGGCAGAGCGTCTGTAAATTGGGTCGAAACTCTGGCCACGCATCGGCTCAGCTTTACATCCTTGTTCTGGGAATTTCCGCTTTCGACGGTAAGTGACATACTCGAGTACCAGCAGTCTCCCAGGGTGAAAGTAGGCTTGCTCCAGGCCAAGGTCAGCTTTTCTTCGTCGAATTCGGCCCAGGGTTTTGCCGAACAGAAGAAATACAAGTCGTGCTCTCCTACAGACAGAGACAATTTTACGTCTGCAAGTGCTTCTGATTTAATCAGGTTCCTGCGGACGACGGGTTGGGCGCTGTTTTCATCTGCGGCTACATCCACTACCAAAAGACTGTACTTTGTCGTGTCGGCCATAATGGCTCGGGCCGTAGAGTCCGGACCTTCCTGGTCCATGTCGTATATAGCCACATCAAAACCCGAGAAAGTGTAGGGTACAAGCGCATCTTCTGCCGGAGCTTCGATTTCCTCCAACGAACAAGAAGCACTCAGGAGACTTGCAAGAAAGCAGAGTCCTGCAAGTTTTAACTTCGAAAACGTAGTGCGTTTTTGCAACATGGTAATTTGGTTTTATGGTTATTAGGCGAGTCCGTCGGATAAATCCGCTTACATCATATGCAAGCCTTGCTTGATGAGCGTCTGTACAGACAGGGAAGGGTCTTGACTCAGCAGTTGCGAGATGGCTTTGGAGGCGCTGGCCATCGGATAGCCCAAAGCCACGAGAGCCTGCACGGCCTCGTCTCCGTTCTGGTTGCTGGCTATGAGGGGACTGTCGGATGCCGAGGCAGCAACGATATCGATACTGCCCACCTTGTCCTTGAGGTCGACGATGATGCGCTGTGCCGTCTTGCTGCCGATGCCCTTCACATTCTTGAGTTGCCGGTCATTGCCGGAAGCAATCACGGCCACCAGTTCGTCGGGCGAGAGGCTCGAGAGTATGCATCGGGCCGTACCCGGACCTACTCCGGAGACCGATATCAGCAGGAGATAGAGAGAGCGTTCCTGTTTGGATGCGAAGCCATACAACTCGTGGGCGTCTTCGCTTATCTTCTCGGCAATGTACACTTTGTGCGTTTCTCCCACCTTCAGTTTGTCGTATGTGTAGACGGAAATGTTGCAACTGTAGCCGATGCCGTTGCATTCGATGATGGCCTGAGTGGGGCTGAGGTCAACCACTTCTCCTTTGAGGTATTCAATCATAAGAAATATGTGTTTTGCGTTTAGACTGTTCTTTCTTTGTTTCCGGGACTATGTGAATCTGCTTGATTCTTATAATCTGCTTGATTCTTATAATCCGGTTACCACTATATATAATATGTGTGTCGGTTTGGCGTTATTATACATTTCGTGTGTCGATTATGCCGCGTTGGGTGTTCCTGTTGCCGGTCAGTCACATTCCCGCTATCCGAGGGGAGGATAGAAGGCTTCGCGTATGTGCTCAATGTCAAGATCGCTTTGTCCGTCACCGACAACCGAGATGATGTCGAAGCGCCAATCGAGGGTAATGTCCTTCTGCTTGATGTAGGCATCGGCGGCGTTGACGCATCGTGTTATCTTGCGCTCATCGACGGCTTGCTCAGGAAGTCCGTATTCGCGGGAAGCACGCGTCTTGACCTCGACAAAGACCAGCTCGTGAGTTTCGTTGTCGATGGCGATGATGTCCAGTTCGAGGTGGTGCAGGTGCCAGCGTTCGTCGAGGATGGTGTAACCCTGCTTCTTCAGGTAGTTGGCTGCGGCCTGTTCGCCGTCTTTGCCGAGTTTATAGGACTCCGATTTCATGGGCTTTGCGGTCTAGGAAGTCGAGTGCCTGTTGGCGGTCGTTGGCGCAGACACCGTCTAGGATGGCATCTTTCAGCGAGTCCTTCAGGATGCCTACCTCGCGACTTGGGGTCAAGTGGTAGCGCTCCATAATCTCCAGTCCGTCAACGGGCGGTTGCCAGTTGCGTATGCGGTCCTTCTCTTCGATTTCCTGCATCTTCTCGCGCACCGTCTTGAAGTTGTCGAGGAAGCGTCGTACCTTCTCCGGTATCTTGGATGTGATGTCGGCTTCACAGAGCGTCATGAGGTCGTCTATGTCATCGCCGGCCTCAAAGAGCACGCGCCGTATGGCGCTGTCGGTGATGCCCTCTTCGGCGAGGTTGATGGGCCGCATGTGTAGCGACACGAGTTTCTCGACATACTTCTCCTCTTTGCCCAAAGGCAACTTCAGGCGACGGAAGACGGGCAGCACCATGCGCGAACCCACATAGTCGTGGCTATGGAAAGTCCAGCCTATCTTGTCATCCCAGGCCTTGGTCTTGGCTTTGCCGATGTCGTGCAGCAAGGCGGCCCAATGAAGCCAGAGGTTAGGTTCCTTGCCGGCCTCCCGTTCGGCGCGGCAGATATTGTCGAGCACGGTGATGGTGTGGAAGAAATTGTCTTTGTGTCCCTTTCCCTCGCGTGTCTCGATGCCGGAGAGGGCTTGCAACTCCGGGAGAAGAATCTGCAGCAGTCCGCAGCGTTGCAGCAGCACCCAGCCTACAGACGGTTTCTCACACAGCATGATCTTGTTGAGTTCGTCGGTGATGCGCTCGGCCGAGACGATGCGGATGCGTTCCCTGTTGCGGGCGATGGCTTCGAATGTGTCGGGTACGATATGGAAATCAAAACGGCAGGCAAAGCGTATGGCACGGAGCATGCGCAGCGGGTCGTCGCTGAAGGTGATGTCGGGGTCGAGCGGCGTGCGGACCAATCCGGCCTTGAGGTCGTTGATGCCTCCGAAGGGGTCTATCAGTTCGCCGAAGCGTTGCCTGTTCAGGCAGATGGCCATGTCGTTGATGGTAAGGTCCCGTCGGCGCTGGTCGTCCTCAAGGGTGCCGTCCTCTACGGCAGGCTTGCGGCTGTCGTGGCTGTAGCTTTCCTTGCGGGCTCCCACAAACTCGACTTCCAATCCCTTGTATTTCAGTTGAGCCGTACCGAAGTTGCGGAATACACTGAGGTGCGCACCGCGTCCCAAGCGATGTGCTACGCGTTGAGCCAGTTCGATGCCGCTGCCTACGGTGACACAGTCGATGTCGTCCGACTTGCGCTGTAGGAAGATGTCTCTGACGAAGCCGCCTACCACATAACATTCGCGGCCTAAAGCGTCGGCTTCTTCTCCTATTATGCCAAATATTGGCATTTGCAGATGACAAATCAGCTCTTTTTGCGTGTATTCTATTATCATTTCGGCTGAATTTTTATTTTTTCTTTAAAAACTCTTGCATGGTTGTGGAAATGTCCTTACCTTTGCACCGTGTTTTTCATGGTATAAGATTTAAGGTTAGTGAAGATGGTCGTCGTGATGACGGCCTTCTTTTTTTATGTATTGCCGATTCCCAGGTCTTTCCAATCCTCTTCGTCAAACTCATCGAGGTCTTCGAGAGAGAAATCGAACTCGTCCACATATTGCGGTGTCGAGAATTCGTCCAGGTCGCGACGGTCTTTCTTCGTAGGTCGGCCAAGACCTTTAGCGCGGTCTACGAATCCCGTGATACGGCTCATCTGGAGCAAGTCGAGTTGCTCCTGTCGGGTCACGTTTTCCATAAACTCAGGCACGCGTTTGGCTCCCATACGGCTCTCGGTCAGCGCCAGCACCTTGAATGAATAGGTGATGGGTGGCTTGCGGACATCGATAATCTCGCCCACGCGCACGTTGCGCGAAGGTTTGACCTTCTGTCCGCCTATACAGACACGTCCCATCTTGATGGCGTCTGTGGCGATAGAGCGTGTCTTGAAGATGCGCACTGCCCAAAGCCATTTGTCTATCCGTACTTCGTTGGCCATATCCGCTTTATTTTCCGTTGTATTTGTTCATTGCGTTGTTGATGCCGGCCAGGCAGAACTCTTCGATGCACTCTACGGCTTTCTCCAGACGCTCGGGCATCCGTTCCTCTTCCTCTTGCGGGAAGCGCCCGAGCACCCAATCGACTTGTGCGCCGTGTGGGAAGTCTCCGCCTACGCCGAACCGCAAACGTGCGAAGTTCTCGCCTCCGCACTTGGCGGCAATGTCCTTGAGTCCGTTGTGGCCACCCGAAGAGCCTTTGGCCTTTAGCCGTAAGGTGCCGAAGGGGAGGGCTATGTCGTCGCAGATAATCAGCACGTGGCTGATGTCAATCTTTTCTTCTTGCATCCAGTAGCGTACGGCATTGCCCGACAGGTTCATGTAGGTGTTGGGCTTGAGGAGCAGGAGCTGTTGGTTCTTGAGACGGAATTCACATGTTGCGCCATAGCGGTTTTCTGCAAATGTGCCATTGTGGGCCTCAGACAAGGCATTGACCACGCGGAAACCTATATTGTGGCGCGTGCCCCAATATTCCTCTCCGATATTGCCAAGGCCTACGATTAGGAACTTCATGTCGTCGATTTTTCTTGTTAGGGACAAATGGCTTTACCAACGCAGATAACTGATATCGTTAACGCAGATATCTGAAATCGTCAACGCAGATATCTGATATTGCCGATGCAGATAACTGATATTACTCTTGCCCGTGCAGGCAAGTGCGGTGCTGTGCCGGGAAGCCGTTTGCCGTTAAGACAAAAAGCCCCCTCCCTCAACGGAAGGGAAGGGGTTTATGCATAAAAGATTGTCAATCTGTGCTATATTAGCCCTGCTGCTGACGTGAAGCACGTGTGGCCTTGACGGCAGCTACGATGACGCTCTTGGGGTTCAGAATCTCGAGGTTGTCGAATTTGAGGCTCTCTACCTTCAGGGTCTTGCCAAGCCCGATAGGAGTTACATCGATAATCAGACGGTCCGGGATGTCGGTATAAAGACCCTTGACGGTCAGCGAGCGTACCTGCTTAACCAGCTTGCCACCGGCCTTGACGCCTTCGGCAAAACCTTCCAACTTAACCGGGATAGCCACAGCGATAGCCTCGCCGTCGTTGAACTTCTGGAAGTCGATGTGGAAGAGCTCCTCATTGACAGGAGCAAACTGAGCTTCCTTGATGGTGGCCATGCACTCCTCGCCGTCAATGTTCAGCTTGACAGCATATACATAAGATGTGTAAAGAAGCTTGCGAACGTCGGTAGCCTTAACGGTGAACGACTTGGCACCTTCCTTAGTCTGAAGGTTGCAGGGGATGAGACCCTGAGCACGGAGTTGGCGGGCACTCTTCTTGCCGCTTTCGGCACGCTTGGTGCCTTCCAGTAAAAACTCTTTCATTTTGTTTTTTGTTTAAATAGTGTTACTCTTTTTGCTTTGTTGAGGCAAAATACCATACACGTCCCGACCGGCAGTTTTTGACTGACTCAACTGAGCCCAACTGACCCTTGGAGATGCTGATGTTAAACTCAAAAGCGACGCAAAGGTAGGTATTTTTTATAAATTTGCAAAATTTTTCGGAAGAAAATTCCTTGAAATGCGCATTTTTGTCTAAATTATCAAAAAAAAACGTGCTAAATGAGCTATGTGTGGATTATTTCATTAAATTTGCACCTGAATTCTCGGACCTGTCTTGTGTGTCAGACCGCGCAGGTATCGGGCCGGAATCCGTACACAAAACAACAATATAATAAATAACGATAATGGAACAGCAAATTGATTGGGCTAAGTTGGGATTCGGCTATTACAAGGCTCCTTACAACGTACGTTGCACCTTCAAGGACGGTGCATGGGGTGAACTCCGTGTCAGCGATAGTGAGGAGGTGACTATGCATATGGCAGCTACCGTGCTGCATTACGGTCAGGCAGGTTTTGAGGGCTTGAAGGCTTTTCGCGGTAAGGACGGCAAAATCCGTGTCTTCCGTATGAACGAAAACGCCAAGCGTATGCAGAATACTTGCCGCACTATATTGATGGAACCACTGCCGGACGGCCTGTTTGAGGAGGCAGTCAAGAAGGTGGTCAAACTGAACGAAGACCTCGTGCCGCCTTATGAGACAGGGTGCTCTATGTACATCCGCCCCGTACTGTTCGGTACCGGACCTCAGGTAGGCGTAGCCCCGGCCAATCAGTATGAGTTTATTATCTTCGTGATGCCTGTAGGTCCCTACTTCAAGGATGGCTTCAAGGCCACACCGTGCTGTATCATGCGTGGTTACGACCGTGCAGCTCCGCTGGGTACCGGCCGTGTGAAGGTGGGCGGCAACTACGCTGCATCGTTGGCATCGGGTGTGTTGGCTCATCAGAAGGGCTATAGCGCCGTTATCTATCTGGATGCACGCAGCAAGAAGTTCATCGACGAGTGCGGTCCTGCCAATTTCTTCGGCATCAAGGGCAATAGCTATGTGACCCCGGAATCTGAGTCCATTTTGCCTTCTATCACCAATATGAGCATTCAGCAAGTGGCCAAAGACCTCGGCATGAAGATTGAGGTCCGTCCTATGCCTGTCGAAGAACTGGCCTATCTGGATGAAGCTGCCATGTGCGGCACGGCTGCCGTCATTGCGCCCATCAACCGGATTGACGACCTGGACGACAACAAGGTGTACACGATTCTCAAGGACCACCAGCCTGGCCCCGTTTGCACCAAGTTGTACAACACGCTGAGGGGCATCCAGTACGGTGACCTCGAGGACAAGCACAACTGGGTTACTGTCATTGAATAACATAGTTTTGTCGTTCGCTAAAATACTTTTTCCCGTTTGATAAACTACGATTTGTCTAAGATAAAGGCCCTGGTCTTTGACGTCGATGGAGTGCTGAGCAAAAGCACAGTCTCTATGGACGGCGATGGCCAGGCCTTGCGCACTCTCAACGTCAAGGACGGTTATGCCATCCAGCTGGCCTGCAAGCGTGGCTTGCATGTGGGCATCATCAGTGGAGGAATCGGTGAACCGATAAGACGACGCTACGAGTATCTGCACGTGCAGCACATCTATCTTGGGGCCGGTTATAAGACGGCCCGGCTGGAGGAGATAATGCAGAAGACCGGAACAAAGCCGGACGAAGTGCTCTATATGGGCGACGATATCCCGGACTACGATGTGATGCGTATGGTCGGTTGCCCGTGCTGTCCTGCAGATGCCGTACCGGAGATTAAGGCCATCTCGCTCTATGTCTCGCCTTACACGGGCGGAGAGGGGTGTGCCCGCGATGTGATAGAACAGGTGCTGAAAGTGCAGGGCTTGTGGATGAGTGATAAAACAGCATTCGGATGGTAAAGAAACTGCTCCTTGCAAGCAATAGTCCACGCAGGAAAGAACTGCTGGCAGGGTTGGATATTCCTATGGAGGTCGTTGCCCTCAAAGACATCGACGAAACGCATCCTGCAGACCTCAAGGGGGGAGACATTCCCCTCTATATAGCCCGTCTGAAGATGTCGGCCTACGACATCGGACTCAATGAGGGAGAGGTTCTGGTTACTGCCGATACGATAGTCTGGTGCGACAATGAGGAGATGGGAAAGCCTAAAGACCGGGAGGATGCCATACGCATGCTCCGGAAGCTGAGCGGGCGGACCCATCAGGTCTATACCGGAGTCTGCTTGAAGAGTGCCGTTGATCAATGTGCCTTCGTGTGCTGCACGGATGTCACTTTCTCGCAGATGGACGACAAGCAGATTGAGTATTATGTCGACACCTATCATCCGTTTGACAAGGCCGGAGCCTATGGCATTCAGGAATGGATCGGGTATGTAGGATGTACTCGCCTGGAGGGTAGCTATTACAATGTGATGGGGTTGCCCGTGCAACGTCTGTATGCTGCTCTTCAGTATCTGAAGGTTTGAGCCGGACAAAGTTTGAGCCGGACAAAGTCTGAGCCGGACAAAACCGAAGGTTTGACAAGGCTCTGGAAAATTTGACAAGACACTAAGTTTGACGAAATAACAATATTGACAATAATGAGAAATCTGTTTGCAGGTGCTTTTGCTACCCTATTGCTTGCATCGTGTACGCACGACCGCACTTTCACCATTGAGGGGTCGTTTGACGTTCCGGCGTCATTCCAGTTCGGTGACACCGTTATAGAGAGAGACCCGATTGAAGGGTATGTGTACTTGATGGATGTCAACGAGACTGTGATTGACTCCGCCTTGATAAAAGACGAGCATTTCCGGTTTGAAGGTGCTGTCGATAGCAGGAAACCCTATTTGGCACTCATCTGCAGCGAATATGCAAACAACTTTGTAGTCATCGAACCGGGCACCATAACGGCAGTGGTAGATGAGCAGGTACACGTGTCGGGTACGCCTCTGAATGACAAGATAGTCGAAGTCGAAAACTATTTGGAAAATCTGTCGAATGAGATGTACGACCGCGTGAGCGAATTTGGAGAATCGGTCAGCGACTCGCTGCTATTTCCTATTTATATGGAGCTTGTGCAACGGGCCTCGGTTTTCGTCGATTCTGTCTATACGTCCAACCAGGACAATCCCGTTGGACTCTACATCGCCAATGCACAGACCGCAGATGCGCAGACCTCTGACGAGCTTACCGAAAGGCTGGATAGCTATAGCGACTATGTGCGTGACAGTGAACTCATGCAGAGGCGTAAGGACTATCTGAACAGTATGCAGGACGATATGGATTCTGACATGGATGTCGACATGGATGTCGACATGGACGCTGACATTGACGCCGATATGAACGCCGATATGGTGGAAGCAGATGCTGCAAAGCCCTAATGAAAGAAATATGCAGACGGCAGAGGCTACAGAGAAGATAATACTTGGCATTGATTAAGAACTCACATGAAGGATAATCTGGCTACAGAGAAGATAATACTTGGCATTGACCCAGGCACCAATGTGATGGGTTATGGCGTGCTCCGTGTGTGCGGACGCAAGCCCGAACTCGTCGTGATGGGTGTGCTGCAACTCAAGAAGCTGGAGAGCCACTATCTGCGTCTGAAGCGGATATACGAAAGGGTGCTGGGCTTGATTGAGCAGTATCATCCGGATGAAATGGCCATCGAAGCTCCCTTCGTCGGCATCAATCCTTCTTCAATGATAAAACTCTGCAGGGCTCAGGGTGTGGCTATGGCGGCGGCCGTGGAGCGCGATATTCCGATATTCGAATACTCGCCGGCCAAGGTCAAGATACAGGTGGTGGGCAATGGCGCGGCTTCGAAAGAGCAGGTTGCCGCGATGGTCAAGAATACGCTCCGCCTGACTGACAGCGACATGAACGAAAAGTTCGATGCCTCGGATGCCGTGGCAATAGCACTGACGCACCACTACATGACGGCCCGGCCGGATATGACTGGCGGCAGTTCTGCAAAGAGCAAGATTCCGCGGTCGTCGGCTGGAGGTACTTCCTCGTGGAACACTTTTATTGCGCAACACGCTGACCGAGTCCACAAATAAGTGCCCGGAAGCGTTCTCTTACATAATATATCGGTTAGAAATAAGAAATATAGGTTATATAAATATAGTGTAAACAAATAAACAACAAGTAGTTCTCCTATGTGGAATTTCGGCATTAAAGATCTCATCGACATCCTGATTGTGGCATGGATATTGTACTATCTGTACCGCAGTAGTCAGAAGAGCGGCACCTTGGTCCTGTATCAGGGAATCATGGCCGTCCTGCTGATTTGGCTGGTCGTGAGCCAGGTGCTGCAGATGAAGCTGTTGGGCGCCATCATGGACAGTGTGGTCAGCGTGGGTGTGATTGTATTGGTCATATTGATGCAAAACGACATCCGCACCTTTCTGGTCCGACTGGGTTCTCGGCGCAGGTGGACTACGCTCATCAGGATGTTCGGCTCGAAGACCGACGAAGCCCAGGACCTGCAGTGGCTGGACGCTATCGTCTTGGCGTGCCGAAACATGGGAGAGCACAAGGTGGGAGCCCTGATTTGCATCGAGAAGTCAGATTCCCTGCAGCAGTATATCGATACGGGCGATGCGATCGACGCGCGTGTCTCGACCCTACTTATCGAGCAGATATTCTACAAGAATACGCCTCTGCACGATGGTGCGGTAGTGGTCAGCAAGGGCCGTATAGCTGCAGCTGCTTGCATTCTGCCCGTGTCGCACAATACACGTATTCCGAAGGATGTCGGACTGCGGCACCGTTCGGGGCTGGGTTTGTCTGAACTGACTGATGCAAACGTGGTGATTGTGAGCGAAGAGACCGGCGAGATTTCTTTGGCGTCGCACGGCAAGATGCATCGCAACCTCACCGTCAATACCTTGCAGAAATTGTTGTTGAAGTCATAATTCCTTTTGGCTATGGGAATGGAAATGTTTGATATCGTGTTTACTACTCCGGGGCCGTCCGCATGGATAGCCTTGGGCATTGCCTGTTTGCTGTTGGTTGCTTCAGGCACTATCTCCGGTAGTGAGACGGCTTTCTTCTCGCTCTCTCCGGCCGAACTCGAGTCGCTCGACAGTGAGCAGCGTCCTGTCGACGGCATCATCCGCCGTTTGCTTGACAAGAGCGAACGCCTGATGGCTGCCATCCTGATTGGCAACAATCTGGTCAATGTGGCCATTATCATGCTCTTCACACTTTTCATGAGCCATGTGATAGACCACAGCCAGACCAGTTCGTTGATGACTTTCTTGATTGAGTCGGTCATCCTGACTTTTGTATTGCTTTTCTTTGGCGAGGTTATGCCCAAGGTATATGCTTCGCACAAGACCTTGAGCCTCGCCCGCAAGACGGCTCCCGTCATGAGTTGCCTGGTATTCTGGCTGTCGCCTTTCATCACATTGCTGGTAGGCAGTATTGGAATCATCAACCGTCGGCTCGCAGACAAGATGGGCGAAGATGTGACTGTCGAAGATTTGAGCGACGCCATGAAACTGACTCCGCAGCTGACGCGTAACAAGGACGAGAAGAAGATGCTGGACGGCATTATACAGTTCGCCGGCAAGACGGTCAAGGATGCCATGACGAGCCGCAGTGAAATGACCACACTTGAGGTCAATACCTCCTTCAACGATGTCCTGAAGCTGGTTGTCGACCAGAAGTATAGCCGTATCCCCGTCTGCGAGGGGACGGAAGACCACATCAAGGGCATTCTCTACATCAAGGATTTGCTCCCGTATCTCGACCAGCCCGACTCGTTCGCCTGGCAGAACCTCGTCCGTGAGGCCTATTATGTGCCCGAGAACAAGATGATAGACGATTTGCTCGCGGACTTCCGCCGCAAACGCCTGCACATGGCCATCGTGGTCGACGAGTTCGGAGGCACCATCGGCCTGATTACCATGGAGGATGTGCTCGAGGAGATAGTCGGCGACATACGCGACGAGTACGATGAGGACGAACAAACCTGGAAGAAGGTGGGTCGGGACGAGTGGATATTCGAGGCGCGCACATCTCTGACAGATTTCTGCCGCATCATCGGCATAGACGATGAGACGTTGGGCTCTAAGGCCGACAACTGCGAGTCGGTCGGCGGCCTGCTGCTCGAGATAAAACAGAACTTCCCCAAAGTGAACGAAACCGTCCACTATCAAGGTCTTGAGATGACCGTGTTAAGCATGGACCGCCGGCGTATAGACAGGGTTCGTGTCAAGGTGGAGAGATAACCGTTCGGACTGGCGTAGCCGTATCAGGCTATGCCGAAGCAGGGAAATATGTAAATGAACTTTTAAGGACGTACGACTTATGTTGGCTACACTGAAGTTGTTGTGGAAACAATACTATCCGTTCATCCTGGCGTTGCTGCCGGTGATGCTCTTGCGGGATTTTACCCCTAACAATGAGCTGCGGTACATCAGTGTGGCTTTGGAGGCTCTCAAGACGGGGCATTTCTTTGCCTTTACCCTACAGGGAGAACCCTACACCGAGTTTCCGCCCCTTTACTTTTGGCTGTTGATGGCCTCAAAGGTTGTCTTCCGCCACTGGTACATGATACAGCTCTGCGCCTTCTCGTTGATACCCGCCTTGCTGATAGTGTTTGTCATGCACCGTTGGGTGTGGCGTTATGAGATGGGAGGCATGCGCCTGATAGACGGCAGTCAGAGCCGTGATTTGGCGCAATGGATGCTTTTCACTTCCGGCCTGATGTTCTTTATGAGCTTCTACATCCGCATGGACATGTTGTTCTGCTTGTGGATAGTTCTGTCGCTGTACAACTTTTGGCAGATTCTCTACGAGCCGTTGGGGTCGGATGAGGAGCATGGCGTCAAGCCGAGGGAGAGGGGTATGGTTCGTTACCAGTTCCGGTTCGGCCTGTTCGTTATGCTTGGCATTTTGACAAAAGGTCTTTGGGGCCTTGCCATTCCGTTCCTCGTTACGACCCTATATCTTGTGCTCAGCAGTCGCACCAGGGCGTGGCTCAAGGTGTGGGGATGGCGCACCTGGATTATCGTTCTGGCAGGCGTGGCTTTTTGGTTAGGCGGCGTTTGGCTCGAGGGCGGCAAGGATTTCGTACGCGGTGTGATAGGCAAGCAGACTTATGAGCCCTTGCTTTTCAATATCCGTCACAACCGGCCCTGGTTCTATTATATCGGGTCTGTATGGTACGATGCGTTGCCTTGGGGACCTGTCTGCCTGATTATGCTGGTGGTGTCGATGGTTTCGCGTTTCCGCCGTCATCCTGAGCTGCCGTTCTTCCGCCGTTTGTCATTGCAGACGCCGTTGCAGAACTTCTTCGCACTGGTTTTCCTCGCCACGTTCATCATGCTTTCGTGCATGCCCGGCAAAATCGACGTCCGCTTGCTGCCCGTCTTTCCCTTCCTTATCTATGTGGGAGTCATGCAGATGGGGCAGTGGCAATGGCCTTTGGTATGGCAGTGGCGCATCCTGTGGGTGTGCCGCATCCTCTTGATACTCATCTTTGTCAGCGGATGCTTTGTGTCTAACTTCAATGCGGAGCTCGGGTGCTACGGACATTTGTGTTGGAAGGCCAATGACATTAAGCGCGAGTTGCACACGGAGCATTTCTACACCTATCGTCTGCGCAGCATGAGCAATATGGACGTTTATTTACACGAAGACCCGATAGAGGCTGATGTGAGCGACTTCCAGCAGCACAAACTCAGAAACACGCTTCTGCTTGCGTCCGAAGACGACTATGCATCGCTGTGTGTCAAGATGCGTCATCTGATGGTGCCGAAGGAAAATCAAGGCTGCATTGTAGGCCGAAAAGGCCCATACGTGATTGTCAAATTTGACTAATCGTTTTGTTTTGTCTCCCGCTGCTTGAAAAAAGAGGTGGAAAATTTGTAGATGTAGAATTTATTACATACTTTTGCATCGTGGTTTCTAAAGAGCGTAATCGCAGTTTCGGGACTGAAACGTGGACTTTATGGACTGCATTTAACGCATATTAAGACTATATTTACTTTAAGTTACATGTCAAATAATAAAAGTTGAAGAACATGAATTCAAATGCATTGATGAACAGGGCTGCGGACAATATCCGAATCCTCGCAGCCGCTGCTGTAGAGAAAGCAAAGAGCGGACACCCTGGAGGTGCCATGGGCGGTGCTGATTTTATCAACGTGCTGTTCAGCGAGTACCTCGAGTACGATCCGAAGAACATGGCCTTTGAGTGTCGTGACCGTTTCTTCCTTGATCCCGGCCACATGGCACCGATGCTGTATGCCCAGCTTTGTCTGACTGGCAAGTTTACGACCGACGAGCTGCAGACGCTCCGTCAGTGGGGAAGCCCCGTGACCGGTCACCCCGAACTTGAGGTCAAGCGCGGTATCGAGAATACCTCCGGACCTCTCGGTCAGGGCCATGCCTATGCCGTAGGTGCTGCCATTGCTGAGAAGCATCTTGCTGCTCTCCTCGGCGAGGAGGTGATGAACCACAAGATTTACGCCTACATTTCCGATGGCGGTGTACAAGAGGAAATCTCACAGGGCACAGGCCGTATTGCCGGCACACTGGGTCTTGACAATTTGATTATGTTCTATGACTCCAACGATATCCAGCTCTCTACCGAGTGCCGCGAGGTGACCAGCGAAGATACGGCTGCCAAGTACCGTGCATGGGGATGGAATGTCATCGAGATCAACGGCAACGACGTAGACCAGATTCGTGGCGCCCTCAACATCGCCAAGGCTACGAAGGGCAAGCCGACCCTCATCATCGGCAAGTGCATTATGGGCAAGGGCGCCCTCAAGGCCGACGGTACGAGCTACGAGCGCAACTGCAAGACACACGGTGCTCCTCTGGGCGGTGACAGCTTTGTCAATACCGTCAAGAATCTGGGTGGCGATCCGGAGAATCCGTTCCAGATTTTCCCTGAGGTCAAGAGAATGTACGCACAGCGTCGTGCAGAGCTCCGCAAGATTATGGATGCCAAGTATGCCAAGAAGGCAGCTTGGGCTGAGCAGAATCCCGAGAAGGCTCATCTCCTGAAGGAGTGGTTCAGTGGTAAGGCTCCGGTTATCGACTGGAGCAAGGTTGCACAGAAGAAGGACGATTCGACCCGTAGCGCTTCGGCTACCGTATTGGCTCAGTTGGCTCAGCAAGTGCCCAACATGGTTTGCGCATCGGCCGACCTTTCCAACTCCGACAAGACCGACGGCTTCCTCAAGCAGACTACTGCCATGAAGCGCGGCGACTTCTCAGGTTCGTTCTTCCAGGCCGGTGTTTCTGAGTTGTCTATGGCCTGCATCTGCATCGGTATGGGCCTGCACGGCGGTGTAATTCCCGCTTGCGGCACATTCTTCGTATTCTCTGACTACATGAAGCCGGCCGTACGTATGGCAGCTCTGATGGAAGTGCCCGTCAAGTTCATCTGGACGCACGATGCCTTCCGTGTCGGCGAGGATGGACCAACCCACGAGCCTGTAGAGCAGGAGGCACAGATTCGCCTGATGGAGAAACTGAAGACCCACAAGGGCCGCAACGCCATGCTCGTACTGCGTCCTGCAGACAGCGACGAGACCACACAGGCCTGGAAGATGGCTATGGAGAACACCTTCAGCCCGACAGGTCTGATTTTCTCCCGCCAGAACATCAAGTCATTGCCGGAGGGCAACGACTACACGCAGGCCGAGAAGGGTGCCTACATCGTCAATGGCTCTGATGAGGAATATGACGTTATCCTGCTCGCCAGCGGTTCGGAGGTAGCTACCCTCGAGGCCGGTGCCGAGATGCTCCGTGGCGACAATATCAAGTGCCGTATCGTGAGCGTTCCTTCTGAAGGTCTGTTCCGTCGTCAGCCTAAGTCTTATCAGCGTCAGGTACTTCCTGCCGGCAAGCCCAAGTTCGGTATGACAGCCGGTCTGCCTTGCACACTGGAGGGTCTTGTGGGCGCTGACGGTGAGGTCTGGGGTCTCAATAGCTTCGGATTCTCGGCTCCATACAAGGTGCTTGACGAGAAACTCGGCTTCACCGGTGAGAATGTATACACCCAGGTGAAGAACATGCTGAAGAACAAGAATTGATTTTCTCGCATATAAAGGCAAAGGCTTGGGTGCTCTTTACCCGGGCTTTTGCTTTTTTTATTGCACAATCTTTCAGCTGTCGTAAGGATGCATGACATTGCGCTTGGAAGAAAAATAAGGCTTTCCGATAAGAACAAAATTTTTCGATAAAGCCAGGCTTTTTGATAAGAGTATGGCTTGCATAAGTTTAGATTGGACTTTAAAAATCAAATAGTTATGAAAAAGATTTTATTTTGGGCAGTACCTTGCCTATTGTTGACTGCATGTTCGCTGGATAAGACATCCCAGTCTGACATTGAACAGATTAAGCACGAGAACGACTCCATCCGTCAGTCGAACGCCCAACTCGAATCTGTCATTTCGGTTTTCTCTGGCACATTGGATTCGATGGCCGTAGCCGAGAACTTGATTTTTGTCGATGACCAGGGAAACGATGTGAACGATAAGGAGGTCGTCCTCAATCATTTGCGTCTCTTCCGCAACCAGATGTCTGACTACCGTCAGCAGATTGACGCCCTGCAGAAGAAGCTCAAGGGCAGCAATGCCAACTCTGCCAAACTGCAGAAGGTCATCGCCAATCTAAAGTCACAGATTGAACAGAAGGACAAGCAGATAGCCAGTATGGAGCAATCGCTCAAGGAGAAGGATGCCGACATCGCCAATCTGAAGACCAAGCTTGAGTCTGAGTTTTTTTCCAGAAAAGAGGCAGAGGAGAGCCGTGATTTCTTCGTTGAGGTGGCACGTGCCAACGACGAACTCGTCAACACGGGCTATTACATTATCGACACGAAGAAGAATCTGAAAGCTAAGGGATTGGCCTCGGGTATGTTCAAGGCTAAGGCCAAGTACGAGAACCTCGATACTTCGCTCTTCACCAAGATCGATATCCGTGAGTGTACTGAGATTAACATTTCGTCTGACAGCCCGAAACTGGTGACGGAAAAACCTGCCGACAGCTACTCCCTGGAAAAGACGGGCGACAATACGTCTGTGCTCTACATCAAGGATGTGGCCAAGTTTTGGGAGGCTTCACCGTTCCTGATTATACAATTATAATATATCGAGAAGTAATATGGAAATAAAGAATGCTGTCGGGTTGGCAAGCGACCATGCCGCTTTCCCTCTCAAGCAGTTTGTCAAAAAATATCTTGAGGAAAAGGGAATCCCGTACAAGGACTATGGTACCTATACAGAGGATTCGTGCAATTATGCTACCTACGGACATGCTTTGGCCGAAGGACTGGAGCGGGGAGAGGTTTACCCGGGTGTCGCCATGTGCGGTTCGGGCGAAGGCATCTCGATGACGCTCAACAAACATCAGTCCATAAGAGCCGGACTGGTGTGGCGTCCGGAGATTGCGCACCTCATACGTGAGCACAACAACGCCAATGTCATTGTCTTCCCCGGCCGGTTTATTGATGAGGAGACGTGCCGTGCATGCTTGGACGAATTCTTCAGCACCGAGTTTGCCGGCGGACGTCATCAGGTCCGCATCGAGGCCATTCCTGTCAGCCAACCGAAGCAGCCATGAGAAAGCTGCTGATTCTTGCATTTTGCGCTACGCTCTTCCTTCCGGTTATGGCCAGACGGAAGAGCGTAGCCTTGTCTCGCGATACGATACGCATCGCTTGTGTAGGTAATTCGATTACGGAAGGTTTCGGGCTCAAGGACAAGCAGACTGATGCCTATCCGGCCCGTCTGCAGCAATTGCTGGGCGATGGATACAAGGTGATGAACTTTGGCCTTTCTAGCCACACGCTGATGCAGAAGACCGACCGGCCTTACATCAAGCCCACACGGACCAAACACCATCGCTTTCATGAGGCTTTGGCCAGTCAGCCGGATATTGTCACCATCAAGTTGGGTACCAACGATTCGAAGACGCCCTACGACTCTCTGTTGCATGCCGACTTCACGGCCGACCTCAATGCGTTGATTGACTCGTTCCAGGCTCTGCCTTCGCATCCTTACATCTACTTGTGTCTGCCTATACCGGCAGTGGGTGAGGTGTGGACCATCCGCGACTCCGTTATCGAGCACGAGATTGTGCCGCGCATCAAGGCCGTGGCTGACCAACGCCATCTGCCCGTCATCGACCTCTATACGCCCCTGAAGCCTTTCCCTGAGTTGCTCCAGGACAAGATTCATCCCAATCGGGCGGGAGCCATGCTGATAGCGGAAGAAATAGCGCGCCGCATCCTGCTGGACCGAAGTAACGGCGTGCTCGTGTTTCCGAAGAAGCGTCGGAACTAAAAGCGTGGTAAGTAGCGCCAGACTCTTCAGGTCTTGAAGGCATTGCCAACAACTAGAAGCGTAAGGTAAGTAGCGCCAGACCTTTCCGGGTGATATGTCTTGGAAGGATAACAAGGATAACCCTACGCAAGATTTATAGAAACACAAGATATCGACAACGGCTGTCTGTTGCAATAGCAATGACGGTCGTTGTCGTTATTATATTTCCCCTTAGATTTTGTCTCAACCTTGTCTCTTTGATGTGCAAAGAGGAGAAATTTGCAGCGATATTGTCATTTTTCTCCAAAAGTTAGTCGGAGATTGAGATAAAGTCATTATCTTTGCCACGTCTCTTCCAAATCAATGCATTCGTGCGGAGAAGAGGAAGGACATACATATAACAAAAGGCGTTTTTGTACGCTTTGGTTTTGACGCTATTAGAACTTCGCAACCTCTACGGATTGTCAAAAACAAAGCAACAGGAACTCCCTCTGAGATGCTTAGTACGCCAGTCTTTATTGGCTTCGGTTCTGTCGTGGCACAGACTGACTCCATAGGATTTGGTTTTATATATTTGCATCACAGCGTGGGGCTTTCCGTTGCTCGTTTCGACAATCCGGGCAATGCGAAGGCCTTAATAGCGTGGAACGAGTGGCAGAATGGTTCCACGCTTTTTTTGTGTGTATCGACATTTAATATAAACCGGCTGATTGGAACACAGCTAATGTGATGAATGAGTTTACCAAAAAGGTGATTTCAACACGAAAGAATCTTCAAGCAAAACATGAAACAATAGTTCGTTAAAAATTTGAGTACTAGGCCGCATGCGCGACCCCATAAAATAAAAGATCTTTGAAATCGTTGGTATTTAATAGTAAGTTTGGTCTGCAGCCACACTTACGCAAAAACTGTTTTATCAGTACGGCGTTATGTATCAGAGTCTTGACTCCGGAGACAGAAAGTCTGAGGTTATTCTCCCTTGCAAATTCCCTTATGACATTGATGGAGGAGAGTGACATATTGAAGTGAAACTCCAAGGCCTCCTTCTTTCGGCTCTGGCAGTTGG
>CAVGQN010000040.1:0-28745 GCA_963631395.1 bacterium
GCAAAGTTCGCTCTTTGCGAGATTCCTTGCAAGTCGGCAATTTTCGGATGGTTACTATATTTGGTTAGTAGGAGTGATTTGTTGCCACGGAAGTTTTAAACTGCGCCCAAATCGCACGAAAGTGGTGAATCAGGCAGCAAAAGAGCCGGCAAAAAAACACACCCGTGCTCCATGAGGAATACGGGTGTGTTCGTTTAGGAAACTTCAATAAAGTTCGGAAAGTCAGGGAGAAGGCGCGCCTCAGGTGTGGTGCACACGGTCCTTGAGCTCGGCCAGCTTGCCGGAGTTCCAGCGCTCGGTGGTGCCGACCAAGTAGCCGGTGATGCGCTGCAGCTTGTCGATGTGCGTCGAACCGCACTCAGGGCAGCACTCTTCGCCCTCGATGGCATCTTCGTGGCCGCAGTCCATGCAGCGGTTGCGGTTGTGGTTGACCGAACCGTAGCCCATGTTGAGCTGGTCCATGAGGTCGACCACCTTCATGATGGTGTCGGGATTGTGAGTGGCGTCGCCGTCAATCTCGACATAGAAGATGTGGCCGCCGCGCGTGAGGTCGTGATAGGGGGCCTCGATCTCGGCCTTGTGACGGATGCTGCACTTGTAGTAGACCGGCACGTGGTTGGAGTTGGTGTAGTAGTCCTTGTCGGTCACGCCCGGAATGATGCCGTAGCGCTTCTTGTCGATGCGGGTGAAGCGACCTGCCAGTCCCTCGGCCGGCGTGGCAAGGATGGAATAGTTGTGCTGGTAGCGCTCGCTGAACTCGTCGGCCTTCTTCTTCATGAAGCCCACAATCTTCAGGCCCAGTTTCTGGGCCTCGTCGCTCTCGCCGTGATGCTTGCCGGTCAGGGCGATAAGGGCTTCGGCCAAACCGATAAAGCCGATGCCGAGCGTACCCTGGTTGATGACCGACTCGACGGTGTCGTCTGGTCCGAGCTTCTCGGCGCCGGCCCAAAGGCACGACATCACGAGCGGGAATTGCTTGGCCAAAGCCGTCTTCTGGAACTCGTAGCGCTGGTCAAGCTGCTTGGCCACCAGCTCGCACATCTCGTTGAGACGGAGCATGAAGACGTCGACACGCTTCTCGACCGTAGGCTCTGACATGCTCTCGATGGCCAGGGCCACGATGTTGATGGTCGTGAACGAAAGGTTGCCGCGGCCGATGGAGGTCTTGGCACCGAAGCGGTTCTCGAAGACACGCGTGCGGCAGCCCATCGTGGCTACCTCGTACTTGTAGCGGTCGGGGTCGTTAGGCGTCCAGTCCTCGTGGTAGTTGAACGTGGCATCGAGGTTCAGGAAGTTGGGGAAGAAACGGCGTGCCGATACCTTGCAGGCCAGGGTGTAGAGGTCGTAGTTCGGGTCGGTGGGCAGGTAGTTGACGCCACGCTTCTTCTTCCAAATCTGGATGGGGAAGATGGCGGTCGAGTGGTTGCCGACGCCCTCGTAGGTCGAGTGCAGAAGTTCGCGCATCACGCAGCGGCCCTCAGCACTGGTGTCGGTGCCGTAGTTGACGCTCGAGAAGACGACCTGGTTGCCGCCGCGGCTGTGGATAGTGTTCATGTTGTGGATGAAGGCTTCCATGGCCTGGTGCACACGCGACACGGTGCGGTTGACGGCCTGCTGCACCACGCGCTCGTCGCCTGTCAGTCCGTCGAGGGGCTTCTTCAGGTAGTCTTTGAGTTCGACGTTGAGCAGGTGGCTGTAGTCCTTGCCGTCGTATTCCTCGATGACGGCAATCTCCTCCTGGTAAGACATGCGCACATAGGGGGCGAAGTAGAAGTCGAGGGCCGGAATGGCCTGTCCGCCGTGCATCTCGTTCTGGGCAGTCTCGAGGCTGATACAGGCCTGAACCGAGGCGGTCTCGATGCGCTTGGCGGGACGGCTCTCGGCATGGGCGGCCTTGAGTCCGTGCTGCAGGATGGTGTTGAGCGGATGCTGCACGCAGGTCAGCGACTTGGTGGGATAGTAGTCCTTGTCGTGGATGTGGATGTAGCCTTTCTTGACGGCATCGCGCACGTCTTCGCTGAGCAGATAGTCATCGACGAAGGGCTTGGTCGACTCGCTCGCGAACTTCATCATCATGCCGGCCGGCGTGTCGGCGTTCATGTTAGCGTTCTCGCGGGTGATGTCGTTGTTCTTGGCACCGATGATCGACTCGAAAATCTCGCGGGTCTTGGCCTTGCGGGCCACGCTGCGCGCATTGCGGTAAGAGATGTAGACGCGGGCCACCTCCTTGCGCTCGGAGTTCATCAGAGCCTCCTCGACCTTGTCCTGGATGTCTTCTACGCGCATGAGGGCTGCACCCTCCTTGGCGACTTGGTCGGCAATGGTGGCTGCCAAAACTGCATCGACGCCCTTCTCGGTCGTCTCCATAGCCTTGCGGATAGCATCTTCAATCTTATTGAAGTTGAAATCGACGGTCCGTCCGTCCCTCTTGATAACTTTCTGTATCATGGTTGTTTTGCGGAGTTTGTTTTTATGGTTTTTGTTTTTATATTTTTTGTATTTATATGTGGCAAAAAAGAGTTTTTGGCGTAAAATACTGAAATCGTGGGCAAATTTAGGGACTATTTCTCAGCTGGGCAAATCATTTTTTCTATCTTTGCATTGATAAAATTCAATAATGTTACTCTGACGATATTCTTTCCCCTACAAAAAAGGAACGCAATGACTTTTCAGCAACTGGAATACATAGTAGCTGTCGACAAGTCCCGGCACTTCGTCAAAGCCGCAACACAATGTGGCGTGACGCAGTCGACCCTGAGCTCTACGATCAAGAATCTGGAGCAGGAGATTGATGTCATCATCTTCGACCGCTCGAAGCACCCGATCGAGCCCACGCCCATGGGCAAGCGCATCATCCAGCAGGCCGAAATCATACTGCACAACTCGGCCCAGCTGCGCGAGATGGTGGAGAGCGAAAGGGACGAAGAGCGTGGCAAGCTGCTCATCGGCATGATTCCATCGGTGGCGCCGGTCATCTTCCCCTCGTTCAGCCGTATGGTGCGGCAGGAATGTCCCTCCATCGAGTCGCATCTGGTCGAGGAAGCGCCTTCCGACCTCATCGGCAAGCTGCACCGCTCGGAGATTGACATCGCCATCCTGGTCGACACCGACACGCACAACTCGAACCTGCTGACCATCGACCTCTGGACCGAACGCTTCGTGCTCTATGCCTCCAGCCGGAACCGGCTCTTCGGCCAGCACAACATCCGCATCGACGACCTCAAGGACGGCCAGATGTGGACGCTCCGCTCTTTCCACGACCGCTACCCGCAGCTCACCGAGGTGACGCACCAACCAAGCCTGTACCACAACTACCTCGACACGGGCGGACTCTACACACTGGTCCAGGCCGTCGACATCAATGCCGGCTACACGCTCCTGCCCGAGACCTACGCCAACACGCTTTCGCCCGAACAGAGGCAGGGCATCAGCCGCATCAACAGCGGCCGCTTCTTCCGCACCGTGACGCTGGCCATGCGCGGCGACTACATGCGCGAGCGTATGCTCAACATCGTGACCGGAGCCGTCAAGCGCATCGTCCCCAAGGAACTTCTCGCCACCCGTATCGCCAACTTCGACAAAGTCAAATTATGATAAAGCAGTTCTTCTCTGTCATGGGCCGTTATGTCAGACCCTACAAGAAATATCTGGCATGGTCCATCATCCTCAACTTCGTCAGCCAGTGGCTGAGCGTTTTCTCGTTTGCAGCCATCGTGCCGATACTGCAGATTCTCTTCCAGGTTGACCACAATGTCTACGAGTACCAGCCGCTGACGCTCGACAAGGACGTCATCATCAACGACGCCTACTGGTACACCCAGCAGCTGATTGCCGAGCACGGACAGTTCAGGGTGCTCCTGATGATGGGCGTCATCCTGATTGTCATGACCTTGCTCCGCACGGGCTCTTACTTCGCCTCGTCGGCCATCATGATACCGTTCCGCACGGGCGTGGTGCGCGACATCCGCGTGCAGATGTACGACAAGGTGCTGCGCCTGCCGATGGCTTTCTTCAGCGAGGAACGCAAGGGCGACATCGTGGCCCGCATGAGTTCGGACGTGCAGATGGTCGAACACAGTCTCACCTCGTCGGTCGACATGCTCATCAAGAACCCCATCGCCATCCTGGTCTGCTTCATCACACTCTTCTTCATCAGCTGGCAACTCACCATCGTCGTCCTGCTCACGGCTCCCGTCATGGTCTGGGCCATGGGCACCGTGACCCGCAAGCTCAAGCGCAAGTCGCGCTTCGTGCAGGAACAGTGGGGGCAGATTATGACCGAACTGGACGAGACGCTGGGCGGCCTGCGCGTCATCAAGGCGTTCATTGCCGAGCGCAAGATGCTGGCCCGCTTCGTCAAGACCAACGACACCTACCGCGACGCTTCGGGCAGCGTCTCGACACGCCAGGCTTCGGCACACCCGATGAGCGAATTCATGGGCACGGGCATCATCGTCTTCGTGCTCTGGATAGGCGGGTACTTCATCCTGCACGACTACAACATGGACGCCGCCATGTTTATCTACTATCTGGTCATCCTCTACACGGTCATCAACCCGATCAAGGAATTCAGCAAGTCGTTCTACAACGTGCCTCAAGGCCTTGCCTCGATGGACCGCATCGACATGATTCTCAACGCCGTCAACCCCATCACCGACCCCGCCGAGCCGAAACCGCTTGACTCGTTCGAGGAAGGGCTGGAAGTGCGCAACGTAAGCTTCGCCTATGCGGGCGGCGACGGACGCAAGGTGCTCAAGAACGTCAGCCTCAAGATACCCAAGGGCAAGACCGTAGCCCTGGTGGGACAGTCCGGCTCGGGCAAGTCGACGCTCGTCGACCTCTTCCCCCGCTACCACGACGTGACGGAAGGCGAAATCCTCATCGACGGCAAGAACATCAAGGACGTACGCATCGCCGACCTCCGCTCGCTCATCGGCAATGTCAACCAGGAGGCCATCCTCTTCAACGACACTTTCTACAACAACATCACCTTTGGCGTCGAAGGTGCCACGATGGAACAGGTCATCGCCGCAGCCAAGATAGCCAACGCCCACGACTTTATCATGGAGAGCGAGAACGGCTATGACACCATGATTGGCGACCGCGGCGGCCGTCTGTCGGGCGGACAAAGGCAACGCATCTCCATCGCACGCGCCATACTCAAGAACCCTCCGATTCTCATCCTCGACGAAGCTACCTCCGCCCTCGACACCGAGTCGGAACGCCTCGTGCAGGAAGCCCTGGAACGACTCATGAAGTCGCGCACCACCATCGCCATCGCCCACCGCCTCTCGACCATCAAGAACGCCGACGAAATCTGCGTGCTCTATGAGGGCGAAATCGTGGAGCGCGGCACGCATGAGGAGCTGATAGCCAAAGGCGGCTACTACAAGCGCCTCAACGACATGCAGAGCCTGTAAAGAATTCAGATATAGATAGATATAGGAAGAATACTATATATAAAGATATAGAGAAAAGACTATATTATAATAAAGTTCTGGCTTTCCTGGAAACAAGAAGCAAATGTTTTTGGGAATAAAAGGCTTTTGGAAATAAGAAAGCAAAAGCTATTTTAGATATAGTTCAGATTAGAAAGCAAAGAAAACAATGCGTATAGATATCATCACGGTCCTGCCCGAACTGCTCGAAAGCCCCCTCAACCAAAGCATACTCAAGCGGGCGCAGGCCAAGGGTCTGGTCGAAATCCACGTTCACAACCTGCGCGACTGGAGCACCGACCTCAAGCGCCGCAGCGTGGACGACTATGCCTTCGGCGGTTCGGCCGGCATGGTCATACAGTGCGAACCCGTCGACCGCTGCATCACGGAACTCAAGTCGAAGTGCCACTACGACGAGGTCATCTTCGTCACCCCCGACGGCGAGCAGTTTAACCAGCACATGGCCAACGACCTCTCGATGTGCGACAACATCATCATCCTCTGCGGACACTACAAGGGCATCGACCAACGCATACGCGAGCACCTCATCACCAAGGAAATCACCATCGGCGACTATGTACTCACGGGCGGCGAACTTCCCGCAGCCATCATAGCCGATGCCGTGGTGCGCGTCATTCCCGGAGCTATCGGCGACGAGCAGTCGGCCCTTTCCGATTCGTTCCAGGACGACCTGCTCGCCCCTCCCGTCTACACCCGTCCTTCGGTCTACACCTCCCTCGCCGGCGAGGAATGGACCGTGCCCGAGATTCTCCTCTCCGGCCACGACCGAAGAATTCGGGAATGGGAACACGACCAGGCCGTGGAACGTACGCTCCGGCTTCGCCCCGACCTGCTGAAGGACGAAGAGTGACGACCTGCTGGAAGAGGAATAATAATGACAACCTGCTGGAGTAGGAATAATAAAAAGAAAGAAAAAATCCGCCATGTATACCATCGAAGACTTCAAGAAAAGGAATACCGATGACCAGGCCAGCCTCACGGCAGCCTTGGCTTGGGCATCCATGAAATACTATATTGACAACGACCCGCCGATGTCTGACTTCGAGTTTGACATGGAGTACAAGCAGCTGCAGCGCCTCGAGGCCGAGAGCGGACATGTGCTGGAGGGCAGTCCCACACAGCGCGTGGGCTCGGACCTGCAGGGCGGATTCGAGAAGCACCGGCACATCATCCCGATGCAGAGCATAGAGAATGTGTACAGCGACGGAGAACTACAAGAGTGGCTGGCCTCGACTACGGCTCAGCTGCAGGCTGCCTTCCCTGGCGAAAAGGTCTCGTACACCTACGAACCCAAGTACGACGGACTCTCCATCTCGCTCATCTACACGGACGGCGTGCTGACAGATGCCGTGACGCGAGGCAACCAGATAGAGGGCGAGTCGGTCATCGCCAACGTGAAGACCATCTTCAACGTCCCGCAGCGGCTCTCTTTGACCCTCCCCTTGCCGCACCTTCTGGACGTGCGCGGCGAAGTGCTGATGCCGCAAGGGGCCTTTGACCGTCTCAATGCCGAGAAGGTGGCCAATGGCGAGAAACCCTTTGCCAACAAGCGCAACGCAGCCTCGGGAAGCCTGAAGCAACTGGACCCTAAGGTCACGGCGCGACGCGGACTGATGGTCAACACCTATGCGGCCTATTCGACCGACACGGAATGGCAGGACAAGTACATGCCGTCGCAGGAAGCGACGCTCGCGCTGCTCGACCGGCTCGGCTTCAGCCACTACCAAGAGAGCTGGGCTTACGACGACATCGGCCAGCTGACGGCGGCCATCAATGCCTTCAACGAAATACGGACCAGCCACAGCCTGCCCTACGACTGCGACGGCGTGGTCGTCAAGGTCAACGTGCGCAGGCAACAGAACTACCTGGGTCTCAACACGACATTCCCCAACTGGTGCAAGGCCCGCAAGTTCCCGCAAGAGGCGCAGAGCACCATGATACGCAGCGTGACGTTCCAGGTCGGCATGACCGGCCACATCACCCCCGTCGCCGAACTCGACCCCACAGCCATTGCCGGCAGCATCGTGTCGAGAGCCACCCTCAACAACGAGAGCTACATCCGCCAGCTGCATCTCACCATTGGCAGCTATGTCTTTGTGCAAAAGGCCGGCGAAGTCATCCCGCAAGTGACGGGTCTCGACGAAGTGCGCAATGCGGCCGAGGAAGTCACCACCGCCGACATTACGTTCCCGACCGTGTGCCCCTGCTGCGGAACAGAGCTCAAGAAGAAGGGCGAATACTGGATTTGCCCCAACCGCAAGTGCAAGGAGCAGGCCGTGCAGCGCCTGGAGTACTGGTGCGGCAAGGACTGCGCCAATATCAAGGGCCTCGGTCCCAACGTCCTCTCTGACCTCTACGACAAGCTGCACATCGCTTCGGTCAACGACCTCTACCGCGTCTTCGTGACCAATGCCGAGCAGTTCAGTCCCGACATCTTCTACCCCGACTATGTGTGCTACCTGCAGGCGCAGCTGGGCGAAGGCTATGCGGAGAAGAGCATAAGCCAGATGCTCGACGGCATTCAGCAAAGCGTCAAGACGCTGACCCTCGACCGCATCATCGGAGGTCTCGGCATAGACGGCATCGGCAAAATCACGGGCCGGGCACTGGCCGAGCATTTTCCCCTGCTCGACTCTTTCCGCCACGCCACGCTCGACGACCTCCTGCTCATTGAGGGCATCGGCGAGATTACGGCCAAAAACATCCTCGAAGCCGACCTCTCGGACTACTCTTGCCTATGGGAGGGAAAGATTCCGTTCCACATCACCTACACGGCTGCCCGCAAGCTGAGCGACGGCCTCGCCGGACTTACCATCATCTTTACGGGCACCAGCTACCGCTTCAAGCGGGAGGAAATCAAGGAGTTCTTTATCGGTCACGGCGCCAAGTACGTCGGTTCTGTCTCGGGCAAAGTCGACTATGTCATCACGGGCGACGCTCCCGGCCAGAACAAACTGGACAAGGCGCGCCAACTCGGCGTGCCCGTCATCGCAGAGCGCGACTTCTACGAAAAGTTCGGCCTGCAGGAATGATTAGGCCAAAGAAAACCTACTGGCCAAAAAGGATAAACATACTGACAAAAAGAATAAACCTACTGGCCCAAAAGGACAAACATACTGACCAAAAAGGACAAACATACGGCAGCATTGCTCAAACCATATATACTCGTGGCAAGTCACGTACAGTTGGTACTGCCGTCCTCAATATACAGTACTGCAGTACCGAGCATTCGGTACTGCAGTACTGATTTTTCAAAACTAAAATCGGTACTGGGAATACACCCCATTACCTATGATTGTCAGCAAAAATAGAACATACGCCTGCGCTTTTTGTAAGAATTCTTGAGCGCAGAGAAGTAGTAGAGGGCGTTCTTGTGGCAATAGCAGACCAAAAGGCCATTGTATTCGGGGTCTTGCTTTCCCGAATGGACATCGGCCTTGGTGAAATGCCAGTCGCCGTCGCAGGTGGTGCGCAGACAATCGAGCACGCTGGCCGGCGTGCAGCCCATCTCGTTGAAGTAGGCACAGATGTCGTGCACGTAAGGCAGTATGCCGGTCGGAACGCCGGCGAAAGGCTTCGGCTTGCTCTCGCCCACCACAATCGGCTCGGGGTTCGTGCCTGGCAATATCTCCACTTGCAGAGGCGGCCGGCCGGAAACCCAGCGTATGGTTCCGTCGCGGACAATGTACTCAAAGGGCTTGTGCACATAACAGTCGTCAAGCACTACCTCTCCCCAACCCGTGATGGGAAGATAATAGTTCTTGCGCGCCAGAAGATAGGAATTGCGTATGGTGAGCCGACTTTCCTCGTCGCCAATAAAGTTGCACCTGGTTCCCGCCAAAGTACAATCCTCAATCGTCACATCGGCAGAAGCCTCAATCATTTGTGTCACCGAATTGGCGCAAACGCCGCCGTCTTGCTCGCCTCTGAATGTAGTCGGTCCGTCTAGCACGAAGGTGTGGCTGACTCCGACTTTAGAATGCTCGACGAGATTGAAGTCACGCACGACGATGGTCAGACCCTCTACGCTCGACTTGACCAGTTCGGCCTTTCCGCGATAGACTATGTGGTCGAGCACCAGGGTTCTGGTTTCGGGGTTATAGGTCAAAGCGCCGGACGAAATGCCCGGGAAGGACGACAGGCGCTTGTAGTTACGCTCCGTAACTTCCTTGCCGCCTACCGAAAGACCCAGTTTGGTGTCGGGGGTGATGACGAAATAAGACATTACGCCATTGGGTTCTGAACCGGAGAGTTCCGAATCTTGAGAATTCAAAGCAGAGAATTCAGAACCGGAAAATCCGGATTCTTGAGTGTTCAAACCACAAGACTCAGTTCCGAAGGATTTCGAATTTCGAGAATTCAAGACATAGGATTCCGAACCATAAGTACCTAAGTTATGGGTCTGAAGGCCACGAGACCTAGAACCGGAGATTTTGGAGTCTTGAGAATTCAAGCCAGTGAATTCCGAAGCGGGGATTTTCAGGCCATTGATTACGAGGTCACTGGCCATGGCGTCGCCCCTCATCACCTCGCCCAACATCATGTCGTGAGGCGCAAAGATGTGGCAATCCTCGAACGAAATGGAGGGAGGCGCCACCTTTTGTCCCGGGTTGGGTTCGGCCACTATGGGAAGAGAGACGAGGCTCAGGCGGCCGTCAGCAGCGCATCGGAATGTGGTGTTGGCCGAGAGGATGAGTGCGCCGATTCTGTCCAGCCGGTTCTCGCCCTGGAGGATGATGTCGAGACCTTCGACGTCAGAAACGATATCGGAAGAGGCAACCACGCCGCTGAGCGTCAACGTCCGCGCCGCATAGTCGTAGGAGACCGTGCCTTGCGCCATACCGGGATAAGAAACCGGAGCGTCGTCGTACCTGGTCAGTTGCAGACCGCCAATCCACAGGTCACTGTATCCGGCAATGCCGTCCTCGATGGCACGAATCTCGGCAAACTTGCGCTTGTCGTAATAGGGACCGGTGGCCTTGTAGCGCGCCATAGCCTCACGGGGCACATAGAGGACCGTGCCGCGGAATTGCTTGGCAAAGTGCTTGCCGTCGAGAAGCGCCACTTCAGGCGAGCGCATCACCAGGACAGGAAGTTCGGGGGAAATGCCGTTGTTGACGCACTCCAGCGTGGACGGGAAATCGACAATCCGCAGTTCGTTCTTGGCATTGCTGTAGCCATGCACCAGGCGGAATCCCTCGGGCAAGGTGACTTGCCTGCAGTGGCGGGCGTGGCCATAGGCATCGGCCTGCATGATGGCCGTACCCTCCATCACCCGATGATGACGTAACTTTCCGCCTCGGGGGAAGGTGAGCAGCATATTGCCCGTCACGGACCTGGTGTGGCCGCCCGACAAAGTGTATTCGCGGGTTTGGTCACGCTGGTAGAGCGCGCCGGCTGCATCGGAGAGATAGACGGGGTTGTCGGGGTGAACCATGATTCGCTCCAGTCTGTCGCTGTGGTTGAGGTCCGTATAGTCAAGGTTCACCATCGACTGGGGAATGACGACGCAACGGAACTCCGGCCTCGGCTTGCGGCTGGCTATCGACAGAGGGGCAATGCCCACGAGGCCTTCCCTCAGCCTGAGCGTGTCGGTCTGCAGTTGGCCGTTGCTGCCCACTACCCAACCTTTCCACGTCACGAGACCTGCGGGTTGCTCTTTGAGCCACTTCGTGTCGCTCAAGACGCATGGGCCAACGCCCTGCAGCACGTCCGGTCCGCCCGTGATGGTCGAGAGGTTGACGCACCCCGCGAAGCTGCCGCAATGCGTAAGTCCCGACGGCAGGTGTATGGACGTGATGTCGGGATTGTTGTACCACCCCGAGTGATAGGAGCAGGACAAGTGCGTCACCGTGTAGATATCGTCTTTGTAACGGATAGCATCGGGGAAGACGACCGCCCCCGAGGCATTGTCCAACTTGTTGACCAGGGCCGTCTTGGCATCGAGGTCCACGCTAAAAGTGAAGTCGCCCATGACCACGGACTGCGTAAAATCCGCAATGGCACCCTGCGGGCATGTCATTGCCAACAGGAGTGCCATTGTTTTGGTCAAGGATATGACTCTGAACTCTCTCATACTTTCACCGGAATAAAAGTGCAACTTGCTCCGGCCCTTCGCTACTTGCGGAGTGGAGTATAAGTGGGGGGGGGGAATTGTGTGCGGGTTCATAACAATATCCTGAAATGTGTAACGTTTTCTTGTTCTTCGCGGAATGCGCCTCCGGGGGGTTGTCTTTGTGCAACTTTCCCTTAGAGCTTATCTCGATTTGTTTAAGAGCCTTTGTTCTCAGAGTATTGCCTTTCGGGCAACTTTATCTCAGAAAGATTCTCTCCAAGCATTTGCCCTTAGGCAATTATCCCCGGTAAGTTGCCTCCGCGAGAGGAGAAGATCAGTCCTCCTCTACGCTGGTGAGGTGCTTGCCCTCCAGGTTGATGACCGGCTTAACGACAAGAGCGGGAGCAGCGGGAGCAACGACAGGAGCGGTGGCTGTAGAGTCCTGAGCGTAGACATCGGTCATGAACTTCATGCCGCGGTTGGTGCTCTTGATGAACTGCTTGCGTACGAGCTGGCCTGCGTTGTCGTACTCGAAGCTGGTGCTGGTCACCTCATACCAGGTCTTGGTGGTATTGTTCCACTTCTGCTCCTGGATGCTGGTGGTCTGACCTGCAGCGTTGTACTCGTAGGTGAAGAGGCGGCTGTTGATATCCTCACGCTTCTGCGTGTTCTTGTGGCGGATAACCTTGGCCTCGGTGACCTGACCGGCGGCATTGTACTCATAGAAAGTCTTCGAGTCGTGCTTCAGCTTCTGCTGCTTGATGTCGAAGGTGAAGAAGTCGAGCTGCTTAATCTTGTTGCAGCCCTCCTGGTAAGACCAGGTGTACTGGCAAGACTGAGTGCGCTCCTTGCCCTCGCCGGTGTAGTCGGCACGACTTGTAAGGCGGGCCTGGGCATCGTAGTTATAGCTCCACTCGTAGTCGGTAGCCCAACCCTTCGGAGTGTTGCTCTGCTCCTTGATGCTGGTCACGTCGCCGTTGGCATCGTAGGTATAGACATAGCGCTTGGTCGGAGCGATGCGCTTCAGGCCCTCGCTGTAGGTCTCGACCACCTCTTCGGTGACATTGCCCTTCTCGTCGTAAGTATAGATGTCGCGGCCCTCAACGGTTCCGTCAGGCTTCAGGGCCTTGCCGAAAGCGGGCTTTCCGTTCTGATAGATGATGTGGTCGGTCTGAACCAGCTCCTTAGTCGTCTTGTCGGCTGTAAAGACATCGACAGAGACCACCTTGCCGTCCACGCCGTAGTTGGTAACCTCGCGGCCAGTAGCCTCGCCATTGGTGTCGAAATCACCGGTCACGGACCATGCTGTAGCCTCTTCAACAGGCTCGGCAACCTCATTATTGCTACCTCCACAACTGGCCAATACCATAAGTCCTGTGCTCAAAGCACTAAAAGTTAAAAACTTGTTCATATAAAAAGTTAGATTAAAATAACGAAGTCGAATTATAGGATTTTGGGTACAAAGGTAAATATTTTTTCGAACAAAAAAAGGTTTGCGTGAGAAAATATACATTTTATCCGGTTTTTTTGGCACTTTGTGTGCAATAGCCATCGTTTTTTGCCAAAGAATTTGCATTTCCGGCCAATTCTGCCTACCTTTGCGGCACACAAGTAAAACCCGACCCATGATCATACAGCAGCTCACTATTCGGATAGAAGACCGCAGCGGTGCTTCGTACCAAGTATTCCAGACCCTTGCCGACAAGGGCATCAACATATTGTCGTACAGTATCAACGACACGCCTGATTACGGCGTTCTCCGCCTCATCGTGGACAATGCCACCCGCGCCGCCGAAGCCCTAAGTGCGCTGGGCCTCCACGTCGAACTCACGCAGGTCTATTCGCTCAACGTTCCCAACGAACCGGGTTCGATGAGTCCCGTGCTCAAGGAACTTGCCGACCGGCACATCTCGCTCGACTTCCTCTACGCCTTCCAGTACCGCGGCATTTCGCAGGCCATCCTCCATTCCAAGGACTTTGAGGCCCTCACGGAGTGCATGACCGCCTACGAAAAGGCAAAGCTTCCGAAGTAAGGTTTCGGGCAAAGACAGAAAAAAGTTTCAGCCAAAAGTCTCTTACTCACAAAGGAATTCTGCCAAAGAAAGAAAAAGATTTAGGCCATATAAGTAAGGCCATAAGAATAAGAAGGCCGCTCCCAGAAGGAAGCGGCTTTTCGTATTTCAGACCTTGTCCAAAGAGCCGTATTTGTCCGAAGGGATGAGACCCTTGCGCTTCATGGCTTCGAGCGAGAACTCGCACCCGCAGTAGAGCTGGTTGTAGAAGCCGTTCTCCTTGAGCAGTTCATTGCGGCGTTGCTGAAGTCCGCCTTTGCGCCAGTTGCGGTCGTCGAAGCTGACGGGCGAGGCGCATTGCGGCGAGGCGTTGACCTGAGCGGCGGCCCACTCCCCTGCTTCGTTTATCTGGTCGAGACTCTTCCAGCGGCTTGAGGCCAGCGTGGTCGTAAAAGTCGGGAGACTCAACTCCGAGCACTTAGTGGCAGCGCGCAGCAAGCGCATCTTGAAGCACTGCAGGCACCTTGCTCCCCGCTCCGGCTGGTCTTCGAGACCGGCGATGCAAGCCCGCCACTCGTCGTGGGAGTAGTCGCCATCGATGACGTCGAGGCCGAGTCGGGTGGCGTAGCGCGTCAGTTCCTCCTTGCGGATGTTGTATTCCTCCTCCGGATAGATGTTCGGATTGTAGTAATACAGCACCGGGCGGACGTCGTGCGCCGCCATCCACTCGAGGATGGCACTCGAACACGGGGCGCAGCAGCAATGCAACAGGATATCTGCCATTGTTTTTTACTAAGTCAGTCGCTCCGAAACGGAATTACTCAACCACTCCGAAAGGTCGCTACTTGTCAATTACTCCGAGACAAAGTCGTTTGTGAGACAAAGTCGTTTGTGGGACAAAGTCGTTTGTCAATCATTGACTACATAGATATCGGGCAGATTACGGCCCTTCTCGTTGTAGTCGAGGCCGTAGCCGATGATGAAGTCGTTGGGAATCTCGAGGCAGCAGTAGTCAATCTTGAGCGAGTCGACCTTGCGGGCCTGAGGCTTGTTGAGGAGGACGGCCACGCGCACATCGGCGGCACCCAGTTCCTCCAGCCAGCGCACCATGCGGTCCATGGTGTAGCCTGAGTCGACGATGTCCTCAACGACGACGATAGTGCGGCCGGCCACGCTCTCCGGGATGTTGGACAAAGCGCGGACAGTGCCCGTCGTGTTGGTTCCGTCGTACGACTTGAGGCGCACGAAGGTAATCTCCGCATCGGGTATGGTGATGCGGCGGAAGAGGTCGGAGGCGAAGACAAAAGCTCCGTTGAGGACACAGAGGAAGAGCGGGCTCTTGCCGGCCAGGTCTTCGTTGATTTGACAGGCTGCCTTGTCGACGGCCTCGAGGATTTTCTCATGGTGCAAGTAGACCTTGAAGTCCTTGTCCAATACGTGTATTGATTCCATATTCTTGGGAGATAGATTTCGCGGGTGATAGATAGATTTCGCGAGCGATAATTTTAAGAGGCTTTTACCTGAGCAAAAGATTACCGAAGAGATTACTCGGGTGACAATTACTCAGATAAAAAACTGTTGCCCGAATCAGGCGACCTTGTTGAGGCGCTTGATGATGGCGAAGATAAAGGCGGCGGCCAAGAGGCAGATGCCGAGCAAAGTGCCCCATACGACATAGAGGTCGTGGCCCCAGAGGAGGGTCGGGATGGAAACGAGGAAGTTGCCCACAGCGGTCGACACGAACCATCCGCCCATCATCATGCCCTTGTACTTGGGCGGAGCGACCTTGGTCACGAAGCTGATGCCGATAGGCGACAGCAAGAGTTCGGCGAACGTAAGGATGAGGTAGACGCTGACGAGCATATTGGGGTTGACGGCCGTCTCCATATAGTGCGGATGTGCGGCATCGGGAGCCGGCAGGCCGAAGCAGCCCAACGTCATAATGCCATAGGCAACGGCGGCAACCAGCATGCCCAAGCCAATCTTGACGGGAGCCTTGGGCTCTTTGCCCTTCTTGGCCAAAGCGCCGAAGAGAGCGATGCTGATTGGGGTCAAAGCCACGACAAAGCAGGGGTTGAACTGCTGGAAGATAGGAGCCTCGATGCCGATTTCCGTCACATTATAATACTTATAGCCCAGGACGACGGCGCAAGCCACGATGACAAGTCCCCAGATGGTCTTGGCTTTGGCCTTGGCGCTCTGGAACAAGCCGAACAGGCCGTAGATGATGACGATGCAGAGCAGTAGGTTGGTCACATCAAACTCCATGGCCGTCAAGCCCGTAGCCGTGCGGTCTACATAGTCGCGGGCGAAGTAGGTCAGCGTGGCGCCGTTCTGGTGGAAAGCCATCCAGAAGAACACGACGACGGCGAAGACGAGGCCCAGGCAGATGATGCGTTCCTTGGTCTCGGCTGGCGAGAGCGTCTCGCTCTCCTGCTTCTTGCCGTCGGCGGCAGAAGACTTGGAGGCCGTGAGCACCTGGCGGAACGTGCCCATGCCGAGGTAGTAGATGGCGATAGAGATGATCAGCGAAGCGCAGGCCACGGCAAAGGCGAAGTGGTAGCTGTCGGCCACACTCACGCCGAGCGAGGTCTGAGCCCAACCCATGATGCGGATAGCAGCCGTAGGGGCAAACAGGGCGCCCACATTGATGGCCATATAGAAGAGCTGGAAGCCGGAGTCGCGGTTGGCGGCGTACTGCGGGTCGTTGTAGAGGTCGCCCACCATCACCTGGAGGTTACCCTTGAAGAGTCCCGTACCGAAGCTGACCAGCACGAGGGCTGCGGCCATGACGACGATAGCCACCACGTTGGCGCCCATCGGGATAGAGAGCAGCGCATAGCCGGCAAACATGATGAAGATGCCGATGGTCACCATCTTGGAGTAACCGAACTTGTCGGCCAGCATACCGCCGAAGAGAGGCAGGAAGTAGACCAGCATCAGGAAGCTCGAATAGACGAGACCAGCCGTCTTGGCGTCCCAGTTGAAATTCTCCTGCAGGAACAGGATAAACACGGCCAGCATCGTATAGTAGCCAAACCGCTCGCCCATGTTGCTCAAAGCAAGTGTCCACAGGCCCTTGGGTTGATTTTCAAACATTTTTCGTGTGTTTATTTGGTGTTAATATTATTTGCCAAAATAGGGAATTATTTGTCCAAAATCCGGATTAGGGATTTGTCTTGTCCAAAATCCGAATCAGGGATTTGTCTTGTCCAAGCCAAGAAATCATTTTACCCCAGCTAGGGAATTATTTACCCTAACTGGGAAATTTGTAATTTACTTACCCTGGTTGGGGAGCTGCAGTCCGTACTTCTTCTTGCGGTCCTCGAGCAGGAGCAGAATGGCGATGACGATGGAGATGGCGCCGAAGCAGGCGAAGATGGTCATCGTCTCCGTGTAGTCGATAAAACCGGTGGCGTCGGTGTTCTTCTCGTTGACGGCACCAATCCACATCGGAACCATCGAGAGGCCAATGTTCTGAATGTAGAAGATGACGGCATAAGCCGTGCCGAGCAGCTTCATCGGGATGATCTTGGGCACAGAGGGCCACATGGCCGAAGGCACGAGACCGAAGGCAACGCCCAGGATAATCATGGCAACGATGGCCATCAGCCAGTTGCCGACGGGCAAGGCGAAGATGACGTGAACGAGCGTGAGCAGCACAGCGCCCATAATCATCAGCGTTGCGCCCTTGCCGTACTTGTCGTACACGCTTCCGAAGAGCGGCGTGAGGATGATGGTGCCGAAGGGGAGCATGGCAGGAATAAGGCCGGCCAGCTCGGGGTCAACGCCATACTTGAAAATCATCAGCTTGGTGGCGAACTTGAGGAACGGGAACACGCCCGCATAGAACATCAGGCAAAGGAAGGTGATGCACCAGAAGCCGCGGTTGCAGAACAGAATCTTGAGGTCGGCGAACTTGAATCCCTCTTCGGGCTCGGAAGCAACGGCAGCGGCCGAACTATCTTCCTTGCGGTCCATGACATTATACACGAGGAAAGCAATCACGCCGATGCAGAGGCAGGCTGCGCCCATTCCGACCGGAGCCGACACAGCGCCCAGCGCCTTGGCCATCGGGAGCGAAGCACCCAGCGCCACGGCCGTTCCCACACGGGCCAAAGCCACCTGCAGACCCATGGCCAGGGCGAGTTCGTGGCCCGTAAACCACTTGACGATGACCTTCGAGACCGTAATGCCAGCAATCTCGCAACCGACGCCATAGATGGCAAAGCCGAGGCCAGCCAGGGCCACCTGCATCTGGACGACACCGCCGAAGGGCACCCAGACCGTAGCGTCGCCGAAGTCAGAGCTTACGGCCCACCACTTGATGGTAGCGCCGACGAACATCAGTCCCGTGCTCATCACGCCCGTAAAGCGGATGCCGAACTTGTCGAGAATCAAGCCGCCGAAGAAGAGCAGGAGCAAGTAGACGTTCATAAGGCCGTAAGCGCCCGAGAACCATCCGTACTCGCCAGAGGTCCATCCCAAGCCCAAGCCGTCCTCAGCCCCCTTCGAGGCCGTGAGCAGCGACTCGAGCGGAGACATCACATCGGTAAAGAAATACCCGAACATCATCGTGACCGACACGATGAGCAGGGCTGTCCACCGTGCTGCTGCCGAATCACTCAACTTCTGTTGAATTGCCTTAGTCATTTTTTCTTAGATTGTTAGTCAAAATCGTTGTTGGTCAAAGCCGTTGTCGGCTCGAATATCTGCCTATGTACAAATATTTGACCGCAAAGTTAGCAAAAAACTACTTTGCGGCCAAACAAAAGGTCAAAAAACTTGCTTTTTGCGGCGTTTCCTATTTCTTTGCCGCAGTGTTTACTCTTCTTTTGCCAAAGATTCTCGTCTCTTTTGCCCGAGACTGGAGTCTCTTTAACAAAATCTTTTTGACAAAATTCTTTTTTGCCAAAGATTCATGTCTCTTTGACAAAAATCACTCTTGGCCAAATGGCCTTACTTCTTCTTGGCCGAAGCCTCGCGCTGCAGACGGACCACGACGAAGCTGTAGGCCGGAGCTTCGAGCTTCACCTTGCCGTCCTCGAGCTGGGCTTCGCACCCAGTGGGCACGGCGCGCGTCTCCTTGAGGTCGCCGGTCAGCACCTGGGCCTCACGGACGGCCGTATAGCCCTCGGGCACGCTGACGGAGAAGGTGTTGGAGACTGGCAGGTAGTTGACCACCTTGAGGATGAGGTCGCCGGTGGCTGCATCGACCACGGCGCTGCTGCCGATGCGCTTCTGCACATTGGCGTCGGGGTGCTGCAGACGCACCGTAGAAGGCAGATAGAGCGTGCCGGCATTTTGGCCGAAGAGCTTCTGCACCTGGTAGCCCGTGGTGGGTTCGACACTCGAGCCCGTGAAGTAGATGAGGTCAGGATTCCACTGCGTGTGACCCTTGCGGGCAAAGAGCGGCGCGTAGGAAGTCATGGCCACGACATCGGCATTGCGCTCGACCGAGCAGAGGTAGAGGGCCTCGCTCAGAGCCGTCTCGATGCAGTTGGCACGGCCCGAGATGTGGCTGGCGTACTCGCCGAGGTAGACGCGTGTACCCTTGCGGGCGTAGCGGTCGTAGTAGTCCTGGTTGTTGATGAACCAGCCCGGGCTGTTGTAGTAGTGCTCGTCCACGTACTCGAGGTTCATCTCGCGGGCCAGGCGCCAGCCCCACTCGTAGTCAGAGCCCTCGCACCAGGGGCCGACCGTACCCACCACCTCGATGTCGGGATACTTATCCTTGATGGCCTTGCAGATCATCTTGTAGCGCACCTCGAAGGTCGTGCTGATGAGGTCCTCGTTGCCGATGCCTATCATGGTCAGGCCGAACGGCTTGGGATGGCCGGCGTCGGCGCGCATCTTGGCCCACTTGCTGGTCTTGGGGTCACCGTTGGCCCACTCCACGAGGTCGAGGATGTCCTGTATGTATTCGTCCATCTGGTCCATCGGGATGCCGCCCTGCTGGCCGTAACCGCCATTCGACGAGTTCTGGCAAGGCACGCCGGCAGCCAGTACGGGCAGCGGACGGGCGCCGAGGTCCTCGCAGAGCTGGAAGTACTCGTAGTAGCCCAGGCCCACCGACTGATGGTAGTGCCAGATGTTGAAGTCCGACTTGCGGCTCTCGAGCGGGCCGATGGTGTTCTTCCAGCGGTAGATGTTGTCCAGTCCGTTGCCGTGGCTGGCGCATCCGCCCGGGAAGCGCACGAACTGCGGGTGCAGGGCCTCGAGTGCCTCGGCAAGGTCTCGGCGCATGCCGTTCTTGCGGCCCTTGTAGGTATCTTGCGGGAAGAGGCTGACCATGTCCACATGGCAGGTACCCTCGCCCTGCGGCAGGAGCACGAGGCGGGCTTCGTCGGCATCGGCCTTGGCCTTGAGCACAGCCGTCAGCTTCTTCCAGGTCTGTCCCTTGGGGAGCTTGACCGAAGTCTCGGCGAGCACCTTGTCCGACTTGTCGACAAGCTGCACCTTGACCTCCGTCTTCTTGCCCTCAGGCATACGGCCGAAGATTGAGAAATCGTACTTGGCGCCCTTGCGCACTACGATGCCGTCCCAGCCCGAGTTGGAGAGCGAGCCGCCCTTGGCCGGACTCTTGAGCACGGCGTAGTGGGCGTTGTTGGCGTGGATGGGGTCGTCGGTAGCGATAGAGAGTTCGAGGTCCTTGGCCTCCCAGCAGGTCTGGGCGTTCCACTCGCGGCGGTCGCGGCTGGAGTACTCGAAGTCGCGGTTCTGCACGAGTTCGGCGTAGAGGCCTCCGTCGGCGGCATAGTTGATGTCCTCGAAGAAGATGCCTATCAGCTTGTCAGAGATTTCTTTCTGGCCCTCGGTCTGCACCGTGATGTCGACGTTCTGCGACTCGAGGCGGGCAAAGCGTCCCTTCAGGTCGTCGATGGCGCGCTCGCCGTTCTGCTGGTCCTTGCAAATCTGCAGCTGACGGGCCGTGAGGAGTTCGTTGACCACGCTCCAGGCCACGCGGTGCATCTGGCCGCGCACCTCGCCGCTGGTGGGCAGGGTGAGCGTCTGCGTGTTCTCCATCGAGGCGATGGGGGCGCGGTGGCCGAAGTCCTCGAGCAGGCGGGCCGTACCCGTCTTTTCGCCGGGCAGGGCATAGTAGTCCTGCGGGTGCCAGAGGTAGAGGTTGTCGCTATAGGTATAGGCCACGACCGATTCCTGCTCGTTCACGCGCCAGGTAGCCTCCCAGCGCCGGTTGGCGGCGTTGTAACTCACGCAGGGGTCTATCATGCGCTTTTGGTTGCCCCAGCTGCCGTAGTCGCTCTTCACGGGAGCCCACTCCGGCCCTATCTCGTGCCAAAGCATGCGGTCCGTGCTCCAAGCGAAGTGCAGGCCGTTCTTGCCGGCATTCTTGAGTGTGGCGTAGGTAAAGAGCCACGCGCTGTCTGCTTGTGCCGTGGGCACACTCTGAGCAGAGGTCTCGGTCATCAGCCCCGCCAGGAGCAAGGCTGCAATCAGAACTTTCTTCATCTCAATCTGAAGTTTTGTTGGTTATTAAAGGTAATAATATAAGTAAATATAGTGTCAAACAAGTTTTATTTGCACCGGCCATTTTGGCCAAGCCGCGCCGGGTTCTTTGTTTGACCAAGCCGCGTGCCGCCCCGGTCAGCGCTTGGCGCGCAGGAAGTCGGTCACGAGCTGCAGGCACTCGTCGGCCAGAAGTCCGTCAGAGACCTGCGTCTTGGGGTGCAGGGCCTTGGGTGCATAGAGCTTGTACCCGCGCCGGGGGTCGGCGGCTCCGTACACGATGCGGCTCACCTGGCTCCACCCCAGTGCTCCGGCGCACATGATGCATGGTTCGAGGGTCACATAGAGCGTGCAGTCGTGCAGGTACTTGCCGCCCAGATAGTCGGCGGCGGCCGTGATGGCCTGCATCTCGGCGTGGGCGGTCACGTCGTGGAGCGTCTCGGTGAGGTTGTGGCCCCGGGCGATGATCCTGTCCCGGCACACCACGACGGCGCCGATGGGTATTTCGTCCTGGGCCAAAGCCTGGCGCGCCTCGCGCAGGGCCTCGCGCATGTAGCGTATGTCTGCATTCTCTTCCATATAAGATACTATTTCTTCCTTCTCCCCTTCACCCTTTTCATGTGGGCAAACTTTTGGTCAAAGGCTTTCTCTTTGGGGCAAAAGCTTTTCTCTTTTGGCCGAAGACCATTCACTCCTTGACCACGCCGCAAGGGAGTATGAACTTGACCTCCTTGAACCAATAGACGCGCTCTTCCAATTCGGAATCCGGCTTTCGGACCAGGAGGTGCAGCTGGCCGGTCGGCTCGACCTCCTTGATGCAGGCCTCGAAGTCCTGGCCCGTGGCCACATCGCGGTAGGGATAGAAGCCCTCACGGCGATAGAGGCGGGCGCAGAAGCGGCGGTGTATGTCGGCCGAAGCGCTCTCCTGGTCTGCCTTGAGGCGCCGGTAGTCGGCCATCAGCCGGCTCACCACGCCTTCCATCACGGCTTCGGGCGAAAGTTCGCAGCCCGTCTGGAGCCGCAGCGACGTCGGATTGGGCGCATCGCCCACCCACCGGGTCTGGTTGACGTTGATGCCGATGCCGACCACGCTCTCGCTCAGCCGGGTGCCCACGATGCGGTGCTCGATGAGGATGCCGCACACCTTGCCTTCGGCCATATAGATGTCGTTGGGCCACTTGATGTTGCCTCCCGTCTCACCAGCCACCGCAAGGGCGGCTATCTCGCTCAGCACGAACTGCTCGCGCGGAGGCAGGAACGTGGGGCGGAGCAGCACCGAGAAGGAGACGTTGCGGTCGGGCTCGGACTCCCACGCATTGCCCACCTGGCCGCGTCCGGCCGTCTGCCGTGTGGTCCACACGACGGTGCCGTCGGGCAGGTCCGTGCCTTTGGCCAAAGCCTCGAGCACCCAGGTGTTGGTCGAGGGGACTTCGTCAAGACGAATCATGGGCGTGATACGTGTTGCGTTTTACGTTTTGCGTTTTACGTTAAAGCAAACTTAAAGCATTCTTAAAGTAAACTCAAAGTAAACTTAAAAGCGACCTTAAAGCAAACTTAAAGCACCTGGCGTTACTTATCCATCTTCACGCGGGTCGTCTTGGGCAAGGTCTCGTTGCGCAGGTTGGTCTGCGTCACGACGGCCTGGGCGAGGCTCAAGAACGACTGGCCGACCATCGAGTCGTAGTTGAGCACGATGGGTGCGCCCTGGTCGCCGCTCTCGCAGATGCTCTGCACGACGGGAATCTGGGCCAGCAGCGGCACACCCATCTCGGCAGCCAGTTGCTTGACGCCCTCGCGACCGAAGAGGTAGTAGCGGTTCTGGGGCAGTTCGGCGGGCGTAAACCACGCCATATTCTCGACCAGACCCAGCACGGGCACGTTGATTTTCTCGTTGGCAAACATGTCAATGCCCTTGCGCGCGTCGGCCAGGGCCACCTGCTGCGGGGTCGAGACGACCACGGCGCCCGTGAGGCCCAGCGTCTGGACGATGGTGAGGTGGATGTCGGACGTGCCGGGCGGCATGTCGATGACGAGGTAGTCGAGTTCACCCCAGTTGGCGTCGCCTATGAGCTGCTTGACGGCGCTCGAGGCCATGCTGCCGCGCCACACCGTAGCGCTGCCCGGGTCAACGAAGAAGCCCACGCTCAGCACCTTCACGCCATACTGCTCGGCGGGGATGAGGAGGTCGCGGCCGTCAATGCGCTCGGCCGTAGGCTGATAGTCCTCGAGCTGGAACATCTTGGGGGCCGAAGGACCGTAGACGTCGGCGTCGAGCAGGCCCACCTTGTAGCCCAGCATCGAGAGACCGACGGCGAGGTTGGCGCTGACCGTGCTCTTGCCCACACCGCCCTTGCCCGAAGCGACGGCGATGACGTTCTTGACCTGCGGCAGGAGCTTGTCGGGTTCGGGACGGGGCGCCTGGCGGGCTGCCGTCCGGATGTCGAGTTCGACGGGTTCGCCCACCTGCTGGCAGACGTAGCGGATGTTGGCCTCGGCGGCTTTGACCACCGACTTGAGGAAGGGGTCGCTCTCCTTTTCGAAGAGCAGCGTGAAGCTCACCTTGGGGCCGTCGATGCGGATGTCGTCCTGCAGCATGCCGCTCTCGATGAGGTTCTTTTTGGTGCCCGGGTAGATGACCTGCGCCAGGGCGTCCTGTATGAGTTTGGGATAAAGTGCCATATCGTTGGTTTGTGTCTGTTCTGTTCGTTTTGAAAAAGCCTCAGACGTGCTTGTCGAGGGTCGACACCTTGTCGCGCCCGTAGCTGCGGTAGGAGTCGAGTTCGATTTCGACATCGGGCTCGGTCCACGTCTCGCGAGGCTGCGGCTGCAGGGCCATGTACTTGATGTCGATGCCGCGGGCTATCCATTGCCGCTCGTAGGCCGTCTGGATGCCGCGCAGGGCCTCGAGCGTCTCGGGTGTAGTGAACGACTCGTCGTGGTAGAGGTCGCGGGTCGAGGCGAGCACGGGCAGGCCGTTGGCCTTCGCCATCTCACTGGTGTAGGTGAAGAGGAAGTTGGAGTCGCTCTTGAGGTGCACCGTGCCGCCGGGGGCGAGTATCTGCAGGTAGCGCTGCATGAACATGGTGCAGGTGAGGCGCTTGTTGACCTTCTTCATCTGCGGGTCGGCAAAGGTGATCCATATCTCCGACACCTCGCCGGGCGCGAAGAAGCGCGTGATGAGTTCGATGCGGGTGCGCACGAAGGCCACGTTGGCCAAACCCTCCTCGAGGGCCTCGGTGGCTCCGGTCCACATGCGGGCGCCCTTGATGTCGAAGCCGATGAAGTTGCGGTCCGGATAGCGCCGGGCCAGCCCCACGGTGTATTCGCCCTTGCCGCATCCGAGCTCGATGACGATGGGCCGGTCGTTGTGGAAATAGTCTGCTCCCCAACGTCCGCGCAGGGGGAAGCCGCCCGTCTCGAGCTGCTCGAAGGCGTACTGGAAGACATTGGCATAGCCCGCCATGTCGTCGAACTTCATGAGTTTGTTCTTTTTTGACATCTCTTCTACTTGTGTTGCCTTGCCGGCTCGTTAGTGGACTGTTTGACGCTTCAGTTGTTTCACCTCTATGCTTTGCCAACCGCTTGTCGTGACAATACGGGGGCGAAGGTACGCATTTTTTTTTACACGGCCAAATGTTTTGCCCATTTTTAGCCGCCCCAGTCACCACATTGACGGCAAAACGCAACAAAACGCAAGTGCCCCGGGCTCAAGACGAGTCCGGGGCACACTTTGATTCAAGCTTTATTGGCTTGTTCTATTCGGGATTTGCCAGGTTTGGCAAAATCTACTTGTCGGGCAAATTTGCCGGGTTGGGCAAAACTTACTTGTTGAGCAAAGTCTGCGTGCGGCTGATGAAGCCTGCCAGGGCCTCGCCCTTGAGCAAGCCGGCCTCGAGCAGAGCCAGGTCGATGAGCTGATGCAGGGTGTCGTCGCCGGCAGCGTAGCGGGCAACGGCCTCGCTCTCCTGCTTCTTCAGGCCCTCGACATCCTTGCGGAGCGAGTCGAGCAGTTGGTCTTTGTCCTGCGGGAATTCGCCGGCCTTGGCCTTATACTTCTCCTCCTCGAGGGGCTTGATCTGACCCTCCTTGTCGGTGATGTCGCCGGCAATGGCCGAGAGCTGGTCGGCGAGGGCTGTCTTGGCGGCTTCGAGTATGCGCTTCACCGTCGGGGCCTCGGTGTTGACGACGAGGTTCATCTGGTTAGGCATCTGGCCATAGAAGCTCATGCCTCCGCCCTGCACGCGGCTCATCTCCTTCATACGGCGCATCCACTCGTTCTGGGCCACCATGACGGGCTTGTCGTTCTCCTCCATGGCCTGGAAGTCGATGGTCCACTCGACCGACTTGCCGTCGGCACCCGTGGTGGCAGGTATCTGGCTCTGGAAGAGGGCGTTGTTCTCGCGGCGCTCGGTCTCGGTGAACTCCACCTTCTTGGCGTCGGCCTTCTTGATGAGGTTGCTCAGGGTGTCGGAGTCGATGCGGTTGTAGTGGCACTTCTCCTGCTTCTGCTCCTGCTGGTTCATCCAGGGCGTGTCGAGCTGGCCACCGGCCTCGATGACGTCGTAGCCCTTGGCCTTGGCTGCCTCGATGTAGCTGTACTGGGCCACCTTGTCGTCCGAGTAGAGGTAGATGAGCTGGCCGTCCTTGTCGGTCTGGTTGCCCTCCACGAGCTTGCGGTACTCGTCGGCGGTGTAGTAGAGACCCTCGGTGTTCTTGACCAAAGCGAACTGTATGGCCTTCTCATAGAACTTCTCGTCGCTCAGCATGCCGTACTGGATGAAGATCTTAAGGTCGTCCCACTTCTCCTCGAACTTCTTGCGGTCTTCGTTGAAGATTTCGTTGAGGCGGTCGGCCACCTTCTTGGTCACATAGCCGCTGATCTTCTTGACGTTCTGGTCGCTCTGCAGGTAGCTACGGCTCACGTTGAGCGGGATGTCGGGCGAGTCGATTACGCCATGCAGCAGCATCATGAACTCGGGCACGACGCCGTCCACATGGTCGGTGACGAAGACCTGGTTGCAGTAGAGCTGTATCTTGTCGCGATGGAACTCGTTGTTCTCTATCTTCGGGAAGTAGAGGATGCCCGTCAAGTGGAACGGATAGTCGACGTTGAGGTGAATCCAGAACAGGGGGTCGGGAGCCATCGGATAGAGGTCGTGGTAGAACTTGAGGTAGTCCTCGTCCTTGAGGTCGGCGGGCTGGCGCATCCAGAGCGGGTTGGTCTCGTTGATTTGGTTGTCCTCGTCGGTGTCGACCTCCTTGCCGTCCTTCCACTCGGTCTTCTTGCCGAAGACGACGGGCACGGGCAGGTACTTGCAGTACTTCTTGAGCAGGTTCTCGACCGTGTACTTGAGCGTCATGTTGGTCTTGTTGTCGTCATCGAGGTAGAGGACGATGTCGGTGCCGCGCTCGGCCTTGTCGCAGGTGTCCATCGAGAACTCGGGGTTGCCCTCGCAGCTCCAGAGGGTGGCAGGCTCGTCCTTGTAGCTCTTGCTCCGTATCTCGACCTTCTTGCTCACCATAAAGGCCGAGTAGAAACCGAGGCCGAAATGGCCGATGATGCTGGCGGCGTCATTCTTGTATTTCTCCAGGAACTCGGTGGCGCCCGAGAAGGCTATCTGGTTGATGTACTTGTCAATCTCGTCGGCCGTCATGCCGATACCGTTGTCGCTCACGGTCAGGGTGCCTGCCTCGGGGTCGACGCTGACGCGCACCTTGAGGTCCGAAACGTCACCGCTGTACTCGCCGGCACGGGCCAGGGTCTTGAGCTTCTGCGTAGCATCGACGGCATTGCTGACCAACTCACGCAGGAAAATCTCGTGGTCGCTGTAGAGGAACTTCTTGATGACCGGGAATATGTTTTCCGAAGTCACATTTATTGAGCCTGTTTTCATCTTGTAGTGTATTTTTAGAGTGATTGTTTGCTTTGTGTCCGTCCCCGCCGCGGTCCGCTCTGCCCTCAGCCGGCCCCGGCGGACGATAAGCGGGACGTCCTCACACTAGCAAAACCCGTGCCAAAGGTCAGCGCGCGACATTTTGTCCGTCACCCACCGTGGCCACCACATACTCCGAGCAGGTGCCGATGCGGAACTTCGCTCCCCAAATGCCCATGCCCGAGGTGACATAGTAGCGTGTCGCGCCTTTGGTCAGGGGCCCGTAGGCGCACTCGTAGAGGGCATCGGTGATCCACGACACCGGCCACATCTGCCCGTAGTGCGTGTGTCCGCTGAACTGGAAGTCCGCGCCGCACTGCTGCGCCTCCTCGAGGTGATAGGGCTGATGGTCGAGCACGATGGTGTAGCGCCCCGCAGCCTCGGCGGGAAGCCCGCCCATGATGTCGGACAGCGCGCGCCGGCGCCCGTTGGTGCGGTCGTCACGCCCCACGATGCAGAGTCCGCCCGCCACTACGGCCGAATCCCGTAGCATCGTGATGCCCGCCTCGCGACAGAACTGCTCGGCCTCGCGGATGCCGCTGTAGTACTCGTGGTTGCCGGGACAGGCATAGACGGGAGCCTCGAGCCGGCGCAGCTCCTCGGCCACATGCCCCTCCCTGATGGGGCGCACGCTGATGTCGACGATGTCGCCGCCCACCAGGATGAGGTCGGGGTGCTCGGCATTGATGAGGTCCACCCACCGCGCCACCTCGCTGCGGTCTATGTGGTAGCCGATGTGCAGGTCGCTGAGCATGACCACCCGCACCGGCCGCTCCACCTTTCCGTGGGCATCGAGCGCGAGCGTGCGGCGCACCTTGTGGTCGTAGTGCACGTATCCGCCCACGAAGACGGCCGTCAGCACACCCGCGAGCACGAGCGTCACGCGCAGGTTGGCATGCAGCCACCCGGCAGGCACCACATGCACCAGCCGCAGCACGTCGAGCACCAGAAAGGCCAGCACCAGGTAAATCAGCACAAACAGCGACGAGTTGCCCACCCGATAGACGAACGCCGCCTGGTCGATGCTCAGGCCGTCACGCAGGTGCGAGAAGCCTACGCCCATCATGCCCAGTGCCGACAGGGCAGCGACGACGACCAGCGCACGCACCGGCCAACCGAACGGCAGCAGCTGCCATACGTGCCACAGGACATACGTAGCGCCCACCAGGGGCAAGAGTGTAAAAGCCAAAAACCACATGTTCGTATTCGTTTTTTGTTTGTTCGTATTCGTTTTTGTTTGTTATTCGTTTTCCGTCGGCAAAGATAATGCTTTTTTCCGACATCTCCAAATTTTTGGCTGCAGATTACCCCCTTTTTGGCCCAAATCACGCCTTAACTCGACGCAAATCACACCTTAGCTCGCCGGAAACGGGCCTTAAGGCCGAAAAACGCTATTTCTTTGCACACAAAGCGCAGTTTTTGCGCAAGGCGAAATATGGTTTCGATTCCGCTCAAATCCGGACTCGCGCTCCCCTTCTCAAACTGCAAGCTGTGACAGTGACAGTTACAGTTCGATTTTCCGCAAGGTCATTTTGTGTCATCCCGAGTTGTCACTCTGTCTTCACTCAAAAGTGGAGTTTTGAGAAATGGAGTCTTGACAATTGACAATTACAGTTCGATTTTCCGCAAGTTGTTTTTACCCGATGGTGACAGGTGACAGTTACAGTTCGATTTTCCGCAAGGTCATTTTCGGACGGACAAGAGGGGTAAAATGAGAATAAAAATGGTTAAGAAAGGTTAAAGAAAAAATTTTAATATATATAATATACTGAAGTTTCGCAAGTGAATATACATCAATTTGCTTGTTTATAAATAT
>CAVGQN010000041.1:0-27969 GCA_963631395.1 bacterium
GCAAAGTTCGCTCTTTGCGAGATTCCTTGCAAGTCGGCAATTTTCGGATGGTTACCATTGTGTAATCTGCGGTTGGCAAATATTGGACTAAAAATAAAACCTTGTCGTGTGGAGTTTGAAATATCAAGGAAAAATACATATCTTTGCGCAGACTTATAACCAAACAAAACACCCGTTTTACAGTAGAAAACAATACAAGTTTGACATACAACCCATATTTCACTACAAAACTCTTTACTACATGAAAAAAACTCTACTTCTTACCGCACTCGTGGCCGGCATGTTGTCGCAGGTCAATGCCGAGGTGCGCAAGTGGGACTTCACCAATTGGAGCGCCACGACTAAGGAAAATGTCATTGCCGATGCCAATTGGACCAATGACGAGAAGGGCGACAGCAAAACCAATGTTGTGCCCGACTACGGTTGCGCTTGGGACAAGGCTGCATCGTTCGCAGTCGGCTGTAGTGCCGACAGTACACTGTTGGCCAACGGACAGGTAATCACCGAGCTTATCGGACTCAAATTCTCTGCATTTGCTTCCGGCTATGTGGCTTTTGGCTTTGACTACCAGACCACTACCGATAGCAACAAGTGGGGACCCTACAACGGACCTCAGTACTTCTGGTTCGCCAACAAGAAACTGCGCGTCATCATACCGGCTGTCAAGCCCGGTTCGACCATCACGATGGGTGTCGAGTCGCACAAGCCGTCTGATGCTCGTGGCGTCGACCTCTATATCGGTTCTACCAAGCTTGCCTGGACATCTGGACAGACCACCTATCCCACCACGTACGATACTTACACTTGGGAAGTGTCGTCCGACCTTACCGAAGATGTTGACCTTATCATCACTCCGAACAACGGTTGCCACGTCTATTATATTGAGGTCGACGACCACAAGAGCACGGATTTGGCTTCGACCAAGGTCGGTTACATCTATCAGGGCAACATTGACGACGATGTCATCTACAACAACGTTGTCATGAACTTCGCCTCCACAGCTATCGATGCAGCCAATACCACCATCGGTCAGGACTCACTCCTGGGCTTCGACATGCTTGTCTATGCAGCCAGCCTTACCTCTGACAACGAGTTTGCCAAGGGTCTTGTGGCTTACGACAACATGGTGCCTGTGCTCAACCTGAGCGCTTCTCTCTATGAGGCATGGGGTTGGGGTTCAGTTACCAAGGCCCAACCTGCAGAACTTACCATCCCTAATGAGGACGACTACGAGCTCTCGCTCTTTGCCGACATCTCGTCGGTCGAAGAGGGTAAGATTACTGTCAACGAGTCAGGCGATGTAATGGCCTACACAGCCGGTGAAAGTTCGTTCATCGCAAGCGACGTTGTGCTCGCTACCGATGGTGCCGGACAAAGCATCCACTACCATAGCGCAGACCGCAATATGTACATGTTGATACCCTGCTCTGTGGACGGCATTACAGAAGACGGTATGACGTTGCTCAACAACGCCATCCCTTACGTCAGTGCAACCAAGAAGAAAGCCTCTGCTGCAGCAGTGCCGGTTATTTCACAGGCTCCTGCCGATGGTCAGACTGTAGTCACCATCAACTGCGCCACAACGGCTTCGAACGTTTTCTATAAGATCGGCGACGGTGCTTATGTTGCTTATACAGAGCCTTTCACCGTCACAACCGACGGCACAGTCATTACAGCTTACGCTACGGCACACGGCTACTTTGAGTCGACCACGTCCGAGGCTACCGTTTCCGTTATGAACAAGGCTGCTGCTCCTCATGTATCTGTAGCTTATGCCAAGGGTTATTCGACCATCACGATGTCCACTTCCGTAGGTACGGTTTATTATAGCTTCGACGGCATCGTTTCGGCTGAGAATGCTGCTGTCTACAGCGACCCCGTCGAGCTCAAAGAGCCTGCTACCCTTACGGCCTTCGTAGCCGGTGACGGTATTCTGCAGTCCGAAGCTACTGTCCTCGACATTATGGTCAGCGACATTCCTATGGTCAAAGACACCGTTTCGCACTTTACTGCCAACGAGGAGGATTGGTTCAACAACGCCATTTTGGTTTCTGCTAGTGGCGATACGCTCGAAACTCCGACAACTAACTGGAAGAAATCTGGAGCTTATTACTATAACAAGTCGGCTTGGTCTTACTACAGCACGACCGAGTACGATTCGACCAAGACCGTGCAGAGTTCATTGGGCGAAGACTCTATCGTCTACTATTGGAAGAAAGACCCCGCTACTGTCAAGTATGTCTATTCCAGCTCCAACACGGATTGGCGTCTGCGCACGCAGGGTCAGGTTCTCACCGGTGAGACCGATGCCTCTCCGACAATAAGAATCAGTGTCGATCTCGCTGTAGAGGCTTACTGCGCCGAGACAGCCTTCGACCTTATCGGCGAGCCCAGCAAGGGCAAGATTACATTTGGCGGTAAGAAAGACGGAGAGTCATTTACCGGCAGCATTGAGTCGACCGTCAAGTTCAAGGCTCCATTCGATGTCGTGACCTATGTTTCTAATGGTAACAAGGACGGAGTAGGTGTTGTCGAGGTGCAGACCTCTGCTGATGGCGAGAACTGGGTTCTGCTCGATACCATCAATGTCAGCAGCGTCTACCGTCGTTTTGCCAAGACACGTCTGCACTATGCCGGCGATGACGAAGTCTATGTCCGTTTGGCTCATGTGGGTGGCAGCACCAAGCCGCAGGTCTTCGACATCTACGTTATCACGACCGAAGGTACGACCGGCATTGAGGACGTCTATAGCGACGAGGCCGCTCTCGCCGGCAGCGAGCGCATCTACGATATGATGGGCCGTCAGGTCAATGCTATGGCACCTGGCCGCATCTATGTCAAGGGCGGCAAGTGTGTGCTCGTCCGTTAAGACAACACACAATGTCTTTAATATTATAATACAAGACTGGATTCCACGCCTGGAGTCCGGTCTTGTTTCTTCACAATATGCAAGATACCTATTCCTACGATATGCACGGCACGCTGATGTCGTCTGTGCAGATGCATGATTTGGCTCAGAAGCTCGAGGCTTCGGGCTGCGGATTCCTGTTGTTGCAGTTGCAGGAAGGCGAGTGTGAAATCAGTCCTGCCGAACTGCTGCGCATGCAGGATGTGCTAAGAGACTGCGGAGCACCGATGGTTTATACAGACTACCGGACCGTGACTCCGACCCCGACCATATGCGAGTGTATAGACTATCAGTTCGGGTCGCTGCGTGACGACTTCGACTTCGGTCCGCTGGTGTTGCTGCGTGCCGACAAGGTCGTCGAGGCAGACGGTTTTGTGCACGGCGAGTGGGCTGACGAAGAGGATGCTATGAGTTACAAGGCCGACTTGCACTATGCAGCCTGGTATCAGATGCGTCTGATACTTTCGCTTGGCGCGTTGCCGCTGCACCTCAACGAGGTGTGCTACACCTTCCGGCCCAAGACTGCCGACAGTGCGTCGCAGTTCGACTACGTGGACCCCCGCAACCGTGCGGTTCAGGTGGAGTACGAGACCGTGGTGACGCAGCATCTGCGGGACCTCGACGCTTTGGTTGACAGCCATCTCCTGCACTCTGCCTCGGATCTGGACGAAGACAAGGAGCCTGGCTCGGACTGCGATGGGGGAGATGCACCCGTGTCGGCTTCCGTCGTTATCCCCGTCTACAACCGTGAGCGGACGATACGCGATGCCATCCGTTCGGCGCTCTCTCAGCAGACCGACTTCGCCTTTAATGTCATCGTGGTCGACAACCACAGCACCGACGGGACGACCGAAGCCATACTCGAGATGCAGCGCGAGGACCCGCGTGTCACGCTGATTATTCCCGGCTCCACGACCCTGCTGATAGGCGGTTGCTGGAACGAAGCCGTTGCCAGTCCCCATTGTGGCCGATATGTAGTTCAGCTCGACAGCGACGACGTGTACAGCGGACCCGATACGCTCAGCCAGATAGTCAAGGCCTTCGGCGAACAGGACTGTATGGCCGTGGTCGGAAGTTACACGCTGACCGACTTCGACCTCCGAGTGCTGCCGCCCGGCGTGATAGACCATCGGGAGTGGACGTCCGACAACGGCATGAACAATGCGCTGCGCATCAATGGCCTGGGGGCTCCGCGGGCTTTCCGCAGGGATTTGCTTCGCCGTCATCCGTTGCCCAACACGAGCTATGGCGAGGACTATGCCGCTATGTTGCGCATCAGTCGCGAGTATCGGATAGGGCGTATCTACGAACCGCTGTACAACTGTCGCCGGTGGAGCGGAAACAGCGATGCGGCTCTCTCACGCGAGCGTCTCAACCGCAACAACCTGTACAAAGACCGCCTGCGTACGCTGGAGTTGTCGGCCCGTATGCACAGCGACGATACAGAAGAGGAAATGTAAAGTCTGTATCCATGCAAATGGAAGAATTGCACCTAAGGTGAAATGCAGATAAATAAGCAAGTTCGAATAATTTAGTAGAAGTCAGAACGATGAATGTCGAAGAGTTTTTCCGTCAGCAGTTGTCGGTATGGGCAGATGCACATCAGCGCTACGAGAGTCTGAGCGAAGCCCGGCATAAGACGGTCGTCATCAGTGGCCGCGACTATGATGTAGTGTACAATCCTGCGCGCCTCAAGAGTGCGACGGCTCGGGTGGAGGGTGGCCGGGTGGAGCGGCCTTGCTTCCTTTGTCCCGATGCTTTGCCCAAGGAGCAGATGAAGAGGGAGATAGAGGTCCGGCCATCGGGCCGGAAGTACTGGCTGATGGTCAATCCGTATCCCATCACCGACCGGCACTTCACCATCGTCAGCCAGCTGCATCAGCGACAGACATTGCTGGATGAGGCGGACGCGATTGCAGATGGCGGTGCCGAGAGCAAGGTGCGGCGTATGCCGACCGCTTTTCGGCAGCGGCTGTGGGACATGGCTTATCTGGCCGACCTCATGCCCGATTATCTGATATTCTTCAATGGAGCTTGCAGCGGAGCCAGTGCGCCCGACCACATGCACTTTCAGGCTGTGCCCAAAGACAGCGTGCCGTTGACACGTTGGACGTGGCAGCAACAGCAGGATATGGGCGTGACATCCAGGATGCCGCAGATGCAGACATCCGCCGACTCCGACTACAAGAACGTCATCTGCTGGACAGACGGCACCGATTGCCTTTGGCTCACCATCGACCGTAAGGCGCATCGTCCGCGCCAGTATACTATGGAGGGGGAGGAGCAAGTGCTTATGAGTCCTGCGGCCCTCGAATATTGCGGCCTCGTGCCTTTGGCCCGCAAGGAAGACTTTGACCGTATGGATGCTGACTTGCTGCGCGACATTCTCGGACAGTGTCGCAGGCAAGAACCCGTATTGCACGTCGGCGTTATGGAGGGCAAGCAAATTTGTCTGTCCGCAGGCGAACGCACCCATGCGCTCAATTACCTTGGCGAAGACCGTATCCTGCACGTCATGGACTATGGCACAGACCGGGCCGAGCAGCAGGAGACTGACGAGTACCACACCGAGTCGTCGCCGTTTACGCTCGAGGGTGTGACCATCGGCAAACAATTCCATTGGGAGCAACGCGAAGACCAGACCTTCGTAGGGTCGCTGCGCGTCATCGCCCGCGAGGGTACACTTCATGCCATCAATATCCTGCCCGTCGAGGAATATCTCAAGAGCGTCATTTCGTCCGAGATGTCCGCCACCAACTGCCTGGAGTTGCTCAAGGCCCATGCCGTCATCTCGCGCAGTTGGGTGCTTAGGCAGATAGACAAGTCCGGTGAGCCCCAGTCGCTAGCCGAACATAGTTTGTTGTCTATGTCTCCTGCCAGTCCGGCGGACAAGACACCGGCCGGGGCTGATGGTGTGCCCACCGTCATCAAATACTGGGACCATGACGACCACGTGCTCTACGATGTCTGTGCCGACGACCATTGTCAGCGCTATCAAGGCATCACGCGACAGGTCTCGCCGCTTGTGGCGCAGGCTATCGAGGAAACGCGCGGCATGGTGCTTCTTGCTGCTGACGGCAGCATCTGTGATGCGCGGTTCAGCAAGTGCTGCGGGGGACGCACGGAGCTCTTCAGCACCTGTTGGCAGGACCGTGACTACGACTACCTGCAGTGTGTCGACGACCCCTGGTGTGATACGCGCGATGCTGCGGTGCTTCGCCTCGTGCTCAACGACTACGACCAGCGGACCGTCGACTTCCACGACTGGCAAGTGCGGTACACACAGAGCGAATTGTCCGACCTGGTGCGCCGCAGGCTGTTGGGCGAATTCCCTGACCCGGAGTCGGATATCCACAAACGGATTAGTGCGTTGGGCACTATAGTGGCTTTGCGTCCCCTGCGCCGTGGCCCGTCCGGCCGCATCAGCCTGCTCGAGATAGTAGGAGAGGGAGGCAAGCTGCGCATTGGCAAGGAGCTGCTCATTCGCAAGGCTCTGTCCGAGTCACATCTGTACAGTTCGGCGTTTGACGTCACTATGGAGAACGACCCCTCTACCGACGCTCCCGTCTTTGTCCTCACGGGCTGGGGCTGGGGGCATGGCGTCGGCCTCTGTCAGATTGGGGCAGCCAATATGAGTCAGCATGGCAAGACTTGCGAGGAGATTCTGTCACACTACTTCTCGGCAGCCCGCCTTGTCAGAATCTATTAAGCATTGGGTTCGTTGGCATCAGGATTTTCTGAGCAGTCAGAGCTACAAAATAACCAAGCCCTGAGACTCCGATTGAGGTCTCCGGGCTTGGCGTTTTTTTACGTGTTCTTTATTCGTTCTTTATGCTTACCTTTATGCGCCTTATGCGGTTTTTACTTGTTCTTTGTGCGGTCTTTCTCGTTTTTTACGTGTTCTTTCTCTTTACCCACACCTTATGGCTGTGCTTGCCCACAGACATAATGGGTGAAGTCTTGTCTGCGTCGATTTCTTTCAGTTCTATCGATGCAGCCGTACGGCTTAGGTTGTTGATGCTGGCATAGTCCGTGAGACTTATGAATCCGTTTTCTTCAATTACGGTCAAGGCTCTGTCGATGCGTTCCTGTTTATCGTAAAGTTCTTTCTTGATGGCCCTGGCATAAGGCATTTCGCGCTTCAGTTCTTTGTCAGTCGCCATCTTGACACTCTTTATAAAGTCGGGTGACGGTCTGAAGTTGACGCTTTTCACGCCCACCTTCTTTCTCTTTATCTTTTCGCCGGCTTCGTTTATCACGACGGCTTCGTCGTTCTCAAACCCAAGCGACAGAGAGAAAGTCCCTAATCCATCCAGTTTCACTTTATGACCGTCGGCCAGCAATCTCACTATCATGTCGCTCATATCGATAATGGCAGCTTCAAGCACCGACGGCGACAGCGCTCCGTTGTAGCTCATCATCTTCTTGATAAGCTTTTCGGTGCTGATTGTCTCATAGGTGCTTAGCTTAGGATAAACCATGCGTTTGCCTGTTTCGTTCAGGTCCGTCATTTCTATCAGTTTGTACTTAGGCATAGTTGTGTTGATTATTATGTTTGGGTATGATGCTATCTGTCTCGTTATGCATTGCGACTAGTTTGGTTCTGCTTAAGTTCTAGTTGCATTCTATGTTCAGCGACGTTGAACTTATGTTTAACGTCACTGAACTTAAGTTCAACGTCGTTGAATATAAGTTCAACGCCGCAAAGATACAAAATATTATAGGCAAAAGCAAGAAAAGCAGTTTGAAAATCATAACATTTCTTTTCGAATATGAAACACGATGCACATAATGGTTAATTCTTTTATTAAAATAATCTAGTGAATATTAGCAAGATGTGACTTCTAAGTTGAACTTGCGGAGTTTTTGTATCATGTCAAAAAGGTTTTTGTGTCCAATTATATTGTAGATGTAGATTTTAGTCTGTAACTTTGCGCCGTGAATTTGTACCGCGAAAGATTAAAGTTTCGATGTTAAGTAATTGAAAATCTATTATCTAAATGAAATTTTTATATCTTTGTATTGTGCCCATTTTGGCAGTTGGTTGTACTATGCGTGATTCGGATGTTGTTATTCAACCGGACGAATCGATGGCTCATATTGTCAACGTACCGAATGTAGAGGACTCTGTATGTCTTAGGTACTCTAAGTTCGTGAGCAAAACAGAATATATCGTTTTGGAACAGGTGGACAATCATCATTTATCGTCAATAGCGAAACTTGAAATTGCCAGAGATAATAGCCTTATTATTTTTGATGATCTTACTAAACAGTTACTTCGTTTTGAGGAAAACGGAAAATTTCTCAATTCAATTGGAGAACATGGACATGGGCATGGTGAATTTGTGGATCCCTCAGATATTTCGTATAATCCTGCCACAAATCAAATATATGTTATTGACAATGCAAATTGTCATGTCCTGGTATATGATATAAATGGAAAGTTGTGCGGTAGTAAATCTGTTTTTTGCAAATTTGGCTCCATAGGATGTATCAATTCAGGTGAATATTGTATTTATACACCATACAATTCGGAACCTCTATCGTCAAGCCAAGGCTTTAATCTGTCTATATACAATGATTCATCTATGCTTATTGCACAATATGACCAATTCACTCCGACAGTTCAAAAGGTCTTTGGTACTTCTCCTCGTACATTCGAGAGGAATAACGATACCGGCAATGTAATATACCATGCCCCCTCTTCTGATTGTATATTTGAGATTAGCAGAGATTCTTTTATCCTACGTTATAAAATCGTTTACCAAGATCCGAATTGGTGCTGTGGAAATTCAGACCAAAGAAGAGCAATCCTTGATAAAGAGGATTGTGTAGATTGTGACGATGTGATGTATAGTGATCGTTATCTTTTCTTAAGTGTCGATATAAAACATCATTTGTACTCCGTGGTGTATGATAATAATCATCATACATTGCATGCAGGTCTTGGAATGTGGAACGATGTTGAACCTAATGGAATATCGTCTATTTTCATTAAATGCTATAATAATAAATTGTATGGGTATATTGATGCGGATGACGTTAGACGTCGTATTGAAAGTGGGGATGCGATTAATATTCCAGGGTTCCATCCGAAATTTTCTTATAACCCTGTTATTCAAATTTGTACATTGAAAGAATGAACCGACGAATGCCGAGATCCGTTCGTCGTAATTGGCTTCCGTTAAAACTTTGTTATACAAAACAAATGCAGCGCTCACATAAACTGGGCGCTGCACTTTTAGTATATGAAAGAAAGTGGATTAGAGCTCGACTTTCTTGTACTTCGGAACGAGGGCCTTCATGATGACCCAAGCGGTGATGTAAGCCACGCCGCAGAAGCAGAACATGATGAAGTAGCCTGCAGGTTTGCCGTCAAAGCCCAGGAAGGTGAAGGCGGCGCCTTGCTCCTCAGCATAGGTGAAGAGGTTGCCGGCCACCTTCTGAATCAACATCGAACCGATACCGCCAGCCATAGCGCCGATGCCCGTGATAGTGGCAATGGTCGACTTGGGGAACATATCGCCGATGGTAGAGAAGAGGTTGGCAGACCAAGCCTGGTGTCCGGCTCCGGCCAAACCAATCAGGATGGCAGGCCACCATGCACTCGATGCGCCGAGAGGCTGGGCCAACAGGGCGAACAACGGGAAGATGGTGAAGATGAGCATCGACAACATACGTCCGGAGTAAGGCTCCATACCCTTCTTGTCGACGAAGAGCTTAGGCAGATAGCCGCCGAAGATAGACAATACCGTCACGATGGCGTAGAGCACGAAGATAAGCATCTGGAAGTAGGTGTCGGTCGAGAGGATGTGGAACTGGTTCTGGAAGTAAGAAGGAGCCCAGAACAGGAAGAACCACCACACACCGTCAGTAAAGAACTTGCCGACGATAAATGACCATGTCTGACGGAACGTAAAGCACTTGAGCATCGGGATAGAAGCCTCGGGAGCTTCCGTCTTGGCACTCTCGGCAGCGGCAGCCTCAGCGGCGTCGTCCTGATGGATGTACTCGAGCTCGGCTGCATTGACGTGCTTGCTCTCCTCCGGCTTGTCGTACATATAGTGCCAGAAGAACATCCAGATGAAGCCCAGACCACCGATGATGATAAAGGCCATCTCCCAACCGAAGGCTTCGGCCAGTGGCGGGATGCAGATGGGCGAAGCCAGGGCGCCTACAGAAGCACCGGCATTGAAAAGAGAAGTGGCGAAGGCGCGGTCCTTCTTGGGGAAGTACTCGGCCGTAACCTTGATGGCGGCAGGGAAGTTGCCGGCCTCACCGAGAGCCAGGATGCCGCGGCAGAGGAGGAACAACCATACCGATGTGGTGGCAATAGCCAGAGCTGCTGTAGAGCCGGCCTCGACGGCACGCATGGCATCGAGCGTCTCGTAACCCTCTATATGCTGTGTGGCCCAACCGCAGGCAGCGTGCATGCACGCGCCAAAGCTCCACACGAAGATGGCGATGAGATAACCGCGCTTGGTGCCCATCCAGTCGACAAACTTGCCGGCAAAGAGACACGCGATAGCGTAGAAGATAGAGAACATAGACGTGATATTGCCGTAGTCGGCATCCGTCCAGTGGAACTCAGGTTTGATAAACTGCTCCCAAGTGAGGGAGAGGACCTGGCGGTCAAGGTAGTTGACTGTAGTGGCTACGAAGAGCAAACTGCAGAGCCACCAACGCCAGTTGGACATAAGTTTCTGCTGTGTAGACATTAAAGTATTGATTAATCAGTTATTTAAGAGTGAAACACACGACGTCCCGTGAAGTCCCTTTAGGCTAGGGGAGGAGCCTCCACGCGACGTCGGTATTGTGGATGAAGTCTAGAACTTAGAACTTAGAATTTAGAACTTAGTACATTTTCGTAAGCCAAATGAGCAGAACCAAGCTTGCCCAAAGTTATGCCATGGCGAGAAAATGAGCACGAAGTGAACTTAGTACTTAGAGCCTAGTTTCTAGAATCAAGTCCAGTGTCTGAACTTTACTTGCGGAACGAAGCGATGTAGCCGAAGCACTCCTTGCACTTGTCCGTGATGTAGGCCCAGTCGCCAGCGGCAACCTTGTCCTTCGGGAAGAGCTTAGAGCCCATGCCAACGCAGTAAACGCCTGCGTCAAACCACTTCTTCAGGTTGTCGGCATCGGGAGCTACGCCGCCCGTAACCATAATCTTGGACCAGGGCATAGGAGCCAGGAAGCCCTTGATGAGGTTAGGACCGACAACGTCGCCAGGGAAAATCTTGGTGAAGTCGCAGCCGACCTCCTGAGCCTTGCCTACCTCAGAGGGAGTCATACAGCCAGGGCAGTAAGTCACGCAACGGCGGTTGCAGACTACAGCGACATCGGGGTTGAAGAGCGGACCAACGACGAAGTTGGCGCCCAACTGAAGATAGAGAGCTGCTGTAGGGGCATCGACTACCGAACCAACGCCGAGGGCGAGGTCGGGGCATTCGGTGAGCACCCACTTGCTGAGTTGGCCGAACACCTCGTGGGCATAGTCGCCACGGTTGGTAAACTCAAAAGCGCGTACACCGCCCTCATAGCAGGCTTTGATTACATTCTTGCAAATCTCTACGTCTTTGTTGTAGAAGACCGGAACCATCGGTGCGGCACCAATCTTGGCCATCACCTGCAGTTTGTCAAATTTTGCCATATCAGTATAATGTAATGATAATTCGTAACTGTGCTACTTATAGCGTGGCATTAGCGCTGTACACGTCCGTTGGCGTTGCCACCAGCCAGGCTCAGCACTTCGTCCTCGCTTACGAGGTTGAAGTCGCCGTTGACGGTGTGCTTCAGAGCCGAAGCGGCTACAGCAAACTCCAGAGCCGAAGCCTGGTCGCCGGGGTACTTGAGCATGCCGTGGATGAGGCCGCCCGAGAATGAGTCGCCACCGCCCACACGGTCGATGATGGGGTTGATGTCGTAACGCTTTGACTGATAGAACTCCTTACCGTTGTAGATAAGGGCCTTCCAGCCGTTGTGTGTGGCAGAGAAAGACTCGCGCAGAGTCGAAACGACATACTTGAAGCCGAATTCCTTGGCCATGGCCTTGAAGATGCCCTCGTAGCCGGCAGCATTGGTCTCGCCGCCTTCGACATCGGCATCAGGCTTGAAGCCCAGGCAGAGTTCGGCATCCTCCTCGTTGCCGATGCAGACATCGACGTACTGCATGAGAGGACGCATGATAGAGATAGCCTTCTCGGAGGTCCAGAGCTTCTTGCGGAAGTTGAGGTCGACAGATACGGTGACACCGTGACGCTTGGCAGCCTGGCAAGCCAGTTTGGTCAGTTCGGCAGCCTTGTCGGAGATGGCAGGAGTGATGCCTGACCAGTGGAACCAGTCGGCGCCTTCCATAATGGCGTCAAAGTCGAAGTCCTCGGGGTTGGCCTCGGCGATAGAAGAATGAGCGCGGTCGTAGATAACCTTAGATGGACGCATAGAGGCTCCCGTCTCGCAGTAGTAGAGTCCGATGCGGTCACCACCACGTGCGATGTAGTCGTCCTTTACACCATAACGGCGCAGGGCATTGACTGCAATCTGACCGATTTCGTGCTTCGGCAGTTTCGTAACGAGGTAGGCGTCGTGACCATAGTTGGCGCAGCTGACAGCTACGTTGGCTTCACCGCCACCGGGGATGATACGGAACGTGTCGGTCTGAATGAAACGGTCGTTGCCGTTAGGAGAGAGGCGGAGCATAATCTCGCCCAGGGTAATAATTTTTCCCATAATACAATTGTAAGTCTAAATACCTTATATATTTAAAGTGAGTATTCTCTGTATATTCTTTGTAAGAACAAGGAAATAATTTCTCTATATGAAGAAAGTGAGTATTCTCTGTGTTCGAATGAGTATTTTCTGTAAGAACAGGGGAATAAGGATTCTCTATAAGAAGACAATGAATATTCTCTGTAAATGAATAATTCCTTTCTGTGAGAGAGAGTTTATATCATGCATAGAGGGGCAAGGAGTACTTTCAACCCCTTGCCCTTCCAGCATGTTTGTTTACTTGAACTTGAAGTAAGCCTTTGCGTTGTTGTAGCAGATGTCTTCGATCATCTGGTTGACTCGCTCCTTCTCGTAGCCCGTGTAAGGTACGAGGCCGTCTTCGATGTCCTGACCCATGAGGTTGCAGAGCGTACGGCGGAAGTACTCGTGACGAGGATAAGAGAGGAACGAACGGCTGTCGGTCAACATACCTACGAAGCGAGACAGCAGGCCCAGGAGAGAGAGGGCGTTCATCTGCTTCTCCATGCCGTCCTTCTGGTCGAGGAACCACCAGCCCGAACCGAACTGAATCTTGCCGGCTACCGAACCGTCCTGGAAGTTGCCCAGCATGGTGGCGATAACCTCGTTGGCGCAAGGATTGAGGTTGTAGAGGATGGTCTTGGCCAAATGACCCTCGGCATTGAGTTCGTCGAGGAAGTGGCTCATGGCCTTGGCCGTATTGAACTCACCGATAGAGTCGAAGCCCGTGTCGGCACCGAGTTGGGCAAACATCTTGCTGTTGTTGTTGCGGATAGCGCCATAGTGGTACTGCTGTGTCCAGCCCGAAGCGTAGTCCATTTCGCCTTGAGCCTTGAGGTAAGCGTGCTTGTACTTGCGCACTTCCTCGCGTGAGAGCTCCTTGCCGGCCAAAGCCTTGCCCATGATGGCGTCGATTTCGGCGTCGGTGTACGGTTCGTCGTAGAACTCCTCGATGCCGTGGTCAGATAGGCGGCAGCCCATTTCGGCGAAGAAGTCGTGACGCTTCTGCAGTGCGGCGACGAGGTCGGCGAACTTGCTGATGCTGACACCGCTCACGTTAGAGAGCTTGTCGATGTAGGCCTTCCAGGTAGCGGCGTCGATGTTCATGCCGGCATCCGGACGCCATGTAGGCAGCATGCGGGTCTTAGCAGTCGGGTCATCGGCCACAATCTTGTGCCACTCGAGCGAGTCAGCCGGGTCGTCGGTTGTACAAACCACCTCGACATTATAGTGAGCCATCAGTCCGCGGGGTGTAAACTTCGGGTCAGTAGCGATGAGTTCGTTGCACTTGTCGTAGATGGCGCGTGCGTTGGTAGGATTGAGGGTTTCCTCAATGCCGAAAGCCGTCTTGAGTTCCAGGTGCGTCCAATGATAGAGAGGGTTGCGGAAAGTATAGGGGACAGTCTCGGCCCACTTCTCGAACTTCTCCCAGTCGGTGGTGTCCTTGCCGGTGCAGTAGCGTTCGTCGATGCCGTTGCTGCGCATGGCGCGCCACTTGTAGTGGTCTCCCATCAGCCAGATTTGGCCGATAGATTCAAAACGCTTGTTCTCGGCCACCATCTGAGGGCTGAGATGACAGTGATAATCGATGATGGGCATCTTTTCAGCATGCTCATGATACAACTCCTGTGCCGTCTTGGTCTGCAGCAAGAAGTCCTTGTCCATAAATTTCTTCATTCTACGTTTGGGTTTGTTGTTGTGTTACGATATAAGAGTTGCGGAGGTGACAAGAGGCGAAGTGCAGGTGCGGCCCGCACTTTGCTTGACAAAATACAAGCGTCTTTTGTCATTTCCGTGGTGCGAAGATATGTTTTTTTTTGATTGCAGACAAAAAAAAGCGCTTTTTTTTGCGAAAAGTAAATATAATTCGTATCTTTGCGGGCAAATGCGGACGAATTAAAGCGTTTTTCACCATCTCTCTCGGTAGATAGCCTGCCGTTCTCCAGGCCGGCAAAAAACGTTCGCCCACGGGGCAAAATGCCTGATGCCTCACCGGCAGGAAGCGTGCAGCCCACCATTGTTATTGTACACTGAACTCACTGACACAAGAATTCACTAAAACATAAACTCAAATTGTTATTTATAACATGAAAGCATTAAAGGTTTTAAACAAGCAGACGGCGCCCAAGAGCGTCGCTCCCGAGAAGATTATCCAGTTTGGTGAAGGCAACTTCCTTCGCGCATTTGTCGATTGGATCATCTGGAACATGAACAAGAAGACCAACTTCAACGCAAGTGTGGTCGTAGTGCAGCCTATCGAGAAGGGTATGGTAGAATGGCTCAATGGCCAGGATTGTCTCTATCACGTCAATCTGCAGGGCCGTCAGGACGGCAAGCCCGTTGACCAGCTCGACCGCATCGACGTCATCAGCCGTGCGCTCAATCCCTACAGCCAGAACGCAGCCTTCATGGCTTTGGCCGACCAGCCGGACATCCGCTTCGTCATCTCCAACACGACCGAGGCCGGCATTACGTTCGACCCCAACTGCAAGTTCACCGACGCTCCTGCCAGCAGCTATCCCGGCAAGTTGACCCAGTTGCTGTACCGTCGTTTCAAGACCTTCAACGGCGATCCCAAGAAGGGCCTTATCCTCATGCCCTGCGAGTTGATATTCCTCAACGGCCATCACCTCAAGGAGTGCATCGAGCAGTACATCGAGCTGTGGAAGAACGATTTTGGCAAAGACTACGAGAAGTTCAAGAACTGGTTCGAGAAGTACAACTACGTTTGTGCAACCCTCGTTGACCGCATCGTGCCTGGCTTCCCCCGCAAGGACATTGCCAAGCTGCAGAAGCGTGCCGGTTATGCCGACAACCTGATGGTTCAGGCCGAGATTTTCCACCTCTGGGTAATCGAGAAGCCGTCCAACATGTCCATCAAGGCCCTGCGCGAAGAGTTCCCTGCCGACCAGGCCGGTCTGCACGTGCTCATCGCCGAGAGCGAGAAGCCTTACCACGAGCGTAAGGTGACGTTGCTCAACGGCCCTCACACCGTGCTCAGCCCAGTGGCTTACCTGAGCGGCGTCAACATCGTGCGCGACGCTTGCCATCATCCCGTCATCGGCAAGTACATCCACAAGGTACAGTTCGACGAGTTGATGCAGACGCTCAACCTGCCTATGGCCGAGTTGCAGAAGTTCGGTGCCGACGTATTGGAACGCTTCGACAACCCGTATGTTGACCATCAGGTGACGAGCATCATGCTCAACAGCTTCCCGAAGTTCGAGACACGCGACCTGCCGGGTCTCAAGGTTTACCTGGAGCGCAAGGGCGAACTGCCTAAGGGCCTCGTGCTCGGTCTGGCAGCCATCATCACCTACTACAAGGGCGGCACACGCGCCGACGGAGCTCCCATCCAGCCCAATGACGCACAGGAGATTATGGACCGCTTGACACAGCTTTGGGCTACGGGCGACACCCGCAAGGTGGCCGAAGGTGTGCTGGGCGCTACCGACGTCATCTGGAAGGAGTCTAAGCAGAACCTCAACGAAATTCCCGGCTTGACCGATATGGTTACCGACTTCCTCAATCAGATTCAGACCAAGGGTATGGTAGAGACCGTCAAGGGCATTCTCTAATCGTACTGACTAGACAATATTCATTAGCGAAAGCACGGACACACGCCAGGACTTATTCTCCCGCATGCGTTCCGTGCTTTTGACTTTCGCCCTTCGCGCCGAGTCGTTTTGTGCAAAGCGAGTTTTGCATAGCGCGCACGCGCGGGCGATTCCTATTTATTCCTAGCGGATTATTCCTGTATTCCTAACGGATTATCCTAGCGGACGAACTATTTCTTAACAGCTATGAAAGAATTTATCAAAATCAATCCCGCCGACAACGTCTTCGTTGCCCTGCAGCCATTGGCCAAAGGAACGACGCTCAACGTAGAAGGCGAAGAGGTGACGCTCAAGACCGACATTCCGGCCGGACACAAATGTGCCCTCAAGGACTTTGCCGAGGGCGAGAACGTCATCAAATACGGTTTCCCCATCGGCCACGCCCGTCACGCCGTGCTGAAGGGAACCTTCATGAACCACGACGACATCAAGACCAACCTGGCCGGCACGCTCGACTACAGCGGCATCACGCTCAAGGGACTCAAGCAGCAGCAACCGAGCGGCAAGCAGTGGACCTTCGAGGGCTACAAGCGCGCCGACGGCCAGGTCGGCATCCGCAACGAGGTGTGGGTCATCCCGACCGTAGGTTGCGTCAACGGCATTATCAAGCAGATTGTCGAGCAGACCAAGGAGGCCCTCAAGGGTCAGCTGGACGGCATAGACGGCATCTTCGACTTCCCGCACAACTACGGCTGTTCGCAGCTTAGCGAGGACCACGAGAACACCAAGAAGGTGCTGCGCGACATGGTCATGCATCCCAATGCCGGCGGCATCCTGGTTGTCGGCTTAGGTTGCGAGAACAACCAGCCCAAAGTCTTCGAGGAGTTTTGCGAGGGTTACGACAAAGACCGCGTCAAGTTTATGGTCTGCCAGGAGGTAGAGGGCGACGAGGTGGCCTATGGCGTCAAGCTGCTCACTGACATCGTGCGTCATGCGCAGACATTCCGTCGTGAGACCTGTCCCGCTTCGGCCTTGCGCATCGGTCTCAAGTGCGGCGGCTCCGACGGTTTCTCTGGCATTACGGGCAATCCCTTGCTGGGCGCTTTCTCCGACTTCCTCTGCGAGACACAGGGCGGCACGACCATCCTGACCGAAGTGCCCGAGATGTTCGGCGCCGAGACCATCCTGATGGAGCGTTGCGGCAGTCAGGCGTTGCTCGACGAGACCATTTCGCTCATCAACAACTTCAAGAACTACTTCCTCAGCCACGGCGAACCGTGTGGCGAGAATCCGAGTCCGGGCAACAAGGCCGGCGGCATTTCCACGCTCGAGGAGAAGGCCCTTGGCTGCACGCAGAAGTCAGGCAAGAGCGTCGTGTGCGGCGTGATGGAGTATGGTGACCGCATCAAGCACAACGGCCTGAACCTCCTTTCCGCTCCGGGCAACGACCTCGTGGCTGCCACAGCCCTGGCCGCAGCCGGTTGTCAGATGGTGCTCTTCACCACCGGTCGCGGCACACCGTTCGGCACCTTCGTTCCCACGCTCAAAGTCTCGACCAACTCCGGACTGGCCCAGCGCAAGCCCACTTGGATAGACTTCAATGCCGGCGTTCTGGTCGAAGACAAAGCTATGGACGAAACCTTGCAGCAGTTCATCGACAAGATTCTGCGCGCCGCTTCGGGCGAGTGGACCAACAACGAGAAAGCAGGCATTCACGAGATTTCCATCTTCAAGAACGGCGTAACGCTCTGATTGGCGCTGCGTAATCCCGAAGAAGGACAGTGAGGCCAAAGCCCCGCAATAAGATAATGAGGCCAAAGGTTTACACCCTAAGAGTGTGGACCGAATAGAGCCAAAACAAAAAAAGAAGAGGTGACTCGCCGGATAAGCCGGATATTGAGTCACCTCTTCTTATATTGTATAAATGTGTAAGTCTGACTAGTATTATAATAATGTGTAGACTTTATGTCTCCCTTAGTGGACCTTATATTATATAATGTGTAAAGCAATAGAGTTCTTTGGTCAAAGCCTCAAGTCTTGAAACCTTAAGTCCAAAGCCTCTTGCCTCGACGCCTCATATCTCCTCCCGGAGGAAGTCAGCCAGTTTGCGGACGGCCTGGCCGCGGTGGCTGATGCGGTTTTTCTCCTCCATGGGCATTTCGGCGAAAGTGATGTCGTAGCCTTCGGGCTTGAAAATCGGGTCGTAGCCGAAGCCCTCCTTGCCGGAGCGCTCCTTAGTGATTTCGCCCTTGCAAATGCCCTCGAACTCCTCTTTCCTTCCGTCCATGAGCAGCACGATGACCGTGCGGAACTGAGCGTGGCGGTCCTCCACATTGCGCAGGTTGCGGAGCAGTTTGTCCATATTGGCTTCGTTGTTGTGCTTCACTTCGGCAGTATCTGCGTAGCGGGCCGTGCACACGCCCGGGTCCATGCCCAAAGCGCGGACCTCGAGGCCGCTGTCGTCGGCGAAACAATCCAGATTGTAGTGGACCTTGACATATTCGGCCTTCTGCATAGCATTTTCGGCAAAGGTAAGTCCTGTCTCCGGTATGTCGACATTGCATCCGATGTCAGCCAGCGATAGGATTTCGATTTCCTTGTTAAGTTTGGGGTCGATTTCTTCCAATATGGCCCGGACCTCTTCAATCTTGTGTCCGTTGTTTGTTGCAAAAACCAACTTTTTCATATATATAATGTTGTAATAACACCTTGTCAGTATCTTGACATTATCTTGTTAGTATCTTGTCTGTATCTTGAATAACGCCGTGCGAAGGTACGCAAAAAAGCAAGACCCTCCAAAGATTTTGTCCACATTTTATCAAAAAAGAGCCGAAAATTTGTAGTTTTTCAAATTAGTTGCTACCTTTGCTGCATGTTATACGTTTACAAAGCCTCGGCAGGTTCGGGAAAGACTCATCTGCTGACCGGATTCTACATCAGTCTGCTCTTCCGACGGGAGCTCACGCCCTTCCTCGACCAGGAGGAGAAGCGCGACCTGCGCTTCAGCGAGATTCTTGCCGTGACCTTCACCAACAAGGCCACGGCCGAGATGAAAGAGCGCATCATCGCCGAGATTCACAAGCTCTCGGTCGACCCGCGCAGTTCGCAGTACTACGACCAGCTGACGGCGCCCGACCCTCAGGGGCGTTGCCTCACCGACGAGGCGATTCGCGACAAGGCGCGCCGCATCCTCCGCGACATGTTGCTCCGCTACGGCGACCTGCACATCTCGACCATCGACAGCTTCTTCCAGCAGGTCATCCGCAGCTTTGCCCACGAGATGAACCTGCAGGGTAACTATGACGTCGAGCTCGACTCCGATTCCGTTTTCGACCATGCCGTCTCGCAGTTCCTGCTCACGCTCGACTCCGCGTCGGACCCCGAGACCTTCGCGTGGCTGTGTCAGTTTGCCAACAGCCGCCTCGTGGACGGCGCCAACTGGAATCCGCACGCCGACCTCTACCGGCTTGCCCTGCAGCTCACTGCCGAAGAGTACCGGCAGCACGCAGAGCAACTCAAGACGTGGACCGACGACAAGCGGCAGATGTGCCAGTATGTGTCGATGCTTGACGGCATCAAGCGTGATTGGCGCACCGAACTCCGCCATCTCGGCAAGGAAGCCACCGCCCTGATGGCCGAACTGAAAGGCCGCCTCAACCTCAGTGCCGACGACTTCTCGCGCAAGGGTGCCGGCGTCTTGACCTATCTGCCCAAATACGAGGCCGGCGAGTGCGAGGAAGTGACTTCCACCATGCTCAAGTGGAGCGAAGACTCCACGGCCTGGTTCACCAAGAGCAGTCCCTGGCAGAAATCACTGCCCGAGCGCGACAAGGCCCGGCTACAGTCCGTTCTGGAGCGGCTTGTCAAGCACCTTTCGCCCGAAGGAATGCGGCAGTATGTCTCGGCCAAAATCATCAGCCAGAACTTCTATCAGCTCGGCCTGCTCTGCCGCCTTCGCGAAGCCGCCGACAACTATTGCGCCGAGCAGGGCGTCAAGCTCCTTTCCGACACCACCCAGCTGCTCAACGAGCTGGTGCGCAACCGCGAGTCGCCGTTCATCTACGAGAAGACCGGCACGCGCATCTATTCCTATATGATTGACGAGTTCCAGGACACGTCGGGCATCCAGTGGGAAAACTTCAGGCCCCTGCTCACCGACGCGCTCGGCATCGACAGCCGCAACCTCATCGTGGGCGACGTCAAGCAGAGCATCTACCGTTGGCGAGGGGGCGATTGGCGCCTGCTCGACTCCGAGATTCCGGCCTTCCTGCCTGACAAGCAGGCCTTCGACGAGCGGGGCAACAAGTTGCGCGACAACTGGCGCTCCGTGCGCAAGATCATCGACTTCAACAACAGCTTCTTCACCGAAGCGAGCCAGTATCTCTCCCGTTTGGACGAAGGCAATCCGTTCATGCACAAGATAGCCGACATCTACAGCGACGTGGAGCAGACCTTCCCCGCCGCCCGTCAGGACAATGGTGGAGGCATCCTGCACTTCGAGCAGCTGAAGCTCGAGAAAGGCGAGTCCTACAGCGGGCGCGTGAGCGAACGTCTGCCGCAACTCGTGGCGGCGCTGCAGCGGCAGGGCTACAAAGCCGGCGAGATACTGATTCTGTGCCGCAAGGGCGACGAGTGCAAGGTGTGCGCCGAATCGTTGTTGTCCTACAAGAAAGCCCATCCCGCTTCGCCCTACAAGTACGACATCATCACGAGCGAAGCCCTCAAGCTCAAGTCGCGGCAAGTGATACGTTCTTTGGTTGCGTTCCTGCAGTACGTGCACGAACCCAAGTCGGAGGCGCGGCGCTGCACGGCAGCCTGTTGCTACTATGCCTTGACCGAAGGCAGCATGGCGGCGGCCGTGGCGCGTTGGGCCCGCACGCAGAGCTGCCCCGACTTCCTGCGCGTGCTCAACCTGCCGCTCTACGAGATGGTCGAGAGCCTGATCGAGATGTTGCCGCCCGCTGCCCGCCGCGAGATGAGTTTCCTCAACGCCTTCCGCGACACCGTGCTGGAGTTCTGCAGCCGACAGGGCCCGTCGCTCGACGCCTTCCTCAAGTGGTGGGACGAGAAGAGCGACAAATTCAGCATCACCACGCCCGAGGGACAGGACGCCATCCGCATCATGACCATCCACAAGTCGAAGGGTTTGGGCGAAAAGGCGGTCATCGTCCCCTTTGCCAAAGGCCCCATGGACATCGACGGCCAGCATTCCACCCTTCTGTGGTGCGAACCCCGGGAGAAGCCCTTCAGCAGTCCCGGGCTCGTCTTGCCCGTCCGTGTGGACGATAGCCTGCAGCACTCCATCTTCGACCGCGAGTACGACAGCGAGCGTTGCAAGACCATCATCGACAACCTCAATACGTCCTACGTGGCCTTCACCCGAGCCAAGCAGGCCCTCGTCATCCTTTCGCCCGTTCCCGCTCAGAAAGAGAGCAAGTGCAGCCTCGAGACCCTCCTGGCCCGTTACTTCGGGGAGGACCGTCTGGAGCTCGAAACGTCCGCTGCCGAAGCGGAGGAAAGCCGGGCTGAGGGCCAGGTCGCCGGTCAAAGTGCCGGCGAGGGCCAAGGCTTGAAAGTTGAGGGCCAAGGTTCGGTAGAGAATGAGAATGGTCAAAGCGGAGCAGAAAGCCGAGGCTCGAATGTGAATGGTCAAAGCCAGGCTAAGGTCAAAACATCTGCAAAGGGAAAGAAAGGTCAAAGCGCCGTTGAGGGCGAGGACGAGCCGGCCCATGCGCCCATGCCCGTCATCAAGGTTTCGCCCAAGGTCGAGACCGACGCCATTGCGCGGGGCGTTACGTTGCACGATGCACTTTCTGCCGTGCACGACAGTGCCGATGTGGAGCGGCCCATCCGTCAGCTGTTCAGTTCAGGGCGGGCAGAGGCGCGTGGCTTTACCGTCGACGAGACCATCCGGCGTGTGCAGGAACTCATTGCCCGCGCGGAGGTGGCCGAGTGGTTCGACCCAGCCAACCGCGTATTGGCCGAGCGCAACATCATCACCCGTACGACGCACACGCAGCGTCCGGACCGCATCGTCTTCACCCCGTCGGGCCGTGTCATTATCATCGACTACAAGACGGGCGAAGAGCATCCTGCACAACACCGCCGTCAGGTGTCGTACTACGCCAAGTTGATGCAGGAAATGGGATTCGGGCCCGTTGAGGCTTACCTCTGGTATTTCGAGCCCCACAAGATAGTGCGCGTCGTATAAACGGTGTTGGGTTTTAGGTTTTGGGTTAAGCGTTTGGGGTGAGCGAAAACGCCGCTTGTTGCGCAAGCTCAAAAACTTCCGTCCGGAAGACAGCGCTTAACGCTTAACGCTTAATGCTTAACGCTTAACGCTTAACGCTTAACGCTTAATGCTTAACGCTTAATGCTTAACGCAACACGTCATTTACCCCACTAGGCTGAAGACGAACTCCAGTCCGCCTTCGGCTCTGTTTTTGGCCGTAATGCTGCCGCCTTGCATGACGACGGCATTCTTGACGATGGCGAGACCGAGGCCCGTTCCGCCCAGTTTGCGGCTGCGGCCCTTGTCGACGCGGTAGAAACGTTCGAAGATGCGGGTGAGGTGTTCCTCGCCGATGCCCGGGCCGTTGTCATAGAACGAGAAGTAGTAGGTCGTCTCGTGTGAAGTGCGGCCGTAGACGGGTTCTTGATAGAACCCTATGTGAATTTGCGTGCCCTTGCCGGCGTAGGCGATGGAGTTGTCCGTAAGGTTGCGGAAGATGGAGTAGACCATCGAGGCGTTGCACCAGAGCTTGAGGTTCTTGGGCAAGTCGTTGACCACCGTCATCTCCTGCAGTTCGAGTTTGAGGGCCACCTCGTCGATGATGCCATTCACCAGGGCCGAGAGGTCCACTTCCTCCTTCTCGACCGTGCGCGAACCCGTGATTTTGTTGAGCGTCGAGATGTCCTGCACCAGGGCGTTGAGGCGTTGCGTCTGCGAGTAGCTGCGCTCCAGGAAGTGCGTCATCTGCTCGTCGGTGATGTTGCCTTTGGCGCGCGAGTCGATGATGGTCTCCAGGTAGCCGAGCACCGATGCGACGGGCGTCTTGAGTTCGTGGGCGATGTTGTGGCTCAGTTCGTATTTATACTGGTTGTACTCCTTTTCGAGCTGCAGTTTCGTCTGCAGTTCCTGGTTGTTGAGTTCCGTTTTGCCCATACGGCGCGACATGTAGTAGAAGAGGACGACCAGGACGAGCGTGATGAGGACGGCGGCGTAGAGGTAGCCGTAGTCGCCCGAGAGCGTCTCCTTGAGGTGCGTATCGTAGGGGAGGGCGCTGCGCACGATGCAGTTGCCGCAGCGTGTGGCCGAGTAGAAATAGTCGTGGCCCAGCGTCTCCGACTTGCGCATCACGGCGTAGCCCTGGCCCGTGGCAAGTGCCTGCTGGAACTCGCTGCGCGACAGGTGGTTGACGTGTTGCTGTCCCGTCACCGAGTCCGTCGACTCATAGAGCACATTGCCCTCCAGGTCCGTGACCGTGAGGCGTATTTCCGGGCGGGGCGACAACCAGTGGTCCGATGTGGCCGAAGCGCTGTCGCCGCAAATTGAGTCTTCGTCGCCGGTGTGGACCGACGGGTTGTTGTGCAGCGAGTAGACCAGCTGGTTGTAGTCCTGCAGGCGGGCCTGGAGCAGGTCGATGTGGTAGTCCTCCTCGCGGTGAGTGACGTACGAAGTCAGCAGCGTGACAAAGAGGACGAAGAGAATGACCACGCACGCCAGCAGTTTGTTATGATTTGAATGCATATCCGTTTATGATTTTAGCGCGAAGCCGTTAAGCTTATAGCGCAAATCCTTTTAGTTTTAATGCGAATCCTTCAAGCCTTAACGCATAATCTTGGCGCGAAGCCGTTAAGCCTTGAACGCGTATCCGTAGCCGCTTCTTGAGACCAGGCACCGGCCGTATTCGTCGCCGAGTTTCTTGCGTAGGCGTGCGACGTTGACGTCGACCGAACGTTCCAGCACATAGACGTCGTCGGGCCAGACCTTGCTGAGAATTTCCTCGCGCGAATGTACGCGGCCGGGCTGTCGGAGCAGCATCACGAGCAGGTCGAACTCGCGGCGGGTGAGGAGCAGGTCGCGTCCGTCGATGGTGGCGCGCATGTCGTCGAGGTCTACGATGAGGTGTTCGTAGGTCAGTGCGTGCACGGCGTCCTGGTCCGAGAGGGGCTGGTTGCCTTCGTCGTGCGGGGCGGCTGCGGCGCTTGCTTCGGCCGTACGGTGCAGGACGGCTTTGACGCGGGCGGCCACTTCGCTCAAGCGGAACGGCTTGGCGATATAGTCGTCGGCGCCCAGGCTGAATCCCGTCAGCGTGTCGTTTTCCGTATCCTTGGCTGTGCAGAAGATAATTGGAATGGTGGCCAAAGTGCCTGACTGCTTCATCTGCCGGGCCATCTGGAAACCGCTCATTCCCTCCATCATCACGTCGAGGAGGATGAGGTCGAAGGTTGCCAGGTCGGGCCGTGCGAGGGCCTCTTCGGCCGAGTTGGCCGTAGCGACCTCATAGCCTTGGTTTTGGAGGTTGAACTGCAGGATGTCGCACAGGTCCTGTTCGTCGTCCACTACAAGAATTTTTGCCATATCAACGTGATTTAGTTGGTTTTGTCGGGGACAAAGGTACGGTTAATATGTGAAAGAAGGGTTACAAAAATGTTACTTTTTTGTTGCAAAGCGCTTTTTGTTGTAAAACAAGGGCTTATTGGCGAAAAACCGGCCTCCTAAAGTCCGGAGAAGCCGGTGACTTTGGCCGGAGTCTGCCGGGTGAAAAAGGGAAAATGGGGGCTACGGCGCTTTGTGGAGCGGGAGCGGGGGAAGCTGTAATAATTCTGACACAAAAGTTTTACATAAATGTCACGGCCTGGTAACCGTCCGGTAATCTGCGTGGCCTATCTTTGCACCCGAAAACGAAAAGAACAGCGAAAACGAGTTTGGACAAAGAAGCGAAAGCGAATGAGTCCGGGCAAAGAAAGGCAAAGAATTAAACAAAGAAAAGGGAACGGATATGGAAATGTACTATAAATATAATATGTGTGAGGAAAGTCCGCTGCATCGGATGGGGGAGAGGCTCGTGCAGTGGCTCAGGCGCAACGTACTCTTTGACGACGACTGCGTGCCGACAGCCCCGAGTGCAGGCAGCTGGATGGACGAAAGCAATGATGAGGAGGACGATTTCGACTAAGATTTGAAAGAAAGCTTTTGGCAAAGAGAAAGTCCTTTTAAGCGGAAAGTCCTTTTAACCCAAGAACCCGGAAAGGAACTTGGCAAGAGACCCCGGACAAAAGAAAGCTTTTGGCAAAGAGAAAGTCCTTTTAAGCGGAAAGTCCTTTTAACCCAAGAACCCGGAAAGGAACTTGGCAAGAGACCCCGGACAAAAGAAAGCTTTTGGCAAAGAGAAAGTCCTTTTAAGCGGAAAGTCCTTTTAACCCAAGAACCCGGAAAGGAACTTGGCAAGAGACCCCGGACAAAGAAAGCTTTGGGCAAAAGAGCAGAAACAGATAGAATCACTTCACTTCAGCAATATGGAAACGAAAAAGCAGATTACCTACGACGAAATACGGCACAACGAGGAGGTGCTGACCTACATAAAGCGTGCGGACTTGTCGCTCGAGGCCATGGGCTTCACGGAGCACAATGTGGCGCACGTGACCAAGACGGCGCAGATAGCCGGCGACATCCTGCAGCAGCTTGGTTACAGCGAGCACGACGTGGAGCTGGCGCGCATAGCGGGCTTCATGCACGACATCGGCAATGTGGTGAACCGCATCGACCACGCGCAGTCGGGCGCCATCATGGCCTTCCGTATCCTCGACAAACTCGGGATGCCGTCCGAGGACGTGGCCCTGGTCATCTCGGCCATCGGCAACCACGACGAGTCGACGGCCTGGCCGGTCAATGCAGTGGCTGCGGCCCTCATCCTGGCCGACAAGAGCGACGTGCGCCGCAGCCGTGTTAGGGCCAACGACAACGACACGACGAGCATCCACTACCGGGTCAACTACGCCGTGACCAAGAAGCGGACGCACCTCGACAAGGACAAGATGGTCTTTACGCTGCAGCTCGACATCGACACCGAGATCAGTCCCGTGATAGACTACTTCGAGATTTTCATGCAGCGCATGACGCTTTGCCGTATGGCGGCCAAATATCTGGGTCTGCGGTTCCGGCTGGTGATCAACCATGCCGAGCTCTGCTGAGAATGGAAACCCGGGTAATGAAGAGGAAAGTTCGAGCGGCAAAGTCAATCAGCCAAGACTTCCGGCTTAGTCCGGGACAAAGGAAGAAATAATGGAAAAGGATTCAAAATATTAAACTGATAATCATACAGTACATATTTTTGTGACATAACAAAAGCGGGCGGAAAACCCGCAGTGAGGAATTAGATTCCGCCGTAAGGCGGGAACTGAAGTGAAGATTCTACCTGAGGAGCCATCGATGTGATATCGGGGGCTTCTTTTTTTGTTTTCAGACATCTTATAATACTCGGAAAATGAGCGAAATAATGATTTTATATGTTAATTTCGAGAGAAAATCACGAAAATAGCAGATAAAATTTGTTATTTGAAGTATTCTTTGTATATTTGCACCATCAAATTACAGAACGATATGATTGCTGAATTCAAAATCAAGAACTTCTATTCGTTGAAGGATGAACAGACACTTAGTTTTATCCCGACGAACGACAGTACTTCCATGGAGAATTATACTGAGGAGGTGGCTGATGGCGTGAGGCTGTTGAAGATAGGCTGTCTGTACGGCTCCAATGCTTCCGGCAAGACAAATGTCCTCAAGGCCTTGGACTTCTTCGCCCGTTTTATGGTAAAAGACAGCTTGAACAAGGGCGACGAAACCTATGTCGTGCCGTTTTTGCTGGATGATGCGTCGGCAAAGGGAAAGACCGAGTTCGAGATGACATTTTATCTGAACAGGGAACGGTATAAGTTCAACCTCGTTCTCAACCGCAAAGTCATTCTCTCGGAGGTGTTGCATGTCTATTCTTCGGCGCAGCCCACGATGCTGTACAAACGGTCGTACAATGCAGAGACGGACTCTACGGACATTGTGTTCGGTGGGAAAATCGGCTTGTTGAAGAAGAGCCGCGAGACCATCCTCGGCAATACCATCAACAACAGAACGGTGATTGCAGCATTCGGCTTGTCGAATGTGGAGAAAAGCAGGCTGAATCTGGTGTACGACTTCTTCTTGCAGGGAATCGCCCATATTATGTACCCACAGAGTGATTTGATGGAATTCACCAAGAGCCGGCTGAAAAGGGACGGTGACGGACGGCTCAAGAAATTCATTCTCCATTTCCTGAAGGCTTCGGATTTCAATATCTCCGACATCTCGCTGCATGAAGAAGAAAACGCCATCACTCCGACGCTCGAAATGATGATTAAGAGTACGCCTGGACTGTCGGAAGCCATCAAGGCGGAAATGCTGAAGAAAGGAGTCGTCACTTCGGAGGAGCTGTCCTTTGTGCACCATACTGAATACGGGGAAAAAGAACTCGACGAGAGCCTCGAGTCAAGAGGAACGAAAAGGTACATGGGACTGGCCACCGTCTTGTATGACTTGTTGGTCCGTGGCGTCGTCCTGCCGATTGACGAGATAGAGACCAGCATTCACTACGAACTGCTGTCTTATTTCATCAAGGTGTTCCTCGTGAACAGCAAGAAGGGGGCGCAGCTGATATTTTCCACGCACGACATCAACCTGCTGGACGAGGACTACATCCGCAGGGATGTGATTTGGTT
>CAVGQN010000042.1:0-26470 GCA_963631395.1 bacterium
ATATTATTATATATTAATAAGTTAAATATAAGAAAGAGAGAAATCCTCAGAAATTGGTAGCCTAAAAAAATAACTGTCTTACTGTCCTACTGTCTGCTTCCCCTAACGTCTCGATACGCACAATGACTTATTTCCATCAAAAGCAATAACTTACGTTGTCATAGTCACTTCACTCAGACGACACCCAATCCCGGAAACGTACGGAACAACCCGATTTTACCCCTCTTTTAACCCTCAAAAACGGGCTATTTCCGTTATCAACACCTGCACTTTCGGCTCGCTTCCGTGACGTCGGATTTCACTGTTTTGACCGAAAATAGAAAAGAAAGACACACTCCAGTTAGGAAAAAAATATTTCCTGACTGGAGCGCAAAATTTTTCCAATAGGGTTGCAACGTACCCCTCACTCAGACCCCTGCCCGGGTGATGATGTCGTGACCCAGGCGGGAGAGTGCAGTGTAGATGTCGACACAGGCGACGGCATCGAAAGCGGCGTAGGTCTGCTGGTGCGGAGTGAGCTCGGACGCCTCCCAGTTGGAGAGCTGCTGGCGCTTCGAGATGCGCCGGCCGAAGAGGATGGCGTAAATCTTGGAGAGACTCATCTCCTCGATGCCGTAGGCTTTTACCATGTGCTGCAACTCGATGAAGCCGCCAGGCTCGAGTTCGGGTTCCCACTTGCGGAGGCCTTTGAAGTCGTCGTGGGTGGAAAGACCCACCTTGACCACGTTGGGGTCTTCGAGCAGGGCCTTGAGCGGCTCGACCAGTCCGTCCATGAGGCAGAGGCGGAACAGATAGGCCGTAGAGCCGGCAGAGAGCTGCACAAGAGCCACCTTGTAGCTCTGCCCCTTGACAAAGACGGGGCGTGTCTCGGTGTCGAAACCGACCACTGTGTGCGCGTCACGTATGGCCTGCACGGCCCGTGCAGCTTCGTCGGGGGTAACGGCCAGGACGATGCTGCCCGTAAAGTTGGCTATGGGAAGGCGGTTGAAGTCTTCTTTAGAAATCTTGGGTTGAAACATGGTGTATCAGATAGTCGGCAACCTTGGGGTCGCACATTAGCGATATGTCGCCGCCTTCGGCCAGTGTCTGGCGGATGCGGGTAGACGAGATGTCACTTACGGGAGCCTGGACGAGGCGCACGTTGGGGTAATCGGCCATAGACAGCGGTCCGTCGGCCGTGTAGCCTGGACGCGGGTAGACGATGACGTGCCACTGGCGGAGAATGGTCTCCCAGTCGCGCCAGCTGGTGAAGACCTGCCAGTTGTCGGCCCCGATGATGAGATGGAACTCGTGGTCGGGATAGCGACTCTGCAGCTCGCGCAGCGTGGTGACGGTGTAGTTGGGACGGGGTAGGTCGTCTTCGACGCGGCTGATGCGAAGTCCCTTGTGGCCCGCAATGGCGAGCTCGAGCATGGCCTCGCGGTCGGCGTCTGGCATCAGGCCGGAAGCGGCCTTGAGCGGGTTCTGTGGTGTGCGCACGAACCACACCTCGTCGAGCTCGCCTTCGCGCACCAGCCAGTCGGCCAACGCCACATGCCCGAGGTGAACGGGATTGAACGACCCTGAAAAGAGACCTACACGCATGCCGTCCGGTGCATTATTTGGCCAGGAAATCGCGCATCAGGGCGAGCACTTCGGCCTTGGCCCGGTCAAGGTCATCATTGACCACCACACGGTCGAACTCGGGAGCGAAGGTAAGCTCGTAGGCAGCCTTCTCGAGACGGACGCGGATGACCTCGTCGGTGTCGGTGCCGCGATGGCGCAGGCGATGCTCGAGCTCGTCAATCGAAGGCGGCTGCACGAAGATGCTGAGCGCCTCGTCGCCATAGAAGCGCTTGATGTTGACGCCGCCCTTGACGTCGACGTCGAAGAGCACGGTCTTGCCCGCGGAACGGAGCCGCTCGACCTCGCTCTTGAGCGTGCCGTAGAACTTGTCGGGATAGACCTCCTCATACTCCAGGAAGTCGCCCGCGGCGATGCGCCTGCGGAACTCGTCGGGCGTGACGAAGTAGTACTCTACCCCATCGCGCTCGGTGCCGCGCGGAGCACGGCTGGTGCACGAGATGCTGAACGCAAGGTCGGGGTTCTGCTGCATCAGGTACTGTATCAGTGTGGACTTGCCGCTGCCCGAAGGTGCGCTCAGTATCATCAGTTTTCCTCTTGCCATAAATGCGGATGTTGTTTTCTTTGGTCAAAAGCCTGCGCAGGATGAGCGTCAGAGCACGTTGAGCACCTGCTCCTTGATTTGCTCGAGTTCGTCTTTCATGCGGACCACGATGCGCTGCATCTCGGCCTGGTTGGACTTGCTGCCGAGGGTGTTGATCTCGCGGCCCATCTCCTGACTGATAAAACCCAGCTTCTTGCCCTTGCCGTCGGTGTCGCCCTCGGCGTCCATAGTCTCGGCGAAGTAATCGAGATGATTGGCCAGGCGGTGCTTCTCCTCGTTGATGTCGAGTTTTTCGATGTAATAGATCATCTCCTGCTCGAGGCGGTTGCGGTCGTAGTCGGCAGGCAGTTGCTCGAGTTTGTCGACGATGCTCTGGCGGATGCGCTCGGTACGGGCCGTCTCGTAGGGCTCGACGCTGGCCAGGAGGGCGCGGATGTTGGCGAGTTTCTCGGCAAAGACACGGTAGAGCGAAAGGCCCTCCTGCTCGCGGAAGGCTACGAAGCCGTCGATGGCGCGGGCCACGGCAGCGGTGACCTCGCCAAGTTCCTCTTCGCCCACCACCTCGTCGGGACGACTCACCACGTCGGGCATGCGCAGCACGGTCTGCAAGAGCGACATCTGCTCGCGGCCGGTGTCGTCGGCTGCATTGAGGCCGAGCTCGGCACGCAGGGCGTTGATTTGCTGCAGGTAGGCTTTGGCCAAAGCGGTGTTGATGCACGGAGCGGCACAGGCGCTGTCTTCCTCGACGGTGAGGGTGAAGTCGACCTTGCCGCGCAGGAGGCGTCGCTGAATCATGGAGCGGAACTCCATCTCGAGCTCGCGGTACTGAGGGGCGACCTTCATACTGAGGTCTAGTTGCTTACTGTTGAGCGAACGTATCTCGACACTAATCTTGCGGTTGTGAACTACGGCGGTCGACTTACCGTAACCGGTCATGGACTGTATCATATAAAATAGAATAGGGGTCTGTCTGTATCCGGTTGTTGAGCGGAAACGATGCGGCAAAGTTAGCGCTTTTTTGCACAAGTTGTACGGCAAAGATGCTTTTTTATCGGCAAAATATGGTCAGAAACCCCAAAATGCGGCAAAAGGCACGTATTTTTTTGCTTTTCCCGAAAAGAATCCGTATCTTTGCGCGTATTTAATCGAGGGAGAACAGAGATGAACCTGATTCTGATAGAGACTTCAGCCAAGGCCTGTAGCGTGGCGCTGAGCCATGACTTTGACATCGTACTGAGGAGGGAATGCACAGAAGGTCCCAACCATATGTCGGTGCTCGGCGTGTATGTGAACGAGGCCATGAGCGAAGCACGCAGCCGCGGATACGCCATCGACGCAGTGGCCGTCAGTGCCGGACCGGGCAGCTACACGGGTCTGCGTATCGGTGTGAGCGAAGCCAAAGGGCTGGCATTCGGACTGGGTGTGCCCCTGATTGGTGTGGACACGCTGAAGGCACTCTGCTGCCACGTAATGTTCTCGCCCGCCCTCGAGAACGTGCTCACCCAGGATGTGCTGCTCTGCCCGATGGTCGATGCCCGGCGCATGGAGGTCTATGCCGCCCTCTACGACTGGAAGCTCGACACCGTACGCCCCGCCAGCGCCGATGTGGTCGACGCAGACTACCTGCACGACACGCTTGAACAGAAGGAGGTCTACTTCTTCGGCGACGGAGCGGACAAACTGACAAACACCATCACTCACCCGCACGCTCATTTCATACCCGGTGTGCGCGTGATGGCCACCGACATGCTCGCCCTCGCCACCAAGGCCTGCAAGGAGCAGAAATGGGATGACACAGCCTATTTCGTCCCCTTCTACCTCAAGGATTTCGTGGCCACCAAACCCAAAAACATGTTGGAGAATCTTTGAGCAAAAGAGGCTTTGAGCATAAAGTTTTTTGACCCAAAAAAGGCTTTGAGCAAAAGAATTTGACTCTTTGCAAAGAATTTGACCATAAAAAACTTTGATTATAAAGAGAAGTTTTGATCATACAAGTTTTTTTGACCAAGAAAGGCTTTAGGCAAAAGAAACTTCGACCAAGAATGGCTTTGACCAAGAAACTTTGACCAAAGCACAAACAAGAAAAATCAATCACTGCACCGCAATGCAACAGTACAATACGCAACTCGCCAAAATCAAACTGCCCGAATACGGCCGCAACGTACAGAAGCTCATCGACTACTGCAAGACCATACCGGACCGGGAGAAGCGCACGCGCTATGCATACACCATCGTCGACATCATGGGTGACCTCTACCCCGAACTCGGAACTGTGGAGGACGGCAAGCGCATCCTCTGGGACCACCTTGCCCTCATCAGCGACTACGAGCTCGACATCGACTACCCCTACCCCATCATCCCGCGCGAGGAAATGACCAGCGCCCCGCAACCGCTCGAAACGGCCCAGGGCCCCATACGCCTGCGCATGTACGGCAAGATAGTGGAGGATATGGCCAAGATGGCCAAGACCATCGTCGACCCCGCCGGACGTATCCGCCTCTTCGAACTCTGCGCCAACCAGATGAAGCGCAACTTCCACCTCACCAACAAGGACGCCGACGAGGACAACGAGAAGATCATCTCCGACCTAATCGACTATGTCGGCGAGGACTATAAGGACGAAATCATGCAGGTCTACCTCTACTCGACCTCCGAACTGATGAAGAACGAGCAGTTCGACCCTGCCTGCCTGCAGCCTGCGCCCAAAAAGAAGAAAAAGAAGAAAAAGAAATAAGGACAAATCTGCGGTAGAATAAAACATAACACGCAAAACGTAACACGATATATTACACGCTATGAACACTTCTGAAGCCAAAATCAAGACTGCCTCGAACTTTGTAGAGGAGTTTATCGAAGAAGACATAGAGGCCGGAAAGGTGGCCGCGTCGCCCACACACATGGTACACACGCGCTTCCCGCCCGAACCGAACGGATACCTGCACATCGGACACGCCAAGGCCATCTGCATGGACTTCGGCGCCGCCGCCAAGTACGGCGGACAGTGCAACCTGCGCTTCGACGACACCAACCCGTCGCGCGAAGACACGGAGTACGTCGACTCGATCATGGAAGACATCCATTGGCTTGGCTTCGACTGGGGCGACCGCCTATACTACGCCTCCGACTACTTCCAGCAGCTCTGGGACCTGGCCGAGGAAATGATACGCCGCGGACTGGCCTACGTGGACGAGCAGTCGGCCGAGACCATCGCCGAACAAAAAGGCACACCAACCCAGCCAGGCGTGGAAAGCCCCTACCGCAATCGCCCCTGGGAGGAGTCGCTCGACCTCTTCCGCCGGATGAACAAGGGCGAGTTTGACGAAGGCTCGATGACCCTGCGCGCCAAGATAGACATGGCCAACCCGAACATGCACTTCCGCGACCCGATTATGTACCGCATCATCAAGCACCCGCACCACCGCACGGGCACGAAGTGGCAGGCCTACCCGATGTACGACTTCGCCCACGGCCAGTCGGACTTCATCGAGGGCATTACCCACTCAATCTGCACGCTGGAGTTTGAGGTGCACAGACCTCTCTACGAGTACTTCGCCAAGATTTTCGCCGACATCAAGGGCACAACTTACACGCCCCGACAGATAGAGTTCAACCGCCTCAACCTCACCCACACCGTGATGTCGAAGCGCTACCTGCGCAACATGGTCGAGACGGGCATCGTGCGCGGCTGGAACGACCCCCGCATGCCAACCCTGTGCGGACTCCGGCGACGCGGCTACACGCCTCAGTCCATTCGCGACTTCATCACCACGATAGGCTACACCAAGTACGACGCCCTCAACGACATCCGTCTGCTGGAGAACGCCGTGCGCGCCGACCTCAACAAGACGGCCACCCGCATCATGGGCGTGATTGACCCGGTGCGCCTCACCATCACCAACTGGCCCGAGGGCAAGGTCGAGATGTGCGAGATGGAAAACAACCCCGAGCAGGAAGGCTCAGGCACACACCAGATGCCGTTCAGCGGCACGCTCTACATCGAGCGCGAGGACTTCCAGGAGGTGGCCGAGAAGAAGTTCTTCCGCCTCACCGTGGGCAAGGAGGTGCGCCTCAAGTCGGCCTACATCATCCTCTGCACGGGCGTGGAGAAGGACGCCGAGGGACGCATCACCAACATCCTCTGCACCTACGACCCTGAATCGAAGTCGGGAATGCCGGGCGCCGACCGCAAGGTCAAGGGCACGCTACACTGGGTTTCGGCACAGCACGCCGTCAAGGCCGAAGTGCGCCTTTACAACGCCCTCTTCCTCGACGAGGAGGCCACGACCGAAAGCGAACGTAACCCAGAGAGCGAGGTTGTGGTGGAAGGCGCTTACGTAGAGCCCTACATCAAGGAGCACAGCGAGGCCGGAACGAAGTTCCAGTTCCAGCGCCTCGGATACTTCTGCGTTGACAAGGACTCGACACCCGACCACCTCGTCTTCAACCGCACCGTTTCACTCAAGGAATCGAAATAACTTCCCCAGACATCCGAGTCAAAGATTCCGAGTCAATGTTATTCGAGTCAACGACGTCCAAATCAACGATTTCGAGTCAATGACGTCCAAATCAACGACATCCAAGTCAAAGATATCCGAGTCAAAGATATTAAAACAGCGTTAAAAGCAACAACACCCTAACACCCAGATGAGCAAAAAAAGCAAGGCATACTACCGATTTTGCCGTGACAAAGAGAAAGGAAAATACTCGTACTACGACCCGGAGGAATTCATGGAGATTATCGACGACTTCGAAGTGGACGGCAACATAGACGACGCACTCGAAGTGGCTGAAGAAGGTTGCCGGCAGCATCCGGGCAACGAGGAAGTCGAGAAATTGCTTATCATCATTTACCTCCAGCACAATAGGCTCGACGAGGCCGAAAAGCTCTTTGACAAGTACAAGAACGACGGCACGTACCGCACAGCCATGATTGACTTCAATATGAAGGTCTGCACCAATCACCCGCGCAAGGCACTCGACGAATACATGACCGAACTCAAAAAAGACCGCGTCAGCATCGTTAGGTGGCTGGAAACCGTCGACAACCTGTACGACCGGATTCCCAAGGACATACTGGGCCCGCGCCTGATGAAAGTGGCCAAATACGCCGAGGGCAATGTCTCTGCCCTCAGCAGCTTGGGCAGCATGGTACTGGGCTGCAAAATGGTGAACGAAGCCATCGAGCTTCTCAACAAGGCCCTTGACATCAATGCCTACGACATCTTCTCGTGGAAGGAACTGACGCGCTGTTATCTGCTGATGGAGGACTTTGACCACGGCCTCGAAGCGGCCGAGTACGGCCTTGCCATCGACCCCCAGGACCCGATGCTGAACTTTGCCTGCGGATACATACACTTTTCACGCAAGGAATACAACAAGGCAATTCCAAAACTGGAGAAAATGCGCAAGTCCTTGGAGAAAGGCCTGAAGAACGAAATTTCCCCAGTGGGCCCTGAGGAAATCAAAGACCAGACGGCCATAACGTACTGGGCGCTCGGATCGTCCTATCTGGCAACCAAACAGCTAAAGAATGCCATCGACTGCTTCGAAATCCTCTCCGAACTCGAACCCTATAGGAAGGAAGGATGGTTCAAACTGTACACATGCTACACCATTGAACAAAAAATGGACAAAAGCCTTGAGTGTCTGAACAACATTATAAAAATAGACCCCAAGGACAAGACCGTATATGCGCTCAAGATTATGCTACTCAGCATATTGGACCGCAAAGACGAGGCGCTGAAAGCCATGAAGGAGATAGTCAAACTCAGCCACAACAACACGACCTTCATGCTCATCTACGCCGAAATGGCCACGAATACAAAAAAATACAAAGAGGGCGACCGGATGTATAGGGCTATTCTCAAAAAGAAGCCCAAGAACAAACACGTCATTGTAGGGTTGAAACACTATTTCGAGCTTATCGGAGACACCGAAGCCCTTGAGCAACTCAAACGGGACTGCGGCGAGGTGACTGAAGAGGACGAGAAGAAATACCAAGAGACCAATAATAATCACGCCGGAGACATGGGCCTGGAAGGCCTGGCCTTCGGAGACATGTTCGATTCTTCCAATGACAACTGATGTCGCCCTCCGGGAATCTCGTGAGGCTTTGACCAAAGAAAACAAAACTTTTGCCCAAGAAAATAAAGGCTTTGGCTAACTTCAGAGGAATCGCCCGAAAATTATGGCTTTGGCTTGTAGGCTTTGTCCGAGAGAAAATTATAGGCTTTGGCTGCAAAATAAGCTTTGTCAGGCTTTTCCCTTAAAATAAGGCTTTAGCTGAATTATTGGATTCGCCCGAAAAATTATGGCATTGTCATATAGGCATTGCCAAAGAAAATACAAACAATAACAACAAAACACTGTCGAAAGATGGAAGAAATCTACGCGTGGATTGCGCAAAACATGGACTACGGAGTGATTACATTCTTCATGGCCGTAGAGAGTTCGTTTATTCCCTTCCCCAGCGAAATCATCATTATCCCGGCTGCCTACATTGCCGTCAACCAAGGCACACTCTCGTTGCCCCTCATCATCCTGTTCGGCACGATAGGCGCCATCATCGGAGCACTGGTCAACTACGGACTGGCCTATACGCTCGGCCGTAAGTACATCCACCAGTTTGCCGACACCAAGATAAGCCACATGCTGCTCATCGACCGACCCGGCGTGGAGAAGGCAGAGGAGTTCTTCGCCCGCCACGGAGCCGTCGGCACTTTCGTGGGCCGTCTTATCCCCGCTATCCGCCAGCTCATCTCCATTCCCGCCGGCCTGGCCAAAATGAACATGCCCAAGTTCCTCTTCTTCACCTTCCTCGGTGCAGGTCTCTGGAACTGCGTGCTGGCCGGACTCGGTGTCTTCTTCGGCAAGACCATGCCCGCCGAGGAACTCATCTTCAAGGTGCAGCACTACAGCGGCTACGTCAAGGCCGTCATCGGCGCCGTGCTGCTTGTCGGCTTTGCCTATTATGTCTATAAGGTAATCAAGGCCAACCGGGCAGTCAGGAAATAAAACGCTGTGCCCCTTGGTAAACATGGTTAAACCATAACACGCCAGGCCCTTGCGGACTGGGTAACCCGAATGGCGAAATCCATCTGACCAAGGGACAAAGTACAAGAAAAACGACATGACATTCAAACTCGAGGCTACAGACCCGAACTCCTGGGCGCGCGCCGGAGAAATCCGCACGGACCACGGCACCATACAGACTCCGATATTCATGCCCGTAGGCACGGCGGGGTCGGTCAAATGCCTGCACTTCAGCGAACTGCGCGAGGAGGTAGGTGCTCAGATTATACTCGGCAATACCTACCACCTCTACCTCCGTCCCGGTCTTGACATTCTCGAGGAAGCCGGCGGCCTGCACAAGTTCACCTCGTGGGACCGGCCCATACTGACCGACTCGGGAGGGTTCCAGATCTTCTCGCTCGCCGAAAACCGCAAGCTCACGCCCGAGGGTTGCACCTTCCGTAGCCACATCGACGGCTCGAAGCACCTCTTTACCCCCGAGCGCGTCATGGACATCGAGCGCACCATCGGCGCCGACATCATGATGGCCTTCGACGAATGCCCGCCCGGCGACAGCACCTACGACTACGCACGGCGCAGTCTCGACCTCACCGAGGCATGGCTTGACCGCTGCTTCAAGCGCTACAAGGAAACGGAGGACGCCGACGGCAACGGCAAGTACGGCTACCACCAGGCCCTCTTCCCCATCGTGCAGGGCTGCATCTACCCCGAACTCCGCAAACGCTCGGCCGAGAAAATTGCCTCCATGGACGTAGAGGGCAATGCCATAGGCGGACTGGCCGTGGGCGAACCGACCGAGAAGATGTACGAAACCATCGAACTCGTCAACGGCATCCTGCCGCCCAATCGTCCGCGTTACCTGATGGGTGTGGGCACGCCCGCCAACCTGCTGGAAGCCATCGAGCGTGGTGTCGATATGTTCGATTGCGTCATGCCGACACGCAACGCGCGCAACGGAATGCTCTTCACGAGCCACGGCATCATGAACATGAAGAATGCCAAGTGGGCACACGACCTCACCCCCATACAGGAGGACGGCCCCTGCTCGGTGGACCGCACCTACAGCAAGGCCTACCTGCGCCACCTCTTCCACGCCCAAGAGTATCTAGCCCTGCAGATTGCCTCCATCCACAATCTCTCGTTCTACCTTTGGTTGGTGGGCGAAGCCAGGCAGCACATCCTAAACAGCGACTTCAAGCACTGGAAGGACTTCATGTTAGGCGAAGTGACACGCAGGCTTTGAAGCTTTTGCTCAAAAATTTGCTCAAAAAGAAACTTTTCTCCGTCTATGGAAAGATTTCCAGGCACTCGGACGATGCTTTGCTCAAAAAGAAACTTTCTCCACCTAAGGAAAGATGTCCAGGCACTCGGCCGGCGCTTTGCAAATGGATTTGTCCTTGAAATCTTGAAATTAAAGGGATTAGTCCTTTTAGCAAAACAAAAGAGGATTTTTCTTCTTTTCCTTAAAATGAAAAGAGGATTTTCCTTGAGATAAAAAAGGGATTTTACCTTTTAAATAAAAGGAGGTTTACAAGATAAAGGGATTTGTCCTTGAAATAAACAAAAGGGAATTTTTCTTTTGGAAAGGGTTATAATAAAGGGGATTTTTCTTTTGAAATTTTGAGAAAAAGAGGGATTTTTTCCTTTGCAAAACATCCTGACTTTATATTATACACTGAATAACGATTGGAAACATATAAGAACATACTGAAGGTCACGAGCCTCTTCGGCACCGTCTACGGGCTGAAGATTGTGCTCAACATCGTGCGGACCAAAATAGCGGCTATGCTGCTTGGTCCCACGGGCATCGGCCTCAACTCCATATACAACGAGACACGCGAACTGCTGCACACCACGACCAACCTCGGACTGGATGTGAGCGGCATACGCGGCATCTCGCGACGCTACGAGGAGTGGCGCAACGCTCAGGAAGAGAGCGAGAAGACGCAGATCAAGGCGCAAATGGAGGGCGAGATTTCGCTGCTGCGCAGCTGGGTGCTGCTGCTGGCGCTCGTGGGAACCCTGGTGTGCATGCTGCTCGCCGAACCTTTGTCGTACTTCACCCTCCACGACTACGACCACGTTTGGGCTTACGTTATGCTGGCTCCTGCCGTAGGTCTGAGCACCATCGTGTGCGGCGAGATGACCATTCTCAAGGCCACACGCCGCATCGCACTCGTGGCCGCACTCTCGGTCTTCTTCGTCATTCTCGCCATCATCATCTCCCTGCCTCTCTACTACTGCTGGGGCATGGACGGCATCATCCCAGCCCTGATTCTGCTTTGTCTGGGCGAAGCCGTGCTGGTGATGGCCGTCTCATACCGACGCTACAGGCCGCGTTTCTCCTTCTGCCGCAAGGACCTTCGTCCCGGCATTCCCGCACTCCAGCTGGGCATTGCCTTCGCCCTCTCGGGTATGTTTACTCACGGCACGCAACTCGCCATCAAGTCGTTCTTCGGCGACCCGGCTATTACTGGCCTCTACAGCGCCGGCTACACCACGATGGCTACGGTGGGCAGCATCGTCTTCGCCTCGCTCGACTCGGACTTCTATCCGCGACTGGCAGGCATTTTCGGCAACATCGATGAACGGCGCACTACGGTCTTCCGCCAGATTCGCGTGGCTTTCTCCATGATTCTGGTGGTGGCTCTCTTCGTCATCTTCTTTCTGCCCTATCTCATCCCTATCCTCTATAGCGACGACTTCAGCCCCATCGTCCCGATGACTCAGATAGCGATGGTGAGCCTGATGTTCAGGGCCTTCTACCTGCCTTTCTCGATTCTCAACCTTGCTGCAGGTGCTTCGCGGCTCTATCTGATTCTCGAGATTGTCAGCAACGCCATTATCATCGCCTGCGTCCTCCCCGCCTACCACTGGTTCGGCTTGACCGGCATCGGCCTCGGCATCCTCGTCGCTCAAATCATCGACACGATAATCTCCTTCATTGTCGCCAAGGTGAAGTACGGGATATAGGGACTAGAATTTAGAACTTAGAATTTAGAACTTAGAACTAAGAGTTTAGAGTTTTAAAGAACACGGATATTTCGTTGTGAATCAATATAAAGTTCCGTCTAAATTCCACTAATAAATAAAAAACTTTCGGCGAACAACACAAAACACAAAACACAAAACCTAAAACCTAAAACCTAAAACCTAAAACCTAAAACATTGAAAATGCGCATTCTCTTGTTCGGCAATCCGAGTACACTCCACAGCAATCTGGCCAAAGGCCTGAGGGAGTTGGGACACGAAGTCCGTTGCATCAGCAACCGGACGGGATGGCGCATGTTCCCCGTCGACGACATCCTGCTGGAGCGCCGGCACGACATCAACGGCAAACTAGCCTTTCTCGACTACCTGCGCAAGGCCGTGCCTCTGATACTCCAATGCCGCAACTACGACATCGTGCAGCTCAACAACCCGATGTTCCTTTGCCTGCGCGGCACACACATCCGGCCCTTCTACGACTACCTGCGCCGCCACAACAAGCGGATGGTGCTCGGGGCCTTCGGCGACGACTACCACATCGTCGACCAGATGCTGCACGGCGACCACCTGCGCTATAGCGACCAGCGCATCGGGGATGTGGTGCGCGAGGACGACGCCGCCGTGCAACAACGCCGCGAGTGGGTCGAAGACGGCTCCACGCAACGCGAAATCTCGAAATACATCTCCAGGGATTGCGACGCCATCGTGGCCTGTCTGCAGGAATATTGGGCCGACTACAACCGCGTGTACCCCGACAAACTCTCATTTCTCCCCCTGCCTATCGTGATGGACGAGGACGAAGATGCAGCGCAAAGGACATATACCGTTGGCCCGAAAGTCAAGCTCTTCATCGGCATCCAACGAGAAAGGTCGGTCATGAAGGGCACGGACATCATGCTCCGCGCCGCCCAGGATGTGGTCCGCGACTATCCGGACCTGGCCACGCTCCACGTAGCCGAAAACGTCCCCTACGCCGAGTACTGCAAACTCATGGAGGGCTACGACGCCATCCTCGACCAGCTCTATAGCTACACGCCCTCGATGAACTCCCTGCTCGCCATGTCGAAGGGCATCATCGACATCGGTGGCGGCGAACCCGAAAACTACGAAATCCTGGGCGAAACCTCGCTTCGTCCTATCGTCAATGTCTATCCGACCTACCAAAGCGTGTACGATACGCTCTGCGATTTCATTCACCACCCGGAGCGCATCCCCGACCTCAAGCGCCAATCGGTCGAATACGTGCGCAAGCACCACGACTACCGCAAGGTGGCCCGCCAGTACGAGGCGCTCTACAGGGAATTGCTGAAATAAGGTGTTGGGGTTTAGGTTTTGGGTTAGCCTTCCGGATGGTTGTTTTGTTAGCCTTCCGGATGGTTGTTTTTGAGGGAAGCGGAGTTTTCCTTGTTTTTCTTTTGACTAAGTTCTAGGTCCGAGATACTCTATATTTCAACCTTTATACTCCAATCTTTAAACTCCGAACTCAAAGAATATCCCTTCCAGTTGCCCGGCGACGACCTCGGGAGAGGCGAGAAGGCGCACGGCATCTGAAATTTGCCGCGAGGGCTGAAGCCTGCGGACTTCCATCATTTGCTTGTACAACGATTCCGAATCGCCCGTCACGGCGATGAGGCACGCATTCGCCATCCGTTCGCACGCGGGAGTAACCTCGGTAGAGACGACTGGGATGCCCGTCGACATTGCTTCGAGCAAGACCAAAGGCTGGGCTTCGCTCCTGCTCGGCAAGACCAAAGCGTCGCACCGGTAGAGCAAGTCGCGCACCTGCCCTTTGTCGAGCCGGCCCAGGCAATGCACCGAAGGGTCTTGGCCAAAGAGCGCCTTGAACGACCCAGCGTCCGTGCCCGCTCCCGCGATGTACAACTCTCCGTCCTTAATCCTCGGCCAAACCTCGGCCAACACGTCAAATCCCTTGCCGTAGATGTCCGCCCTGGCCAAAACACAGTACCTATAGGAATGGGAACCGGGTGTTTGCCCCTCCGATTTATTGATTTGGTTTTGCCCCTCGGCTTCCTGGCTTAGTTGCCCTTCTGCTTCCTTACTTAGGGTTTTCCCCTCGGCTTCCTGGCTTAGTTGCCATTCTGCTTTATTGCTTGGAGGTTGACTATTCAAGGCTTGGTTTTGGCCATTCCACGCCTCCCGCTCATGATAGGCAAAGAAGTCCGTGTCGACGATATTGGACACGGCCACGTAGCGATAGTCGCGGCCAAAGTAAGGTTGCAGGCCATCGACCAGTTCGGCGGCCACGGGGATGACGCACGCGGCATTATGGTACACCGAGCGGAGCAGGTCCTTAGCCCACACATGGCGCGTCCACCCCGGTCCGAAATCCTCCTCGAGAAGGCCGGCCGAAAGATGCTCGGTAACGAAATACGGGATGCCGTCGCGCCGGGAAATGGCCATAGCCGCCACACCTGCCCACTTGGCACAATGCGCGTGGATGACATCTGGTTTGCCATACTTCCGTACATACGCGTCGTACATCGAGAGGACGATGCGCACCCAGCGGCGCTGGTTCAGTCTGACCCACTTGGGCACGGCCCGCATGTAGGTGCGAAGGACTTCCACGCCGCCATTGCACTTGGTTCCGTGCATAGACTCACACTTGCCCACCCGCTTGGTTCCGCGCATAGACTCACCCCCGCACTTGATCTCGAACTCGTTCTGTCCATTGGTTTCACATCTGGATTCTCCCGTTGTTTCACACTTGATTTTCCCCATAACTTCCGTCCAGCGTCCGCACCGGGCCTTGAAGTAATACGCCCTGTCGACAGTCCAGGCCAGTTGCGAACAGGAGAGGATGCGGACCTCGTGTCCACGGGCCTGCAATGCCTTGGCCTGCTCGAGGCAAAACATCCCGCCGTGCGGCTCAAAGAAAGAAGGCAACTCCAGTATATGCATGACGCTTTCGTTTTGTTTGTGTGAGGGATTTCTAGATTTTCTATGATGGGACTATGATGTGGTTATGAACAAATATTCTATCATGGGCTTTTCGATGAAAGTTTTCTAAGCCAGGCTTTCCGATGAAGAAGCTTTCTGAAAAGTTATTTTAAGATAGAAAGCTTTTACTTTGTACAAAAATTTTCTTCTTGAGCATTTTGTGCAATTTTTTCTTGAAAACCACTTTCTGAAAAGTTATTCAAAAAACCACTTTATTCAAAAGCTCTAACCTACGACGAAAGCAGGCTTTCGAACAAATGCTGCCATTGCTCCATCACGGAATCTTTGCTATAGGACGCCGAGAGAGCGGCGCCGGCCTGGCCCATCCGTTCGCGGAGTTCGGGGCTGGCCATCAAGGAGGCGACGGCTTCGACCATAGCCTGCGTGTCCGCCATCGGAATGAGGCGTCCGTTGTGTCCGTCGGCAACGAGGTCCCGCGGACCATAGGGGCAGTCGAAGGCCACGACCGGAAGGCCGCACGCCATGGCTTCGGCCATCACGAGACCGAAACCTTCGAAGCGCGACGTGACCAGGCAAAGGCTGCTCTGCGCATAGCACTCCGCGATGTGGCGCGTAGGGGCGTGAAGGACGACACGGCCCTCGAGGCCCAGTTCGGCTATCTGCCGCTCGAGGTCGGCGCGTTCCGGTCCGTCGCCGTAGATGTCGAGCGTCCAATTCGAAGTGGAAGTTTTTGCACTCACGTCGTGACTCATCTCAGACTCATTGCGCTTCGCATCACTCACTTCGTGACTCTTCTCGCACACCTCGCGCCACACGCGGAGCATGGTGGAGAAGTCCTTTTCGAAGCTGAGCCGCCCCACTCCGATGCAACGCCGGGCGTGGTAGTCGGGGGTGCGTGCGGGGCTGATGTCCACAAAGTTGGGGATGACCTCCACGCGCCTGGCCCGTGCGTAATTGGCGGCATCGCCCCGGGTGAGCGTCACCACGGCGTCGGCGTACCTTTCGGCCACACCGATAGCCCACTGGTGGTGCATGGCGGGACGGGGCACATGCGCTTCGTAGACGACCTTTGCTCGGTGCGTGCGCAGGCGGCAGGCCAGGGCGCCCCACACGTGGCAGGTGACGAGGATGTCGGGAGCAAGACGGCGCACGGCCCTGTCGATGGCCAGTGGAGCGAAGACCCTGGTGGCCCGCGTCAAGCCGAGACGCACGATGCGGATGCGGTCGGAGACGGGAAACGCCGCCGGACTTTCGTCGCGGCACACGACAAGGAGCGTCACATCATAGCCCAGCGTATCGGCCCACCAACACGCCTTCTCGACCATAATGCGCTGCATGCCTCCGTAGACGGACAAGTGCTCCAGTTCGTAGACTATCTTCATTGCTCTGTGTTGTCTTCCTTTATGCTTTCTTTTTCTTCAAAAGTCCTTCTTCAAAAGTCCTTCTTCAAAAGTCCTTCTTCAAAAGTCCTTTCTATCAAAGTTTTCTTTTCAAAAAACTTCAATTTTTTATTCAAAAATTTCCTTCAAAACCCTTTCGAAGTTTTCTTTCATCAAAAAACCCTCTTCAAAGCAATCTTATTGAAATTCAAACCTTTTCGCTCTACTTCTTCGGCGTTGACATCAGACTATGCCGGATGCGCTCAGGACTTATCAAAGCCGACAATCCGACCAGGGGGTTGTTGCCGTCACGCAGGCAATCGCGGGTGGCCTTTACTCCCGCCCGTAGCCCATAGCGCCACGAGAGGAGGAAATAGTGGAGCACGCTGAGCTGATAGCGCCCGAGTCCGTGCCGGCGCAGATAGAGGTTGACTCTGAGCCGCGCCTGTCCATTGCTCTCGAACCGCTCGCGCGACATGTTGCTCGTCAGGCTCTGTCCGCTCACCGTGATGCAATACAGCTTGCGCCGGTCCATCGTGACTTGGCGCGCTTTGACGCCGCACCGCACCGAGAAGAAAGCATCGTTGGCCGAAGGAATCTCCTCGAAGCATATTTCCTCCCTCTCGACCAGTTCGCGCCTGATCATCTTGCCCCATGGATTGGTGTGCAAGGCCCTGAGCGCATCGAGCGAGTGCCGTTTGTCGCACATGTCCATAAGGCGGGTGACCTGCCGGTCCCGATAGGCCGGAGTGCCGTCGTCGGAATATCGGCTCTCGACCCCGAAGTAAACCACCTCGGCCCCGTCGTCGGCGTGCGCGGCCAACAACGTCGCGGCATCGGGCATAAAATAGTCGTCGGCATCGGCAAAGACGAGCCAGTACCCCTGGGCATGGGTCAGAGCCGCATTGCGTGCCGCTCCGGCCGAATGCCCGCACACCTGATACAGCTCAAAGCCATACTCCCCTGCGAGACTTTGCACCTCGCCATAGTGCGCCTTCGTGCTGTCGTCGTCCACGACGATGACCTGGAGCCCGAGCGACCAGGGCACGGACTGCAGCAACCTGCGCAACAACTCGGGCGTGTCGCGGTGCGGGATGATGATGCTGTAGGCAGGTCCGTCCATGGGTCTGTGTGATTATGTATCTTGTACAAAGGCAAAAAATTCGCTTGCAAAGAAACTTCGCTTGCCAGAGGAAAAGAATCTCGCCTGCAAGGGGCAAAACTTCGTTTACACAAGCAAAAACTTCGTCTGCAAAGGACAAAAGGCTTTGCCTTTCCACTTAAGTAACGCTTTTTTGGCCAAAATATTGTAAGATAACAATATTTTATTGTCAGATACGTTTTATAAGAAAGGCAATGCAAAGCCTGCATAAGCCAAACGTCACAAGCGAAAACAAGCGTAGACACAAGCAAAGCAGGCAAAAACAACACGCGAAAGCAATCACAAACGAAGCAAAATCACATGCGCAAAACCATACTTCCCCTCATGCTCGCCGGCCTGGCCACGAGCGCACCGATGCTTTGGGCCGACGCCATCGGCACCTGGCGCGTCTATCCTGCCGCCGGCACAACGTTCTCGCAAGCCGTGTTGCTGCAGGACCGCGTCTTCTACCTGAGCGGCAACACCCTCTATGCCGCCGACACCAGCCGTCTGGACGTCGTCACGGAGTACACCCGTCTCAACGGACTCAACGACTCGGGCATCACCGGACTGGCCGTCTCCGACAGCCTGGCCCAACTGGGCATCGTGTACAGCAACGGCAACATCGACCTCATGGGCGCCGACGGCACGGTGCGCAACCTGCCCGACCTCAAGGAGAAGACCATCACCGGCGACAAGACCATCCACTCCGTGCTCGAGCAGGACGGACGCCTCTACATCTCGGCGGGCTACGGCTTTGTCGTGGTCGACATGGACCACGGCGTGTTTGCCGATTCCTACATTCTCAACACGGATGTCGACTACGCCTTCGCCTCGGGCGACTCGCTCTACTTCTCGTCGGGCGGCAGCTACTACCGCGCTCTGCGCGCCTCGGCCAATAGCCGGCTCGATTCGTGGGACGGCCCCATAGCCAACAGCGGACAGTACGACACCATCATCTACCGCACAGATGCGTTGGCCCAGCAATATGCCACGGCCATCATCCGCGACCATCCCGGCACGGGCCCTATGGGTACGTCGACGGCACGCATGGCCATCAGCAACGGCACTTTGACCACCATCACCTCGCACTACATGCCCGCCATCATCAAGGGCTGGGGCAACCTGATGGCCGACGTTTCCCGCCTCGACATCGCGAACGGCACATGGAGCTACCTTCTCGCCGACGACATCACGGCTCAGATACCCGACAGCCTGAAGGCGAAAAAAAACAAGCTGTGCTGCACCTGGGCGCTGCTCGAGGACAAACTGCAAGCCGGCCGCTACTACATCTCGTCGGGCGTGAGCGGACTCTTCGCCTTCGAGGGCGACTCTCTGACCGACATCTACAGCCACTTCACCGTACCCGAAGGACTGGACCTCGTGTCGAGCACAAAAACCTACACCCGCATCGGCGCGCTCTACCAGGACGATGACGGCTACCTCTGGATGGCCAACTGCGCCACCGACGGCCCCGTGCTGCGCTGCCTCTCTCCTTCGGGCCAATGGTTCCGCTACCCGATAGAGGGCTTCAACAACGTTGAAGGCTACGACTACGGATTCACCAACACCATCATCCAGGCCGAGAACGACGGAGGCTACCGGCTCAAGTGGCTGTGCAGCCCCTATCCCTCCAACAATAGCCAGGTCGCCATCTACTACGACGCCGGCACGACCGAGGACCTCTCTGACGACGAGAGCGTCATGTTCAGCAGCATCACCGACCAGGACGACAACACCTCGTCGCCCGTCTTCTACGACCTCGCCGAGGACCACGATGGCACCATCTGGCTCGTGACGAGTTCCGGTCCCTACATCATCCCCTCGCCCGTCACGACCTTCAACTACGCTTCGGCCGAGAGCACGCAGGGCGCCGGTCTCGTGCAGCGCATCAAGATACCGCGCAACGACGGCACCAACCTGGCCGACTACCTCCTGCCCAACACCGAGTGCGTGTGCATCTTTGTCGACCCCGCCAACTGCAAGTGGATCGGCACCAAGGGCGACGGACTCTATCGGGTGAGCGCCGACGGACTGACCCAGCTGGAGCACTTCACGACCGACAACTCGCCCCTCTTCGGCGACCTCATCTACGGCCTCTGCTTCGACTACGACACCGGGGCACTCTACATCGCTACCGAAGGCGGCATCTGCTCCTACCAGACGGATGCGCAGCCCAGCGCCGACGACTGGAAGAGCCTCTACTGCTACCCCAACCCCGTGCGGCCCGACTTCAGCGGCTCGCTGACCATCGGCGGACTGCAGGAGGGCTGCACCGTGGTCATCACCGACGCGACCAACCATACCATCTACCGCTCCGTGGCCCAGTGCGGCACCCTGACCTGGGACCTCAACGGCAACAACGGCTCGCGCGTCAAGCCCGGCGTCTACATCATCCACGCCATCGGCCAAGGAGGCAAGAAGGGCGCTACGTTCAAGTTCCTGGTGATGTGATGAACTTAGAGTTTAGAGTTTAGAACTTAGAACTTAGAACATTTTCGTAAGCCAAATGAGCAGAACCAAGCTCGCTTGAGTTCTGCCATGGCGAGAAAATGAGCACGGAGTGAGCTTAGAGCTTAGAGCGACTAGAGTTTTAAGCGAAAAAAACACCGCTTCGCTCAACGCTCAACACATAACGCCAACATAAAACGCAACACGCAAAACATAACACATAACACGCAAAACGACCATGCATATCCGTATTCTGTCTCCCGCAGGGAGCATCAAGCAGAAAGTAGTCGAAGCGGGCGAAAGGACGCTCGAGTCGTGGGGCCATCGCGTCAGCCTTGCACCGCACGCCCTCGACACATACGGGCGCTTTGCCGGCACACCCGAACAGCGGGCGCAGGACATCGTCGACGCACTGCGCGACCCCGACGTCGACATCCTTTGGGCCACACGCGGCGGATACGGCTGCATGCAGATTCTCGACCTCATCCCCGTAGAGCTGGTCCGCGAGGCACGCAAGCCCGTCTTCGGCTATAGCGACATCACGGCGCTCCATGCCCTGTGGGCCAAAGCCGGCGTGCAGAGCGTGCATTCGCCCATGATGAAGCACCTCGGCGAAGACCCCACGCACCGCAGCACAAGGACGCTGAAGGAACTCGTCGACTACTACGCCGGACACCGTGCCTTCCCGGAGCGCCACAACCGCTTCTTCCTCGACCGCACCGTGCTGGAGCGCCAGGGGTGGATTGCCCCCGACGACCAGGACAGCACGTCTCTGCCTGACTTCTCCGTCTTCGACCTGCCCACTCCCCCGCCCTTTGTCGGCGGCAACCTGAGCGTGATGAGCGCGCTGCACGGCACGCCCTACGACTACGACTACGCGGGCAAGGTTCTCTTCATCGAGGACATCTCCGAAAGCCCGTACAAGATAGACCGCATGATGCAGCAGCTGCGCCTGATGGGCGTGTTGGGACAAATCAAGGCCCTCGTCTGCGGGCACTTCACCCACTGCGACGAGGACCCTATGATGCCAGTCAAAATCTGGGACAACATACGCTGGATAGCCCACCCCTACGGCATCCCCGTGCTTATGGGAATGCCCATCGGCCACGAGGTCGAAAACTACCCCGTTGTGGTAGGATAAAGACGTTTTGGTAGGATAAAGACTAGGTAGGGATAAAGTTTTGGCAAAGAGATAGGATTGGCAAAGAAAGGATAAGAGAAGGGCTAAAGAAAAAAGCGAGGAGAAAATAAGGAAGGGTAGGATTGGCAAAAGAAAGGCCAAACGGAATCACTCTGCTTGGTCTATCAGGCGCGAGTTGCAGTCCTGCACCTCCTCCAGGCAACGCTTGTTGAACTCGTCGCGCTCCGTGTCCTTCCACCAGCCCCACTTGTTGAAGTACATGACGAGGTTGGCGATGTGGATGCGCAGGAGCCGCAGACTCCGGTGCGAGGCCCTCGAAAACTTGTGGTACACATTGGCCTGCGGGAAGAAGAGCGTCTTGTACTGGCGGTGCATGCGGCGCGTGATGTCGATGTCCTCGGCATACATGAAGAAGTGCTCGTCGAAGAGCCCGACCTCCTGCAAGGCACTGAGCCTAAAGAACATGAAGCAGCCCGACAGGTAAGGCGCGTTGATGATGTACGAGTAGTTGGAGTGGCGCAATTCGAAGCGCGCATTGCGGCGGTAAATCATCCGCGCGGGCAGGAAGAAGCGGCCGAAGAAGTCGAAGGGCGTGGGCAGGAGCTTGACGAGGCGCTGCTCGTTGCCGTTGGGATAGAACACCCGGGGCATCACCTGGCCCACATCGGGATGTGCGTCCATATAGCCCACGATGGCCGGGATGACCTCCGGACCGAACCAGATGTCGGGGTTGACCACCAGGTGGTAGGTGCTGCCTGCCTCGATGGCCATGCGGATGGCGAAGTTGTGTCCGCTGCCGTAGCCTGCATTGTCGTGGGGGAAGTAGAGCAGCTGGAATCCCGCCTGCACCTTCTGCTTGAGTTCCGGTTCGCCCTGCAGCACCCGACCGGCAAAGGCCAGCAGCTCCTGCTTGAGGTCCATCATGTGCTCCGAGTGGTCGATGACATACACCGTGTCGACGGGCGAAGCGAAGAGGCTCCTCAGCACCGGTTCGATGTCCAGCAGGTGGTGGTCGTAAGTTACTATAGATGCCGTTATCATGGGTCAGTCAGATATCTCAGTCTATTACTTAACATTAACGCACCTACGGCCCTTTTATTGTATATCGTGTCCAAAAAAGCAAATTTTGTCCCATTTCGTTGAGCGATTGAAAAAAAATGCCTATCTTTGCGCCGCCTTTTCCGTAGTGCAGTGTGCTTTTCATCACGGAGAGCAGCCGTCGGGAGGGTATCTGCGGCGCGGAGTTATGTCCCGCCGTAGAGCAAAACATTGTCAAAGAGCAACCATTGTCATGTCGAACAAAGCTGCCATAATCTGTCTTTTGGCTTTCGCCCTGGCCACCGCCGTGTGCTCGGGGCGACAAGTCTGGGCCGACCGTGGCACGCTCTCCGGGGCGGTCGAGACACAGGCCACGCTCTCGAGCGGCCGGACGCCCCTTTGGCTCAATGCCAACCGGTACGGACTCGGTTCGCTGTCGTCGGCCTACGGCTACGTCAGAGGGACGGTCGAGTACGACCACGACACTGACCCGGGCACGGTGTGCGGTGTGCGGGCCGGAGTCGATGTCGTCGTTCCGGCAGGGTTCAAGTCGGTGGGCTACCAGGACACCTACACCACGCACCTTATCGTGCAGCAGCTCTACGGGTCCATACGCTACCACAACCTGACGCTCACCATCGGCGCCCGCCAGCAACCGATGCTCACCAAGTCGGCCACGCTCTCGAGCGGAGGGCAGACGCTGGGCATCAACGCCCGTCCCGTGCCACAGGTCAGAGTCGAGACCGAGCGGTGGTGGGCAGTGCCCAGCTTGCACGGATGGCTCTCGCTGGCTGGCCACATGGCCTTCGGCGTGATGACCGACGGAGAGTGGCAGGAGAGCTTTGCCCGAGGCAGCAACAACAAGTACAACAAATACACGCGCTACCACGAGAAGGCCGGCTACATCCGCTTCGGCAATGCCGGGCGTCAGCCGCTGACGTGCATCTTCGGTCTCGAGATGGCAGCACAGTTCGGCGGATACGTTTACGATTGGCACGGCACGGACCAGAACGGCTACAACGGGTCACACCGCATACGGCTCAGAAGCAACCTGCACAGCTACTGGAATGCCTTTTGGCCCGGAGGCGAAGACGTGGGCGAGACGCAGTTCAAGAACGCCGAGGGCAACCAGGTGGGCAGCTGGATACTCCGCTTCGACTGGACCACCCCCGAGTGGACCGCCGGACTCTATGCCGACCACTACTTCGAGGACCACTCGTCGATGTTTCTGCTCGACTACGACGGCTATGGCTCGGGCGAGCAGTGGGACGACAAGGAGCGCTGGCGCTACCTCGTCTACGGACTCAAGGACATGATGCTGGGCGCCGACATCAAGTTGCGCTCGTGCCGCTACCTGAAGGGCGCCGTCGTCGAAATGATTACGACCAAATACCAGAGCGGGCCCATCTACCACGACCACAACAGCGGCAACTCCGACCACGTGGGCGGCATCGACGACTACTACAACCACTCGTCGCTCTCCGGCTGGCAGCACTGGGGCCAGGTGATGGGCAACCCGCTCTACCGCTCTCCGCTCTACAACCGCGACGGCTATGTCGGCACGTCCTGCAACCGCTTCACGGCCTGGCATTTCGGCATCGAGGGCGAGGCCCTCTCCCACCTCGACTACCGCGTGCTCTACACCTGGCAGGAGGCTCTTGGCACCTACCGGAAGCCCTTCGCCCACTCGTACGAGAGCACGAGCCTGCTCGTCGAACTGACCTACACCGTGCCCGACCGCGGACTCCTGTCCGCCTTCCACGGCATGAGCGCCCGATTGGGCTACGGAGCCGACTTCGGCCATGTGCTGGGCACCGGCTCGGGCCTGCAGCTGACGCTGCGCTATGACTTATAACACTACTCGCATGACACCATTCACCACCACACACTCCCGGCATCGCCTGCCGCTCACGGCACAGGCTCCGACTTCGGACGGAACAGGAAAGTCACACACAGCCCAATGCAGCAGCACCCAGACTCCTGCCCGGCACAGCGTCCTCACCCGGCTAGCCTGCCTCATGCTCTCGGCCCTGGCCCTCCTGACGTGGTCGGGATGCGAAGTGTCGGGTGCAGGCGACCTGGACGGCTTCTGGTACTTGACGCGGCTCGACACCCTCGCCACGGGTGGCCGGCGCAACATGGACAGCACCAGCGTCAGCTGGGCCTTCCAGACGGACCTCATGCAGATGGTCGACTACTGCGACCCCCACTCGCTGAAGGAGATTGTGATGGCGCGCTACCGCCATGCCGACGGCCTGCTCACGGTGTTCAGCCCCTTCGTGTACGACCGCATGGCGGGTGACCGGACCATAGAGGGCGACTCTTGCCGGCGGCTGGCCCAGTACGGCATCAACGCCGTGCCCGACACCTTCTGCGTCGAGCGGCTGTCGCGCCACCGCATGCAGGTGGCTGACCGCACGCTGCGGCTTTACTTCGAGAAGCGGTAGCACCCCGGGGGCCACGGAGCAGGAGGACCGGCACAGCCACCCCGACGGCCTGCTCACACACTTCAACACACACTAACGACTCTACTTACACCACATAGACAATGAAACAAGCAGAAGACCTACCGCTGCAGGAAGGTTTTATCAAGGATAGCATGAACGGATTCGAGCACTTCACCAAAAGGGCTTTCGACATGGTGCTCGCGGCCTGTTGCCTGGTCGTGTTCTCTCCGCTCTTCGCCTACTGCTACATAATCATCCGCCGGGAGGACGGCGGACCGGCCATCTACAAGCAGGAGCGCATCGGGCTGGGCGGCCGCCCCTTCCAGATCTACAAGTTCCGGACCATGCACCCCAACACGGAGACCGACACGCCGCTGCTGGCCGACCCTAACGACGACGCTCATCTGACGCGTGTGGGCAAGGTGCTCAGAGCCCGTCATCTCGACGAACTGCCCCAGCTCTGGAACGTCCTCATCGGCGATATGGCCTTTGTCGGACCACGGCCGGAGCGCAAGTACTTTATCGACATGATACTCAAGGAGGACCCACGCTATGAGTATCTCTACCAGATAAGGCCGGGAGTGACGAGCTACGCTACGCTCTACAACGGCTATACGGACACGATGGACAAGATGCTCCGCCGGTTGCATTATGACCTGTACTATCTGCAGCACCGCTCTTTCCGCTTCGACTGCAAGGTGCTGTGGCGAACGTTCCGCAAGATTGTCATGGGTGATAAATTCTGAAAAATAGGATATGTTAAAGATTGGTACCTCCTACTTCTGCGTGAGCAGCGGTGGGAGTTTTTGTTTCGCTATGTCAAAGACCGTTTGCATCGGCTTTCTGTCATCGGCTTCTCTCGCCTGGCCGGGACGGGAGGTTTAGTATTCTGACCCGCTGGACACTTGGCTGGAAAATGTATCTAGAGGGGGTACGTTGCAGCCCTACTGGATTTTTTTTGAAACTCAACTGGATTTTTTTTGAAACCCAACTGGGCTGCATTTTCGGCCTCATCGGGGGCTTCGCGCTGCCCCTTTCGTTTCACCTTCTCTGTCCGCGTCGGGGCTCGCGTTAGCCCCTTTCGTTTCATCTTCGGGGCTTCGCGTTAGCCCCTTCGTTTCACCTTCGCTCTCTGCGTTGGGGCTTCGCGCTGCCCCTTTGCTTGTCCCCTCATCGTCGAATCACGGCGCAAAGATAGGGCTGATTTTCTTAGTCTCCAAATTTTTTTTCGAGTTAAGGGTCAAAAACGGGTGAGTTAAGGACCGTTTTCGAACAGACCCCCGCTACAGGCCACTGAAACGGGCGTTGGGATATAAAGGTTTTGGGTGTTTGGTGTTGGGTTTTGGGTTGAGCGCTAGACGGACCAAAGAAAGCCATGTTTGTTTAGGTCCAAGCGAAAAACAAGTAAAGCACCCATTGGGCTGTTACGAAATCCGTTTTAATTCCGTCTAAAAACCGCGGATAATTTAAATCCATGGTCCGGACGTCTAATGCAAAACGCAACACGCATAACGCTCTCGCCCCTCTCGCGCGCGCAGACGCGCACCCACCTCCCGGGGCATGTCTGCCTGTCGAATGCCGAGTGGCTTGGTTGGTCTCAAGAGACAAATAGGTCACGACAAAATTTAGTAGAGCAATTACAATTACAATTACAATTACAGTTCGATTTTCCGCAAGTTACTTTTTCGTCCTGGTCGGGGGACGGGTAGGTCAAGGCGAAGAACGGGAAGATACTGTTAAGAAAGGTTAAGAAAAGATTTTTAATAT
>CAVGQN010000043.1:0-26026 GCA_963631395.1 bacterium
ATATATTATATATATATTAACTTTTCCTTTTCAAGGTTTCGGAGAGGAGAATATAACTTGCGGAATTTTGAACTGTAACCGTAACCTGTAACCATGTTGCATTTAGTTTTGCTGATAAAGGCATAAGATATATGTTTGTTATACAATGCATTATGTACTTCTCTCGTCATTTGCGCCAACTCCCTGCACAGTGACAATCGAAACAGTCCGCCCCGCGAGGCAAAATAAATTTATCCCCTTTTGTGCACAAAGATTTGGTAGTTTCGCGGAAATTGCGCACCTTTGCGGCCGACTACGAAACCTCACACTTACTCACGATATGCTCACACAGAAACAACCGAAATCGGCAGCGACAGTTCTGGTTACAGGCAAATAGTTATTGTAAACTTCACCATATAACTTATCATTCACCTTAAGTGTTTGGATTTTTGCAACAACCTGTGCAACAGCGCAAAAATAGAAATGTATAAAAAGTGTATAAAACATGCAAGTCGCTAAATATTATATATTTACAATGCATACAACAATAGATAATGCATATTTTTTGTATATACATAACTACATTGTCGTTCATCTCGCATGAAGCAACAAGAGAACTTATTGTAATTAATAATTATAAATTATCCGTGTCTACAATCAAGTCCTGCACCTCCTTGCGCAGATAAGGACGGATGTCGCGGAGGGCCACATTGAAGCAGACGAGACCGGCAGCATAAGGGGCTATTTCGTACTGCTGGTAGACAAAACAGAGGCTGTCGCGCTCTATGTAGGGCGTGCCGGCGGGGAGCGGAATCAGGTCGATGCCCTTTTCGCCCAACGGGTCAAGATACTCGAAGATGGACGAAATGCGGAAATCCTCCTCGCCGCACAACTTGAAATAGCTCTCTATGCCCGCCTGCAAAATGGGCTGCAGGGCGCGCGTCTGACTGGAGTCGATGACACTCTCGACGGGCCGGTTGGTGAGCTTACTGATGTTGAGCTTGTAGCTGGTGAAGCTGCCGTGAGCACCTCCCACCTCGTAGTAAGCCTTCATGAGACAGGTAACATAGGTAGAGGTCTCGGCCACCTTGCTTATTGTCACATCGCTGCACATGGGCACCTTGTCTTCGCACATCATCTCGCTCTGCTGCGCCTCAAGGAACCGTGCGCCACCCTGTGCGTAGTAGTCCACCATCGGGCACGCCTCGAGCACACTGCCCGGGTAACGGGGATATTGCGCAAGGGCCACGGCCACCTCGCTGTAGGAGTAAGGGACATAGAGCAGGCCGAGTTGCTTGCCGATGAAGGCCTTGACGGCCTGCGAGAGGCTGTCGTCGCCCAGAGGGTAGTCCACGCAGACGGTGCTGCGCACGGTGGAGTCGGCGCTGTAGCAGGCGCTCGTGACCGTATCGGTGAGCAATGTGCCGGCCGAAAGCGAGTCGGCCGAAAGTGTGTCGGCAGCAAGTGAGTCGACTGGCAAAGTATCGGCCGAGCAGGCGGCGAGCGTGTCGGCAGAAGTTGCGGCGCCCTGCGGCTTCTGCGCAGAGGTGGTGCACCCTGCGGCGGCAAGGGTCAAGGCAAGCGCACCGGAGAGAACAAAGGGTAGTCTTTTCATCTTTATATATATAGCTTATAATATAGAGTCTATGTTTCAATCATCGCCCCTATTTGGCAGCGCAAAATTACGAAAAGTTTTCGAAAGGGCAAAATATTGGCCCGTAATTGATGGAGAAGTCAAAAAAAATCAAGGCCTGGGATTTCTCCCAAGCCTTGACTTTTCTTTATGCGGGGCTCCGATTAGAGAGCGGAAACTACAGAAGCGTACTGAGCGAACTCGGCATCGTTCTGAGCGGCAGCCTTTTTGCTGCTGTCGAGCTTGACAGCCTGCTTCAGGTTGCTCTCAACAGCTGAGCTGTTGTTGGTGCGGGCGCCTACTACTGCGAGCAGATAGTATGTGGTGGCGTTCTTCTCGCTGATGCCCTCGAGAGTAGCCTTGGCATCGTTGTACTTGCCAGCGCAGATCTGAGCGACAGCCAGGTTGTTGCACTTCTTGCCGTTGAATACGTCGATAGCCTGAGCGTACTTGCCCTGACGGGTCAGGATGGTACCCATAGCCTCAGCATACTCCTCGCAGTCAGCAGCCTTGCTGATGTAGCTCTCGGCTGTAGCAACGTCGCCGTTGTGCAGAGCGATGAGACCGAGGTTCATGTTGGCCTGTGCGTTGTTGGCATCCTTAGCGACGATGTTCTTCCAGATCTTCTCAGCCTCGTCGTACTTGCCCTGGTTGTAGAGGATAACGGCGATGTTGTTGGCAGCGCGGTAGTCGTTCGGGAAGAGGTCAGAAGCCTTCTTGTAAACGTTGATCTTGTCGTCGTCGTTCTGCTGGAGAGAAGCAGCGTAGAGGAGCTCCTCGAGAGTCAGAGAGTCGGTGTCGTTCTTCAGGAGGTCAAGAATCTCCTCGTCGGTGTGGCCGATGTTCTTGACAGTAGCGGTAACCTTAGAATAACGGAGCTGTGGCAGAACGTCGTCGGCGAGCTCTTTGTAAGCTGCAGAGAGGTTCTTGATCTCAGCCTCGCGCTGGTCAGGATCGCTGATGCGGGCCAGTACGTTGAGCACGAGCTGCTTGTCCTGGATGTCTGAGTTCTCGACCAAAGTCTTGAAGCCTTCCCAATCCTCGGCAATCTGCTCAGGATTGATGTTGCCGCTCATCTTGGCCTTCTTGAGGAACTTGTTGAGGTAAGAAGTAGAAGACTTCTCACGGCCGGCAGCCAACTTCTCGTTGAGGCTTACAGCGCCTTCAGGAGATGCGGTAGAAACCATGTCGATGCCCTCGAAGGTGCGACGATCCTGGTCCTTGGTAGCCTTGATGGCGTTCTCAACGTCCTTCATCTCGCTCTTGCCTGACTCTGAAGAACGGAGCTCGGTAGACTGATACTGGTAGATGAGGGTAGCGATGTACTTGTCGAATGTGTCCTTGACGAACTTGTCAGCACCGAAAGCAGGTGTGGCCTCCTCGGCTGAAGCCATAGACTCGGTAGCAACGATGCCGTCGGCAACCTTGACGCGGTCGAAGGTGTAGGTCTTGCTGCCTACTGTGCCGGTATACTCAACGAAGAGCTCGCACTTGGCCATGTCGGGGATATAGTCGAAGTGAGCCTTGAAGCTGGCTGTACCGCCGTACTTGTAGGAAACGGTCTCGTCGTTGCCCTTGGCCTTCTCGCCCTGGAACGAAACTGACTCGCCCTTGGTCTCGCCGGTAGCGTAAACCAGCACAGGAGTCATGGTGATGGTGGCCTTCTTCTTGAAGTACTTCTCAGGATAGGTCACGGTGATTGTGGCATCGACAGCGCCGCCTACCTCAACAAGAGGATTGGGATCGCATGTGAAGTTCTCGCTTGTGAGAGGCTTCAACTTACCACAAGACGCAATTGTGAGCAAAGAAGCTGCAACAACTGCCAAAGATAAAAACTTCTTCATAGTGGATAATTAAAAGAATTAAAATGTTGTTGTGTTGATTTCCTTCGATTTCCTTTAGATTTCTTTTGTCTTTCCGGCCCCGCGAACGCAACGCCCCGTGACCGTCTTATACCTTTATTATTATAAAAAGTATGCCGCAAAGATAGCCACATTTTTAACACTATCCAAAAAATCGGATAAAAATATTGGAAAAATCTTCATTTTTTGGCCTTGTTGCGCGGGTGATACATCAAAATTTCCTCTCTCAGCATCTGTTTGTCGACTTTGGTGTAGATTTCGGTGGTCGAAATCTGCTCGTGTCCGAGCATCATCTGGATGGCGCGCAGGTTGGCGCCGCCCTCGAGCAAATGGGTGGCGAAGGTGTGACGGAAGGTGTGCGGACTGATCTCCTTGCGGATGCCGGCCTCGTCGGCGTAGCGGCGCACGATGTTGAAGACCATCATGCGGCTGAGCTTGCGCCCGAAGCGGTTGAGGAAGACGTAGTCTTCGTAGCCGGGCTGGATGTCGAGCTCGTAGCGGAACTGGAAGTAGCGGTGTATCTCGTCGAGGGCGGAGTCGGCGATGGGCACGATGCGCTCTTTGCGTCCCTTGCCGCTCACAAGCAGGTAGCGCTCGCGCTCGTAGATGTTGGAGATGCGCAGGTCGGTGAGCTCGGACACGCGCAGGCCGCAGCTGTAGAGCGTCTCGAGGATGGCCCGGTTGCGCTGCCCGTCACACGTGGAGGGGTCGGGACAGGCCACGATGCGGTTGACTTCGGCCAGCGACAGCACCGAAGGCAAGTGCTCGCCGAGCTTGGGCGAGTCGATGAGCTCGGTGGGGTCGGCCTCAATCTTGCCCTCGAGCCTCAGGAATTTGTAGAACGAGCGGATGCCGATGAGGATGCGCTTCTGCGAGGAGGGCGCAATGCCCACGTCGCGCAACCCGCACAGGAACGTCTCGATGTCGTCGGGCCGGAGCGTCTCGAGACTCGCCCCCTGCCCCTCGGCGAAACGCTGCAGCTTCGTGACATCCGAAATGTAGGCTTCGACGGTATTATCCGTCAGATTTTTCTCAAATTTGAGGAAAGATTGATAATTTATCAGATTATTTTCTGCCATTTCAAAAAAAAAGACTATCTTTGCACCGCCTTTTCATCGTCAGTGACCCCGAGTCTTGACGGTGCAAAATTAGAGATAATAACGTTACAGACCAAATTTTTTATGAAAATTCTGATCATCAACGGGCCAAACCTCAACCTCCTGGGCCGAAGGGAACCGGGCATCTACGGTGCCGGAACCTTCGAGGACTGCCTGCGGTCGCTCAGGCAGAGGTTCGCTCCGGTTGAAATCGAATATTTCCAAAGCAACATCGAGGGCGAAATCGTCGACCGCATCCACACCGCCGGTTTCGGCAAGGACGCCAACCTGCAGCAGCGCACCCCCGCAGGCGACGAAGCCCTGGCCGACGGCATCGTGCTCAATGCCGGTGCCTACACGCACACCAGCGTGGCGCTGCACGACGCCATCAAGGCCGTGCCCGTACCGGTCGTGGAGGTGCACATCAGCAACGTGCACCAGCGCGAGGAATTCCGCCACCACTCGTTCATCTCGCCCGTGGCTGCCGGCATCGTCATCGGCTTCGGCACGGACGGCTACCGCCTGGCCGTCGAGGGCCTCATCGCCCGGCTGACAGATACGGCACTTTGACCGCCAAAGCGCTCGTTCCTCCCTACATTATTTAAAAAGTATTTACTTAGGTTGTGAGACCATATTAAGGTTGTGATATGAAGAAAACTAAAATCGTGTGCACCATCAGCGACATACGCTGCGAGGTGCCTTTCCTGCAGGACCTGTACGACCGCGGCATGAACGTGGTGCGTATGAACACCGCCCATGCGACCGACGAAGGCCTGCATCAGCTCATCAGCAATGTGCGTGAGGTAAGCACCTCCATCCCGATACTCATCGACACCAAGGGCCCGGAAATCCGGACCACGACGTTTGCCGCCAACTTCAAGGAGAAATGCATCGTCTTCGAACCGGGCGAGCGCGTCCGCATGGTGGGCAACCCGACGGGCACCACAAGCCACGACGAAATCTCGATGAGCTACGCCAACTTCGTGACCGACGTGCCCGTAGGCGCCAACGTGCTCATCGATGACGGCGAAATAGCCTTCGCGGTGGTGGCCAAGGAGGGCGACGCCCTGATAGCCGAGGTGCGCAACCACGGCGAACTGGGACAGCGCAAGAGCGTCAACGTGCCGGGCGTGAGCATCAACCTGCCTTCACTCACCGACAAGGACCGCCACAACATCAACCTGGCCATCAACGAGGACATCGACTTCATCGCCCACTCGTTCGTGCGCAGCAAGCAGGACATCCTCGACATCCAGCAGATTCTCGACGAAAGGCAGTCGAAAATCAAAATCATAGCCAAAATCGAAAACCAGCAGGGCGTGGACAACATCGACGAAATCCTCGATGTGGCCTACGGCGTGATGGTGGCCCGCGGCGACCTCGGCATCGAAGTGCCTCAGGAACGCATTCCGGAAATCCAGCGCATGCTCATACGCAAGTGCATGGTGCGCGCCAAACCCGTCATCGTGGCCACCCAGATGCTCCACTCAATGATCAAGAACCCGCGCCCCACCCGCGCCGAAATCTCGGACATCGCCAACGCCGTGTTCGCCCAGACCGACGCCGTGATGCTGTCGGGCGAAACGGCCTACGGAGCCTATCCGCGCGAAGCCGTGCAGACCATGGCCCAGGTGTGCCGCGAGGCCGAAGCCGAATACGAACGCCAGGAATATGAAATGCCGAGCTTCTTCGACAAGGTGTCGCCCAGCATCTCGAGCTACCTGTGCAAGCACGCCGCCATCGCCCAGCAGAGCCTCGGCGTCAAGGCTTTCATCATCGAGACGCGCAACGGATGCGCCGCCCGCATGCTGTCGAGCTACCGCCCGAAGGGTATCATCTACGCCCTCTGCCACGACATGAAGGCCGTGCGACTCCTATCGCTCACCTACGGCGTGGACACCGAACTGGTCGAGGCCTCCGACAACCACTTTATCTATATGGGCCTCTCGAACCTCGTCAGGGACGGCAAGGTGCAGAAGGACGACCTGATGGCCTACCTCTTCGGCGCCACGGAACAGGGTATCTCTTCGCTCGAAATCAACAAGGCCGAGAAGATTCTGAAGGAGTCGTAAGCCTTGCACACCGAGACCTGCATGTAAGTTTTTTCCCGAGACCCGCAAGTAAGCTTTTCCCAAGACCCGCAAGTAAGCTTTTCCCCGAGACCCGCAAGTAAGCTTTTCCCAAGACCGGAAAGTAAAAACGTCCGCCATGAACTACGAGGAGACCGCCGACGCCCTGGACGAATATGTGATGCGCCACATCGACCCGGAGCCCGAACCGCTGCATCAGGTGCAGCGGCTCACGCACCTGCACCTCACCTACACCCGCATGTGCAGCGGCCACATCCAGGGCCGCCTGCTCAAGATGCTGTGCAGCCTGGCCGGCGCCCACCGCATACTGGAACTGGGCACTTTCAGCGGATACAGCGCCATCAGCATGGCCGAAGCCCTTACCCCCGACCCCGACAACGGACAGGCGGAACTGCACACCATCGAGGTCTTCGACGAACTGGAGGACTTCATCCAGGGGAACCTGCTCCGCGCCGGCGACGTCGGCCAGCGCATCCACTTGCACATCGGCGACGCCCTGCAGCTCATCGACCCGCTGAGCCAACAGGTGGGCCGTCCCTGGGACGTGTGCTTCATCGACGCCGACAAGAGGCACTACATGGAGTACTATAACCTGGTGCTGCCATACCTCCGCCCCGGCGGACTCATCATCGCCGACAACACGCTCTGGGACGGCAAGGTGCTCGACCCGCACCCCAAGGACAGCGACCTGCAGACCCGCGGACTCCAGGCCTTCAACGACTTCGTGGCCGGCGACTCGCGCGTCGAAAAGGTCATCGTCCCCGTGCGCGACGGCCTCACGCTGATAAGGAAGAAGGCATGACTTTTGCCGGCAGAGGCAACACAAACCGAAAAACACAAAACGCATAACGCAAAACGTAAAACGCTCATGTCCTCCTCGCGCAACAAGACCCTGACACTCACACCGGAAGACGAAGCCCGTCTGACGGCAAGCCTGCAGCGGCTGACCCGACCCGCTACGGTGGCCGACATCACGGACCGGACCTTCTGCCAGGACCTCGAGGAGGCTTTGACATTCATGCCTACGGGGTTTGCCGACTTGCTCGTGCTCGACCCTCCCTACAACCTCTCCATCCAGTTCGGCGACCTCCACATAGCGCGTCAGAGCGACGAGGACTATCTGCAATACCTCATGCGGTGGATGCCCGCCACGCTCCGCCTGCTCAAGCCTTGCGGCAGCGTGTATGTGTGCTGCGACTGGCTCTCGAGCACAACCGTCTACCAGGCCCTGAAGCAATGCGGCGTCACCCTGCGCAACCGCATCACCTGGCAGCGCGAGAAGGGCCGCGGAGCCAAGGACAACTGGAAAAACGCCATGGAGGACATCTGGTACGGCGTGGTCAACCCCAGGGATTTCTACTTCGACGTGGAGGCCGTGAAGCAGCGCCGCCGCGTCATCGCCCCCTACCGCACCGCCGAAGGCCAGCCCAAAGACTGGAAGGAAACGGAAACGGGAAGGTTCCGGCTCACCTGCCCGGGCAACTTCTGGGACGACATCAGCATCCCCTATTGGTCGATGGCCGAAAACACCCCTCACCCTACGCAAAAGCCCGAAAAACTCGTGGCCAAACTCATCCTCGCCTCCTGCCCCGCCGGCGGCATCGTCGTCGACCCCTTCCTGGGCAGCGGCACAACCTCGGTGACCGCCCGCAAACTGGGCCGCCACTTTGTGGGCATCGAACAAAATGCTCAATACGCCGCCTGGGCCCTGAAACGCCTCGAAATGGCCGAAACGGACTCCCGCATTCAGGGCTTCGCCGACGGCTGCTTCTGGGAACGCAACAGCGGCAAGTGACGCGGCTTCAGACTCTCTCCCGTACCGACCTTGCACCTCTTCGGCCTTTGACCACAACACCCGGTCTGACCTCTGTTTTTGACTGGGAGAACCCGCAAATACCCTGCTTTTCGGTCCGTAAAACCCGAAAAAGAGCGAAAAACGCACGGAAAACGTCTTTTTTGCCCCTTAAATTTGGACATAAGGAAGAAAACACTTACCTTTGCAAAAAGAAAAAATCACATCGTCACCCATTCTTAACGACTGAACATGGATCGCAATAGACTCGACAAGATAAACCGCCTGCTCGAAAAGGAACTGGCAGAAATACTTCGGCAGGAGACCGCCAAGACACACGGACTGATGGTCAGCGTGAGCGCCGTACGCACCGCCTCGGACCTCAGTTTCGCCAAGGTCTTCGTGAGCGTCTTCCCCTCTGACAAGGGCAAGGAAATAGTCAGCAACCTCAACAAGCAGATGAGCAGCATCAGAGGCGCTTTGGGCAACAAAGTCCGCTACCAACTGCGCATCATCCCCGAACTGCGTTTCGACATCGACGACTCGCTCGACTACCTGGAGCGCATTGACGAATTGCTGAAGAAGTGAGCATGCTCGCCCTGAAGATTGCCGCACGCTACCTGCTGGCCCCGAAAAGCCATAGCGCCATCAGTGCCATCACTATAGTGGCCGCCTGCGGAATGGCAATCATCACTGCAGCCCTCGTGTGTGTGCTGTCGGTCTACAACGGCTTCGAAAGCCTGGTCGGCACACTGACCTCCCGCCTCGACCCGGAGCTGAAGGTCGAACCCGTGGAAGGCAAGTTCTTTGACGACAACGCGCAGCTGCGCATGCTCATCCTGAGCCATCCGGACGTAGAGCAGCTCAGCGCTACGCTCACGGAGACGGTGCTCATAGCCAATAGCGGCTGCCAGGTGCCCGCCCGCATGAAAGGCATTGACAGCCTCTACCGCGAGGTGACACGGATTGACAGCATCCTGTGGAACGGCGAATACAAGCTCGGCAACGGCGTTTCGGACTTCGCCATCCTGGGCGTCGGTCTCTCCCAAAGGGTGAACTGCAGACCGGGTTTCCTGCGGCCAATGACATTCTTCTGCCCCCGACGTGAGGGCAAAATCAAGATCTCTGACATGGAAGGTGCCCTCGTGAGCCACGACTTCTTCTGCTCGGCACAATTTGCCGTCCAGCAAAGCGAGTACGACGACGACCTCTGCCTCGTGAGCCTCTCTACGGCCCGGCAATTGCTGCAGGACAGCACGCTCTGCTCGGCCTACGAACTCCGCCTCCGCCCCGGAGCCAACGACCGCAAGGTGGCCCGCGAACTGCAGCAGTTGACTTCGAAAGGTCTGCAGGTCCTGACCCGCAACGAACAGCAAGCCGACAGCTACCGCATCGTGAGGGTGGAGAAGTGGATAACATATCTGCTCATCAGCTTCATCCTGCTCATCGCCTCGTTCAACTTGACCAGCGCCCTCTCGATGCTCATCATCGACAAGGAGAACGACACACGCACGCTGCGCTCGCTCGGAGCCGACGACAAGCTGATAAAGCGCATCTTCGTCCTCGAAGGCGCACTCGTCACGGTAGCTGGCATCGCAGCCGGACTCATCATCGGCATTGTGCTCTGCCTCTTGCAACAGCATCTCGGCATCATCGGCCTGGGCGACGGAAGCAGCCTGTTCGTCGTCGACAGCTACCCCGTGGTTCTGCGATGGAGCGACACGCTCTGGGTAGCGCTGACCGTAGCCGCCATCGGCCTCCTGGCCACCATCGTCGCCACTTCGTCCATCGGAAAAACGCAAGACACAAAACTGAATGCATAAAACGTAAAACGTAAAATATAAAACATAACACCCAAAACCCAACACACTAAACATAATACTCCCAAATAAACTCTTACACAACAAGTCTATGAAACAAAGATTCGGAACTAAATGGGCACTGGTGTGTGCCGCCTTGGCAGCATTTGCAGTTTCGGCCTGCACCACCGAAGAGGCCTACGATGACCTGACAAAAAAGAACGGCATCGACATGACCGTCAACATCGCAGACGGTGGACTTACTCTCCCTTTGGGCTCGACCGACAAGATCATGCTCACCGAGCTCATCGACCCCGACGACTCGGAGGAAATAGAGCTCGACGAGGCCGGCAACTACTACCTGAAGACCGACGGCAACCTCGACGCCACCAGCGTGGACATCAAGGGCGTTTCGTTCGAGGTGGACCCCGTGGCCAGCGACCGACACTTTATGCTCTTCGTAGACAAAGCCTGGACGGCCGCCGACTCGGCAATCATCAATATGTTGCCCCAGATTTCGCCCCTCGTCGGCGTCGACATGACCGGAGCTACGGCCACTACGGGCGACATCTTCAGCGGAGTGAAGGAATCGACCAGCAGCATCATCGGCGAAAAGATTGAAGATTTCACCGTGAACAATATCGACATCAAGGCCGAAAATATCGACGAAGCCCTGCTGGCCATTCACGGCTGCTCGCTCAAGGAAACCGTGGACGGCAAGGTGAAACTCGAAATCTCGGACCTGCCTTACGCCGACCAGACCTATAAGATTGTGCTGAGCGACTTGACCATCACCCTGCCCGACTATGTTGTGGCTCTCGACCTCGAGACGGGCGCTGAACTGCCCAACTCGACCGTCAAGGTCAAGGACATCGTCATGACGAAGGCCGCAGGTTCGACTTCAGTGAGCGGCGAGACTACGCTCTTCAGAGTGAAGCGCATCGACTGCGCCGACGAGCCGTTCATCAACAACGGAGGTACCATCAGCCGCAACGACACGCTCAAGATTTCGGCCCGCGCCGACTTCGAAGGCATCCAAATCACCAATACGGATGTCATCGTAGCCAAATACAACAACTACCAGGAGTTTGTGCTCGCCAAGACCATGAAGCTCAAGACGACCTTCTCGGTCAACACCATCCGCGTGGACAAACTCTACGGACGCTTCTACCCCGAGGTGGACGACATCACTTCGACCGTCGACATCAATATGGGCGAGGACCTGGATTTCCTCAAGGACGACAACATCCTGCTCGACGTCAAGAACCCGCAACTCGCCGTCAACCTGACCAACGACTGCAAGATTACGGCTTATGCCGACATTACGCTCGACACGCACAACGGCCGTCCTATCACCTACCGCAACGTGCTCCTCACCCCTTCTGACGGCAACAAGATGCGCATCACGCTGACGGCCACCGACGAGGACCGCGCCAACAATGTGTACGCCAACGAGGCGCTCAGCACCCTGATTCAGCCCGTGCCGGACAAGATGGACGTGACGGTCAAGATTCATACGGATTCGACCTTGGTCTGCGAATTCCCCGTAGGAACTTCGCTCTCTATCGCCGGCGACTATGACGTGAAAGTGCCCTTCGACTTCAACGAGATCTACTTTGTCTATGACGAGGAAATCGAGGACGTCTTCACCTCTGACGACCCCGACGACGACCCCGACGACGACCCCGACGACGACCAAGTCTCCGACTACCTGAAGTGCATCGAGAACGCACAGCTCGCATTCACCATCACCAATGCCGTCGACATGGACATCGACGTCACTCTGTCGGCCAAAGGCAAGGACGGCAAGGAGAGCTCTTCGCTCGTCGAATTCACTCCGGTCCATGTCGCAGCCTCCGAGACCAGCGACCTGATTATCGCCTTCTCCATCCCCAACATCTCGGCCGTCAAGGACCTCATCGTCCGACTCGAGGGCCATGGTAAGGACTGCAACCTCAACGGCAACCAGTACATCAAGCTCGACAATATCAAGCTGACGGTACAGGACCTCGACATTGACCTCAATGACAAAGATTAAACCGATTACTCAACAGACTTATTTCAACGCATATGAAATCGACACTTAAAACTTTGACCGTTGCCGCGCTGTTGAGCACCGTCACGCTCAGTCTGCAGGCCCAGGCGCTGCAAGCAGGATATTTCTCCGACAGCTACCTCTACCGCCACCGCATGAACCCGGCTTTGGCCAACCGCGACGCATACTTCAGTATTCCGATTTTGGGCGGCTTCAACACGAACCTCTCGACCAACTTCGGCGTGAAGGACTTCATCTACGAACGCAAGGACGGCGGACTGACCACGTTCATGAACAAGGAGGTCTCGAGCGAGGAATTCAAGGAAAACCTCTCCGACCACAGCAACCTGCGCTTCAACTTTGACCTGCCTATCCTCTCGGTGGGCTTCAAGACGGGCAAGGGATACAACACCATCGAGGTGGGCGCCCACGCACGCGCCGGAATGTCTATCTCGAAGGACCTCTTCTACTTTATGAAGGATATGGCGACGGACCGCAAGTACGACCTCGGCGACATTGGCGGCGAAGGTATGGCCTGGGCGGATGTGGCCTACGGATACTCGCGCGAAGTTACTCCCGACCTGCGCATCGGCGTCAAGGTGAAAGCCCTCTTCGGCCTTGCCTACGCCAACGCCGACTTCTCGGGCAGCTCGGCCGACTTCCAGTCTGACGCCTGGCAAATGACCTTCAACGGCACGCTGGCCATCGCCGGCGGCGGCACGATGACGACGAAAAGCGGCACCAACGAGATGTACGGATACGAGGACTTCACACCGGGCATCAACGGCTTCGGTATGGCCTTCGACCTGGGCGCCGTCTACGACTTCGAACGGCTCGTGCCCGGTCTGCAGGTGTCGGCCGCCGTCACCGACCTCGGCTGGCTCAAGTGGGACTGCGCCAAGGCCGTGGCCGAAAACCGCCAGTTTGAATTCGAAGGTTTCAACAACGTGAAGATGCACCCTAACCAGGGCACAGTGACCAACGGCAAGAGCGGCTACACCGACGGCACTATCGACGAGCAGTTTGACCGCATCGGCGACGACCTCGAGGAAATGACCAAACTCGATGTGACCGAGCAGTCGGTCAAGGAGAACGGTGCTATCGGCGCTACGGCCACCGTGGGCGTCGAGTACACACTGCCCGTCTACAAGAAGATTTCTTTCGGCGTGCTCTACACGCAGCGCTTCTCCGAAAACTTCGGCTACACGGAGGGCCGCGCAGTCTGCAACTTCGCCCCGAACAAGCACTTTGACCTCGCTCTCTCGGGCTGCGCCTCGACCTACGGCACCAGCTGGGGAGCAATCGCCAATATGCACTTCCCGGGATTCAACCTCTTCGCCGGCTTCGACCGCATCTACACTGGTTCGGTCAACAGCGACTGCATCCCGCTGGAGAGCGGAGCCGTCAATGCCAGCTTCGGCATCAGCTTCCCGCTCAGCTGCAAGTAAGTTCCAGCTGAAATCAATGGCAACACGCTGGATTTCACCGACTTGAATTCGAATTTAACAAATAAAATCTCATGTATTAAGTTACTGTTTTTAAGAAGGATTAAAAGAAGTAAATTTTGGGAGGCCTGGGCTTTGTGAAAAGCTCGGTTCTTTTTTGACCATAAGAACAACGACGAAAACCCGGGTCCTTTTGGGCCATAAGAACCAAGACCAAGATACGGGGCTTTTGGCCAAGAAGACCTGGGGCTTTTTGGCCATAAGAACAAAGATGAAAACCCAGGGGCTTTGACCAAGAAGACCCGAGGCTTTTTGGCCATAAAACCAAGACGAAAACCCAGGGGCTTTGACCAAGAAGACCCGAGGCTTTTTGGCCATAAAACCAAGACGAAAACCCAGGGGCTTTGACCAAGAAGACCCGAGGCTTTTTGGCCATAAAACCAAGACGAAAACCCAGGGGCTTTGACCAAGAAGACCCGAGGCTTTTTGGCCATAAAACCAAGACGAAAACCCAGGGGCTTTTTGGCCTTAAGAACCAAGACGAAGCCTCAGGGCTTTTGACCTTAAGAACTAAGATGAAGACCGGGACTTTTTGGCCATAAAACCAAGATGAAGACCCCCTTTAAAATCTTGAGACCCCAGCTCTCACGAGTTGGGGTTTCAGTGTTATTCTTATATGGAAAATTTAAGATTATAAAGATGGTTTCTTTTCAAGGTGCGAAACTAAGGATTAACGTTCCTTTTGTTTTGCGATGCAAAGTTAGCACTTTTTCGATTACGCGGCAAATTAAAAGCAAAAAAAACTTGAAAAAGTGTTGTATAACATATAAAAATGAGCCGTTTATTCGTTTTTTGACTAAATTTGCGTAATCTATTGCAAAAAAACTCACGACTTCGCCGGTTTCGCTCTCGGAGAAAGCCCGAAAAGAATTTTCGGAAATATCGGAAAAAACTTTGCAAATATGGGAACTTTCTCTCCGAGCGGAAGTAAGCCACCTCTGAAAATTCGAAACTGAAAAGTCGGAACGGTGACAGGTAAAGACCGGAAAAGTCACCCCCGAAAAAGAAAGCAACGAAAGTGAGGTAAAAAAGCAACGGAATCCGTAAGGCTCAATATTCAAAATTAACGACTCACTAGAAACGTCGACATGGATTAAAATTCTTCAAGACACTCACTAAAGACTTCAACAAATCAATAGAATATAAGTCAACAAATCACTCAAAAAATACATCAGCTATGGGCAAGGAAATCGAAAGAAAGTTTTTGGTCCGCTCTGACCAGTTCAAGCAGGAAGCCGTTTCGGCCACCCTCTATCGGCAAGGCTACATTCCGACCACCAACGGAATGACGGTCCGGATTCGCATAGCCGGCGAGCAAGGCTACGTCACCCTCAAGAACCGCTGTGTCGGGTTCACGCGCTCGGAGTTCGAATACCCCATCCCGCTCGACGACGCCAAGGAGATGCTCGAACTTCTCTGCGAGAAACCACAGATCGAGAAACACCGCTATGTGGTTCCCGCTTCGTACAAAGGTGCAGGCGGCGATGATGCTTCGCACGAAGATGGTCTTGCTTCTTGCAAAAGTACTCAGTGCGAAGGCGAAGATGGTCTTGCTTCTTGCAAAAGCGCTTCGCCTAATGATAATGCAGTCCGGCCCACACTCAAGTGGGAGGTCGACGTCTTCCATGGCGACAACGAAGGGCTCGTCATGGCCGAAATCGAAGTGCCGGACGAAGCTACACAATTTGACCTCCCCGCCTGGATAGGTGAAGAGGTCACGGGTAATAAAAAATATAACAATTCGTATCTCTGCCGCAATCCCTACAAGGACTGGGAGAAGGAATAACTGGCCTTTGCAAAGTGCGGCCTAATCTAGAATTGCCGCACAAGTTTGGAGGCTTCTTACGACTAACTTTCTAGACCATTAACCTAATGGGGTTGGAAGTCCGTTAGAGCACGCCCTTGCTCGAAGGAAGCTCGAAGTGATGGATGTCGCGGTTGATGGCCATCTTGAGCGCACGGGCGAGGGCCTTGAAGATGCCCTCAATCTTGTGGTGCTCGTTTTGGCCTTCGGCCTTGATATTGAGGTTGATGGCGGCGGCATCGCTGAACGACTTGAAGAAGTGCAGAAACATCTCCGTCGGCATGTCGCCCACTTTCTCGCGATGGAACTCGGCGTCCCATACTAGCCACGGCCGGCCCGAGAAGTCGAGCGCCACCTGGCACAGGCAATCGTCCATCGGAAGGCAGAACCCGTAGCGCGCAATGCCGCGTTTGTCGCCCAGAGCTTTGGCAATGCAAGTGCCGAGGGCAATGCCCGTATCCTCGATAGTGTGGTGTTCGTCGACATTCAGGTCACCCTTGACGTGGATGGTAAGGTCCATGCCCGAGTGCTTGCCGATTTGCTCCAGCATGTGGTCGAAGAATCCCAGGCCCGTCGAAATGTCGGTGCGTCCGCTGCCGTCCAGGTCGATGGCGATGTGAATGTCCGTCTCGCGCGTCGTGCGCCTCACCTCTGCCCTACGGCTGCCGGCAAAGAGAAACGCCGTTATCTCGTCCCACGAACGCGCTACAAGCACGCAATCGTCTGAGAGGCCTTCCTCAGTAAGCTTCGCCGAGGCCGCCTGGATGAATTGGTCTGCTGCCGATGTTTGGTCGGATTTCTCTGATGAAGACAAATCTTTTGAATCGGAAGCAATGGATTCTGTTTGGCCCGAAGAAACGGGAGAAGCAATCAGAATGCCCTTGCAGCCCAAATTGTGGGCAAGACGGATGTCAGTGATGCGGTCACCGATCACGTAGCTATGGGCGAGGTCGTACTCCGTGCCGTTGCCCTCTATGTAGCGGGCGAGCATCCCCGTGCCGGGCTTGCGGTCCGGATGATTGTCCTCGGGGCGGTGCGAATCGAAATGGATGTCGTCGAAGTCCACGCCCTCAGAGTGAAACACGCGGAGCATCAGGTCGTTGATGGCCTTGAAGCGGTCCAGCGGGTACTCGGCGCTGCCCAGTCCGTCCTGATTGGAAACGATGACGAAGTCGTAGTCCAACTTGTGGCGGAGAAATGAAAGGTCCTGGATGACGCGCGGAAGGAACTCCAGCTGCTCAAACGTGTCGACCTGTTCCGTAACCGGAGGCTCAACAATCAGCGTTCCGTCACGGTCAATGAAAAGCAATTTCTTGAGTGTATTGTCCATTTCTGTCAAGTTTCTCTTACTGAATTCCGAAAGTCTTTAGCCAAAAATCAAGTTTTTCTTCCGAAAGTCTTTGCCTTCTTTTGTCAAGTCAAAGCTCCCGCAGGGCGTTGTAGACGGCAGCGTTCTCCTCGGGAGTGCCGATAGTGATGCGGAGGCAGTTGAAGCAAAGCTGCACCTTGTGGCGGCTACGCACCACGATGCCCTGGTCGGCCAAATGGCGGTAAGCGGCCAGAGCGTCCTTGACGCGCACCAGGAGGAAGTTGGCGTCGGAGGGATAGACGCGCTCCACGCACGGAAGCGTGGGCAGCAGGTCCTTCATCACCTCGCGCTGCTCGAGGATTTCGGCCACCTGGCGCTCTTTCTTCCTGACATCGCCCAGCACGCGGATGGCCTCGCGCTGCGTCATCTCGTTGATGTTGTACGGATACTTGACGTTGTTGAAGTAAGCGATTATCTCCCTGGAAGCCAGTGCAATGCCGAGGCGCATGGCAGCATGCCCCCACGCCTTGGAGAACGTCTGCAGGACGATGAGGTTGGGATACCGGTCGAGCAACGACACGACCGAAGGCACGGACGAGAAGTCGATGTAAGCCTCGTCGACCACGACAATCCGGTCCTTGCAGAACGAGAGCAACTGCTCTATCTGCTCTTGTGGGAAAGCGTTGCCCGAGGGGTTGTTGGGCGAACAGAGCCAAAGCACCTTGGTGTTGGCGTCCATCCTGGCTTCGAGGGCCTCGACGTCGAGAGCGAAAGTGTCGGGGTGCAAAGGCACGGCACGAAACTCCACGTCGTTGATTTCGGCGCAGACCTCATACATGCCGTAGGTAGGCACGGGGGCCACGACATTGTCCACCCCCGGACGGCAGAAAACCCTGTACACGAGGTCGATGGCCTCGTCCGAACCGTTGCCCAGGAAAATCTGCTCCTTGGCCACGCCCTTGATGGGGGCAAGCTTCTCCTTGACCTGCCACTGACGAGGGTCAGGATAGCGGTTGAGACCATTATCGTAGGGGTTTTCGTTGGCGTCGACACACACGCGTGCCTCGCCGCTAAACTCGTCGCGCGCGCTGCTGTAGGGAGCGAGTGCCTGAATGTTAGGCCGCACCAGTTTGCTCAAATCCATATTCTCTCGTTTTTCTTGTTCAAAAGACTTTGCTCTTTTCTATTCGAAGAACTTTCTATTCGAAGAAAAGTTTTCTCCTTATAAAAGCTTTCTCCCTATTTATATAAGAAAAGTTTTTCCTAATCTTCCAAAAAAATTCCTCCTTATAAAAGCTTTCTCCTTATCTATATAGGAAAAATACTTTCCCTCTTTTCAAAAAATCCTCCTTCTTTTCAAAAACTTTTCTTGTTCAAAAGATTTCTTCCGATGAAAGGAAACACCCTCCTTACGCTCAAAGATTCTTCAGACGCACGGAAACGGCGTTCTTGTGGGCGTCGAGTTGCTCGGCCTGGGCCATCTCCTCGATGGTCGGACCAAGCGCACGCAGACCATCGGCAGAAAGTTCCTGATAGGTAATCTTGCGCATGTAGCTGTCGAGGTTGACGCCATTGTAAGCCTTGGCGTAGCCGTTGGTGGGCAGCGTGTGGTTGGTGCCGGAAGCATAGTCGCCGGCGCTCTCCGGACTGAAGGGACCCAGGAACACCGAACCGGCGTTGCGCACCTGCTCGGCGAGGGCGCGGTAGTTGACCGTATTGAGGATGAGGTGCTCGGGAGCGTATTCGTTGACGAGGTCCATGATTTCGTCCTGCGTGTGGAGCACGATGACCTTGGAGTGCTCCAGCGAATGGCGTGTGAGTTCTTGGCGTTTGAGGTGCTCAAGTTGCTCGGCCATGGTTTTGGCAAAGCGCTGGGCAAGGTCCTCGCTGTCTGTCACGAGGATGGCCTGGCTGTCGGCGCCGTGTTCGGCCTGGCTCAGGAAGTCGGAGGCCACATACTCCGGATTGGCGGCAGCATCGGCCACAACACACACCTCAGAAGGGCCTGCAGGCATGTCGATGGCCACATCGCGCAACGAAACGAGCTGTTTGGCCATCTGCACGTACTGGTTGCCGGGACCGAATATCTTGTCGACCTTCGGAACGGACTCCGAACCGTAGGCCATGGCGCCAATGGCCTGCACGCCGCCCACCTTGTAGACCTCGGTCACGCCTGCCGTCATGGCTGCGTAGAGGATGGCAGGATTGACCTTGCCCCGGGCGTCGGGTGGTGTGCAGAGCACGACCTTGGCGCAACCGGCAATGCGGGCAGGGATGGCGAGCATCAGTACGGTACTGAAGAGGGGCGCCGTTCCGCCGGGCACATAGAGGCCGACACGTCCGATGGGCACGCTCTTCTGCCAGCAGACAACGCCCGGCTGGGTCTCGACACGCACGCCGGCAAAGCGCTGGGCCTCGTGGAAGGCAGCGATATTGCGGCTGGCCGTACCGATGGCCTCGGCTAAAGCGGGAGCAACAGCCTGGCGGGCCTCTTGCATCTCGGCGTCAGTGACACGCAATACATCCAGCGTACAATGGTCAAAGCGGGCTTCGAGTTCCTTGAGCACCTTGTCGCCACCCTCCCTGATCTGCTGGAGGAGTCCGGCTACGGTGTCGCGCAGTTGGCTATTGTCGATGGTAGGGCGACGGACTATCTCTTTCCAGTCCTCGCGCGCGGGATATAAATACGTGTTCATTGTTCTTTCCTTTCTTTCGTTTTGCAGGCCTTTATGCCTTTTTTTGCCTTTATGCTTTTCCCTTCTTTGGCCTTAAAGTTTTCCTTATCTTTGACCCTAAAGTTTTCTTTCTTAGACCTTAAAAAGCATAGATTCGTTTCTCGGTCAAAGACTCTTTATCAAAGACTCTTGGTCCAAATTTCTTTAACAAAAAACTTCAAGTCAAAAGCTGTTTCGAATTCTTTGTCAAAAGCGCTCTTGGTCAAAGTTATAGCACCATCTTCTCGATATTGAGAGCGAGAATACCCTCGGCACCGGCGGCCTTGAGTTTGCCGACGAGTTCCCAGAAGGTCTTTTCGTTGATGACGGTGTGGATGGAGTGCCAGCCCTTGGTGGCCAACGGGATGACGGTCGGGGCCTTAGTGGCGGGCAGCAGGGCGAGAATGGGCTCGATGGCCTCGTCGGGGCAGTTCATCATGACGTACTTCTTGTCTTCGGCCACGCGGACGGCGTCGAAGCGGAAGCAGAGTTCGTCCATCAGGGCGAGTTTGTCGTCGGAGAGGTTGCGGTTGGCGATGAGGACGGCCTGGCTCTCGACCACGACCTCGACCTCCTTGAGGCGATTGCTGACCAGCGTCGAACCGCTCGACACGATGTCGAAGATGGCGTCACCCAGTCCGATGTTGGGCGAAATCTCGACCGAACCCGTAATGACATGGATGTCGGCCTGTATGTTGTTCTGGTCAAGCCACTCGCGGAGAATGCCGGGGTAGCTGGTGGCTATCTTCTTGCCATTGAACCACTCGACACCCGGATAGTCGATGAGCTGCGGGATGGCGAGCGAGAGACGGCACTTCGAGAAGCCCAGTTCCTTGACGATGCGCGCGTCCTTCTGACGCTCGCGGAACTCGTTGAGGCCTACGATGCCGATGTCGGCCACGCCGTTGGCAACGCACTCCGGGATATCGTCATCGCGCAGATAAAGGACCTCAAGCGGGAAATTGTTCGACGGAATGAGCAAGGTCCGTTTGGCGTTGTTTAGTTTGATACCGGACTCCTTGAGCAGGTCCATGCAGTCGTCGAAAAGACGGCCCTTGGACTGGATGGCTATACGCAACATGGCTTTGTATTTATGAATAAGTAATTTTTATGACAAGTAAAAAAGAACCTAGAACTTAGTACTTAGTGCTTAGAACTCAGAACTTAGAACTTAGAACCTGGTGTCTAGAACTTAGAACCTTGTGTTTAGAATCTAGAAGAATCTAGAAGAACCTAGTACTTAGAGTTTAGAACTTGGTGCCTAGTGACCGGCGCCAGATGACTCGTGACCGACGACGCAAAAGCCGGGCTCACGACTCGCACGCAGCACTAGACAAGAAAGTACGTCAGAAGTTGCTCGGCATGGCCATAGGCTTCTCCATACCGTTGACGATGAGGTCGCCGAGGTTGTACTTGGAGATACTCTCGAGGTCGTTGGGGTTGTAGGTCAAAGCCTTGGCGTAGTTGTCGCGGGCCACACGGTAGTAACCCATAACTTCCTTGGTTCGTTTCTTCTTGGCGGCCAAATACTTCTGGTATCCGATGGCCCAATGGCAGTTGCCAATGTACTTGTAACAGTACGAAAGGTCGGAGTTGTGCCGGCGGGCATCGTGCTCTTTGTCCTTGAGAACCATCTCGAGCACCTTGATATCGCACTCGAGGGCCTTCTCGAAGTTACCCTCGGCATAGTACACAGAAGCGATATTGAAGTTGAGGTTCTCGTGTGCCTCAAGGTTCTGTCCGGGAGCAAGTTCCTCCATCTTGGCAAGTATCTCGGCAGCCTGGTCGAAGTAGGAGTGCGCCAGCGTATGGTCGCCGACGTGGTAGGCCGAAAGTCCGCGCAGACGCAGCGAGTTGAAGTAGAACTGCGATTCCTGCAGGGCTCTGCCTTCGAAGAACCAGTAGCCCAAGCGGTCCACGTCCTTGTAGATGCTGTCGGCCAGCTCGTAGGCCTTGAGTTCGGCGGCCAAAGGCGCAGCGGCATAGAGGGAGCGCACACGCTCGGTGATGTAGTAGGCTGAGTCCTCTCGGGCGGCGTCGGCATAGTAATACCAGCAGCGGCGCAGGTGCTCGATACTGGTCTGGTTGTTGTCCAGGCGAGCCAGGATGCGGCCCATAGTAAGGCTCAGACGGGCGCGGAGCACGGTCTCGAACGGCGAACGCTTAGAGACCTGGAAGAGGCTGTCGTAGATGGTCACGGCGTACTGTCCGTAGCGGAGCGCCTCGTTGGGCTTGCTGCGCCGGAAGGAGTTCTGCGCACGGAGCGAATAGGCCTGGGCGAGCAACTCGGGATTGCCGGTAGCATGGAGCTGGAAGAGGGTGATGTATTCCTCGGCCAAAGCCGTCATGCGCAGGTCGGTGGCGATATTGACAATCATGGTCAGCGGACGTATCATGACGCTGTCCTGACCGACTATGTTCTGCATGATTTCGAGGCCCTTGGTGGCGTTGGAACGCACGCCCGAAAGTTCGAGCAGCATGACGTAGCGCTCCAGGCTCTCGTAGACGGGCTGGCCGGCACGGTAGGCGCTGAGCAGGTTCTGACGCTCATAGCGGGTCAAAGCGTCGCCGAACATACCTTCCTTGACCAATGAGAGAATAGGCACCTCCCATTCTGGCACCTTCGAATAATCCTGGTTGGCGAAAAAATCGACATACGAATCGACCGCGCTCACCACGCTCGATATCTTTTGGCCCTGCATACCGGGCAATTGACTGAAGTATGCCTCCGTGCCTTTCCAGAAATCCTTATGCTGAGACTGTACGGTTTCCATCGGAAGCGAACCAGTTTCAGACGAACCATACTCAGACTGTGCCGATGCCGTAGCTATCGAGCACAGGACGCAACATCCCGCAAGCAGCAGTTTATTTACCGATGACATCATTGTGTAGACTGATGAAATGTAGTAATCTACTCTGTGTAGTGAATACCTTATTTTTGCACGCAAAGTTAATAAGAATTCGGGACAAAAGCGAATCATTCAGCACAAAAACGGCGTTTTTAGCCCACGAAACGCATTTTTTCGTCCGATTTAGCAACCCGATATGCACTTCTTTGACCAAAATGGGCTATCTTTGCGGCATGAACTACAAAAGCAGACACACACAAAGGGCCGTGCGCAGCGAAGGTCTCCACCTGGGTTACGGCGACAAAGTGCGGGCGAAGAAGAACCTCGGCCAACACTTCCTGACCGACCTCTCGGTGGCCGAACGCATAGCCGACACTCTGCACGACTACCGCGACTTGCCCTGTCTCGAAGTGGGACCGGGCATGGGCGTCCTGACGCAGTTTCTCATCAACAAGGGCTACAACCTCAAGGTCGTCGAACTGGACGGCGAGTCGGTCGCTTACCTCAAGCTCCACTACCCCGCTTCGCTCGAGCACCGCATCATCGAGGCCGACTTCCTCAAACTGGACCTTACGAGCGACGAAGTGTGGGGCAATGTTCCGTTGTGCATCATTGGCAATTATCCGTACAATATCTCAAGTCAGATATTCTTCAAGGTCATCGACCATCACGACCAAATACCCTGCTGCAGCGGCATGGTGCAGAAGGAGGTGGCCGAACGTATGGCCGCCGCACCGGGTTCCAAGCAGTACGGCATTCTCTCGGTCCTGCTGCAGGTGTGGTACGACGTGGAATACTGCTTCACGGTGGGCAACGAAGTGTTCAATCCGCCGCCGAAGGTGCAGAGCGCCGTGGTGCGCATGACGCGCAACGCCACCACCCAACTCCCCTGCGCCGAGGCAGACCTCCGCACGGTGGTCAAGAGCGCCTTCAGCACGCGCCGCAAGACGCTGCGCAACTGCCTCCGCCAGCTCGTGACGGAATGGTGCCTCGACGCGGCCGCCGCCATCCTCGCCGAACCCTTCTTCGACCAACGCGCCGAGCAGGTGTCCGTCCAGCAGTTCGTGGACCTCACCGTGCGCCTGCGCGGGTACAATAGCTAACATAGACACCATGCTGGACCAGCTGACCATAGACAAGATACGTGACACGGCGCAGATACTCGACGTCGTGGGCGAGTTTGTGTCGCTGCGCCGACGCGGGCAGAACTACATCGGCCTGTGCCCTTTCCACTCTGACAAGAACCCTTCGTTCTACGTTTCGCCGAGCAAGAACATCTGCAAATGCTTCTCGTGCGGCGAGGGCGGCGACCCCGTCAACTTCCTCATGAAGCACGAGCAGATGAACTACCTCGAGGCGCTCCGATGGCTGGCCCGCAAGTACGGCATCGAAATACAGGAGAAGGAACAGACCGACGCCGAACGGCAAGCGCAGACGGCGCGCGAGGGCATGATGAACCTCAACGACTTTGCCATGCGCACCTTTGAGGGCGACCTCTACAACACCGACGAGGGACGCAACATCGGACTGACCTACTTCCGCGAGCGCGGACTGCAGGACGAGACCATACGGCTCTTTCACCTGGGCTACGCTCTCGAGGCCAAGGACGACTTTGCCCGGCGCGCTTTGGCCCAAGGACACCGGCGCGAATATCTGCTCGACCCGACCGAGACGCGTCGCGAGGGTGTGGGCCTTTGCTACGGCGACGACCCCTCCAGGGTACCCGTGTGCCGCTTCGCCGGACGTGTCATCTTCCCCTTCATGTCGCTCTCGGGCAAGCCGCTGGCCTTCGGCGGACGCATTCTGCAGCGCGTGGACCACGCCTTCAAGAAGTACGTCAACTCGCCCGAATCGATGGTCTACCACAAGGGCAACCTACTCTACGGCATCTTCCAGGCCAAAGGCGAAATGGCCAAGCAGGACAAATGCTACATCGTGGAGGGCAACGTGGACGTACTCTCCATGTCGCAGGCTGGCTTCCGCAACGTGGTCGCCTCGGCCGGAACGGCGCTCACCACCAGCCAGATACGGCTCATACAGCGCTTCACACGCAACGTGACGCTGATGTTCGACGGCGACGATGCCGGCATCCGCGCCAGTCTCAAGACCATCGACCTGCTCCTGCTGGAGGGCATGAACGTCAAGCTGCTCCTGCTGCCCGACGGACACGACCCCGACTCCTTCTGCCGCCAGCACACGATGGAGGAACTGCAACGGTACTTTGCCGCCCACGAGCAGGATTTCATCGCCTACAAGACGCAGATGCTGCTCCAGGACTCGGCCAGCGACCCGCTCAAGCGCGCACAAGTGCTTCAGAACCTCGTGCAGAGCATCGCCCTCATCGCCGACCCCATCATGCGCTCGCTCTACATACGCGAAACTTCCCAACGGCTCCACGTCGCGGAGGAAGCCCTCATGCAAGCCCTGCGCACACAACGCCAGTCGAACTACGTGGCCGAACTGCGCCGATGGGAGACCGACCAGCGACGCGAGGAATACCTGAGGCAGCAAGAGGAACTCAAAGCCGCACGCGAGCTGAGCGAGGGCGGCAGGCCTGCTCCCGGTTCGGACCAGGCCGGGCAAAACACGGGCGATGCAGGGCAAAATGCTTCCGCACAAAGCACGGGCGGCTTCGGACAAAACATTGCCGGCCAAAATGCGGGCGGCTTCGGACAAAACCCGAACAATGCTGCCGGTGCCGGCATGAACCTACAAGGCTCGGGTAGCGGCGCTTCGACTGGAGGCGGCGCTTTGCCCGGAACCGCCACAACACCCAAGGCGCCTGAGCGTGCCCCTCTCCTCACCGACCGCTACGAGTGCGGCATCATCCGTCTGCTGGTGAGGGCGGGCGGCAACTACATCACCCTCCGGTGGTGCGACGAGACCGGTGCGCCGCAGGAGGAACAGTGGCGTGTGGTCGACTTTGTGGGTAGCGAACTCACGGCCGACGGCATCGTCTTTCAGCACCCGCTCTATGCCCGCATGCTACAGATGGCTTACGACGCCTCGGCCGACCCCAGCGTCACCTTCGACAGCGTGCGCTTCTTCACCCGCACCGACGACAACGAAGTCCGGCAGAAGGCCCTCGACCTCATCGATGACAAGTATGAGGCGATAAGCGGCGTGGAGAACAACGAGTCGCTCAACGACCTCGTGCCGCGCAGCATCCTCGAACTCAAGGAGGCTATCTGCCGCACCGAGATGAACGACCTGCACCGCCAACTGCGTAACCCAAGCTGCGACTACCGCGCCGTCATGCAACGGCTCACCGAACTGCAGACCATCAAGAAAGACCTGGACAAGTCATTGGGCGAACGCATCATCACGGGCGGCTAATCCCGGTAGTAAAGGTACCAAAGCATCAAAAAGCCTTCCCTTCCCCTTCTCCCAGCCTCAACCAAATGTCCGAATCCAATAGGACAAAGCACGACGGGACGAAAGGGCCTGTAAGGGAAAAGGATTACCCTGCTTTGACCGAATCAGACAGTAGGACAGTAAGACAGTTAATTAAAATATAAGGTACCTACCAACTCGTCTTCTCTATTATTTATATTATAT
>CAVGQN010000044.1:0-10867 GCA_963631395.1 bacterium
CAAGCCGACAGGCTCAGAAAAACCTCAGGGGTTTATCGCTCTGTTTTTGTTAAACTCACAGACAAGCGGCAACATAAAAGGCATACTATAAGCAACATATAACATTATTGATTTATGACAAACTATGAGATATTCGCGCTGAAAGCCCTGCGCAGGGTCTACGCCAAGGTGTTCATTCCCAAGCCGGAGCCGTACGACCGGGGCGTGGAAGACTTCGACGAGGCTTCGGAGATGATATACCGGCTGCTCGCTTCCGGCCAGCCCTGCATGGTGGCCCGGTACGGGGCATTTGAGCTGAACGCTGTAGTCAACTCTCTGGGCGTGTCGGCCCCGAGCCACTCCGTGTGGAATTACATCCGGGGCAAGCAACTCGATTGGTGGTGGAACAAAAACACTATGGCCTATATGCAGTCCAATGCCGGCTTCTTCCCCTCCACCGAGGAGAACCTTACGCGCTTTGGCGCGATGATGGTCGAGGATAGCAAGGAGGTCGACATACTGGGGTCGTGGCTGCGATCGGAGCTGATTATGAAGGATACGCTCGACCTCGACTTCAAGAAAGTCGTGTTGGTCAGCCTCGAGCCGTATTGGGCAAAGAACCCGTGGAGCCGGGTGCTGGAGGGCAAGCGGGTGCTCGTCATCCATCCCTTTGCCTCGCTCGTGGAGGAGCAGTACCGCACGAAGCGCACGCAACTGTTTGCAGACCAGCGCGTGCTGCCCGAGTTCGAGTTGAAGACCATCCAGGCCGTGCAGAGCTTGGGCGGCAGTTCGGAATTCCCCAGCTGGTTTGCGGCCCTCGACAGCATGAAGGCGCAGATGGACGCCACCGACTACGACATCGCCCTTATCGGCTGCGGCGCCTACGGCTTCCCCCTCGCTGCCCATGCCAAGCGCACCGGCCATCAGGCCGTCCACCTGGGCGGCGCCCTCCAGCTCCTCTTCGGCATCCGCGGCAAGCGGTGGGACAACCCGGACTATGGCATACGCAAGTTCGGACGACAGAATGCCTACAAGACTCTCTTCAACGACAGCTGGGTGTACCCTTCGGCCGATATGATGCCTGCCAATGCCCGACAGGTGGAAGGAGCCTGCTATTGGAAATAACAAAAAAACGGAACAACAATATGATATTCGCATACGCCAAGAGCATAGTCAACATACTCGTCTATATGCTCCTCAAGGACAGAACCAAAGTCAATGCCGACATCCATCAGTATTTGAAAAGTTATGGAATCACCCCCCCCAGATATATGCACTAACAGACTATTAATCAAAGAGTTGGTGTACTGTTCCAATAGGAGCAGGGAGTTCCTGAACGTCTACTACTTCCGCGTGGGCGCATTGACGCACAAGCTTCACATCTCGTCCTTGTGCGAGATGCTGTATGCCCCCAAGAGCTCGATAGGTTTCGGTACGGACGAGCGGTGCGTCAAGGGCGGACTGCACATCGAGCACGGCGACTCCACCATCATCCACGCCCGTGCGGTGGGCGAGAACCTGAAGGTGTATCAGAATGTGACCATCGGCGACTCCGGTAAGGGGTATCCCACCATCGGCGACAATGTGACCGTCTGCACAGGTGCCATTGTGCTGGGGCCGATACATGTGGGCGACAATGCCGTCATCGGCGCCAATGCCACCGTGGTGAAGGACGTTCCCCCCAATACCGTCGTTGTTCCCCAAAAGAACAGAATCATAAAGCAGGACGGAAAGAGTGTCGACTTGCCGTTCTGAGTGAAATAAAAAGTTACATGATATGAGACTGACAAAGACAAAGCTTTTCTACTTTTCCCTCATGGTCACGGCGTTTCTGTCGCCTGCTCCTTACTGCAGGCTCGGCTATTATGGCAATACAACCATAGGATGGATTTTCGCTTTTTGCAGCGTGCTGCTGATTCCCTATATGAGGCGGAGGTACAATCCGGGCATCGTGTACCGCGACTACACGATTGTGAAGCTGTTCTTGTGGTGGGCCGCAGTGGGTTGTGTCCGCGGCATTTTTATAGCGGACAACTACTGGGAGTACAAGCAACTTGTGTCAGGTATGTTGATTTGCCTTATTCCGGCATTTACCTACGTATGCAATCCTACGGTATTGCAAAGGTTCTACCACACGTGGATGAAGTATTGCATACCGGCGTTCTTCCTGCTCTTTATTTGGGCGCTTGTGCCTGGAGCATATAACTTTTATTTGGGCCCAGTCTTGTTCTTGGGGTGTTTCTGGCCCTATTTGCCCACCAAGAAGTTGAAAATCATTTTCCTGTTCTTGCTTATAGTCATGCTGGTTATAGCCTTGGGTTCCCGCAGTCAGGTCATCAAGGCAGCTGTAGCTTTAGGCATCAGCTTGCTGTGCCTGTACAGGCGTCACGTCAGCGACGGTATGCTGCGCTTTGCGCATTGGGCCTGCTATGTGGGTGCCATCGTGCTTGTGCTGTTGGGCATCACGGGTGTTTTCAATGTCTTTGCCGACGTGTCGACTTCCAACGAGGGCAAGTATATGGAGAAGAGGGCAAACATGGAGGGAGAGATTGGGGAAGAAGACCTCTCGGCCGATACGCGTACGTTTATTTATATGGAGGTGCTGGAGTCCGCCGTCTACCACGACTACGTCATCTGCGGGCGCTCCCTGGCGCGAGGCAACGACAGCCGGACTTTCGGCTCGTTCAGTGCAGAAGAACTGAAGACGGGCAAGTATGAGCGGTATCAGAACGAGCTTTGCCACCTCAACATCTTCACTTGGCTCGGACTGATAGGCATGGTACTCTATTCGCTGATATACATGAGGAGCTCTTATCTGGCCTTGTACCGCTCCAGGAGCTATTTCCTCAAGCTGATAGCGCTCTTCATTGCCTTCCACTGGGCCTACGGATGGGTGGAGGACACCACGAAGTTCGACATACACAACATAACGCTGTGGTGCGCCATTGGCATGGGCCTGTCGGCACAGTTCCGCGAGATGACAGACCAGGAGTTCCTCGACTGGTTCAAGTCGATATTCAGGAAATAAACTTAGAGGGCGCACCGCCCCAAGAATGTCAACAACATCCCGCCCCGCGGGCACAAAAACAAAACAACGCACTTAGAAATTATGATGAAAATACTTTGGCTGACTTGTGCACAATTCTCCGATGTCAAAATCAAGACCACCGGTTCGTGGCTCCAGCCTCTAGCAGAGAGGCTGCAGGCATCAGGGGAGGTCGACATAGTTAATGTGACTTACGGAAACGTTGCAACCACAATGCAGGAAACTGTAAAAGGCATAAAGCAATATGTGTTGCCCATCCCCAAAATCCGGCATTACGGTATGATTCCTTCTGCCGATTTCTGCCGGCAGCTGTCGGCTGTCGAATCTGCCGAACGTCCCGACCTGGTTCACATCTGGGGCACGGAGGGCATTTGGGGTAGCGCCTACCTGCAGGGGGCAATTAAGACGAAGGCTTTTGTCGATATCCAGGGCATCCTGTCTTCCTATTACTATTATTATTATGGAGGCTTGTCATTCAGCGACATAGTGAGGAGCATACATCTGAAGGAATGCATCCTGCCGTGTCGCTCACTTTTCAGCAAGCGGAAGGCCTTCCGGAAGCGTGGAGAAGTGGAGATAGAGTTCCTGAAGCACATTGACGACATTTCCTACCAGTCGGAATGGGTCAGACGCCACGTTTCGCTCATCCACCCCGACGCGAACTTCCTGAAGACGAGGATTATGCTCCGGCAAGGCTTCTACGATGCCGCGCCTTGGGCGTATCACGACAACGGCGACAGCCCCGTCATCTTTACTTCCGCCTCAGGGTCTATACCCTACAAGGGAATACAGATACTGTTCCGCGCCATAGCCCTGCTGAAAGCGAAATATCCTAAGGTGCGGTTGCGTGTGGCAGGCAACATGGCAATCGGCAATCGGTTGCAGGACGGTTTCAGCATCTTCCTGAAGCAGCAGGTGAAGAGCCTCGGCATTGAAGACAACGTGGAGTTCCTGGGACCTTTGGACGAGAACCAGATAATAGGGCAACTGCAGACGGCCAACATCTGCGTCGTGCCTTCGTTTGTCGAAACCTATTGCCTGGCTTTCGCCGAGGCCATGATGGTCGGAACGCCCACCATCGCTTCCTACGCCGGTGCCATGCCCGAGTTGGCCGACGACAAACGGGAGTGCCTGTTCTACAACTCCCTCGACTTCCCGTCGCTGGCCTGCCTGATTGACGAACTCTACCGCGACAAGGCTTTGGCTGAAAGCATCTCCGGCAATGCCCGTCAGCGCAGGTTGAAAGAAAATGCCCCCGACCTGGTCGTCGCCACGCAGTTGAACAATTACAAAACGCTAATCCATTCCAAATGACACTCTTTAATCTCATCTACAAGACCCTCCGCAAGGTCGGAGGTATTCTCACTGGGGGGGGTAATGACCTCCATACCCGCTGGTTGCTGAAAGGCAACGGGGTGAAGTACTCCACGCTGCACACCAACGGCGTGCCCTATGTGATGGTGGCCCGCGGCGGGGAGATGACCATCGGACGGGGCTTCGCCATGAACAACGGCATCAAGGGCAACCCCATCGGGTGCTACGAGCGCTGCACGTTCTTCGTGGACCGCGGGGCCCGTCTCACCATAGGCGACAACGTGGGCATGTCGCAGGCCGCCGTAATCTGCCACTGCGGCATCACCATCGGCAACGACGTGAAACTGGGCGGCGGCGTGTGCATCTTCGACACCGACTTCCACTCGCTCGACCCCGAGGTGCGCCGCAGCGCCGACGACCTCAAGCACCGCGCGGAGAAGCCCGTCACCATCGGCAACAACGTCTTCATCGGCGCCAAGAGCATCGTGCTCAAGGGTGTGACCATAGGCGACAACAGCATCGTCGGCGCCGGCTCGGTGGTCACCAAGTCCATCCCCGCGGGTCAGATCTGGGCGGGCAATCCGGCCAGGTTCATCCGGAATGTGTGAATAGTCTCCCGCAGAACACAGAATTTGTCTGTGGCCGTGCGGGCCGTGTATTTTTTTGACCACGGAAGAAACGGAAGGAACGGAATTTGTTTATGCCGTGAAGGTTTCGCTGATTAGTTGATTATGTTTATAATGACCACGGAAAGAACGGAAAAATTACACTATAGTCGAACTTCCGTTCTTTCCGTTTCTTCCGTGGTCAAAGAAATAAAAACCGTGGTCAAGAAATAAGATAATATAGAACTATTTATGAAGACAATAGCAGTACTACTCACGGTGTTCAACCGGAGGGAGAAGACCCTGCAGTGCCTGGAGCGATTGTACCGGCAGGTGCCGCTGGAGGGATATGAGGTGGACGTGTACCTGACCGACGACGGGTGTACCGACGGGACGCCCGAGGCCGTGGCCGCACAGTACCCCAAGGTGCGGGTCATCCACGGCGGGGGCGACCTGTACTGGAACCGCGGCATGTGGACGGCGTGGGACACCGCAGCTAGGGCACGCGACTACGACTACTACCTCTGGCTCAACGACGACACGTTCGTCCGTGACCGGATGCTCCAGGTGCTGACCGCAGCCGCCACCGCGACGCACGACGAGGCCATCATCGTCGGCGCCACCGAGGACATCGCCCACCAGGCCATCACCTACGGCGGACGGCGCAAGGGCAAGGGCATCCCCCGTCCCGACGGCACGCTCACCGAGGTGGACTACTTCAACGGCAACATCGTGCTCATCCCGCAGAGCGTGTACCGCGTGCTGGGCAACCTCGACCACTACTTCACCCACAGCAAGGGCGACTTCGACTATGGCATGCGCGCCCGTAAGGCAGGCATCCGGATGCTTCAGGCGGGCGAGGTGCTGGGCGAATGCGACGAGCACCCCACGCTCGACAAGTGGTGCAACCCCGACGTGCCCCTGGCCCAGCGCTGGAAGATGCTCTACCGCCCCAACGGCATGCCGCCCCTCGAGACGTTCCACCTGGAGAAACGCCACTGCGGCCTCTTCACCGCCTGCTTCCATTTCGTCACGGTGCACGTGCGCTGCCTCTTCCCCCGGCTCTGGCGCGGACGCTGACTTTTCTTTCTTTTGACCACGGAAAGAACGGAAATAACGGAAGCGTTACGGTCTGGTGGATAATCTCCCACAGATCTCACAGATATGCACAGAAGCGTTTCGGGCCGTGGGTTTTAAACCAAAACCGTTCAAAAACACCCTAAGGCGGGCAACCCTCATGGCTTCGGGTTAGATGCCAGTCGGCAGCGCAGGGCTTACGTAAGCCAGCTTCCGACGCCCTGCACAGCCAACCGGCATCAGTGCTTTGCAAGCACTTTGCCCGCCACAGGGCCATAAACCATAAAAACAACCATTCGGACTGAAATTTGACATTAAACACACTAAGAAAGGGTACATAACAAATGCCTATGCTACAGATTAGTAAAGCTACAGAATATAATTGGAAGAAACTCAACATTGATTCCGACGAGAAGTTGACAAAACGTGCCAATAAGACTTTGTCGCAGAAAAGGGTCGTCGCGACTTCATATCTCGACTATGCTCCGGCCAACATGCTTCTCGAAAAAGTTATGCATATCGAAGCGTCGGTCAAGGATATTATGTATACCCTATGCGTTTTGTGTCTGAAGAGCCATAACATCTTCCACCAAAAGAACGTTGCTGAGTTTATGTCCCAATACTCCGATTGCGAGTTCTTGGATATTGAAGTGCCAGAAGGCGTATGGTCTACAAAGAACGATGTGCTTGGCTTCATTTACCAATCCGTAATCCCTGAGGGAGAGAGAAATCGCACAGGACAATATTACACCAGCCGAAAGGTTGTCCACTATATGCTCGCCGGTAAATGCCTGGCGGATGGTGAGACGTTCCTTGACCCGTGTTGTGGCAGTGGAGCGTTTCTGTGTGGCGTGAACACTCACACTCCCGAATGCCTATATGGATTTGATATCAATCCTATAGCTGTACTGATAGCGGGTACAAATCTTCTCGTCCGATACAAGGATTACAATTTTGTCCCGCACGTATACTGTCTTGATTTCCTGAAGAAAGATTTGTTCGACCCGGAAGGACGTGACATCCCTTTCCGGTTCGACAACATCTACACCAATCCGCCTTGGGGGTCAGACAAGGAGGGGACTTATGCTGGCAATTTCCCTATGATACGGTCCAAGGAAAAATCGTCGATGGTGATTGTCGAATCGTTGAAGAGACTTAAGCCCAACGGATGCCTGTATCTGCTCTTGCCCATGTCGTTGCTCAAAATCAAAAGCCATAGCGATGTCCGACGGTATATATTGACCCAATCTACTATACAAAAGATAGATTTGTACTCCGGCCGCTTTGATGGAGTGTATACAGACTATTTTAGTATCAAGCAGATATGTGCACCGGCTGATAGCCAAAGCTATATGGTTACTACCGGTGACGAAATCCGTCACATTGTATTGCCTCAGATTGACTATGATTCCGGCACAATCGTACAAGAGCAGCTTAGTGGCATTGCCGCATCTATAGTCGGCAAAATGGAGTCTAGAAGGCATGATGATTTGAAGCACAGCCGATGGGCGTTAGGGATTGTGACGGGCGACAACCAAAACAAAGTCAAGAAAGAAAAGGCCCCAGGTCTGGAACCTGTATATACAGGAAAGCAGGTGGGCACGTTCAATCTACTCAGCGAGTCTGCGTATATCCACTTTGACCCCGAATCGTTCCAGCAATGTGCGAAAGAGGAGTATTTCAGAGCCCCGGAGAAACTGATTTACCGGTTTATTGCCAAATATCCTATTGTCGCATACGATGATGAGCAATGCCTATGCTTGAATAGTGCCAACATCCTCATCCCGAACCTTGACGGGATTTCGACCAAGAGTGTGGCAGCTTTGCTCAATTCATCCCTTTATCACTTTTATTATTCTTCGAAATTTTCGGATATCAAGGTTCTCAAGGGCAATCTGCAGGAGTTGCCGTTCCCGATGTTGACACCGGAGCAGGATGAGAGCTTGAGCCGTTTAGTCACTTCCGTCCGGAACTCCAGCTACTCAGAGAAGCATCAGCGTGAGTTGGACGAAATCGTGTATGCTATTTTCGATATAACTGCTGCAGAGCAGCAGTTGATTAAAGCCAAGATAGATGGAACAGTTGGACAAATTCATTGATAAGCAAAAAGCACAACTGCCAGAAGAAGCAAAGATTCTTTTGGTTAGAAAAGAATTGGAAAAAGTCTCTAAGTACCCGTTCAATCAATATACCAATATTTTCTCGGTCCTGCTCAAGAAAGGGACTCTTTCTTATGAAGATTACACCCGAGTGCGTGACGAGTATTTTCAGCGGAATCCAAATCTTGACAAGTTTGAGATGGCGCCACGGACATTCGGACAGACTTGGGGTGAAAATTGGCTAAAGGGAAAATATCAGGGGAAATTAGTCGATCCGCCTCAGCAAGTAGGATATACAAGCGAATTTGACTTATGGCTTCCGTATGAGAGTAATGGGATAAAGGTGGAGGTGAAAGCTTCACACGTCGCAGACGAGAAATCCCAACAGCCACTTGTGCAGAAGGCACAAAAAAAGCCAAAGGGAACCGAAGAAACTGTGTTGGCAGAAATCGAGAAAATTCATTTTAAGATGAATTTCCAGCAGTTGAAGCCAAAATTCTGTGACGTGTTTGTTTGGATTGCGGTTTGGCTAGATGCGATAGATGTATGGGTTATCCCATCTTCAAAGATTAAAATGAAAACTCTTGACACGCCTAAATTGCGTTTCAAAGAAAGCATTGTGCGAGAAGGGGGAGTGATTTATATGACCAACCAACATCGCGGAGCAAAGAATAGTGATGTAGAAGAAGGTCAGGTATTCGTCAGCAGTCTGCATTATAGAGATTTGAACTTATATAAAGTGAAGTTGGAGGAAATTATAGACGCAATCAAAGCAGCATATAAAAGCGGAACTTAAAACTTGTTACTATGAAGTTTAGAAAAGGTGACATAATACGCATACGTCCTGATTATTACAATAGCATAAAAGACAAATTGTATTTTAGTCAGAATTTGTTTTTCTTTGAGAGCTATGATGAGAATCACAAGAACGTTTTGCTCCGTAATCTGAAAGTGCAGATTCCGGTGGAAGATGTATTGCCCGTAAAGATGGATGGTGAGGAAGACCGGGACATCTTTTATTCTCCTGTGACCGCTGCGGATGTTTCGCCCATTGATGAGCCGCTCAGATGCCGTCACATCGACAAAGAGCAGTACTACCTGGAGGCCCTGAAGAAATGCAAAAACGATAAAGGAGCGTCTTATTATGATATCATAAAGGATTTGCTTCTGGAGTATGTACATGAGTTGCAGCATACACTTCCGGAAGTCGGGAATAATCTGGAAATCAATTATAAGATAACTCCATATGTCAAGCGGTTGCCGTCAAAGGCTAAGTTGACGGACATTGCGAAAGTGATAATTTATAAGAAATATGATGAAACCAAAGATACGTTGAAAGACTACATCAAGGTCTTTATAGACAAAAAAGTCACGTTCTCCGACACGTTGGCTCATTCGACTGATAGCGACAAAACCGCTTTCGTCCTGCTTTTTGAAGACAGATATGAGGCACGCTATGCAGAATTCTACATAAATTCTGCTATCGGTAAACTATTCCTTTTGCCAAATGGTCATAATGGGGATTCGAAAGGAGGCCTGACTGTTACCTGCATCAACAATTTGGTCATAAGATGGAATGACGAATACAAGGAGAGTTGTGTCCTATTGGAATCTTTGCTCCAATTTCTACTCGCATTCAGGGAGTCGTTGAGTGAAAAACAAACAGCAGTGGCTGGAGTTATTGACTTTTTGTCTCAAGTGCGTAATGGAATGGTGATGGAAATGGTAATGCCCGATTTGTTTGAGAAAGCACATATCTCCGTCTTAAAGAAATGGAAGGAAAATACAGATGCAGTGATGAGCCGGATGGATCTTGAGGAAGACAACCTTCAAACGGCCGCGAGTTTTATCGGCGAACTGATAGAAACTTTGACAACTACAAACAGTGGAGTAATCAGTGAAATGAGTAAATTCAGAATATATCTTTCTGAGTTTATGAAGTTCGCCGAAGAAAATAGAAGCAAGCTATGAAATGGGCGATTAGCAACATCGAGATGGAGAACTTCAAGTTCTTCAAGAACAGATTCTCTTTGGATGTAGATAGAAAGCATATCCTTCTGTATGGAGAAAACGGCTCGGGGAAAAGTTCTGTCTATTGGAGTGTATATACTCATTTCCAGGCCTACACGAAGGATAAGGCTGATGCTCAAAAGTATTTTTTACCCCATCATCCTCAAAACCTCCGGAATAGGTTTACAGACGAAGCGTGCAAGTCCTCTATCAAAATAAATTTTGACAACGGCGTAGGAGAAACCAAAGAGATAGAGGATTCAAACTTGTGTTACTATCCCTCAAGTGCGGAAACGGGCAGATTTATGAGAGGCGCAGCGATGTCCAGCGATTTCCTCAATTACAAGCTGTTGTCGTCTCTGTTCGATTTCCGGAATAGTGAAGACAATCAGGTGTTTGACATTTTTGAGAAAGAAGTCCTGCCCTATGTTGACCTCTCAGAGCCGTATGAAAAAATAGACGGGTCAAAAACGAATGTGATGAATGCAGGGGAATGGTGGCAATACATCAACCAAGTGCTTAAAACGGATGGGGCCATTCCGCGGAATAGAAGGAAATATTCAAGTTACAATAGAACGACACAGCAGTACATAGCATATCAGGCACGTATTTCGTCATTCAACAGATTGCTTGCAGATAAATTGCAGTGGTTGATACTTCGTGCTAATGCAATATTGAAGAATGTTTTCCAAATTGATGCGGAAATAGTCCTGGAATACCGAAAGGCAGTGTTCGAC
>CAVGQN010000044.1:10877-25887 GCA_963631395.1 bacterium
GTATATCAGTCCTCGAAGATATAGCTCGCAGCTCGAACGGCCCCGATTGTATCTGAAAGCAAAAATGATTGCTGAAAAACTTAAGGATGATACGGTTATTGAGCATCCCCGCTCGTTTTTCAATGAAGCAAAAATTACTTGTATGAGTCTGTCGTTACGGTTGGCCATACTTGAAGATCACCCGACTACAGATGAATTTCCTTCTGTTTTGCTTGTCGATGACTTGCTGATAAGTTTGGACATGCCATTCCGGAGGATGGTTATCAAACAGTTGTTGACATATACAACCCGTTTTCAGACGTTTATTTTTACACACGACAGAGCATTCTTTCATTTGGTAAAAAGTGAGATTGAACAGACTGGAAATACAGATGACTGGAAATTCTACAGTCTCTACTCCAACAGAAATGAAGAAGGTTATCTGGAACCTGTCCTCGTCTCGGAGAAGAACTACATCGAGAAGGCATTAGAGCATTTGAGTATGTTCGAAATACCAGCCGCTGTGAATGCATTAAGAAAAAGTGCTGAAAAATCGTTGAAGAACATACTTACTTCGAATGATATTTTGAAGATTATCTCCCATCATGGCTTTTGTAATCTTAGCAACATGATTGATATCTTCAAGCAGAAATATGCAGATTTGCTTGGTCTAAAGGTTCTTGCTGCGCATCTGCAGGATGACAGACAACTCTTGTTGAACCCCTTCTCGCATGATGATATTGACACTCCTTTTTATCGGGAGGAGTTGAAAAGGACTTTGGAAGAGATTGAAACTCTTGCTGGAATCCAGAAGACGATTATCGTCAAATACGAGGACGTGCGGGTCACTACTTATAAATTGTCCGTGACTAAGGATGGCGCATCCGTCGATTGTGATATTCTGTTTTTGGAGCAATTTGTGTCGTTCCAATATGACGGCAACATCTACTATCAGAATCCTAAAGTACAAGTTTGCTCTTCGACCCATCCTAAAATCACGGCGAAAGAATGGGGGGTGGACAAACTTTTTAACGAGATGTGTTATCGTGTGGGGCACAATAAAGAGACAAAACCGAATGTGATTGATTGCATCTTCGATATGGCCGGCAACAAGATAGCGGATAAGTGAGGCAACATTCAAGCAATTATTTGAGGGTTGTAAGCGTAGGACACTCAAAGCGTACAATTCTCCAGGAGTAAAAGTACTCCCCCACCACCCTCTTGGGGCAGTGGGGGAGTGGGGAGATACCCCATTGTGGTCTGCACTTAGAAGGCGGAGACGCACGAGGCGGTGCCGAGTGCCTGCACCTGACGTCGGTTGCTGTTGTACTTGCGGCGATAACTGACGTGAATCCACGCCGTGTCGCCTGCATATTCCCAAATGAGCTGGTCGAAGACTAGGTGCCTGGCGATGTAGTCAAACCACTCGTGACCCGTTTCGATGTCGGGCAAGTGGATATCGGCGGCCTCGCCCAGGCAGTGCTGCGAGTGCGTGGCTCCGCCCACCGCTTTGTTGAGACGTCGACAGCGGAACCCGCTGGTGATGACGATGGGCACACCTGCATGCTCCCGCAGAGGTTCAAGCACCTCCTGGCAGAGACACTGCAGGTTGGAGATACCATCTACACCCGGCTCGTTGCATATGCCGAGGCGCGCAGCAGTGTCGGAGCGGGTGAACTCCTCTAGCGCGAAATGCTCGGATAAATTATTCATAAGAGAAATGAATTAATGGTTGTTTATAATTCGAACACGGAAAATTATCCATCACGTGCAAAACAACTTCTGCGTATTCTGTGCTTTCCGTGTTCAAAACTCAAATGACACGGTGCTTAGAAGAAGCTGGCACACGAGCTGACGCCGAGGGCGGTCAGGGCGGCAATGATGGCCTGGAGCACTGCGTTGAGGACCTTGGTCCACGTGATTTTGTTACTATTCTCGTTCATTGTAGTAGAATATTAAAGTGTTATACAAAAAGATTTTGTTCGAAAGAGACCTGCGCCCGAGCTATTCAGCCGCGGGCGAGGTCGTTGGGTAGTACAGTGAGAGCTTTTGTTGACCTATAACATAAAACTCTCAACATTTTTTACACCATGCCGCCGCCGAGGTCGTCATCCGAGGAGCCGCTACCTGAGTCAGAGCCTGACGGAGTCGTGTCGGAGGTGGCGTCGTCCGAGGTAGAACCGCCTCCCGATGGAGTGGCCGGATCGGTGTCGTCGTCGGAAGAGCCGGAAGCGGAAGCACTCTTCAGCGCAGCGAGGTCGAGCGTGTCGGCGCCCTCCTTCACAGCCTTGATAGCAGCAGCCTGTACCTTGCGCGAAGTAACGAGGTTGAACTCCGCCTGGTCCACGATGTTCTCGAAGTCTTCGCCAGGAGTGAACACGATGTTCACCTCCTTGATGTTGCCGACAGAGAAATCCTTGATGGTAGCTGCGCCCTCCGTCTTGAGTGAGATGAAGAAGTCGCCCAGTTCGCCAAGCTTGATTTTGTTGCCGTTGAGGAGTTGCTCCACGAGGCACTCGCACATATCGGAGATGACGCCCTTCACCGTGCCGCGGCTATAGACGCCGTTGTGGTCGGCGATGTGCTTGGCGAACTGCTCCAGTGTCCAGACCTCACGTACCTGGTTTCTGCCGTACGCCTTTGCCGGTTCGTCCTGATTCAGCGGATTGTTCCAAAGATAAACACTGTAATCGATCATATTTGTTGCCCGTCGCCGGTACGGGACTTCGTATTTACCCGGCTTGTTGAGATTAGTGCCGGGCCCGGCAGGGATTAATAATTAAAGTTACATGGTCATCGTCTGCTGGCGCCTTGCTTCTGATTTCCGAGTGCAAAGATATGGTGTCGGGAATCCCATTTCCAAACGTTTCCGATGGCGTTGAACTACCGTTAAATATCCGTTGAATAACCATTTACCAGACATTGAATACAAGGCTCTTTTTATAGATAAAAGCGCCTGATAGCAACCTATTAAAACGAACAGCACATGGAAGAGAAAAACAAGTCGGGTGTCACCATCGTCATTCAGGGAGGCACCAACCAAATAGCTCCCAATGCCACCGAGCAGAAGCAGATATTCGTCGGCGACAAGTATGCCGATGCGATGTTACAGTCGTTGCAGAAGCCGGAGTCCGCTTCGGCTCCGGCACAGACCAAGGCAGCCTCACCCCTGTCTATATATATAAATAGTGAGGAACTGCTTTCCAAATATACATCCCGCCTCGCTGTCTGCACAACAGCCAGGCAAATAGGATACGTGGTAGTGGATATGGTGAAAGACCCGGATGTGAAAGTTGACAAAGACATGATGGTGAAGAAGGAGTTCATCGAACAGATAAAGCCCCTTGCCCCTCAGGTAACGACTGGGGTGGACAATATCCGCAATTATATCAACGAAGCGTGGGTGCAAGATGTGGAAAAAAAGATGAATGTTCCGGGTTGAACTTAATAATCTGCGCATTTGGTGGATATAACACACACACAACACATATATGGAGACTGAAGTTAAAACGAAAATAGAAGTCAATGACGGACACAACCAAGTGGCCGGAAATGTAGGCGTTCAGCAGCAGATCATCTGCGGCGACGATTTCGTCCGAAAGATACTTGGCAGTAAGGAGCACCCCATCACTATGGTGGTGACCGGCGCTGGCGTGGATGCCACTATAGGCATACCCACCTCCGCCAACTTGATTCCGTGCATTGCCGACTTCCTTGCCACCGACAATGGCAAAGCCATCGATGCCGCACTGCGCAAAGCTGTAGGAAACGTACATTTCAACTTCGACAAGTTCGTGGAGCAGGCTATCGACAACCTCGCCAGGAATCTCGACCGCGAGCTCGCCACCATCTGCGGCGATGTCAATGGCGAACTCCAGAACAACCACGGTCTCGACAAACAGCAGCGTAAGCTCGGCGAACTCATCGTGCGCCTCTTTCACAAGATTATCGATGTGAAGAAGAACGCCAGCATCGACGAGGAGACGGAGAACCTCATCGGTGAAGTGCTCGGCACTACGGTGAAGGACGACACCATCATCGACTTCTCGCGACTCAACTACACCGATACGTTCAAGGCTGTCATCGTGGAGATACTCCAGAAGAGTATGCACGAGTCGGACAACCCCATCCTGCGCCATGTGTACCGCAATATACTCGACATCGAACAACTGCTCAGCAAGTATTTCTACGGTTTCTACGAGGGCAAGGACGGTTACATCCGCACTTACCTCTATATTTCGTGGATACTTTGGGCCTACCTCGTCAGCCAGGAGCAACATGTAGTTGCTGCACACAAAGAGGACAACACGCAGCCGGACATGCCTGACATCTACAGCCAACTGAAGGACATGAACGTAGACCTTGTCACTTTCTGCTACACCACCTTCGCCCGCCGTACCCGTCAGAACGCCTACTACTTCCACGGTTCGCTCATGCAGTACGTGGATGTAGAGAATAAGAACGACATCGCCCTCGATGACCTGCAGAACATAGATATTCTGGATTTCTTCCAGAACCAGCTGGCCAAGGAAATCAGTTTCGGCATCGGTGACGACAAGCGCCGGGCTCTGCCCATTCCGTCGTTCCTGCCGCCACTGAAGCTCAAGCCCGTCATCTCCAAGCACTACATCGACATGTGGTATCAGACCGGCGAGATGATGAAGCATGCCAAGCGCATTGTCCTGCTCGGCGTCAGCCTCAACGGCATCGATCCCTACTTCGCCGATATGCTCCGTGAGAGTCAGGCAGACAACATCGTTGTCGTCGACCGCGACATTGACACCGCTAGCAAAGCCATTTGCCGCATCTTCCAGTTCCTTCCCACTGCCTACAGCGACTGTGAGGCGGGCGGTCACAAGGCCAGGAAGTTCCACAACCGCTTAACCGTCATTGAAGCAGACTTGAGAGACTTGAAGCTGGCAGGTTTGTGGTGTTAATAATGTTGTATGTATTCCGCTTTATCTGTTCCATCCGTGGTCAAAAACGAAATAACCGCAAAACACAGATATCTGCATTCGTCATCGCAGATATCTGCGTTGCCCGATGCAGATAACTGCGTTTGCCATCGCAGATAACTGCATTCCGCAAACATAACAGACAATTTATAAATCGCATAACGATATGAAAGATTTTAAAGACATCAAGATTGCCGTGGCCGGTACGGGCTACGTGGGCTTGAGCATCGCCACGCTGTTGGCGCAGCGCCATCAGGTGACTGCAGTGGATGTCATCCCCGAGAAGGTGGAGAAACTCAACAACCGCATTTCGCCCATCCAGGACGACTACATCGAGAAGTATCTGGCCGAGAAGCCGCTCCGCCTCACCGCCACCCTCGACGGCCGGGCCGCCTACCGTGATGCCGACTTCGTGGTCATCGCCGCTCCCACCAACTACGACTCGGTGAAGAACTACTTCGACACCTCGCATGTGGAGGAGGTCATCGACCTCGTGCTCGAGGTCAACCCTTCGGCCGTCATGGTCATCAAGAGCACCATCCCCGTGGGCTACACCCGTGGTCTCTACGTCAAGTACGCCCGCCGCGGCGTGAAGCAGTTCAACCTGCTCTTCTCGCCCGAGTTCCTGCGCGAGAGCAAGGCCCTCTACGACAACCTCTATCCCTCGCGCATCATCGTGGGCTACCCGAAGATCATCAATCGCGCCGAGTTCGCTGAGGAGAACGATGCCATCCAGCAGGTGACGGACGTGGCCAAGATGCAGGAAGCCGCCCGCACCTTCGCCTCCCTCCTCGTCGAGGGCGCCATCGGCAGCCAAGCCAAGGCCCAAGCAAAAGAAGAAAATTCGTGCGATTCGTGCGATTCGTGTTCGTCTATCTCAAAAGACAAAAACATACCGGTTCTTTTCATGGGAATGAAGGAGGCCGAGGCTGTGAAGCTCTTCGCCAACACCTACCTGGCCCTGCGCGTTAGCTACTTCAACGAGCTCGACACCTACGCCGAGGTGAAGGGTCTCGACACCAAGGCCATCATTGACGGTGTCGGTCTCGACCCGCGTATCGGCACGCACTACAACAACCCGTCGTTCGGCTACGGCGGCTACTGTCTGCCTAAGGACACCAAGCAGCTCCTGGCCAACTACGCCGACGTGCCTGAGAACCTCATCGAGGCCATCGTGGAGAGCAACCGCACGCGCAAGGACTACATCGCCGATGCCGTGCTCAAGAAGGCCGGCTACTACAGCTATGCCACTGCCAACAACTTCGATGCCACGAAGGAGCACCCTTGCGTGATTGGCGTGTATCGTCTGACGATGAAGTCCAACTCCGACAACTTCCGGCAAAGTGCAATACAGGGAGTGATGAAAAGAATTAAAGCTAAAGGTGCAGAAATTGTAATTTATGAACCTACGCTTGAAAATGGTTCAACCTTTTTCGGCTCGCGTGTCATTAATGATTTAGATGAATTTAAAAAAGCTTCAATGGCTATAATTGCCAATCGTTTCGATGATTGTTTGGAAGATGCGAAGGACAAAGTCTATACAAGAGATATCTTCCGCCGGGACTGATAATTTTAATTTTAACTCGTCCATGACCCTTTGTGGACACTAATGTTTTTAATAATGAGTTTACGAAACGCAATCTTCGATATCAAGGAGCGGCTGATGCCTACGCTGAAAGGCGATGAGGCTCAGCATTTGCTCTATGATGCAGCTATTAGGGGGGGGTGAAAAACCGCTCATGGTAGCACGCTTTGGCGCTGTTGAGATAAAGGCAATGGTGTATAAGTGCTTTCCTTTGCTCTCGCCTCTGCTCCGCAGTTATACATACGAGCACATCGGCAACAACGCCGGCTTCTTTCCGGTAGACGAGAAAAATCTTAAAAGATATGCCGAGCTGATGTGCGACAGTATGCAGCAACTCGACATCCTAGGCTCTTGGCGACCGGAGGAGCTGCTCTTTCGCAAGCAGTTGAAGAAGTGCCAGAGGGTGAGGCTTGGCGATTTGGGACCGAACTTCCTGCGCAGTTCGTGGTCACAGGCTTTGAAAGGCAGGAAGGTGCTCGTCATCCATCCTTTTGCTAAGACCATCAAGGAGCAATACGAACGCAATCGCGACAAGCTCTTCGGCGAGTACTCAGACTTCGTGTTGCCCGAATTAGCTTCGCTGCAGGTCATTCAGGCGGTGCAGAGCATTGCCGGCAACGACACAGGCTTTGCCACTTGGTTTGACGCCTTGGAGTATATGGAGCGGGAGATTGACAAATGCGACTTCGATGTGGCGCTCATCGGTTGCGGTGCCTATGGTTTTCCTCTTGCTGCCTACTGCAAGAAGATTGGCAAGCAAGGCTTTCACATCGGAGGCCCCCTGCAACTTTACTTCGGCATCAAGGGCAAGCGTTGGGACCGCTATGGCTTCTACAACGAATATTGGGTCACTCCCGACGAAAGCGAGAAGCCCAAGAACCTCGAAAGGGTCGAGAATGGCTGCTATTGGTGAGAAGAGCATCGGGTGCTTTTGATGCTTTTTGAACCTCAAAATAGGAGAATCTTTGGGAGAGATAATATAAATGACAGAATATAATATGAATTATGCACCGATTGTGGTGTTCGGGTTCAATCGCCCGGACGCCCTGAAGAATACGATTGCCTCGTTGCAACGCAACAGGGAATCGGCGGACTCCGACCTCTACGTTTTCGTGGACGGTCCGCGTGCGCACAAAGCCGGAGAGGCCGAAAAGGTGGAGGCCGTACGGGAGTTCGTGAAGTCCATCACGGGTTTCAAGAGCCTACACTACACCTTCTCCGAGCAGAACCGCGGTCTCGCCGCCAGCATCATAAGCGGAGTGACGGAAGTGGTGAACGAATACGGCCGGGTGATTGTGATTGAAGACGACCTGGAGTTGATGCCCAACTTTCTGAGCTTCATGAATCAGGGTTTGGAGACGTATGAGAAGGACTCGCGGGTGATGTCGGTTTGCGGTCACTCCTGCAAGGTGACACCTCCTAAAGGGTACTCCTACGATGCTTACTTCTTCACCCGTTCCTCATCGTGGGGCTGGGGCACTTGGAAGGACCGCTGGGCTACCGTCGATTGGGAACTGAACGACTGGGGCTCTGTGGCTGCCAAACGTTGGGCTTTCAAGAAGAGCCAGGGTAGTGATGTCTACAAGATGCTGCACGATTGTAAGCTGGGCAAGAACCACTCGTGGGCCATCCGCTTTTGTTATGCCGAATTTGTGCAGAATAGGCTCAGCTTATTCCCGACAAAAAGCCTTGTCAACAACGAGGGCTTCGGCGGCGACGGCACAAACTGCAAACGCTATAGTCGTTTTAAGTTTGAACTGAACGAAAGTGCCGAACCGAAGGAGTTCGCTTTTCCACAGGAAGTGGTGCAGAACCCTTCCTTTGCCAAACAGGTTTTGTGGTATCACTCCATACCCCTTAGGATATGGAGCAGAATCATGTACTTGATAAAATAACTGTCGGATATGAACAAATACATCAAGATGCTGCTGTCGCTCCCCAAGACAGTGTATGTGAACCTGCGTCTGTTCCCATTGAAAGATGCAGTGAAGCTGCCTATCTGCGTAAGTTACAGTACATTATGCAATATCCATAGGGGGGGGGTAAGCGTGAAGGTGCCAATCCGGCCTATGATGATTAGGATCGGTTTCCACGAGTGCGACGAGTGCAATCCACGCAACCCGACGCTGCTGAAGGTGGAAGGCTTGCTGGTTTTTGAAGGAAGCGCCCATATAGGCAGAGGTTCGAAGATTATTGTTGAGAAAGGTGCAGTGCTGGAGTTGGGCGACAACTTCGCCATATCTGACTCGACTGCCATCAGTTGCCGCAAGCACATCAGCTTTGGCAGAGACATCCAGTTCTCCTGGGACTGCCTGGTGATGGACAGCGACACACACAGCATCTTTGACGAACAAGGAAACCGCATCAACGAGGACCGCGAAATAGTCTTCGGTGACAAGGTGTGGATAGGCAACGGCTGTATGGTGCTGAAGGGCGCTCATGTGCCCGACCACTGCGTCATCGGTGCCCGTAGCGTAGTCTCCGGCCATAAGTTCGAGGACCATACCATCATCGTAGGCAACCCCGCAAAGAGTGTAAAGAAAATAGGTGATTTTAAAATATAAATGAAAAAAAATAGAAACTATGGCAAAAGTGATTTTATGTCCATTAGGGAGTTATCTCAAGGATTCTCCAGGAAATCTGTTATTCGCAGCCAATTACTTGTCGGATGTGGCAAAAAAGGAATTCGGCGAAGATGTGAAGGTGGAGTATCTCTATTACCCTCGAAAAGGATACAGCAAATGGGATACGTTGAAACTTAATTTTTGGATTGCCTATAAGGCTTTTCAAATAAAGCATGATACCCTTTATTATGGAACGGACCCTGTCAACCTTGCACTATTGGCTTTCTTGAAGAATATCGGAGTTTACCGAAAGCATATGTATGCCTGGAAATACATAGCTCTTTACCGCAGTAAGAATTCATTTGTAGCTTGGCTAAAGAAACGCTTCTATGCGGCATTTGATTGCACATTCATGATTACAGAACGACATGTAGACGAGTCGATTGCATACGGCATGACCAATAGCAGGAAGTGCAAATACATAGAGTGGGGCGAAGATATTGATTATGTGACAAAAATCACCCCCCCCAATGTGCACTCGTCGCAAGATGACGGTTTGATGACATTTATCTCTACTGGCCAGGCCTACAGAGATATGGAAACACTTTGTAAGGCCTTTATGGGATTAAAGGCTAGGTTGAAAATTTTTACACGTAAGAAGTGGGGCTCTGAAAATTACGAAGAGGTGCTTTCTCAATTCAAGGCTCCAAACATAGAAATCTGTTTTGTGGAGAAACTTGATTTAAAAGGCTATAAATCAGTACTTGATTATATCTATGCTGAGTTAAAGGCAGCCGATTGCTCTATGGTTATTTGCAAGCATGTCAATTTCGGAGTGGGCTTTACGGCCGTACTTGATGCAATGGTTTGTCAAACAGCCATTGTCGCTACATACCATAAGGATAACCCGATAGATATAGATAAGATGGGAATCGGTGTTACCGTGCCTACAGAAGACGTTGATGCGTTGCGGGAAAAACTGCAATGGTTAATAGACAACAGAAACAGCGTTGAAGCTTTTGCCAAGAGAGGATATGACCTCATAAGGGAGCGCTATAACATTCGTAGAACTGCACATCAGGTCTTGTCTGTAATGCTGGATAATAACAATAATAGGTGATTTTAAAATCTAAATGAATATGACTTGGAAAGAAACTAAAGCATTAATTGCAAAGGATTTATCGAGGTTAACTCCTCTGCCTGTAGGGGGGGGTAAAGTGTTAAGGTATCTTATTACCAATCATAGTTTTAAGATTACATTCTGGTTTAGAGTGGCATCTTATCTCCATGAGAAGAAAGGACTGTTGTGGAAGATTCTCTACTCGTTTGTGTATGTCGTGTACAAGCACTATATGTATAAAACGGGAATCCAACTTTTAGTTGGCGCGAAAATTGGTGGAGGATTAACCTTCGCTCATTTCTCATGCATCATTATACATTATGCAGCTCAAATAGGAGAAAATTGTACCATTTACCAAGGGGTAACTATTGGAGGGACCCGGGAACCTGGTTCAACAGTCATTGGAGACAATGTCGTGATTTTCTCAGGAGTGAAGATAATAAGAAACGTAACGATAGGCGATAATGTGGTGATTGGTGCAAATGCAGTAGTCACAAAGGATATTCCAAGCGAGTCTGTCGTTGTAGGTGTTCCCGCAAAGGTCGTGAACAACGACGCCCGCAGAATATTAAAAAGATTCATAAATGAAGATTTTGATAGTTGATGTGTATGGACACATCAGAAGTACTGGAAAGATAACGGCTTTGCAGTACGAATACATGAAGTCGTATGGGCATGAGGTACGGGTGTGCTATCGCGGTATCAGAGAACCGGAGATAGACAACCCCGACTTCATAAAGATTGCCGGAAAGATAGAACCCTATGTCGGTGCAGCCCTTACGACCTTGACTGGTCTCGAAGGCTATGTTCATCCTTTTGCAACCAAACGGCTGAAGAAATTCACCTTGGATTTCAAACCGGACATTGTGCAACTGAACATACTGCACGGATATTATCTTAACGGGTCGGAATACATCCAGTTTCTCAAAAAACATGGTTTCGCCGTGTGCTACACGATGATGGACGAATATGCCTATCTAGGCAAATGTCCTTATTCATTCTCGTGTAACCAGTTCAAGACGACATGTTCTGGTCTTTGTCCGGAAAAGAAGTCTTATCCGAAAAGTTTGTTCTTCGATCAGTCAAAGAGGATATTTGAAGCTAAGAAGAAAGCATACGACGGATTCAAGGACATCGTATTCACAGGACCAGGATGGGTGGTGGATAGAGCAAAGCAGTCGGCATTGCTGAAAGGCAAGCGCATTGAGACTCTTGACGAACCAATAGATTTTGAAACTTGTTTCTATCCGCGAAACACCGAGAACTTGAGAGAAGAACTTGGCATCGGAAAGGACAAGAAGGTCGTTGTGACAGTGGCTCAAATGAGCAATCCGCGCAAGGGTGGCAAATATGTCTATGATGTAGCTAAGTATTTGGAAGACAGAAAAGACATTCACTTTGTTTACGTCGGGTGTGATACAGAGGAGCCATTCCATCTGGATAATCTGACGGCTATCAGTTATGTGGATTCGCAGGATAAGCTGGCTGAGTACTATTCCCTTGGCGACTTGTTTATCTGTACGAGTCTGGCAGACACTATGCCAAACGTGTGTCTTGATGCTATGGGCTGCGGAACGCCTTTGGCAGGCTTTGCAGAAGCCGGCACACCGTATGTTTGTACGGAAGAGTTCGGTAAGTTTACTCCTACGTACGATATAAAGGCACTGGCGGAAGTTATTGCCAATGCGCCTCTGAAGACAGAAGAAATGAGCAAGAGATGCCGTGAATATGCTGTAAACAGATATTCGCCATCTGTCATTTTCAAGAAACTAGAACACATTTATAAATCAATTAAATTGTAATTAACATGATTCCATTTAACAAGCCTTATTTCTCAGGTAGAGAATTAAAGTATCTGGAAGAAGTCTGCCATTCTACGACAATGAGTGGCAACGGTGATTTCACAAAGAAATGCCATACTTTCTTTGAGCAGAAGTACGGTTTTAAGAAATGCCTTCTCACCACATCGGGCACTGATGCTCTGGAGATGTGTGCCATGCTTTGCAACCTGAAGCCTGGAGATGAGGTTATCGTGCCTTCATACACTTTCGTGTCAACCGCTTTGGCATTCCTTCGTGAAGGAGCAAAGGTGGTGTTCGCTGACAGTTCTGCTGAGAATCCGAACATGGAGGTTGAGCAGATTGAACCGCTGATTAACGAAAAGACAAAAGTAATCGCTGTGGTACACTATGCCGGTGTCGCCTGCGACATGGACAAGATTATGGCTCTTGCAGAAAAGCATAATCTGCTCGTCGTAGAGGATGCGGCTCACTGCATCGACTCTTTCTACAAAGGTCGTCCACTGGGAAGCATCGGACATCTCGGAGCTTTTTCTTTCCACGAGACAAAGAATATTAGTAGTGGAGAGGGTGGCATGCTTGTAGTAAACGATGAGCGTTTCATCCGTCGTTCCGAGATTATCTGGGAGAAGGGTACCAACCGCGCTGAGTTCTATCGTGGTATGGTGAACAAGTACGGATGGTGCGATATGGGCTCTTCGTTCTTGCCATCTGAATTTAATGCAGCCTATCTGTGGGCTCAGTTGGAGCAGTTGGACGATATCCAGAACAAGCGTAAGCATATCTGGAACCGTTACTTTGAAGCACTGAACGGAAAGATTGGTAACGAAGTGAAGTTGGCGTACATTCCTGATTATGCAACCAACAACGCCCACATGTTCTATCTGCTTTGTCCTTCGCTTGAATACCGTACGGCCTTGATGAAGTATCTGAAGGAGAATGATGTGCAGACAACCTTCCACTACTTGCCTTTGCACAGCAGCAAGTATTACGAGGATAAGCACGATGGCAGAGAGTTGCCGAACTGTGACCGTTATGGCGACACGCTTGTAAGATTGCCACTCTTCTATGAACTGGAAGATATGGAGTTAGATAAGATTGCTAGTCTTATTGTAACATTCTGTAATACAGAGCATTTTATCGGGGGGGGTATTCTAAACGATTAAGGTTGATTTCGTGCGGCAGTGTTCGAAAGTCTGATACTTTGAGCATTGCCGCATGAAGCCTTCTATTCTCTTTATCATGCACATGCCGCCTCCGGTGCATGGGGCGGCGATGATGGGCAAGTACATTCACGACAGTAAACTCGTGAACGATACTTTCGATTGCCACTATATCAATCTCACTACAGCCAAGAATCTGCAGGACATTGGCAAGGGAGGCATAGGCAAATTATGGAAGTTTGTCAAACTGCTGTGCCGGATAGTGAAGACACTTCGGGCAGTGAAGCCTCAGCTGGTGTACGTCACACCCAATGCCTGTGGTGGTGCTTTCTACAAGGACTTTGTGGTGGTGCAGCTCATCAAGACAATGGGCTGCAAGGTGGTGGTACACTACCATAACAAGGGTGTTGCCACACGGCAGGACCGATGGCTGGATGACAAGCTCTACCGCCTGTTCTTCAAGGACATCAAGGTGATTCTCCTTGCCGAAGCTCTATACGCTGACGTGGAGAAATATGTGAAGCGTGAAGACGTATTCATCTGTCCGAACGGCATCCCAGAAACACTTTCTGCGGAACCTTCTGCCGTGCGACATAATCCCGTGCCGAGGTTGCTGTTCCTGTCGAATCTGCTGGAAAGCAAGGGCGTAATCGTGTTGCTCGATGCGCTGAAGATACTCAAAGACAAGGGATATTCCTTCATCTGCGACTTCGTGGGCGGAGAAACGGCGGAGATAGATGCCGCCCGCTTCGAACGGGAAGTGGAGCAGCGTGGGCTGAACACCGTTGCTGTGTACAACGGCCGCAAGTACGGAGAGGAGAAGAAAGAGTATTTCGAGAAAGCGGATGCCTTTGTCTTTCCGACCTACTACCACAACGAGACTTTCGGTTTGGTCAACCTCGAGGCTATGGAGTTCAAGCTCCCCGTAATTGCAACCAATGAGGGAGGCATTCCCGATGTGGTGAAGGATGGGGAGAATGGTCTTATCTGCGAGAAGCGCAATCCCGAGTCTTTGGCTGTCTGTATCGAACGTCTGTTCGGTGATGAAAAGTTGCGTCAGGCGATGGGCGAAGACGGATACAGGAAGTTCAGAGAACAATTCACGCTCCAGGCATTTGAATCAAATATAACCTCTTGTATCAAAGAGGCTTCCAATGTCACTGGGGGGGGTAAGGTAAACCTTGCCATTTGGCATGGCCGCAAGTACGGAGAAGAGAAGGAGGCATATTGGCGCATGGCTGACCTTTTTGTCTTCCCTACTTATTACCCCAATGAATGTTTTCCGTTGGTGCTTCTGGAAGCGATGCAGCACGAGGTGCCTTGTATCTCTACCCGCGAGGGTGGCATAACGGCCATCATTGACGAAGGAAAGACCGGGGCTTTGGTGGAGAAGAAAGACGCCACTGCTCTAGCAGAGCAGATTGCATATTGCCTGGCTCATCCAACGGAAATGGCAGCAATGGGCAAGAAAGGATACGGGAAATACCAGCAGGAGTTCACTCTGCCGCAGTTTGAGAGGAGGATAGTGAATATACTTGGCTCGATGGTGTGAAGCGGACTGGTTGAGCGAAAAAAACAGGAAAAACTCCCGAGCGGCTTTCGACGTCGCCAAGGCGACTCTTGATGCCAGCCTTCCACTGACCTTATGAAAGCGAGCTTTCAACGCTCAGCGAAAGACCGACATCAGTGCAACAGGGTTGCACCGAAAGCCCCTCGAGCAAAAACACCGCTTGCTGTCGCAAGCTCAAAAACAACCGTCCGGTCCTAGATTTTAATCTATCCGCGGTACATTTTCGTAAGCCAAATGAGCAGAACCAAGCTCGCTTGGGTTATGCCATGGCGAGA
>CAVGQN010000045.1:0-25799 GCA_963631395.1 bacterium
TACTATATCAATGGCGGAGATTGTTTCCATTACCCACACAAATCAACATAGAACCACAATTTAATTTACAGAAACATGAAGAAAAATCTACTTCTTAAGAAGTCTAGCTTCTTCCGTGCCGTGGCATTGTGCCTGGCCATGAGTTGTAGCACCCTCGCCGCTTGGGCAAACCCGTCCGTTGGCGATGTGATTGAGTACAATGGGGTGCAATACAAGGTGACGTCGTTTGAATGTCAAGCCTTTGACGGGGTCGCCATGATTGATGGAGCCGTTGAGGTCAACGCCCAGACTTTGACGGGAGATGTCACCATCCCCGAAGAGATTTCGACCCCTGTTACGGTCAGCGGAGTGACAATCGATGCCTATCTGCCGGTCACCGCTTTCGACTTGAGCCAGATGACCATCGATGATGACCTCACCAGTCTGACGGTCAACAACAGCGGCGAGAAGGGCTATTCGGTCACGATTCCTACCAAGTGTTTCGAAAGGAAGAACAATTTAACATCTGTAAGTTTCAGCGGAGAGGTTTCTTTGATTGGGGATGAGGCTTTTGGTAACTGCAGGAAGCTTACCAGCGTGTCTTTTGGAAATGTAAAGAGCCTGGACGAGCATGCTTTTCGTTATTGCCCAAAACTTACAAGCGTATCTTGGGGAAACAGTGAATTTACGACCCTCCCGACGGAAGTTTTACGGCTAACCGCTATTTCCAGCATTATAATCCCCGCTAGCGTGACAGAGATTCAAACTCGCGCATTCGGGAATTGCACTGCGTTGAAGACGGTGACAGTCAAAAGCACCACTCCACCTACATGCGTTGACGCTGCATTTTATAGTGTAGACCTAAGCAGTTGCACCCTTATCGTGCCGGAGCAGAGCAAGTCGCTTTACGAAACCGCAGCTGTGTGGAAAGACTTCGGTAAAATCGAAGGAACGACGGGTCTCGGCAGCGTGACTGCCGACGAGGTCGTCCGGGCCAACGGCAAGTACATCGAAGGCGGCCGCCTCGTCATCGTCAAGGGTGGCGTGAAGTACAACATGCTGGGCCAGGAGATCAAGTAAACTCTCCACTCGGCTTTAAGCCAATAGAAACAAGCATCCCTGAGGTCTTCCGGCCCCGGGGGTGTTGATTTATACTATCGCCTCGATAATCTGCTTGCCGTCGACGGCGGTTTCGTGCACGCCGGGCTGTTTGTTCTGATTGAAGCAGAAACTGATGAGGTAACCCGTATTGAGATGGTAGTGCTCAAGGTATTCTGCCAGCTGTTGTTCTCCTTTCCGGTTGTAACTGTCGCCACGCCATATCTTCATCTCGATGACGTACTGATGTCCGAGGTAATCGATGATGACGTCAGTTCCCTTCGGCCAGGAAATAGTTATAGAGGCGGGTCTCCATCAGTCGGCAAGCAATGGCTATTTCTCCGTTTCTGACCGTTATGAAGTTGAACATCAGAGCTATCTGCTGATATTTTTCGTCCGGATTGTAGGGTTGGCGGATTCCGCTATAGAGTATGCTCTTCAGCGTGGTCTTCAGTTGCGGGTTCTCGTCGAGCTTCTTTATTATGTCGTCGAACAAGGTGTTGCGCTCAAACAGCAGGTCGTTGGTTGCCTTCAACACACCCTCTTTGTCCCATCCGTATCGCTTTTCGTCTATCAGCTGACAGAGACGGCTCACAAGGAACGGGTAGCCTGAAGTGTAGTCACGCAACATTCCGGCAATGGCTTCCTCGTCGAAATCGAGGCTGTGATCGTGCTTATACTCGGACAACATGGCGGCAATACCGTCGGCAGGCAGACTCATGTCCGTGTCAAACGAGGCGGCGATGTTCCAGGGCGAGTTGTATTGGTGCAGTTCCTTGGGGCGCACCTTCAACTTCATGTTCTTTATGTCATAGACTCCGGCCAGGATGACGGACTGGAAGGTCGCTTTCTCGTTTCGGGTCAAATACATGTCGCGCAAGACTCCCAGGAATCTGATAAATGCAATATGATTGCTTGCTTCATCGGCTTCGTCAATAATCAGGACGACTTTTTCTTTCCTTGCAATCTTTCTGACGGCGCGAATCATATCGTCAAGATACACGACTTGACCGCGCTTGCCGTAAACGTCTCTCAACACATCGACCGATTCGGGAGAAATGTTTTTTACAACGCCATCCTCACAGTCGCCATACATAAGCCCCAGGGTGTAGCACAACAGAACTTCCTCTCCTTCGAAGGCCTTCTTGTCAACACTCTGAAAACTCAAGGAGAACACGGTGTAGTCCTCCTGCTCCAAGGCTATCTTCAAGGCCTTGATGGTCGTAGTCTTGCCATACTGCCGGCCGCGATTGATGCAGAAGTACTTGCCTTCACGGACCATACGAACGGCCACACCTACCTGACGGTCGATGTTTACCATATAGTTGGTCTTGGGGTCACATGAGCCTGTCGATGTAAACGTCTTCATCTTGTCAGAATGTTATGGTGCTGTGCTAAAAGTGCATATTCCGCTGCAATGTTACAGATTTTTCTTTAAATAAAGGAAAATATCGGCAACAAAATGAGATTTCGGCCTCAAAATAATGATTTTTATCCATTTCTCGGAAGTCAAAATGCGCAAAAACGCATAAAAGCGTCCTTGTCTCCCTCACATCCATTCAGCATCATTCCGCTCCCTCGGTGCTGCCCCGACTCAGGCGGAATGCCTGGCCCAGGCGGTCGGTAAGGTCGGAGGGAAGGAGCGACTCCTGGCTTTGCGACTGCAGCGCCAGGTCGCCGGCCAGGGCGTGCAGCCAGACGCCGAGTGTGGCGGCCTGGGCGGGGCTGTAGTGCTGGGCGAGGAGAGAGAGGATGATGCCGGTCAGGACGTCGCCGCTGCCGCCTACGGCCATGCCTGCGTTGCCGTGCTGGCGGTTGATGTAGGTCGGTCCGCCGGGGGTGTGGATGCAGGTTTCGTGTCCTTTCAGCACGACGACGAGGCCGTGGCGGTCGGACAGTCCGGCGGCATCGCCGCCGAGGCGTTGCATCTCGCCGGGATGCGGAGTCAGGACGGTCCCTTGGGGCAGGCGGGCGAGCCAGTCCGGATGGACGGCCAGGATGTTGAGGGCATCGGCATCGACGACCAAGGGTCCGCGCCAGGTGTCGAGCAGCGTGTCGAGGGCCGTGTGCGTGGCCGGCGCCTGGCCCAGTCCGGGGCCGATTCCGACGGCGTCGGTGCCCGAGGGCACGACGATGCGGCTATGCGCGCTTTCGTCCGCGTCGCAGTCGCATTTGGCTTCCGGCAGACCGAGCTGGAGGATGGTGTAGCCGCACTGAGGCACGCGCACCGTGAGCAGTCCGACGCCGCTGCGCATGCAGGCACGGGCCGACAGCAGGGCGGCACCCATCATGCCGCGGCTTCCGGCCACGAGCAGCGCCCGTCCGAAGTCACCCTTGTGGCTGCGTGGGTCCCTCGGGTGCAGCAGACGGCTTGCCAGGTCGGGCGTTATAACCCGGGTTTCTCTTTCCGTTGTTGTTTTCCCTTCCATTGTCGTTCTCCCTTCCGTTGCGGGGTCCACGGCCTTGTCTGGGGCCGGAGTTGCCCTGCCTTGTTCCGGCGTTCCCTTGCCTTGGCCCGGAGCCTTGTCTAGAGCCTGAGTTCCCCTGTCTTGGCCCGGCGTTCCGGCGCGGTTTCCGGCCGTGGGCGTCAAGGCCCTTCATCACTTCGGCCTCATCGCATCCGCCGAGTTCCTTGGGGATAGGGATGCGCTCGAGCTTCTTCTCCAGGAACGTCTCCAGTTCGCCGAATTTCAGCAGTTCCTTGCGGTCGTTGGCCGAGACGAGCGTGACCGACTCGCCGTCGTGGTCCGCGCGGGCCGTACGTCCCACACGGTGCACATAGTCCTCGGGGTCGTGGGGCATGTCGAAGTTGATGACCAGCTGAATGCCCGAGATGTCGATGCCGCGGCTCACGATGTCGGTGGCCACCAGCACATTGATGCGGCCGGCCTTGAAGGCGTTCATCGTCTCCTCGCGTTCCTTCTGATTCAGGTCGCTGTGCATGGCGGCCACCTGGAATCCCTTCTTGCGCAGGGCGGGGACGACGTCCTTCACCTTGAGTTTCTTCGAGACGAAGAGCACGACGCGCTTGTCGGGGTTGCGCAGAATCTCCTCCTTGACGAAGCCGTCGGGGCGTCCGCTGAAGAACTGCCGCAGGATGCGGATGGTCATGTCAATCTTCTGCGGCTCGTAGCAGATGCAGGCCTGCTGGTGGATTTTGTCGGCCGGTTTGCTTACGGCAATCTTGACCATGGTGGGTTTCCACATGATGTTTTCGGCCAGCTTCTGCGTCTTGGGCGGCATGGTGGCCGAGTAGAGAATCTTCTGGCAGTCGGAGGGCAGCAGCTTGTCGATGGCCATGATGTCGTCGTAGAAGCCCATGTCGAGCATGCGGTCGGCCTCGTCGAGCACGAAGAACGACACCTGGCTGAGGTCGACATACCCCAGGTTGATGTGGCTGAGCAGGCGGCCGGGCGTGGCAATGACGACGTCGGCGCCGCGTATCAGTCCGTTTTTCTGTTCGGAGAAGTCGCGGCCCTCGCCACCGCCGTAGACGGCCACGCTGCTGGCGTCGACATAATAGCTGAAGCCCTGCATCTGCTGGTCAATCTGCTGGGCCAGTTCGCGGGTCGGCGCCATGATGACGCAGTTGATGGCGTCGGCGGGATAGCGGTAGCGGTTCAAGTTGGAGAGAATGGGGAGCAGGTAGGCGGCGGTCTTGCCGGTGCCGGTCTGTGCTACGGCTATCACATCATCGCCGGCCAATACGGGCGGGATAGCCTTCTCTTGTACGGGCGTACATTCGGAATAGTGCATGTACTCGAGGGCTTCCATGACGCCCTCATCCAAATCTAATTCGTTGAATTTCATCTGATCTGTTATGTCTGTCTGCCGGGTCAAACGCTTGTCCCGGAGGACGGCCGGAGGGCAATCGCAGCCCCGATTCCGTCATTTTTCGCGCAAAGATAGTATTTTTTTGCGAATCTCCCAAATATCTGCCTCGCTTTCGTCGGTTTCGAAGAAAAGACGGCTTGCCGGAATGGCCCTTGCCGTCTCGGGATTGAACTTTTCGCCCAGGGAAATGCAGCACCCTGCCGCCACGAGCCGAAGGGCCAGCTGAGGGCCTTTGCGGAAGCCGTGGACGAGCACTTGCGGGCGGTCGGATGCGGGCAGGAGACGGAACTCGTCGCTCACGGTCCGGAGCATCTCTTCCCACATCCCGACGCAATGCACCACGACGGGTTTGCCCAAGCGGGCGGCTGCCTGCAGGGACAGGGCAAAGGCTTCCCGTTGGAGCGCGGGGGCAGTGCCGCACCGATTGTCGAGTCCGCATTCGCCGATGGCCATGAAGCGCGGGTCGTCACGGCAAATGTCGACGGCCCGGCGAAACTCCTGCAGGCTCTGTCCGGTCACATGCCAGGGGTGCAGCGAGATGCTGTAGGGCATCGTGTGGCCTTGCAAAGCCTCGCCCGGCGACACAGAGAGAAGGGCATCGGGCCGGCCCGCCCTGTGCGTGTGGACGTCGGAGAGCGGGAGCTGGCTGAAGTCGGTCATGCGGCGGCGGGGCGTTCGGGTTCCGCGTTGGAGCGCTGTATTTTGTCCAGAATGAGGGCAATGGCGCCGTCGCCGGTCACGTTGCAGGCCGTTCCGAACGAGTCCATGGCGATGTAGAGGGTTATCATCAGGGCCTGCTGTCCGGCCGAGAAGCCGAGGATGCTGTCCAGGACGCCCAGCGAGGCCATGATGGCGCCGCCCGGCACACCGGGTGCGGCCACCATGGTGACGGCCAGCATGAAGATGAAGCCTAGCATGAGCGGGAAGTCGAAGGGAATGCCCTCCATGAGCATGATGGCGATGGCGCACGCCACGATCTTGATGGTCGAGCCCGAGAGGTGAATGGTGGCGCAGAGGGGGACGGCAAACCCGGCTACGGCCGGCGAAACGCCGTTCTTGAGTGTCTGCTGCAGGGTGACGGGTATGGTGGCGGCCGACGACGAGGTGCCGAGGGCCGTGAAGTAGGCGGGCATCATGGTGGCCAGCAGCCGGAACGGGTTGCGGCGCGTGACGGCTCCGGCCACGCAGTACTGCAGGACGAGCATGGTGAGCGTGAGCAGCAGGATGATGACGATGATGACCAGGAACGACTGCAGCACCTGTCCGACCTTGCCGACGGCGGTCATGTCGAGGAACAGGCCGAAGATGTAGAGCGGCAGCAGGGGCACGATGACCTTGGAGATGGCGCTCGTCATGATGTCCTTAAACTCGTCGAAGCCCCTTTTGAGTCCGTGGGCGTTGAAGGCGGCAATGCCGAGGCCGAGCAGGAAGGAGAGGACCAGCGAGGCCGTGACGTCCATCACCGGCGGAATCTTGAACGTGAAAAAGGGCTCGAAGGTGAGTTCGGAGCCGGTCGAGGCCAGGGCGTCGGCACTTTCGACCACCGACGGGAACAGCCACACGCTGCAGGCGTAGGAGAACAGTCCCGACACGACCGTGGCCACATAGGCCATGGCGGCCGTGATGAGCAGCATGCGTCCGGCCCGGCGCCCGATGTCGGCGATGGCAGCCGTGACGAGGCCGATGATGATGAGCGGAATCAGGAACTTGAGCAGCTGGTCGAAGACGCCGTTGAAGGTGTTGAAGGTGCGGACGATGAAAGCCGGGGTGAACGACCCGAGACCGATACCCGCCACGATGGCGACGGCAATCTTGAGCAAGAGGGGGATTTTACTGTAGTGCATGTATTTCGTAGTGTGTTGTTCCGGCGCAAATGTAAGCAAAATATCCGAGACTTTGGCCAAAGGAGCGTGAAAAAGCGGGGAAAACGACGTTTTGTGCGGGATTTGCCGCCGTCGGCAGCGGCTTTTTCCGCCTTAGGTTTTGATTATTCAAAAAAAAAGTTTAACTTTGCCGCGTATAAACCGTAGGTTTGTCACTTGCTCAACATAGTTTCCTGACCTACAAAACACAGTTTTTAACCTGCAGAACGTAGGCTTCGGCCTACAACGAACACATAATACCTTTACCTGTCAGCATATGCGTGAAGACGAAGAGATACTGAATCCCGAAGAGGGAAACACACAAGGGGCGGATGACGTTTCCGCCTCGGCGACGGATGCCGTCGATACGGCCGATGTCGAAGAAGATACCGAAGATGCAGCTGAGCCATCCGAGCCATCCGAATCATCCGAGTCGGAAGAAACTGCCGAGTCGTTCGAATCGGAAGATATGGAGGATGCCGACGCTCCCGTAGAGAGCAACAACAGCTACACGCCGCACGACGAGGATGGCGAGGACAAGATTCACCACCTGGGCGGAATGTACCGCAACTGGTTCCTCGACTATGCTTCGTATGTAATCCTGGAGCGTGCCGTGCCGCATGTGTCGGACGGTCTGAAGCCGGTGCAGCGCCGCATCCTGCACGCCATGAACGTCATCGACGACGGCCGCTTCAACAAGGTGGCCAACATCGTGGGCCAGACCATGCAGTATCACCCGCACGGCGACGCTTCCATCGGCGACGCCCTCGTGCAGATGGGCCAGAAGGACCTCCTGATTGACACGCAGGGCAACTGGGGCAACATCCTGACCGGCGACTCGGCCGCTGCGCCCCGTTACATCGAAGCCCGTCTGTCGGCCTTCGCCCTCGAGGTGGTCTTCAACAACAAGATTACGCGCTGGCAGCTGTCGTACGACGGCCGCAAGAAGGAGCCTATCAACCTGCCTGTCAAGTTCCCGTTGCTCCTGGCCCAGGGCGTGGAGGGCATTGCGGTGGGCCTTTCGTCGAAGATTCTGCCGCACAACTTCAACGAACTGCTCGACGCTTCGGTGGCCTACCTGAAGGGCGAGGACTTTCAGATTTTCCCCGACTTCCCGACCGGCGGCCTTATCGACGTGAGCCGCTACCACGACGGCCAGCGCGGAGGTTCGGTCAAGATACGCAGCCGCATAGAGAAAATCGACCAGAAGACCCTGCGCATCCTCGACGTGCCCTTCGGCAAGACGACCGACTCGCTGCTCGAATCGATCAAGAAGGCCAACGACAAGGGCAAAATCAAGATACGCAAGTTCGACGACTTCACGGCCGACCATGCCGAGATTGTGGTTCACCTGATGCCGGGTGTGTCGAGCGACAAGACCATCGACGCCCTCTATGCCTTCACGGACTGCGAGGTGAGCATCTCGCCCAACTGCTGCGTCATCTTCGACCGCACTCCGCTCTTCCTGACCGTGAGCGAGGTGCTGCGCCGTTCGGCCGACAACACCCGCGAGCTGCTCCGCCAGGAGCTGGAGATTACGCGCCAGGAGCTGCAGGAACACCTGATGGTCGTTTCGCTCGAGAAGATCTTCATCGAGGAACGCATCTACAAGGACAAGGAGTACGAGCAGGCCAAGACCATCGACGAGGCTTTGACCCACATCGGGAAGCGCCTGGAGCCCTTCAAGGAGAACTTCGTGCGCGAGATTACCCGCGACGACCTGCTCCGCCTGGAGGACATCAAGATGTCGCGCATCCACAAATACAGTTCGGACAAGGCCGAGCAGGACATTGCCAACACCAAGAAGAAAATACGCGAGACGGAAAAGAACCTGAAGCACCTGACCGACTACACCATCCAGTGGTTCGAACACCTGAAGGAGAAGTACGGCAAGGACCATCCGCGACTCACCGAAATCCGCAACTTCGATTCGGTCGACGCCTCGAAGGTTATCGAGAGCAACCTCAAGCTCTACCACAACCCCGACGAGGGCTTTATCGGCACGGGCCTGAAGCCGTCGGAGTCAACATTCGTCTGCAACTGCTCGGAGATTGACGAAATCCTGATCATCTACAAATCCGGCCAGTACAAGGTCATCAAGGTGGCCGACAAGGTGTTTGTGGGCAAGGACGTGCTCTATCTCAACGTGTTCCGCAAGAGCGACCAGCGCACCATCTACAACGTTGTCTACCGCGACGGCAAGGGCCCGATGGCTCCGCACTACATCAAGCGCTTCAACATCACCTCGATACAGCGCGACAAGGTCTACGACATCACTTTCGGCAAGTCCGGTTCGCGCATTGAATACCTCTCGGCCAACCTCAACGGCGAGGCCGAGGTGCTCCGCATCACCATCAAGAGCCTCAACAAGCTGGCGCGGACCAAGAGCTTCGAACGCGACTTTGCCGAAATACCCATCCGCGGCCGAGGCACGAAGGGCCTGCTTCTGACGCGCGCCGAGGTGCAGAAGATTACGGTCAAGGAGCACGGCGGCTCGACGCTGGGCGGCCGGCCCGTGTGGTGGGACAGCGACGTGCAGCGCATCAACTACGACAAGCAGGGCCTGTACTTGGGCGAGTTCCAGGGCGAGGACAAGATTCTCGTCATTCTCGACAACTACGAGTATTACCTGTCGAGCTTCGACGACACCAATCACTACGAGACCAACGTCCTGCGCATCGAGAAGTACAAGGCCGATAAGGTTTGGACGATGGTCATGACCGACAGCGAGACGAAACTGCAGAACCTAAAGCGCGCCGTGCTCGAAGCCAAGCCCAACCGCCAGTCGCTGCTGGGCGACCCCAAGCGCTTCTCAATGGTGTGCCTCACCGACACGCCCTACCCGCGCTTCCGCTTCACCTTTGCCAAGCCCGACGACTTCCGCGAGCCGCTGGAGCTCGAGGCCGAAGACTTCATCCCGGTCAAGGGCGTTGCCACCAAGGGCAAGAAGGTGGCCAAGTGGAAAGTGGCCAAGGTGGAAGAACTCGAACCTACACACGTCCCCGAGCCCGAACCCGAGCCGACGGACGACGAACCCGGAAATACCGACGAGAATGAAAATCCTGCGCCTGACGCTGAGTCTCTGTTTTAGCCTATCGTGCGTGGGCCCCGCTTTGGCCCAGGATACGATTGCCGCACGCCCCGTGACTTCGGTCGTCACCATGGGCTTGGGCCAGGGCAAGTTGCGCGACACCTACCTGACGCCCTTGCTCTACGACGGGCCTTCCTACACCGTCAACTACGAGCGGTGGCGCCTAATGCGCCGGCAGCGGTGGAACAACGCGCAGACCGCCGACTTCAACTTCCTGTCGGGCGAGGATAGGGGCCGCTCTACGCGGACCCTCGCCGGCCGGGTGCGCTACCGCTACGCCATGCACCGGTTGTGGCGCGTGGGCGAGCCGACGGAACGCAGCCTGGGCTGCCGCCCCTTCTCGCTCTTCGCCGGACCGTACGCGGGCTTCGACTTCGGATTCAACTACAACACCCGCATAGCGACGGGCAACAACCCCGCTACGCTGCGCCTGGCGGCCAACGCCGGCCTATCGCTCGGCGCCGTGTGGCATTTGTCCATGCGCCAACAGCCCTGGGCCGTGCAGCTGCAGGTGCGCACACCCTTGATGGGCGCGGCCTTCGTGCCCGAATACGGAGCCTCGTACTACGAGACGTTTATGGTCGACGACAATCCGGAGGTCTTGCACTTCACGTCGCTCCACAACCAGCAGGACCTGGACGTGCGCCTCACGGCCGACATCCCCCTGGCCACGTTCCGTTTCCTCAAGCGACTGGACACGACGGTGCGCGTGGGCTTCGCCTACCACATAGAGACGATGGACATCAACCATATCGTGACCCGGCAAAGCACCTGCGAGCTCGTCCTCGGCTGGACCTACCAGTATCTTCCTTTCAGCCGCCGTAAGGCCAACCTTCTTAAATCCGCCCCTGCCTATGCGTACTGATAAAACATCTACTGGAATATTTGCCGACAGAATCCGTTTCGGTAGAAACAGAATATATTTTGGTAGAATCCTGTTCTTGCCGGCCCTCCTGCTGACGTTGGCGGGAGCCGCGTCCTGCCTTGACGACGACAGTCTTGAGGAGGACAACACATATATGGGCAACTTCAAGGCGTGCTGGACGGCCATGAACGAGCATTACTGCTTCTTCGAGGAGAAGGGCGTCGACTGGGATGCGGTCTACGAAGCGTACTATCCTTACTTTCGCGACTCCGTGCAGAGCGCCGTGGACGAGTTCGAACTCATGGCTTCGATGCTGGCCACGGTGCGCGACGGACACGTCAACCTCTACAGCGCCTTCAACACGGCTCGCTACTGGAAGTGGTACGAGGACTATCCGGACAACTTCGACGAGAATCTGCTCTACAAATACTACCTGGGGAGCAACTACTGGCTGTCTTCGGGCATCTACTACGGGATGTTTGCCGACACGGTGGCCTATATGTGGTACCCGTCGTTCTCGACCACGGTGAGCGAGTCGACCCTCGACTATGTCCTCGCCGGAATGCGCCAGGCCAAAGGCCTCATCATCGATGTGCGCAACAACGGCGGCGGCACTTTGACCAACGTCCCCGTGTTGGCCAACCGCTTCTGTACCCAAAAGACGGTATACAGCTACATGAAGCACAAGACGGGGAAGGGCCACTCCGACTTCTCCGAGCCCGAGCCTCTCTATCTCGAGCCCCAGGAGGATCGCTACAACTGGGACGCCTCGGTGCAGCCCGTCGTGGTGCTGACCAACCGCTCCTGCTACAGCGCCACCAACAACTTTGTCGCGGCGATGCGCGCGCTCGACGGAACGCTCTCGCTCAGTTCGAAGGTCGGGCTTGCGAAGAAAAACATCAAGATAATGGGCGACCGGACGGGTGGCGGCGGCGGACTGCCCTTCGAGAGCGTGTTGCCCAACGGCTGGATACTGCGTTTCTCGGCTTGCCCCATCCTCGACCACGAGATGAATCAGACGGAAGACGGCATTGCGCCCGACTATCAGGTCAGCATGGATTCCGTCAGCATGTACTACTATCATGCCGACGACATTATCGAGTCGGCTCGCGCGTACATTAGATATAATACGCGCATGAAGTACGGCACGAAGGCCCAATAGTGATTTTTTGCCCGAAAATTTGGCCGTTCCGAAAATAGTGCGTATCTTTGCGCTCGTTCTACGCGGATATGTTGAAATTGGTAGACAAGCCAGACTTAGGATCTGGTGCCGCGAGGCGTGTGGGTTCGAGTCCCACTATCCGTACTTTACTTTGAAAGAGCAAGATGTTTAATGAATCCGAAATTGTCTACGTGATGAAGATAATGAGGGCAAATGGGTTTACCTCCATCGATAAAAGGTAAGGTTAGTGCAGACGAGGTGTCCATCAGGGTGCTTCGTCTGCTTTCTTTTTGCTACTTGGGCAGATTCGAGATTGTTCTATTACCGCGCTTCGTCTGCTTTCTTTTTGCTACTTGGGCAGACCCGAGATTGTTCTATCACCGCGCTTCGTCTGCTTTTCTTTTGCTTTTTTGGCCAAAAACCCCGTTTTGCCCCTCGCAAAGCGTGGTTTCCCCTTGCCTTTACCTAAAAGTCAGTATTGCGGCTTTGCCGAAAACCCTCTACCTTTGCACCCGCAAACTGAGACATATACTCGGTTTTGCGTATCTATAAGCCAAGGTTTGCTCCTGAAGCCAAGGTTTGTTCAAAGGTTAATGTTATTCAAAAGTTATAAGTTAAGGTTATGTTTTTTGACGTAAGGTTTTTGCTAAGTTCTGTCTTGCTGACAGCAGCATCGGTGGTTCCGGTTTGCGCCCAGCAGAACAATTCGACAGATCAGTATCGCGATTTCGAGCGGGTGCGCGTGGGCGGCTACGGCGAGCTGGTCGCCGCTCACCAGTGGTATGGCGACAACAGGTACTACGGCCACAGCGAGGGCAATGCTGCCGACAACCGCAACACAATCAGTATGCCTCGCTTCGTCCTGGCTTTCGACTATAAGTTTACGCCGAAGTGGATTCTGGGCGCCGAGATCGAGTTCGAGAGCGGCGGTACGGGTACGGCCTACGAGCTCGAGAATACGGAGAACGGCGAGTACGAGACCGAAGTGGAGCGTGGCGGAGAGGTGGCTCTCGAGCAGTTCCACATCACGCGACTCATTCACCCCACCTTCAATGTGCGTGCCGGACACCTGATTGTCCCCGTCGGTTTGACCAACAGCCACCACGAGCCCATCAACTTCTTCGGCTCGGTACGTCCCGAGGGCGAAACGACCATCATGCCCTCCACGTGGCACGAGACGGGTGTCGAGTTCTTCGGTTCGGTCGGTTCGGGTTGGGCGCTCTTCGACTACCAGGCCCAGATTGTGGCTGGACTCAACGCCAACGGCTTCGACCGCACCCATTGGGCCGGCGACGCCAAGCAGGGTATCTTCGAGCAGGAGAATTTCTCGAGTCCCGCTTATGTGCTCCGTGTGGACTATAAGGGCGTGAAGGGCTTGCGGGCCGGAGGTTCGGTCTACTACTGCGCCGACATCTGCGAGAATGCCGACAAGAGCCAGACGTACTCGACCATCGAAAAGGCTCCGCTCCGCATCTATACGGCCGATGCGCAATACAAGAACCGGCTGGTCGAGGCGCGCGCCAACTTCGTGTGGGGCAACTTGACCAACTCGGCCACCATCTCCAATAAGAACACCAAACTTTCGAACAAGAGCCCCTACAGCCGCTGGACGCCGGTGGCCCATCGTGCCGTCAGCTTCGGCGGAGAGGCCGGTCTGAAGGTCAAGGGACTGGTCGACAACAGCAAGTTCCCGGACCTCATTCCTTTCGTGCGCTACGAATACTACAACACGCAGGAGGAAGTCTCCGGACTCGAATCGGCCGACAAGCGTTGCCAGGTCAGCATGTGGACTTGGGGCCTCAACTACCGCATCCTGCCTAATCTGGCCGTTAAGCTCGACTATACGAACCGCGAAATCGGCACTCGCAAGATGTTCGGCGACGGACTTTACAATGCCGAAAACGAACTGGCCATCGGCCTCTGCTACACGGCCTGGTTCTGGAAGAAATAATTGAAAACATATCTTCTGGAAAATAATCAGGGAAATATCTTCCTGGTCTCCCGGAAGAAGCAAACAAGGAAATCATTTTAGTAATCACAAATATTAAACAAAACGACAAAATGAAAAAGTTTTTCTCTTTGGCTGTTGCCTCGCTGATGGCAGTATCGGCCTTCGTCGCCTGCAATGAGGACGACAACAACGAAACCAAAGCCGCGGACCTCGACTACTCGGCCGACAATGCCGACAGCTGGCACAACTACATGTCGCATGTGGCCAACCTGCTGGAGCAGGATGCGCAGGACCTCTACAACGCCTGGAACGTCTCGTACGACGGCGGCGAGGCTTTCGCCGAGACTTTCAAGAAGCACAACGGCGGCGACTTCACTTCGGCCCAGTCGGCCGTGGAGCAGATTATCGACGGCTGCGTGGATATTGCCTCTGAGGTGGGTGAGACCAAAATCGGCGAACCCTACGACTACTATATGGCCGGCAAGAAGACCAAGGCCCTCTATGCCGTCGAGTCATGGTACAGCTGGCACTCGCGCGACGACTATGCCAACAACATCATCTCGATCCGCAACTCTTACTACGGCGTCCGCTCTACGGACTACACGGAGGCTCCAGCCCCAGCCCAGCACTCGCTGTTCAACCTCGTCAAGAACGCCGACGTCGAACTTCACGACAAGATGGTGAATGCCATCCAGGGCGCCATCGATGCCATCCAGGCCATCCCGCAGCCCTTCCGCAACAACATCAACTCTGACGAGACGGTGGCTGCCATGACGGCTTGCTCCGAACTGGAGTCGGTTATGAAGAACGACCTGAAGAACTTCGTCTACAAAGCCTCGGAGTCGGACCTCGACCTCATCGTGACCAACTACGTGGACGAGGTGATTCTGCCTACATACAAGGATTTGGCCGCCGCCAATGCAGCGCTGAACAACGCCATCAAGACCCTCAATGCCTCGCGCACCAATGCCAACTTCGAGTCGGCCTGCAAGGCCTGGTTGAGCGCCCGTCAGCCTTGGGAGCAGTCGGAGGCCTTCCTGTTCGGTCCCGTCGACGCCCTCGGTCTCGACCCCAACATGGACTCATGGCCACTGGACCAGGACGCCATCGTCCGTATCCTCAAGTCGAACAACTGGGATGAGCTGAACTACGATGACAAGGCTTCGGACGACGCCGTCGAGGCTGCTCAGAATGTGCGCGGCTTCCATACGCTCGAGTTCCTTCTGTTCAAGGACGGCGAACCCCGTACGGTCTCTGCCAGTTCGAACTCTGACAAACTGAGCTAAGGCTGCCCGTCAGCTCTTTTTAGGCTACAAAACACATGAAGGTAGGGTTCAAAACCCTCCCTTCATTGTGCGCATTAAGAAAAGACAAAGCCGTGAGGCTTGTTCTCTGCACCGACTTTTTCGTTTTGGAAACATACTGTTTTATTGATACATCAATAGGGGAATGAGTTGATACATCAACGTGGAACCAAACAGATTGATACATCAACATGAACTGAATTGATTCGTCAATATGAAATTTAATTGATTCGTCAATATGAAACTTAAATTAGTCAGCACTCTTGTGACATTGTCGTTCCTCTCCGTGGCCACCTCCTGTGACGACGAGGGACTGGATGTGACGGACATCACCATCCCCGAGGGTTATGCTCTCTCGGCCGGCACTTCGACGCTGTTCCTCAATTCGAGTTTTGCGTACGACACTCCGGCCGATTGGGTGACGGGGTCTTACCTGCAGCGTTTCAACAGGGGCGACAAGCTGTATGACGACGCCCTTACTTCGAGCAATGGCTACGGCGGCGGCCTCGGCCCTGTCTATGCCGGCTATTCCTGCGGCTCCTGTCACCGCAATGCGGGCCGCACCAAACCTTCCCTCTGGACGCAAATCGGTACGGACGCCGACGGAACGCCCGTCTACGGGTCCGGCGATTACGGCTTCTCGTCCATGCTCGTCTATGTGACCCGCAAGAACGGCGTCTTCTTCCAGGACTACGGGCGCGTCATCCACGATCAGTCTATCTACGGCGTCGAGGCTGAGGGCAAACTCGAGTGCCGCTGGGATTACGAGACGTTCGAGTTCCCGGACGGAGAGACCTACGAGTTGGCCAAGCCCAACTACCGCATTACCGAATGGTATGCTGACAGCATTGCGCCCGAAGACCTCTTCTGCACGGTCCGCATCCCGCTGCGCCATGTCGGCATGGGCCAGATTATGAGCCTCGACACCAAGGAAATCGAGGCTTTGGCCGCCAAGTCCAATTATCCCGAGTGGGGCATTTCGGGCCGCTGCAACTACATCACCGAGCGCGGCGTGAAGCATCTCGGCGTGGGCGGCAACAAGGCCCAGCATGCCGACCTGACCGTTGAATTGGGATTCTCGAGCGACATGGGAGCCACCAACTCGCGCTATCCGGAGGAGATCTGCGAGGGACAGGTCCAGATGACGCAGGGCGCATCGATGATGGGACTGGCCTACGACCAGCTCGACGTCTCGACCGAAGAGATGGAGAATGTCGACATGTACATGCAGGGACTGGGTGTTCCGGCCCGCCGCAATGTCAACGACGAGACGGTCAAGCGCGGCGAGCAGATGTTCTATAAGGCCGGTTGCCACCTTTGCCATGTGACGACCCTGCACACCCGCACCCGCGGTTCGACACTGCTCAACGGCACGGAACTGCCCTGGCTGGGTTCGCAGACCATCCACCCGTACAGCGACTTCCTGATTCACGATATGGGCTCCGAGATTATGGGCGTAGGCCTCAACGACAACTACGTCTCGGGTCTTTGCCGCGGCAACGAGTGGCGCACCACCCCGCTGTGGGGCGTAGGCCTGCAGTCGAAGGTCAACGGCCACACTTATTTCCTGCACGACGGACGGGCCCGCAACTTCGTCGAGGCCATCATGTGGCACGGCGGCGAAGGCGAAGCGTCGAAGAACCAGTTCGCCAAGATGTCCAAGAGCGACCGCGACGCCCTGGTGCGCTTCCTGGAGTCGCTCTAATGCTGTCGGCTTTACGCCGGACAGCTCTGATAAACTTCCGGTCAACGAGTTCCCTCCCGTAACCGAATATCGCACATATACGATAAAGGAAGACGAACATTAACGATAACGCAAGAATCGAAAATCAATAAAAACAAAATATGAAAAAGTTCTTTTTGGCAGCTCTTATTGCTGCAACGCCTCTGATAGCTGCAGCCCAGTACGACGAGGCAACCGACAATGGCATTGTCAATTTCAATGCCTCCAAGGGAATCACCCTGTCGAGCAAGGACGGTAACTTCTCTTTCCGCCCATATGCTTTGATACAGACCACGGCCAACTACAACTGGTATGATGACGAGGGACTGGACAAAGCCTACAACCAGGACAATGTGGCCAACTCCGGATTCGCCGTGCCAAATGCCGTGCTCGGATTCCAGGGCAAGGCTTTCGGTCGCGTAACCTTCAACCTGGCCCTCAATGCCGCCCAGTCGGGTGGCGCTCTCCTGCAGCACGCCTGGTTCGACGTCAAGTTCAAGGACGCTCTCTCCATCCGTGTCGGTAAGTTCAAGACGCCCTTCACGCATGCTTATCTGACCACCCTCGGCGAGACGGCCCTGCCTAAAGTCCCGACATCGCTGACGTCGTCGGTCATCATGCCCTATTCGCTCAATGCGGTGACGCCTTCTTTCTCTACCGGCTTTGACCTGGGCGTCGAGCTGCACGGTATGTTCGGAGCAGCCAAGACCTTCGGCTATGAGTTCGGCATCTTCAACGGCACGGGCGCTTCGAGCAACAGCGCAAGCAAGACGCTGAGCGACGACTGGCACATTCCCTCGCTGCTCTATGCCGGCCGTTTGACATGGCAGCCCAAGGGCGCAATGCCGGCCACGCAGGGCAACGCTTCGCAGCTCAACCTCGACAAGATGTTGCTGGGCGTTTCGGCCAATATGAACGTGGAGTCGGAGTCGGAGTCGACCAACGACTTCCGGGCCGGCATCGAATGGGCTTGGCTGAAGAACCGCTGGTATTTTGCCGCCGAGGTCTACTTTATGAATGTGTCGTTCACGGAGCGGCAGAAGATTGACGAGACCTACCAGTATATGGGCTGGTACGGGCAAGTCGGATACTTTGCCACCAACCTCGACCAACTGGTGGTGCGCTACGACTTTATGGACCGCAACGGCCTGGATGCCAACGGTTTCCTCAATATGCCGGCCGTGGGCTGGAACCATTTCTTCCCGAAGACTAACCTGAAGCTTCAGGTAATGTACCAGTATATGGGACGTGAGAACCACGACACCCAACTGGACCGCGACAACGACGATCTGGGCCTGGCCACACACAGCGCTTGCGCCTTGTTGCAGTATACGTTCTGAATTTTTCGGACTCATTACGAGTGCTTTTACGAAAAATATTCGTAACTTTGCACTCGCTTGTTGAGTTCTCGCAAGGGGAACTCTCTTGTTAAAGGGAGAATCTCTTGATAGAGAGAAGACTTTTTGCCCAAGGGGGAATCTTTTGCCAAAGGGCGAGAATCTGTATGAATGACAAACTATCTGAAACTATGATGAAGAATCTATATAAGTTTTTGGCCGCCGGCAGTCTTCTGTTGTTGTGCGCTTGCGACGAGGGCGATATCCTGGAGACGGCAAGCATCGACGAGACGGCTTCCCGACGGATTGTGCACCTGACGGCACGGATGACGGGCATCGACCAGTGGAATTCGGACTACACGGTGGTGCTGGCTTCCTTCGGCGACACGGAATATGCCACCATACAAAAGGTGGTGCGCACGGACGGCGATGTGGTCGACATGACCCTGTCGTGTTCGCAGGCTTTGACGGACTTCGAAGTTTGTGTCACCAACAAACTCCGCAAGCGTGTGGCCACCTTCGCGAGTGTCTCTGTTCCGGCGGGTCGCGATACCGTGCAATTTGCGGCGGGCGATTTGAATGTCGGCATGTACAGTGCCGTGCAGCGGGGTGTCTTCAACAAGTGGTGTACGGCTTGCCATGGCGGCAACGGGTCGGCAGCAGCCGGTCTGTTCCTTACGGAAGCCGTGAGCTACGATTCTTTGGTCAACCGAAACTCAAAGAAGATAGACGGCGAGGTGCTTGTCGTCCCGGGTTCGTCGGAGGAAAGCGTGCTCCACAAGGTCATCTATGGCGAAGAAGACCAAAAGGGTCTCCATCACGACCATAAAGACATCCTGGTCAACCAGCCCAACCTGCTCTCGCTCGTCGACGAGTGGATTGATGCCGGGGCAAAGCGATAGGGCTTATCGAATCCGAACAATCTCAAAACTACTACACTCATCCATCGGGAACCGAAGGATTCGGGCCTGTCCAATCTGAATGGTTCCAAAACTACTACTACACACGATGCAAACCAAGAAATATAAATGGGAGGACCTGGGGGCAACCCTCGAGATGTCTTTCTTCTATCCGGAGGATGCCGCCGACCTTGCTGACGACAGCTGCGGTGAGTATCATCTGATGCTCCACATCGACCCGCGCGGCGAACTCTTCGAGGGACAAATCGGACGGGCTTACCAGGCCGAAAAGCGCATTCTTAAACTCGATGAGCTGCAAGGGGCCAAGGCCGTATTCAAGCGTTTCTTCTTGAGCGACGCCACCAACCAGCTGCCGGTCATTACGGGCCGTCGCCATAGCAAGGGGCTGAATGACCCGATATACAGCGACGACTTCGCTGTCTCGATTATCCAGCAGCCTCCGTTGGACGGTTCGAAGCTGGCCATCTGGCTCTACTTCCAGAAGGGAAGCAAGCTCTCTAAGGTCCACGATGTGATTGTGGTCGAGCACAACGGCTATCGGCACCTCTACAAGTGGGGACTCTGCATCCCGTCGGGCGACAGCTATTATCAGACCAAGACGTTGCTCGAGGATTATGAGGACGAACTGAAGCACTTCGGCGCAACGCTCGAGGCCAACTGCATCCGCACCTGGTTCTTTGTCCGTGATGTTGACACGCAGTATGCCGGTATGGTCAAGGCCCGTAAGGAGAATTTTATCGAGCAGGGCTTGACCGAAAAGACGCACTACATCGCTTCGACGGGCATCGGAGGCTTGCCGGCCGACCCGCGGGCAATCGTCCAGATGGCTACCTATGCCTTGACGGGTTTCGAGCCGGAACAGCAGCGTTATCTCTATGCCCCTACGCACCTGAACCCGACCTACGAGTATGGCGTTACTTTCGAGCGCGGCACGGTCGTGGAGTATGGCGACCGAGCCGAAATCTATATCTCCGGCACGGCGTCCATCGACAACAAGGGCGAGGTGCTCTACATCGGCGATATCGTGCGTCAGACGCAACGCATGTGGGAGAATGTCGGCAAGCTCCTTGAGGAGGGCGATTCCAGCTTCGATGATGTTGCCCAAATCGTCGTCTACCTGCGCGACCTCTGCGACTATCCGGTCGTCAAGCGTATGTTTGACGAGAAGTTCCCCAACATTCCGCGCGTCATCACGCTGGCTCCCGTCTGCCGGCCTACTTGGCTCATTGAGATGGAGTGCATCGCCATTCCGAAGCGCAACAATCCGAAATACCGCAACTTCTGATGCGACGTACCGCCCTCTCCCGAACGGCTCTTTTCCGTACAGGCTTCCTCCGTACCAACTTCTTCCGCATCGCTTTCTTCCTGCTGATAGTGGTTATTTTGGTCCTGGCGCTCACCACTTTCGGGGAGGCCCGGTGGGGGACGGACTGGTCGCACGAATGGGTCTACGGGAGCTGGTGGTTCGTCGGACTGTGGGCTTTGGTCGCCTTTTCGGCCTTTGCCTGGATGCTGCAGCGCCGGTTGTGGAAACGGCGTGTGGTGTTTATGCTCCACGTGGCTTTCGGCATTATCCTGGGCGGGGCGTTGTTGAGCCACCTTACCTCGCGTGAGGGCACGGTCTACCTGCGAGTGGGCGAGGGGGTCGTTTCGTCGGATATCACCTTGCCGTTTGAGGCGAGGCTCGATTCTTTTGCCGTCCAGTGCTATCCGGGCACGGACACGCCGCAGGATTTTGTCTCGTGGATTTCGTTCGACGATCAGCCCTGCCGGATTTCGATGAACCGTGTGGCCCGCGTCCAGGGCTATCGTTTCTGCCAGGCTTCGTACGATACGGACGGGCGGGGTTCTTATCTGTCGGTCAGCTACGACTCGTACGGGACGGCTCTTACTTATCTAGGCTATCTCCTCCTGGCCGTCTCCATGCTGCTTTTGCTCGTGCATCCTTCCGCTCCCTTTCGCACGCTCTTGAGACGTGTGCTCGGGCAGCACAAGGCTTTTCTCTTGCCTTTCCTGTTGCTTGTCCTGTCCGGCCTTAGTTTGCCGGTCCGGGCGGCTCAGGCTGCCCCAGAGGCTCAAACGGGCCAGGTTGTCCAAGCGGCTCAGAGGGCCCAGACACCATTGCACACGGTGAGCGCCCAGAAGGCCGATAGTTTGGGCCGGTTGCCCATCGTCTACAATGGCCGGGTTATGCCGCTCAATACGCTGGCCCGTGACTTCTGCAGCAAACTCTACGGGAAGCCGTCTTACCGAGGTTTGCAAGCCGAACAGGTATTGGCGGGTTGGCTCTTCGCCCCCGACGAGTGGTCGGAGCAGCCGATAGTCTACAACAAACGCAGCAAGAAGTGGCAGACGCTCCACGAACTGTTCCCGGACGGCAAGTATTGGAGCCTGGGGCGCGAGATGGACGAAAAGGTCGGCCTGATTATGATGCTGCGCGAAGGCACTTTGTTCAAGTCTGTTCCGCAAGACGGCAGTGTGCAGGTATCGGAACGTCGCCTCGAGGCCGAACTGCTGTACAATCGGATTCCTTTTTCCAAACTCCTGTTTATGGTTTGTCTGACGCTCGGCTTCTTATCGTTCGGAGTGCTTTTGTCCAGGCTGCTGTGGCAGAAGGAATGCCGGTGGCTGGATGTCGTGTTCTCCATTGGCTTGTATCTGTGTTTGGCCGTTATCGTCTTCGCTTTTGCAATCCGTTGGTATGTAGCCGGACATGTGCCTCTTTCCAACGGGTACGAGACGATGCAGTTTGTGGCGCTCTGCATGTTGTTGACCTCTGCGGTCTTGCATCGTCGTTTCCGGTTTATGGTGCCTTTCGGCTTCCTGCTGGCGGGCTTTACCTTGCTGGTGGCCTGGCTCGGCGAGATGAATCCGCAGATTACGCCGCTCATGCCGGTTCTGCATTCCCCTTGGCTCAGCAGCCATGTGTCGCTCATCATGATGTCGTATGCGTTGTTTGCGTTCCTGCTGCTCAACGGGTTGTTGGCCCTGTTCCTGATGTGGCAGGGTCGAGGGAGTTCGGCCCAAGTCGGACTGTTGACCGACTTGAGCAAGTTGCTGCTCTATCCGGCGCTGGCTTGTTTGGCCGTAGGTATTTTCCTGGGCGCCGTGTGGGCCAATGTCAGTTGGGGCCGCTATTGGGGGTGGGACCCCAAGGAGGTTTGGGCCTTGATTACGATGCTCGTCTATAGTCTTGCCTTGCACGGACAGAGTCTCAAGTGGTTCCGGAGTCCGAAGCATTTCCATCTGTTTATGGTTTTTGCCTTCCTCACCGTCCTGATGACGTACTTCGGTGTCAATTATATTTTGGGCGGTATGCACAGTTACGCCGGATAAAGACCTTTGCGCTCACGTGGGTTTCGTACTTTCATTTGATTCCTTACTCCTGCGAGCTCTTTGCTCCTATAGGTTCTGTGTTCCCATTAGTTCCATACTCCCATAGGTTCTGAGCATCTATAGGTTCCGCAACTCCAAAGGTGCGTGTTTTTACACTCGCGGCACTTGAAAACCTTGTTTGTCGGGCCCTTCAAGCCTTGCGCGGCACGAAAATGCCGCGTTTTTTTGTTTATATCAAGATTTCCCCTTATCTTTGCCACATCATAATTATTGCATAATTCCCCTTACACAAGTAAGTGTGGGGCTTTGTGCGCCAAAATATCTGATGGGAAAGTTCATTCATTACGCCTTTTGTCTTTGTGCCGTCATCCTTTTAGCGGCTTGTTCGGACCGGGGCTCTCGTGAGTCGGAAGGAGAGCCTTACACGCTGTCGGGAGTCTTATGGCAGGATTCTACGGCGGTAGATACGTTGGTGTCGTTGGCGATTGACCGCCACGACGAGTGCATCACCGGCGCCGGAGACACGCTTCCTGCCATTGAAACCCTCGCGCTGCCGGTAGTGCAAGGACGTTTTTCGTACACGGGCGTTGCCTACAATGGCGCCGACGAACTTTTCTTTGACGATGGCCGGGGCCATGTGGCCCGTCTGTACGGCACTCCCGGCGCAGAACTGTCTGTCGAGGTGCTCCAGTCGGGCGAGGTTTCTGTCGTTCAGCGAGACACGTCGGAGTTGCGTCGCGCACTTGTTTTGCGCGACTCTATCCCTTTCCTCGATTCGCTTGCCGTGCGCCGTGCGTTGGGCAACTTGCCCGAGTCGGCCAAGCCCGGCTGGCTGCTCGATGCCATCGACCTGCAACTGGACCAAAAGTCTTGTGCTTTGGGCAAGGGATTCCGTTTGCCCCGCACTTCGGTTACGCTTCCTGATACGACTTTCTACTTCCGCGACAGCCGCAGGTCGTCGCTGCTGATTCTTTTTTGGGCAGACTACGATTCGGCTTCTGTCGACTCGTTGCGCATTCTGTCCCGAATAGCCAGAGACTTCGGACTGTATCGTTATGCTGACGTCAAGACTTTTGAACGGGAGACATCGCCGACACGAAGCCAGAAAATTCACATGATTGAGTTGATGAGCGTGTGCTTGCATGCCGCCGACAGCGCATCGTGGCAATCGGAGGTCAAAGACCTGCCCGGTATGCATGTGTGGTTGCATGGCGCTTTTTCCCATCCGTTGCTGACGGCTTGTCAGGTCGATAGTCTGCCGTTCTTGTTGTTGGCGGACCGGTTCGGCAACTATCAGGCAGACAATGTGTGGGGCGCCGAACTTTACAAGTCGCTCGAACGAACCCCGCTCAACACAGTGCTGAATCGGACACTCCTCGAAAGGAAAAAGAAATAATATGGTAGTCAGAACAATCTCGGCGGCGTTACAGGGCATTGATGCTACGACCGTCTATTGCGAAACGGCCACGGCTCCGGGTTGCCGTATCATTTTGATAGGGTTGCCCGATGCGGCAGTCAAGGAAAGCCGCGACCGAATGGAGAGCGCCTTGCGTGAAGTCGGAATGAAAGTTCCCCGAAAGCAGATTACCATCAATCTCGCTCCGGCCGATGTCCGCAAGGAGGGGTCTTTGTATGATGTTCCCATTGCCATGGCGGTCTTGGCCGCGGGCGAGCTGGTCTCTACCGCTAAGCTGGCCGACTATATGATGGTCGGCGAGTTGTCGCTCGACGGACATGTCAAGCCGGTGCGCGGATGTCTGCCGTTTGCTATCCTGGCACGTAAGATGAAGCTGAAAGGCATCATTGTGCCGAGAGAGAATGCTCCCGAAGCAGCTGTGGTCAACAATCTGGATGTCCTGATTGCCGACAATGTGCTGCAGATTGTCAATTTCCTCAACGACAAAGCCGACCTCGAACTGCTTCAGACGGATACGCGGGCCATTTTTGCCCAAGCCGAACGGAACTTCCCGGCCGATTTTGCCGATGTCAAGGGCCAGGAGTCTGTCAAGCGGGCTTTCGCCATCGCAGCTTCGGGTGGCCACAACCTGATTCTCGTCGGCCCTCCGGGTGCAGGTAAGAGCATGATGGCCAAATGCCTGCCTGGCATCTTGCCGCCTTTCTCCCTCAACGAAGCGCTCGAGACGACTAAGATTCACAGCGTCGCCGGATTGCGCACGTCGACGGGCCTCGTCACCCAACGCCCTTTCCGGAGTCCGCATCACACCATTTCGTCTGTCGCTCTGATAGGCGGAGGCCAGAACCCGATGCCGGGCGAGGTGAGTCTGGCGCACAACGGCGTCCTCTATCTCGACGAACTGCCGGAGTTCAGGCGCGAGGTCCTCGAGGTGCTTCGCCAGCCACTCGAAGACCGTGTCATCACGATAGCGCGTGCCAAGAATACCGTGACCTATCCGGCAAGTCTGATGCTGGTGGCTTCGATGAATCCTTGTCCTTGCGGCTACTACAATCATCCTACTAAACAATGTACTTGTACGGAGACGCAGGTGCGCAAGTATCTGAGCCGCATCAGCGGACCTCTTCTCGACCGCATAGACCTTCAGATAGAGATTCTGCCTTTGTCGTTCGACGAGGTGAGCCGCACGCATGTGGCCGAGAGTTCGGCGTCTATCCGCGAACGGGTGGTCAAGGCTCGACAGATACAGACCGAGCGGTTTAAGGACATTCCAGGCGTACATTGTAATGCACAGATGGGCCCCGCCCAGATGCGGCAATATTGCCAGCTCGACGACCGTTCGCTGCAGATTTTGCAGAAAGCCATGACTCGACTCGACCTTTCGGCGCGAGCTTATGACCGCATCCTGCGCGTGTCGCGCACCATTGCCGACTACGAAGGGTCCGAAAACATTACTTCTACGCATATTGCCGAGGCAATCAGTTACCGCAATTTGGACAAAAGCAGTTGGGGACAGGGCTGATGCTGTTGGCGGCGGACTGATGTAGTTGGCTGCAGGGTTTATGCCGCCGGCGGTAGGGCCGAAACGGTCGGCGCCGGGCTGGTTTTGTCAAGAAATCGACTTTTTTCCGGAATTTTGTTTTCATAAGTCCGAAGCCGAATTAGGCGGCTTTGAGCGGCCGGAACGCACGTGTTTGCCATCTTTGTTTGTCAGAATGTGCCGTTTGGACCCCCTAAAAAGGCCTATTTTCAAGTTTTTCGAAAAAAGTTGAAGAAAAAATTTGGACGGTTGAAAAACTTCCCCTACCTTTGCACCCGCTAAACGAAACACAGCGGTTCTTCGGAACAACAGTCAATCGTTTGCACATGATCTTTGAAGGAATGAGACAGTGAAATAGACAAGTTAGTACAGCAAGGGTAGAG
>CAVGQN010000046.1:0-25626 GCA_963631395.1 bacterium
ATATGTATATTTATAAACAAGCAAATTGATGTATATTCACTTGCGAAACTTCAGTAATGACTATTTTGACAGCTGCCAAACTTTTGCCTAATTTTTCTATCCAGAGGAATACTGAACCGCTGCAAGTCGTGTTTTTTCGCTTTGGCAAGCACGTCTTTTGGCGGAAGCGCTAACGCAACGCGCAAAACGCTTAACGTTTCCGCCATTCCGCCGCTAGCGAAGAAAGAATGAGGGCCACAAAGCGATTTTTTGCCCCATTTTGTTCAGTTTATCTGCAGAAAAGTGTATCTTTGCGCCCGAATAAGGTGCAGAAAAATGTAGTGATACGCTGCATTCAGGTGCGGAAAAATGTAATAACACATATGGAAATACTTGTATTACAAACACTTAAAGAGTGGAAGGAAAGCAAAGACCGAAAACCGCTCATTATCAACGTTGCCTATTGAGGTGAAGGCCGAAGGCAATGTAAGAGCCAAATCGCTCACCAATCTGCTCCACTCAGCCCCGGAGTTGCAGGCCGTCAGATTTTCCATGCTACCCTACCAAAAGCAAGAGCAGCTCTATTGTGTCCCGCTGTATGCGATATAAACACTAGCCAAACTTTTGTTTTTGACGAAAATTCCCCCGTCGGCAATCGGTTGCACAAAGAAAATGCGGGAAAAAACATCATTTTTTTGCCAAAAAAATTGGAGCGTATTAAAATTCCCGCTATCTTTGCACCGAAATAAAATGAGAGAAAAGGGCCCCGGTCGATGTGAATCGCTCGGGGTTGATTTTTAAAAGAACTGACCCGTTGACTGTATTCAACACTGACCCGTTGACTGTATTCAACACTGACCCGTTGATGTATTCAACACAAACACACTGACAGGTATGAACAAAAAAATCAAAGCTTTGATGTCGGCCTCGCTGCTGACGACAGGAACACTGGGACTGGCTGCCCAAAGTTACTCTTCGCTGTGGAAAGCCGTAGAGGAAAGCGGCGCGAAGGACCAGCCCCGGCAAGTCATCGAGGAGGCCATGAAGGTCTACACCAAGGCCGCCGACGAAGGCAACTTCCCCCAGATGATGAAGGCGTGGATTGTGGTGTCGGAAACCAAATGCACCCTCGATGCCGACAGCTTCAACATAGAAACTTTGCCCGAAGTGAAGTGCTCAACCCCCGTGGAGCACTCGGTGCACAACGCCATCTTGGGATCGGCCTACCTGGCCATGTGCGAGGCTTCGACCATCGTGCACGACGAAGACACGCAGCAGGACTACCGCGACAAGTCGGCCGAATGCTTCCGCAATGCCCTGGCCGACAAGGACGCCCTAGCAGCGGCCAAGGCCTCGGACTACCTGCCCGTTGTGACCAAGGGCAAGAACAGCCGCCTGTGGGGCAACGACATGTACTCGGTCATCACGATGTTTGTGGCCGACCACTCGGCCTGGAACGACGACTCGGTCAAGGCCGTCATGCACGACGCAGTCCTCTACTATAAGGAACACGGCAACCTCAACGCGAGCACGCTGATGGAGCTAAACCTGCTGAAACGCAAGGGTGACGACATGACGCGTGACCTATATTTGACCTCGTTGAAGCAGCTGATAGACGCCTCGGAAACGCTCGACGCCGGCGCCGACGTGGCGGCCGAGTACATCGAAGTCATGGACTGGTGCGACGTGCCGCGCGACGAGCAGTGGCAGTTTGTGAAGCGCGCCCAGGAGCTGTTCGCCAAGTCGACGCTCAGGAACTGCTTTGTCAATGCGGAGCGGGAGATGAAACGGCCCGACTGCCGCCTGTCGTACGCTTCGAGCCCGAACGCCGACACGGCCGGCGACGCTTCGGATCTGTTCGTCTACCCCAACCAACCCTTCTGCCTCAAGGTCGACTACCAAAACCTCACGTCGGCCGATGTGGAGATTCGCGAATATGCAGGACGCAACGACAACAGCGAACTCAAGACGAGCGGCCGACTGGTGGAAAAGCGCCATCTCACGCTCGGAGCCGACAGTACCTGCCAGGCGCGCCGCGACAAGGGAATGCCCTACGAAGGCACTTTGACGGAAACCGTGAGTCTGCCTGCCGGACAATACGTCACCGTGCTGAAGAGCGACGGAAGGACCGACGTGGAAAGGCTCAACGTCAGTTCGCTGCGCATCCTCGTGCTCACGCAACCCGAGGGCAAGCGCCTCTTCCGGGTGGTGGACAACAGGACGGGCCGACCCGTCGCGGGAGCGACCCTCCAGCTCTTCGACCGCAAGGAGCGCGAGACGCTTGTGCAGTGCGACGAGGAGGGACGCTATGTGTCGGACGACTACAATATCGTGCGGATTGCCGCTTCGGTGAGCGACACGGACAAGCTGGACGAAAACTACATCTATGTCTATGCATCGAGAAGCGAACGCGACGAGAAGCGCCACGTCAAGCTCTACACGGACCGCACCATCTACCGCCCGGGACAGACCGTACACGTGGCAGGAATGGTGTACAGCGGCGACGGCAAGGGCTGGATTGACGCCACGCCCAAAGCCAGGGTGACGGTGAAACTCTCGGACGCCAACGGCCAGGAGGTGAAATGCGACACGCTATGGAGCAACGAATGGGGCACATTCGACACGGAAATCACCTTGCCCAAAGACCGGCTGCCGGGCGACTTCACGCTCACGGCCCGCACGGACGGCACTTGGAGCACTACAGAACGGATTCGGGTGGAGGAATACAAACGCCCGACGTTCGACGTCACGGCCAAACCGATTGAAGAAGGCCGCGAACTGGCCTTCGGCGACACCGTGCAGGTGCGCATCTCCGCGCGGACGTTTGCGGGCGTGCCGGTGCAGGGCGCTGCCGTGAAATACACCGTGGGAAGCGGCACAGGCCGGTGGCGTTGGATCTACGTTTGGGAGAAGGCCGACGAGGGACAAACCACGCTCGACAACAACGGCGAGGCGGTGGTGACCATCCGGACCACGGCCGACACGACGAAACTGGAATCGGGCGACATGGTGGGCTACCGGCTCACGGCCGAGGTGACGGACCTGGCGGGCGAAACGCATACGGCCGAATACTGCGTGTATGTCAGCGAACAGGGCTTCTCGCTCCGGCTGTCTGCCGCGGGCAGTAGGATTGACCTGTCGGACCCGAAGGACACTTTGACCGTCAAGGCCCTCAACCCGAACGGCGAGGAAGTTAAGGTGAGCGGCACCTACAAGGTGCTGAAAAACAAGGCTTCGAAGAACCTGGCTTCGGGAAACGATGCTTCGGAAAACAACGCTTCTGACGCCACCACGGAGACCATCGCCGAAGGCCGGTTCGAGACGGGCAAGCAGATTTCGCTCGCCTCGCTCCCGATGGGCACTTACACCCTCGAGGTTTCGGCCAAAGACAGCCACGGACATCTGGTGACTGAGCAAAGGGAGTACGCCATCTACAACCCGGAGGAAGCCGTCGACCCGCGCACCAAGATCAAGGCCACCCCGACTTCGTTCGACGACAACCTCTATGTCTGCCGCCGGCCGACGTTCGCGGAGGACAAGCCGTGCGAGGTGCTGCTTGCGCCGTGCGCCGACAATGTGTGTCTCTATTATTACATAATGTCGGAAACGAAGGTGTTCGAGCAGAAGCAAATCGAGCTGGGCCGTCACCTGTACCTCTTCGACATCGACTACAAGAAGGAATACGGCGACGGGGTGACGCTCGTGCTGGCTTTCGTGAGGAACGGGCAGACGTTCACAGAGACGCAGACCATCGCCTACCAGCGCCCCGACAACCGCCTGCAGCTTTCGTGGAAGACGTTCCGCGACCATCTGACACCCGGGCAGCAGGAGGAGTGGATTCTGACCGTCAAGGACCAGGACGGAAACTGCGTGAAGGCCGCCGAAATGATGGCCACGATGTACGACGCCTCGCTCGACCAGCTGGCACCCTTCGGCTGGCTGTTCAGCTACACGAGCCCAACCGGGTGGTCGCCGTACCTCCGCTTCCTGGAGCAGAACGTGGCCAACTACCTGCATCTGTACTTCTCGGTCAGGAGGCTGCCGTGGAAGGAACACGACTACGACCGTCTGATGCCGTTCGAGTATGACGGCGGCGGTTACTTCGGACGCGGACCCGCGATCGGCAAGTTAATGCTGTGCGATGAAGCCCCGGTGATGATGAGAGCCAAGGTGGCCAACCTGGCGATGACCGAGGAGGAAAGCGAGAGCACGGCCGACGTGGCGCTGAGCGGACGCATCGCAGGCCTGAATCCCGAGGGTGAGGAATCGGCCGCCACGGCCGGAAAGACAAACGGCGCTTCGGCCGGCAAGGACGCGACGGGTGCTTCGAACCGCATGCGCAGCAACTTCTGCGAGACGGCGTTCTTCTACCCGCACCTCACCACCGATGCCAACGGCGACGTGCATATTGCCTTCACCCTGCCCGAGAGTCTGACCACCTGGCGCCTGCTGGGCATGGTGCACACCAAGGACATCAAGTACGGCCTGATTGACACGACCTGCGTGGCGAAGAAGGACCTGATGGTGCAGCCCAACATGCCGCGCTTCGTGCGCGAGGGCGATAGGGTCAGCATCGTGTCGAGGGTCATCAACCAGGGCACGGCGGACCTCAAGACCTGCGTCGACTTCCGCCTGCTGGATGCCGAGAGCGGCAAGGTGGTCTGCAAAGCGTCGAAGACCCTGGCCGTAGACGCCGGACAGACGGAACCGGTGGCGTTCGAATACGCGGTGACGGACCAACACCCGCTGCTCGTGTGCGAGATTACGGCCGAGGCGGGCAACTGCTCGGACGGCGAACGCAACTACCTGCCGGTGCTTACTGCCAAGCAGTATGTCACCGAGACGGCTCCTTTCTATGTGAGCGGCGGCGAAAGCAAGACCGTCGACCTCACCACACTCTTCAACGGCAACAGCCCGTCGGCCACACAGCGCCGCATGACGCTCGAATACACGGCCAACCCCGCATGGACCGCCATCGAAGCGCTGCAGGGCATCCGTGTGCCCGACAACAGCAGCGCCATCAGCTATGCGGCTTCGCTCTACGCCAACACGGAAGCCAGCCGCCTGGCCCAAAGCATACCTGGCTTCAGGAAGGCGCTCCAGGCGCAACGCAATGCCGCTACGGGTTCGGCTTCGGATGCAAAATCCGGAGCTTCGTCAAAAGCAAATCCAGCCGCTGCCATCAACTCCGAACTGACCGACAACGAGCGCATGAAGGACATAGTGCTCCGCGAATCGCCGTGGCTGCGCGACGCCCTGCTCGAGTCTGACCAGCGGGCCGCCCTGCTCGACCTCTTCGACGAAAACCTAATGCGCCAGCGCACGAAGACGGCCAAGGACAAACTGACGGACCTGCAGAACGCCGACGGCTCGTGGAGCTGGTTCGACGGCATGGCAGGCAGCCTCTACGTGACACTGGCCGTGTGCGAAGACCTGGCCTTGCTCGCCCCTAACGACAGCGAGGTGAAAGCCCTGCTCGAACGCGGCATGCAGTACTTGGATCAGGAGATGTACCGCCTGTACAATGACTCAAAACGCGACAGGGACCGCCTGGGCGACATGAGCATGCACTACCTCTTCGTCAGCTCGCTGCTGCCCGACAGGCACGTGAGCAAGGACGTCCGGAAGATGCGCGAAACATGGCTCGGACAAGTGGAGAAGTCGGTGCGCGACCTCACCATCTACGGCAAGGCCAACTGTGCCTGCTTCCTCCGCACGTTCGGACACGAGAAGGCCGCCGACGACTTCCTGCAGTCGGTGATGGAGTATACGGTGAGCAAACCGGGCGTGGGCCGCTACTACGCCACCGACGGCGCCCGCTACTCGTGGTGTGACTACCGCATCCCGACGCAACTGGCTGCCATGCGGGCCGTACGCCAATCGGCCATGGCGGACAGGGAAACGGTGCTGGCCGACATGCAGGTGTGGCTACTCCGACAGAAGCAGACGCAGATGTGGGACAATCCGATGAACACCATCAGCGCCGTGAGCTACCTGCTGGCCGACTCGGCCAACCTCGCCGACGCTTCGGTGCCGCAATTCCGCATGGACGGCCGGGTAATCCCCGCCCCCATCGACACGACCAAGTTCCTGGCCCGTCAGCTGGGATATGTGCACACGGAAATAGACGAAAAACGGACGGCGAAGGGCGTCAAAGAGCTGGAAATTGTCCCTGCGAAGCGCGAGGCTTCGCAAAATGGCTCGCAGAGCTTTGGCAAAAACCATTCGCAGGAGGCTTCGCAAAACCATTCCCGCATCTCATGGGGCGCCGTTTCGGCCCGCTTCCTGGAGAATATGGACCGGCTGCAGACGCAGTCGTCGGGCGAGCTGAAGATTGCGCGACGTCTGCTCGTGGACGGCAAGACGTTCGATCCGCAGACCTCCACGCTCAAGGTGGGCGACCGCGTGACCGTGCGCGTCACCGTAACGGCCGACCGCGACATGGACTTCGTGCAGGTGCACCTGCTCACGCCGGTCTGCTTCGAACCGACTGACCAAAGCAGCGGCTACCGCTGGATGAACGGCCGCGGCGGCTATGTGGCCCGCCACGACGCTTCGACCGACCTCTTCTTCGATACGTTCACCAAGGGCACCATGACCCTCGACATCGACTACTACGTGACCCGCACCGGCGAATATCTGACCGGAGCCGCCACCGTGCAGTGCGCCTACGCCCCGGAATACGCGGGCCATACGGGCAGCATAAGTGTCAAGGTCATTGAGGGTCAGGGTCATTGAGGGTCAAAGACCCGTTCTAAGAGGGGTCCAATAACCCGTTTTATGAGTGGGGAATCAATGAGCCGTTCTATGACCCGTTCTATGTGAGGGGTCAATGCCCCCTATCCATAAGGAAGCTTTGGCCTTAACGTAAAACACAAAAACAAAACTTTTGGCCCGTAAGGCTAACACAAAACACAAGGAAGTTTTGGCCCGTAAGGCTAACGTAAAACACAAAACACAAAAGTTTGCCCTCCGGACTGCTCAAGCAAAGCGAATCCGGAGGGCAAAGTTTTGTCATGTATTGACGCAATACGGAAAGCGCAACACGTAAAACGCAACACTCTTTAGAAGCGGTGCGGCAGGTTGCGCATGTTGGGCATATTGCGCATCATGGCGCGGGGGTCTTTCTTGAAGTCAGACATCTTCTTCATCATCTTGCGCATATCGTCGAACTGCTTGACAAGGCGGTTGACTTCCTGCAACTGTGTGCCGGAACCCTTGGCAATGCGCTGGCGGCGCGAGGGATTGAGGCACTCGGGATGCTCGCGTTCGTAGGGCGTCATCGAACCGATGATGGCTTCAATGCCCTTGAAGGCGTCGTCGCCTATCTCTACGTCCTTGAGCATCTTGCCCACACCGGGAATCATGGAGGCAAGGTCCTTGAAGTTGCCCATCTTCTTGATCTGCTGAATCTGCGCGAGGAAGTCGTTGAAGTCGAACTTGTTCTGCATCATCTTCTTCTGCAACTTCTTGGCTTCGGCCTCATCGTACTGCTGCTGGGCGCGCTCCACAAGGCTGACGACGTCGCCCATGCCCAGGATTCGCCCGGCCATACGCTCGGGATAGAACACATCGAGGGCGTCCATCTTCTCGCCCGTACCCACAAACTTGATAGGCTTCTGCACCACGCTACGGATGGACAGGGCAGCACCGCCGCGGGTGTCGCCGTCGAGCTTGGTGAGGATGACGCCCGTGAAGTCAAGACGGTCGTTGAACTCCTTGGCCGTATTGACCGCATCCTGGCCCGTCATCGAGTCGACGACGAAGAGTATTTCGGTCGGGTTGACGGCCTGCTTGATATTGGAGATTTCCTGCATCATCTGCTCGTCGACGGCCAGACGGCCTGCCGTATCGATGATGACCACATCGTTGCCCTGCTGACGGGCCTGCTGGATGGCGTCGCGGGCTATCTTGACGGGGTCCTTGCACGTCAAGTCGGTGTAGACGGGACAACCCACCTGGCCAGCCACAACCTGCAACTGGTCGATGGCAGCTGGACGGTAGACGTCGGCAGCGACGAGGAGCGGCTTCTTGCCCTTCTTGGTCTTGAGCATCAGGGCCAACTTGCCCGAATGGGTCGTCTTGCCCGAACCCTGCAGACCGGCCATCAAGATAATGGTCGGATTGGGCTTGAGGTTCAACTCGACGCTCTCGCCGCCCATCAGCGCAGCCAGTTCGTCGTGCACGATTTTGACCATAAGCTGGCCCGGCTTGACCGAAGTCAGCACGTCCATACCAAGGGCCTTCTGCTTGACCGTGTCGGTAAAGGTCTTGGCAATCTTGTAGTTGACGTCTGCGTCGAGCAATGCCTTACGCACATCCTTGAGGGTCTCGGCAACGTTGATCTCGGTGATGCGGCCTTCGCCCTTCAGAATTTTGAATGAGCGTTCGAGACGCTCGGAAAGATTTTCAAACATAGTTGTTCAATTGTTTTTTGACCGTAGCAATATTACCCCATGTTTGACATTTATCCTGTTGATTTTCTTTGCTTAATTTTTCTTCAGGATTAAGTTTTTATTTTTCAGCTTATTTTTTCAGCTTATTTTTTTTCTAAACCCAATCCTTTTCTAAACTTAATCTTTTTCGGATTAATATTTTATACTTTCAGCATCAAGTCTTTCAACTTAATACTTTGAGCATCAATATTCTCCACCTTCGCCATAGCCTCCGTTAGAACTGCCTGGGTCAGAACCCTGTCCACCGCGGTCGCGTTCGTTGCCCCGCATATTGCCGAAGCTGTAGGCTATCTGAATGCCGAAGCGGCGGCTGCCCCACACGCTCTCGCTCAGCTGACGGTAACCATCGGCCGAAGTGCGCGAACGGTTCTTGCGGCTGTCAAGGGCGTTGCGCACGTTGAAGTTGACGGTGAGCTTCTTGTCGAAGAACGAACGGCGCAGACCGAGGTCGAGACCGTAGTTGGCCTCACGCTTGCCCTGGGTGATGACTTTGGCCGCATTGTAACGGCCCGTAGCCTGCAGCGAGAGTTCCCACGGCAAGGTGAACTGGGCCATCATCGTGGCGTTCCACGAGAAGTCGTCGTCTTCGCGCACGGTCACCTGATGGGTCTGCCCCTGGTCGTAGATGTCGAACACGCCGCCGTCGAGCTGGTAGTAGAAGGCATTGACCGTAGTGGTGAGGTCGAGGATGCTGAAGAGCTTGTTCTTGCCGATAATCTCCAGGCCCGACGACGTCTCGCTCGAGATGTTCTCGTTGGTCTGATAGCGAATGCCGTCCTGAAGGTACGACACGCGCTGCATGACGTCGGTCGAGGGGCGGTAGTAGGCCGACACGGACAGGGTGTGCTCAGTCCAGTTCTTGAGGTAGTTGAGCTCGAAACTGTTGGTGTAGGTCGGGGTCAACGACGGATTGCCGTAGGAGATGCTGGTCGAGTCGTTGATGTTCTTGAACGAATTGAGCTGACCGCCCCACGGACGGGACAGGCGCCGCGTGTAGTTGGCCTGCAGCTCCTGGTCGTGCGGCAACTGGTAGCTCAGGAAGACGGTCGGGAAAATCTTGAAGAAATCCTTCTTGTACTTGGGCACGGCGTCGACGCCCGTAAGGTGCTGTGTGCCGTACTCCTCGTCGTAGTTGTACGACTCGGTCTCGACGGTCCAGTACTCGCCGCGCAGTCCGACCTGGTAGCCGAACTTCTGGCCTATCTTGTTCTGGTAGTTGGCATAGACAGCATGGATGTTCTGGTCGTAGACGAAGCGGTTGTAGAGCGAATAGATGGAAGCGGCCTTGGTCCGGTCGGTCCAGGTCTCGGTCGGGCTGTCCTCGTGGAACCAGGAGCCCTTGTAGCCGGCCTCGAACTTGGAGGTTTCGCTCAAAGGCTGCTCATAGTCGGCCTGCACCTCGTAGCTCTCGTTGCCGATGGTCGACTCCTGCCACTGGTTTGAGGACGACGAGGCCGTAGTGTTGCCGTCTTTGTCCAAATAATCTGTTGCCTGGTCGTAGCCCGTTTCGTTGTCGGCGCTCCACTTGTCGTAGGACAGCGACACCTCGAGCGTGTGGTTAGTCTTCCACTCGTGGCGGTAGTTGAGGTTGACGTTGTTCATGTGCGGCGTGTCGCTGTTGTAGCTCTTGCGCGTGCTGTTGTAGGGCTTGAAGTCGGGATACTGCGTCCAGAGCGTCTCGTCGTCGGTGGCAAAGCCCTGCTCGTAGAGGTAGTCGGTGGTGCGCTTGTTTTTGCCCAAACCGACCATGCCCATATAGCCGATGCCGATTTCGTCTTTGTCGGTAAAATGCCAAGTCACACCGGCGCGGCCGAAGAAATTGGTGCCTTTGCCCTCGCCTTCGTACGACGAGTTGAGGTAGCCGTAGTGGTAGTCGTCGCCCAACGAGTCGAGGAAGTCGCGGTCGGTGAAGCCGTGGTTGACGTGCACGCGGCGACCGAGTCCGATGTTGGCATAAGCCTCAATCAGGCCGCTCGAGTAGTTGATGTTGGCTCCCAGACGGCCGCCCGGGTCGGCGCCCTTGTTCTTGCCCACATTGAGCTGCACGCCTCCGTAGTAACCGCTCTTGCGGTCGCGCTTGAGGATGATGTTGATGATGCCGGCCGAACCTTCGGGACTGTATTTCGACGAGGGGTTGGTGATGACCTCAATGCGCTCGATGCTCTCGGCGGGCAGCTGCTGCAGGATGTCGCCGCGGTTGTCGCTGGTCAAGCCCTGCTCTTTGCCGTTGATCCACACGGTGACGCTCGACGAACCGCGCAGCGAGATGTTGCCCTCCTGGTCGACTTCGACCGAAGGAATGTTCTCCAAGGCCTCGGAAGCCGAAAGTCCGGCAGCCGTGATGCTTTGGCTCACATCGAACACTTTCTTGTCGATGTCGAGGCGCATGGCGGCCTTCTGCGTCGAAACGCTGACTTCCTGGAGCACGGCGCGGTCTTCCTTCATCGTGACCGTACCGACGTTGGCTTCGCTGCTTTTGCCCTTGCCGACAGTCACGGTGCGCTGCTGCTGCTCGTAGCCCATGAACGTATACTTGACGGTGTAGATGCCTTCGCCCACACCCTCAATGCGGTAAGCGCCCGACTCGTCGGTCGTGCTGCCCTTGTACGGGGCCGTTTCTGACTGCTTGTACACAGCCACGTTAACAAACTCGAGAGGGGCGTTCAGGTCATCGACGACCTTTCCCCTAATGACGCCTGCCGTCAGCAATGTCTGCGACAGCATCAAGGCGAAGAGTAAAGAAAGGAAACTTTTCATTGCACATCTGATGGCGAAGCGGTCTGCTCGCCGTTAATCTTAACATTTTCCAGTCGGATGTCGCGGTACCGGCCCTGCAGACCGAGCACGCCCTTGCCGTATTTGCCCGTCGGAGCCACGCCGTTGAAATCGCAGTTCTTCAGGCTCACGCCGTAGATATTGCAGGCGTCTTCGAGTCCGTTGAGGATAATGCCGTACTGCGACTTCTGGCAAGTTACGTTCTCGAGGTTGACGTTGCGCACCACGGGGTTGTTGCCGCGTTGGCACTGTTCCTTGGGTTCGTAGTTGAGGTTGATGCGGAGCACTGCTTCACGGCACTGTCCGACCGTCACGTTGCGCACGTAGACGTTCTCGATGATACCCGAACGGCACGAGTTGGTCTTGATGCGGATGACGCGCTCCAGGTTGGGCGAATCCATCTCGCAGTCCTCGACGTAGAGGTTGCGGTAGCCGCCCGAAATCTCCGAGCCGATGACGACGCCGCCGTGGCCGTCCTTCATCCTGCACTTGCGCACCACGATATTCTGGCTGGGCGTGTTCCACTTGCGGCCGTCCATGTTGCGGCCCGACTTGATGGCGATGCAGTCGTCTCCGGTGTTGAACTCGCAGTTCTCTATCAGCACGCGGTTGCACGACTCGGGGTCGCAGCCGTCGCCGTTGGGGCCATCGTTGATGACGGTCACGCCACGCACGATGAGGTCGTTGCAGAACAGGGGGTGAAGCACCCAGAAGGGCGAGTTCTGAAGCGTGACGTCCTCAATGAGCACCGTGTGGCAACGGTAGAGGTTGACGAACTGCGGACGCATGCCGTCCTCTTTGGTGAAGACGCGCTCGTGGACGGGCACCTGGTTCTCGCCCCACTCCAGCAGACGGGCACGCGGACCTTTGGTCTTGTCGCCGCCACGGCCGCTCTGGCTCACCATGCCGGGCTTCCAGCCGTAACGGGGCGCGCCGCACCAGCTCCACCAGTTGCTATTGCTGCCCTGTGCGTCGAGCAAACCTTTGCCCGTAATGGCTATATTCTCTGCACCGTAAGCGTAGATGAGCGGATGCGTATTGTAGCAGTCGATACCCTCCCAACGCGTCTGAACGGCGGGATAGTAGAGGTCGGGATTGGTCGAGAACCTGAGCACGGCGCCGTCGGCGAGATGGAGGTTCACGTTGCTGAGCAGGGTGATAGGACCGGTGATGTAGGTCGAATCGGGCACGAGCACCGTGCCGCCTCCCTCCTGGCTGCACACGGTGATGGCCAGGTTGATGGCGTCGTGGGCCAGGCACACGGGTGCATCCGGACGTGAAGCCTTGGCTCCGAAGTCCTTGATATTGTATATCTTGTCCGAGAATTTTGTCTTGCGAATGGCCTTGACGATTGAGTCGGCCTGTTGCCATGGTGTCTTAGTTGCGCTCTTTTTTGACTTGGCTTCGAGCGAGCCAATCATAACCAATGAGAGAAAGGTTAGGAAGAGAATTTTTTTCATTACGTTCTTTTCTTTATTTGATTTACGTTCTTTTCTAATTATTACGCACCTACATATATAAAATGCGGTGCAAAGTTGATAAAAAAAACGCAGACCTGCAACTTTTTAAGTTTTTTTATATATCTTTGCGACAGATAACAATTCCATAGTTGAGCTGAAATACATATCTTTGCACCCGTGGGAGAACGTAAAACGCAAAACCCAAAACGTAACACGCATGACAATATTCATCACCATCCTTATCCTCCTCGCCGTAGTGATGGCGCTGACGGGAATAGCAGGGGCCATCGTGCCCGCCCTGCCCGGTCCGCCGCTCAACTTCGCCTCGCTGCTGACGGCCTACTTCATCACCGATTCGGACGAAATCACACGAAGACTGCTCCTGGTCATGCTGGTGCTGACCATCCTCGTCACCGTGCTCGACTACGTGGCCCCCATCTGGCTGACCAAGCTGGGAGGCGGGTCGAAAGCCTCGGTGTGGGGTTCGACCATCGGCGTCTTCGCCGGATTGTTCTTTATGCCTGCCGGGCTCATCATCGGTCCATTGGCCGGAGCTTTCATAGGCGAAATCATGCACGAATCCAACCTGGGCAAGGCCGTCAAGGTAGCACTGATGTCGTTCGTGGCCTTCCTGCTGACCACGGGACTGAAGCTTGTCATCAGCCTCATGATGACCTACTATACCTTCGCCGCCTTCATTGACACCCTGTTCTGACCGATGCTGTTCTATCCGTCGCACGACATCGCCCTGGGCAACGGCGTGAAGCATTTCAATCCGCCTGCTGCCGCCCGCAGACTACAAGAAGACCTTGCCTGGCTGGCCGACATTTGGAACGACCCGTCCTCGCCCGTTCCCATGCCATGGGGCTGGGACTGGGACACCCGACAATATCTGCACCGCACGCTAGGCATCGGCCTCAAGCAGCTCCCCACCGACGACCAGCTCGAAGCGCTCCGCCAACTCTCCAACCGGCGCACCGTGATCGGCATTCTCCAGTCACTAGACTATGCCGGTCCTTTGCCCGTCTACATCACCACCGCAGACGAGCTGTCGCATTACATAGTCAAAAGACAAGAAGCCGGAGAAAGCTTCGTGCTCAAAAGCCCGTGGAGCAGCAGCGGCCGCGGACTGGTGAGAAGCAGTTTGCCGGAAGCGACAGTGCGAGGGCGTGCCCAGTCCGTCATCCGCAAGATGGGCGGCATCATGGGCGAAGTGTGGCTACAGAAGAAACAGGACTTTGCCATGCTCTTCCGCGTGGGCCGCGAAGAGGTCTCGTTTGTCGGCTACTCGCTGTTCGAAACGGACGACAAGGACACTTACCGACAGGGCCTGCTGCTCTCGGACGAGGCCATCGAAGCCGCACTGACCGCACCCGGCAACGGCATCACGACGACCGACATGCACGCACTGAGAGACCGTCTTCTGCCGGTTCTGACCCGACTCTTCGCCCCCTTCTTCGCCCTGCCCTGGCAAGTGGGCTACATCGGCCTCGACATGATGATTACGACGCAAGGCATCATGCCCTGCGTCGAAATGAATGTGCGCTGCACCATGGGCGTGGTGGCCCGACTCTACTTCGACCGCCACATGCAACCCTCCGACCGCGGACGTTTCGTCATCAGCCAAATGGACCACGGCACCGGACATTTCGAGGCCCGTTTTGTCAAAGATTAAGGTTTTCAATAATGAAAAACTGAAGGCTCTTCGAAAATAAAGACTGAAGGCTTTCCCAATTTTTGCTAAAAAGCCTGAAAGCTCTTCGAACAAAAAAAGGGGCAAATAGCACAAAGAGTGATGCACAAAAATAGCAAAAACGAGCATCAACTATTCCTGAAAGGTGAAAAAAACGAAAACCTTTTGTAGTTTTTCGGTACTTCACACGTTTGTTTCATAAATATTACATATATTTGCAGCCAGTATTGTACATTTGCAATTATTACACACGCACTAAAAACGAGACACAAATGCAGTTTTCAGCTCAACAGATAGCCGCATTCGTACAAGGCGAAGTGATTGGCGACCCGAACGTGCAGGTCAGCAACCTGGCCAAGATTGAAGAGGGTAAGCCCGGATGCCTTTCGTTCCTATCCAACCCGAAGTACACGGAGTTTCTCTACACGACCCAAAGCAGCATCGTGCTGGTAGACGGAAACATAGAGATTGACACGACTCGGGAAATCCGTCCTACGCTGGTCAAGGTGGCCGACGCCCGCGCCAGCATGGGCCTGTTGCTCAACATGGTCGAGGCAGCGCTCAACCCAAAGAAACAGGGCGTGGAGCAACCTTCGTTCGTAGCAGAGGGCGTACAGATTCCCGCCGACGCCTATGTCGGAGCCTTTGCCTACCTGGCCAAAGGCGTTACCGTGGGCGAAGGTTCGCAAATCTATCCGCAAGTCTATTTAGGCGAAAACGTCAAGGTGGGCCGCAACGTGACTATCTACGCTGGCGTCAAGGTGTACCACGACTGCGTAATCGGCGACAACTGCATTCTGCACGCCGGATGCGTAATCGGTGCCGACGGCTTCGGCTTTGCTCCCGTCGACGGCCAACTGCAGAAGATTTCGCAGATTGGCAACGTAATCCTTGAAGGCGACAACGAAATTGGCGCCAACACGACCATTGACCGCGCCACCATGGGCCACACCATCATCGGCCGCGGCAGCAAACTGGACAACCTGATTCAGATAGGCCACAACACCGTGACCGGACCGAACAACATCTTCTGCGCCCAGGTCGGCGTGGCAGGTACGACCAAAATCGGTGCCTGGAACACCTTCGCCGGACAAGTTGGCGTGGCCGGGCAGCTCAGCATCGGCAATCAGAACACCTTCGGCGCACAGTCGGGCATTACGGGCAACATCAAGAAGGACGGTTGCGTGCTGATGGGCACTCCCGTCATCCCGGCCAAAGACTGGGCCCGCCAGGCCGTCTATCTCAAGCGTCTGCCCGGCATGGAGGCCGACATCGACAAAATCAAGAAGGAACTGCAGAAGTAATAGCGAACCAAATAAGAACAAAGATATGCAACAACAACAAACACTTGCCGCACCATTCACCTTGAAGGGAAAAGGCCTGCACACGGGTCTCTCAATCGAGGTTACATTCTGCCCGGCAGAACCGAATACGGGTTATAACATCCAGCGCACCGACTTGCCCGGCCAACCGGTCATCGAAGCCATTGCCGACAACGTGGCCGCCACCAACCGAGGCACCGTCATCCAGAAGGACGATATCGTGGTCAGCACCATCGAGCACGGCATGGCCGCCCTCTACTGCGCCGGTATTGACAACTGCCTCATCAAGGTCAACGCCCCTGAATTCCCGATTCTCGACGGCTCGGCCCTCCCCTACACCCAGGAAATCGAGAAGGTGGGCATCGTCAGCCAGGACGCCAAGCGCGAGATTTTCCGCATCACGAAGAAATACACAATTGAAGATGCCGAGAAGGGCATCAAACTCGAAATCTACCCCGACGACCACTTCTCGGTGACGACCTTCGTCGACTATCCTTCGCCCGTGCTCAACAACCAGTTTGCCGTCATGAACGACGTGAGTGAGTTTGCCGGCCAAATCGCCGCCGCCCGCACCTTCGTCTTCGTACGCGAAATACAGCCCCTCCTGGCCGCCAACCTCATCAAGGGCGGTGACCTCGACAACGCCATGGTCATCTACGACCAGCCTGTAGCACAAGCCGAACTCGACAAACTCGCCGCAAGCATCGGCGCCGACGCTCCTTCGGCCGAAAAACTCGGTTACGTGCAGAAGCGCCCGCTCCAGTGGGACAACGAACCTGCCCGACACAAGTTGCTCGACATACTCGGCGACATGGCCCTCGTGGGACGTTTCATCCAGGGCCGCATCATCGCCACTCGCCCCGGTCACGGCATCAACAACAAACTCGCCCGCGCCGTGCGCAAGGACATGAAGCGCACCGAGGTGCAAGTGCCCGTCTACGACCCCAACAAGGCTCCCGTCATGGACAACATCGCCATCAAGCAGGTCATGCCGCACCGCTACCCGATGCAGCTGGTCGACAAAATCGTGGAGATGGAACCCGGCGACTATGTGGTCGGCGTCAAGAACGTGACGGCCAACGAGCCTTTCTTTGTCGGTCACTTCCCCTCCGAACCCGTCATGCCCGGCGTGCTTCAGGTCGAGGCCATGGCCCAATGCTCGGGTCTGCTCGTGCTTGGCGGAGTGGAACATCCGGAGCAGTATTCGACCTACTTTATGAAGATTGACAACGTCAAGTTCCGTCAGAAGGTCGTGCCCGGCGACACGCTGGTGTTCCGCGTACACTTTATATCTCTTCTGCGCCGGGGCATCGCACAGATGAAGGGTTATGCCTTTGTCGGCGACAAAATCGTGAGCGAAGCTGAATTTATGGCACAAATTGCAAAAAACAAATAATACTATGGCCGAGAATCTGATTTCACCATTAGCCTACATCGAGGAAGGTGCGCAAATAGGCGCCAACGTCAAGGTCGGACCTTTTGCCTGCATCTACGCAGACACCGTCATCGGTGACGGCTCCATCATCGAAAACAACGCAACCATCTTCCCGGGCGCACGCCTCGGCAAGAATGTGCACGTCTTCCCAGGCGCATGTGTCGCCACAACACCCCAAGACCTGAAGTTCAAGGGCGAATATACCACCGTCGAAATTGGCGACGGCACGCAGCTGCACGAGTGCGCTACCGTACACCGCGCCACTGCTTCGAAGCAGGTGACCCGCGTGGGCAAGAACTGCCTCATCATGGCCTACTGCCATGTGGCTCACGACTGCAATGTGGGCGACAACGTCATCATGTCCAACTCCGTACAGATGGCCGGCGAAGTCGTCGTCGACCCATTTGCCGTCATCGGCGGAGGCACGCTCATCCACCAGTTCACCCACATCGGCAGCTACTGCATGATTCAGGGCGGTTCGGGTTTGACCAAGGACATCCCGCCCTACACTATGGTGGGCCGCGCCCCTGCCAAGTACATGGGACTCAACTCGGTAGGCCTGCGCCGCCACGGCTTCACGCCCGAACAAGTGTTGACCATCCAAGAGTGCTACCGCGTCATCTACATGAGCGGACTCAACACGACGCACGCCATCGAACGCCTGGAGCGCGAATTTCTCTCCTCGCCCGAACGTGACTACATCATCGAGTTCGTACGCTCTTCCGACCGCGGCATCATAGCCGGAAATATGTAATCTACAAATACAAACACGAGAGTTATGGTCTATAAATTTGTCGTTCTCAGTGACGAAGTCGATGACTTCCGCCGAGAGATTGAGATTGATGCAGAATCTACTTTCATGGACCTCAACAATATCTTGCTGAAGACATGCGAGTATAAGAAGAACCTGATGACCGCTTTCTACGTCTGCGACGAGTACTGGGACAAGAAACAGGAAATCACCGCCGTAGAGATGAAAGACGACGAGAAGAACGGCGAGAAACAGGAAGAGACCTCGCTGCTGATGGACAAAACCCATCTCTGCGATGTCATCTCGAAAGAGGAGGCCGAAAACAAGGCCAAGGTGCTCTTCCTCTTCGACACGATGTGCGACCGCTGCCTGTTCATGCAGATTCGCGAGGTCACGGAGCGTAAACATCTCCTGAACGCCGAGGTTACGCTCGCCAAGGGCAAAGCTCCCAAGCAGGAGGGCAATCTGGACGACATCTTCAACGGCCTCTCGGAAGACACCAACGCCATGTACGGCGACGAGGACTACGACCCGTCGGAAATCGACATGGACGGCTATCAGGACCTGGAGGACATCGAGTCCGACGGACTTTGATTCAGGCGTCTTCTGTATAAATCCGGTCAAGTCCTTACCGACAAAATCAAGTAAGGTCCACCGCACAAAATCCCTATACTCCCGCCCCTCTCCGACTACAATAAGAGGGACGGGATATTTTTTTTGCAAAATATTTGACAAAACAAGATATTATCACTACCTTTGCGCGAAAAGGTAAAAGTCTTTGCTCGTAAAAGGGTGAAATTCTTTACTCAGAAGGGTGAAATTCTTTGCACGAAAAGGCAAAAGCCTTTGCTCTGAAAGGTAAAAAATCTTTACTCAAAACAGAGCAGGCAAAGAGGTTATAAAGCAAAAGGGTGAAAATCTTTGTGCGAAAGGCTGAGAGATTATTAAAGTAAAAGTATGACTAAGAAGGAAAGAGTAGTATCGTTCTTGTGGCAGCACATCCTGCTGCTTATTTCGTTGTGTATCATGACGCTTGGCGTGGCCGTCTGCGTGCGGAGCATGCTCGGATCGAGTGTGATTTCGACCTTACCCTACGTCTTTGAGTCGGCCGGCGAACTCGGAATCGGCATTCCCCGACTCACCATCGGACAGTACACATACATCATGAACGGTCTGCTCGTTGTGGGCCAATTCGCCGTCCTGCGCCGACGCTTCCAACCCGTACAGCTCTTCCAGCTCCTCGTGGGATTTGTCTTCGGTACGCTCATCGACATCAATATGGCCCTCACCACGTGGCTCGTTCCCGAGGCCCCATGGAGCAAGGTCATCGCACAGATAGCCGGCTGCACGCTCCTGGGCTGCGGCATTGCCCTTGAAGTCAGGTGCGGTTCTGTCACGATGCCGGGCGAAGGTTTCCCCGTTGCCATCAGCTGCGTGACGGGCATAGAGTTCCCCAAAGTGAAGATTGCCGTCGACATCTCTCTCGTCGTCCTGGCCGTGGTCTTCAGCTTCGTCTTCTTCGGCACCTGGCAGTGGCACATCGTTGGCATCGGTACGCTCTTCGCCATGGTCTACGTGGGCTCGGTGGTCAAGGTGGCCGGCAAGTACCTCGGATGGTTCGACCGCGTTCTGGCTTATCATCCGGGCTTCCGCCGCTATGTCTACGGCTTGGCCCGCATCCTCTTCAGGCAGGAAATCCGCGCTGACCGGAAGAGATGGGTCAAATGACACCGCCACAACAAAAACGACTGACAATATCAAGCCTGCATCGGATGGTCTTGACAAAACTGCCGGTTTTATTTTGACAAAAAACAAATTGACAAAACAGCCGGCAAATAAACATAAACAAACAACCTAACCAAATACTAATCTAACAACAACCGAACGTATGAAACTATTACTGTTATCCGTCTTCCTGAGCATCAACTTGAGCGGCAACTGGCAGTTTACCATCGACCGCATCAACTCGGAGACACCACCTGCCACCTACGACGATGCAGTGACGCTGCCTGGCTCGATGCTGACCAACGGCAAGGGCGACGACGTCGACGTACACACGCAGTGGACGGGCTCGCTCTACGACTCATCGTACTTCTACAATCCCAAGATGGCCAAATACCGCGAGCCGGGACAGATGAAGTTCCCCTTCTTCCTGACGCCCGACAAGCACTATACGGGTACGGCCTGGTACAAAAAGACGGTCCGCGTACCCGCCGAGTGGCAATGGCGCAGCGTGATGCTCTTCCTCGAGCGGCCGCACATCGAGACGACGCTCTATGTCAACGGCCAAAAAGCCGGGCACCAGATGTCGCTCAGCGTGCCTCACCAGTACGACGTGACCAACCTGCTGAAGTACGGCGAGGACAACACCCTCGAACTGCGCGTCTACAACGGCATTGAAAACGTCTGCGTCGGCCAGGATTCACATAGTGTGACTGACCAGACGCAAGGCAACTGGAACGGCATTGCGGGCAAAATCGAACTGCGCGACAAGCCAATCATCTGGCGCTGCCGCGTCGAACCGGATGTCGACAGCCACTCGGCCCGCATCTACCTCAACGACAGCATCTACGACATCACACTAAAGACTCCGCTGAGACTCTGGAGCGAGTTCGACCCCTATCTCTACACCGTCCGTGTCAACTACCGGGGCGAGGAAATCCCCGTCACCTTCGGCATGCGCCAGGTGAGTGTGGACGGCCGTAACATCATGCTCAACGGCGAGGTGCTCAAACTGCGCGGCACCGTGGGCAACTGCTGCTTCCCCGAGACGGGCTATCCGCCGACTGACGTGGCCTCGTGGGAGAAGATTTTCAGGAAATGCCGCGAATACGGCCTCAACGCCATGCGTTTCCACAGCTACTGCCCGCCGGAAGCGGCCTTCATAGCCGCCGACAAACTGGGCTTCTACCTACAGCCCGAAGGTCCTTCGTGGCCTAACCACGGCGTCAAACTCGGCAACGGCTTGACCATCGACCGCTACCTGCTCGACGAGTGCAAGGCCATCATCGACCGCTACGGTTCGCACCCCTCCCTGCTCATGATGGCCGCCGGCAACGAACCTGCAGGCAACTGGGTGCGTTGGTGCAACAACTTTGTCAAGGAAATGCACCGGTACGACCCGACCCGCATCTACTGCGACGCGTCGGTGGGCGGCGGATGGGCCTGGGCTGCCGATGCGGAGTTCCATGTAAAGGGCGGCGCTCGCGGACTGGACCCCTGGAACAGCAGGATGCCGCAGAGCATGGACAACTTCGACGACGGCATGGACATGCCCCGCAACTTCAAACCCTCAGCCGGACATCCCGTCAACACCTCGCCCATCGTCAGCCACGAGACGGGACAGTGGTGCGCCTTCCCGGACCTCAAGGAGACCAAACAATATACGGGTGCCTACCGCGCCAAGAACTTCGAGATCTTTGCCGACCTGCTGGCCGATGGCGGAATGGCCGGGCAGAGCGAGAAGTTCCTGATGGCGAGCGGCAAACTGCAGACTTTGGCCTACAAATTCGACATTGAGCGCAACCTGCGCACACGCGACTATGCGGGCTTCCAACTGCTCGGCCTCAACGACTACAGCGGACAGGGCACGGCGCTGGTGGGCGTACTCAACGTGCACTGGCGCGAGAAGGGCTACTGCAACGCCAATGACTGGACGCAGTTCTGCTCGAGCGTTGTTCCCCTGGCCCGCTTCCCCAAGTTTGTCTTCTCTGACCGGGAGGAGGTCGTGGTGGGCACTCTGCTCTACAACGCCACGATGGGTCGCGAGAACTACACGGATCTCAGCTATTCCATTTCTACGGCCAAAGGCAAGACGTTGCAAAAGGGCTCGGCCAAAGTGGGCGACGACATCCGCTACACACCCGCCAGCCAACTGACCACACCCATGCGGCTGACGCTCACGCTCACAGCCGGCAAGCACAAGAACCACTGGGACTTCTGGGTCTATCCGTCCATACCGAACGGCCAGGCTGCGTTGGCCGGTGACAAAACAGCTGAAGGCCAGGCCGCCACAGGCGACGGCGCTTTGGCTGACGGCATCCTGCTGACCGACACGCTCGACGCTCACGCCCGGCAAGTGCTAGAGCAGGGCGGCAAGGTGCTGCTCACCGCAGGCCGCAAGGTGCGCTTCGGCAACGACGTCGAACACCGCTTCCTGCCCGTCTTCTGGAACACCAGTTGGTTCAAGATGCGCCCGCCGCACACCACTGGAGCTTATATTCAGAACACGCACCCCATCTTCGGCGACTTCCCGACCGACGACTGGCAGGACCTCAACTGGTGGGAACTGGTCAACAGGACGCGTGTGATGAATCTGGCAGAGTTCCCGGCCGACTTCCAGCCCATCGTCCAGCCCATCGACACCTGGCACGTCTCGCGCAAGCTGGGCATGCTCTTCGAGGCTCGTGTGGGCCAGGGACGGCTCGTGATGACCACCATGGACCTCTCGTCGGACCTTGAGCACCGCATCGTGGCCCGCCAACTCCGCTACTCGATTCTCCGCTACATGCAGAGCGACAAGTTCGCGCCTTCCTGCACGCTTCCGGCCGAGACTGTCTCACACCTCTTCACCGAGACGGCGCCCGCGGTCAATATGTTCACCAAAGACTCGCCCGATGAACTCAAGCCGAAGCTCTTCGCCCAGACACAAGAATACCGGCTGACACTGCCCGCCGCACCCGCCACAAATCCTGAGAACCGTGCCACCTTCGAGTTCGGCACAGCCCTCAACGGACGCGGACAGTCGGTGTTTGTCGACTCGAAGGGTTTCCTCGTCAACGGTCAGCCCGTCCTCCCCGTCATGGGCGAAATACACTACTCGCGCGTGCCTCGCCAGGAATGGCGCAAGGAACTGCTCAAGATGAAGGCCGGCGGCATCACCATCGTCTCGACCTACGTCTTCTGGATTCATCACGAGGCGAAACAAGGCGTCTTCGATTGGTCGGGCAACCGTGACCTTCGCGCCTTTGTTGAGACTTGCCAAGAGGTCGGTCTACCGCTCGTCATCCGTGTCGGCCCGTTCTGCCACGGCGAGGTCTATCAGGGCGGTTTCCCCACCTGGATTGTGGACAAAGCCACGGCCGACCCCGCACAATACAAGTTGCGGAGTTGCGCTCCTGGCTTCCTCGCCGCTACCCGCAACCTCTACGAGCACATCTACGAGCAGGTCAAGGGCTTGCTCTACAAAGACGGCGGCCCCATCATCGGCATGCAGATAGAGAACGAATGCCGTGGCCCGTGGGCCTACTTCGAGGCGCTCCGGAAGATGGCTCTCGAGACGGGCTTTAACCTGCCCTTCTACACCCGAACGGGATGGCCCAAGCTCAACGGCAAGGAGGTCTTCGGCCAACTTCTTCCCCTCTACGGCGACTATGCCGACGGCTTCTGGGACCGCTCGATGAAGGATATGCCCGGGTCTTATCCCGACGCTTTCGTGTTCAAGCCTGGACGTATCTCCGAGAATATCGCGACCGAGACTTTCCAGAAGTCCGAACTCAAGGACGACGGAAGCGTGGCGGCTACGTCTTCGCTCTCCTACCCCTACCTGACCTGCGAACTCGGCGGCGGCATGATGACGGCCTACCACCGGCGCGTGCGCATCTTGCCCAAAGACGCCCTGGCCCTTGCCATCTGCAAGGTCGGTTCGGGTTCGAACCTGCCAGGCTACTATATGTACCACGGCGGAACCAATCCCGGACGCGGCCTGGCCGAGAAGCAGAACAGTCCCGTGACCAACTACAACGACCTGCCCGAGATTAACTACGACTTCCAGTCACCTCTCGGCCAGATGGGACAGTACAACGAGTCGTACCACTGGACGCGGCTTTTCCACTACTTCCTCTTCGACTTCGGCCCCGAGTTGCGCGACATGGACCCCGTCTTCCCCACCGGAGGCCTCACCGACGGCCGGCAGGACACCACGCTCCGCTACGCCGTGCGCACTGACGGCAGGAGCGGCTTTGTCTTCGTCAACAACTACATGCGCCTCCGCGCGCTCTCTGACAAGGAAGGCGTGCAGTTCCGATTCAAGACCTCCGATGGCCGTGACATCACCCTGCCGCGCATCGATGTGCTCAGCGGCGAGTGCTTCGTCCTGCCCTTCGGTCTCAAGACGGGCAACGTGACCTTCGATTGGTTCACCGCCCAGCCTGTCATGCGTTTGGCCAACGGCGCAGACACGACTCTCGTCTTTGCCGAGATAGCCGGCATCCGTCCGCAGGCCAGCATCGGCGGCCGCGCCATAAGCCTGCGTAAGGGCCACAACCAAGTGGCCGACGGCGTCAGCATCCAGTTGCTTGGGGTCAAGGAAGCCCTGCAAGCCTACCGCTCCGACGACGGCCGGCTCGTGATGTCCGACACGCCCCTGTACTTCGACCACGGCCAGACCATCGCCGAATCGAGCCGCCGGGGCGCAATGCTCGCCACCACACAAGTCAGCCAGCACCAGGGCCTGCGCGAGGTGCAGATGGGCAATCAGAAGGTGGCTGAACAACCCTCTGATGCAGATTACAAAAAGGCTGCCGTATGGACGCTCACGCTGCCCGCTTCGGCTACCGGTGACGACCTGCTCGAAGTGCGCTATGCGGGCGACGTGGCCCGTGTCTATGCCGACGGCGTGCTGGTGCAGGACAACCAGTGGAACGGCAATCCGATGCTCGTGCGCGTGTCTGACCTCAAGGGGAAGCGGGTCGAAATCCGCATTCTCCCGCTCGGCCGCGACTATCCTGTCTACCTCCAGCCGGAGCAGCGCAAAGCCCTGCAGGAAGCTCCCGACGGCATTCTCTGCCGCCTGGACGGCGTGCAGTTGATAGAGCGACGCACCGAAGCAAAAGCGCTCTGAGGGCGGCATCAGGCCAAACCTACCGATGGATGCTCCAATGCATAAGAATTGCATTGGAGCTCTCCTAACTAAAGAGCCACATGCTGCAAATCTCATGCATCGGAGCAGTCCTCTCTAATTGGAGCAGTCCTCTCTAAAGTATCAGCCTAGACCACAATTCTTTGGACATTTAATTTGGATTTTAACACACAGATGGAACAGACAGAATATCTGCAGAAATACGAAGAGCAGTTGCGCCACGACCTAGTACAACTGCTGCGTGAACGAGATTTGCTCCCAGCCACCGGACCGTTGCCAGAAACACCCGACATCACCGGCCGATGGGACAGTATGGCAGGCAGCTTCACGGCCGATGCCATGAAGGAAATAGCCAAATATCCGCTTGTCTCGCTGGGCTGGGCCATGTACCTCGGCTTGGCTATGGCCAAATACTGGGACGACGGATGGGAGGTCTACAGCCGGTTGCCCAACATCTACGAACATCTGCGCGACGTGCGGGGCTTTGACTACATGGACGAGGTGGTTCGCTTTGACCTCTATCACTGGGACTGCGAAGACACAGTGCGCTCTGCCGCACAGATGGCTCTCGACCGCATCCGTCATGAGCAGATTCCTCCGTCGTCGGCCCTCGCCTACCACGTCTATCTGCTCTCAGTCCGCCTACTCTACCTGCTTGGCGCTGCCGTAGGCCTGAAGCGGTTGGGCTACTCAATGCAGAAAGGATGAGTAAGGTAAGAAAGGTTAAGCCATACTAGAAGTTTTGGTGAGTGCTTTTATCGCTTAATCGGAAAGGATAAAAGAAGCAGGAAGAGAACCAAATGATTTTCCTCCTGCTTTTGTTTTCCTCCCTTTTGTTTTCTCTTTTATTTTTCTTTTTGTTTCTCCTGCTTGTTATTCTTTTGCTTGTTTTGCTC
>CAVGQN010000047.1:0-25307 GCA_963631395.1 bacterium
GGCATACACAGTATACAAATGAGTGAAATAGGGAAAAGAAGGAATACTAAACGACTTATTGGTGAAGAAGGAATTATTGTTCTTATAAGTTTTATGAACATGAAAACCAATATTAATTCAAATTCGCACCATATAATTTGTCCAAGACTCATAGCTGTATCGCACCATATAATTGTTCCAAGAATTTCCATAGCTTTAATTTTGTATTGTAAATATGCGACTAAAGTTCTCTGTTTTTTGTATATAGGTAAATTTATCTATTATTAAACAAATAATGTTTATGAGCCTCTTTGGGTGCACAAGGATATAAGCCATTTTGATAATTAAAACATTCGTTATCATAAAGCCAGCCCAAGACCCACCATGCTTTTGAATATTCCAAATTAAAGTCTTTGTTTTGTTGTTGCTCCTCCCAAGCGTCATATATATCATGGGCAGCCTCACTCATTAAACGTACATCTTGTTCTGCAATATACGCATCATAGAAAAGGCATAAAGTAAAGACCATATGTGCTGAAACAAAAAACTTCTTCGCACCGTCTGAGATTTTGATTTGCTTAATTTTCTTCATAATGTCTGTAGTTTTTGATTTGTTTTTACAGTGCAAAGGTAGGGCAATTGACCGGACTGGCCAAGCGCTTTCGGTCCGCTTGTATGAAATGGCGGTGGCGTTGTATGAAATGAAGAGGAAGAAGCGGAAAGTTCCGCTTTATGTTATATTTTTGTGAAATCCAACAGATTTTTGCCGCTAAAGGGCGAGGCAATGGGGAAAGCGGAGTAAGGGGCTAAGAGGTGTTTGATACATGATTATCGTCTATAGACGACAAAATTTCATCTGCGGACGATTTTCAATGCGGTAAGGTGACAAATGGTAGGTATTACTCCGCTTTACTCATTGCCAATCGGCAACGGCATAGCAAAGTAGCGTAAACCAGGGCAGGTCTGTGACTGCACTACGTCCAGTGGGCCTATGAGGGAAAAGCGGACAAAGGAACAAAGAGAGAAAAGAAGAGCGAAGGGAAAGTCAAATCGAGGGACCGATACGCACTTGAACCCTCTTCCCTTCCAGGTCTTGACCATGAGGGTAAATTCCCCGATTATGACAAATGACAATATGACAGTTTAAAAATAAGGTACCCTACCACTTCAATTTCTCTATATTATATATTATTATATATCAATAGGTTATATATAATAAGAAAAGAAGGAAGAGAGAAAAATGCAAATATAGGGGTAGCCTAAAAAATAACTGTCATATTGTCATTTGTCATAAACGCCACCTACATCAAACATCTATCTCTCTCATAAGCAATATCTTACGCATCATAAAGTCTCATCTTCGAAACCGCTTCATTTCCTCTAATTGCTCAAATTTACCATCAAATACCGCTCAAAAAGCCGCTAAACACGGGGTAAAAGGGCCTTTTATGAGGGAAACGTCCACACTTTCGCCAACTTCCGAAGAATTTAAAATATCGCATTTCGGTCACGAATGTACCAATACTCAGACAGAATACCTACTATCAGCGTCTGAAATACAAACCTCCAGCAACCATCGCTGGAGAGAAATGATTTCTATACGTTGGCCATCGCTCTCCATGGCACTGTCCTCATCCATTGTTACCACCATCATCCTTTTGACCTCCTGCATAGCCGCGTACTTTAGCAGGCCATCCGTTTCACGTTTGGCAGTATCGGCATCAGACATGGAGTACGAGACCTGTATGGCCAAGCCCTCTTGCGGCACCACAAAGTCGACCTCGGCGTTTCTGCTGTTCCAAAAGAAACAGCTATCGCCATATTGGCGTCTGAGCGTGACGGCTACCATATTTTCGAGCAAAGAGGTATTGGCATCCACGAGGAAAAGGTAGAGAAGGCCATTGTCGGTAAAGTAATACTTACGGTTGGATTCCTTGTCCTGCAGTTTGCCATACAGGTTCTCGTACGGGAGGATGAGCCAGGATTCTGCCATATAGCCGATATAGTCTATCGCTGCATCGGTGCTCAGTTTCTTGCCCGTGCTACTCACTATGCTTGCTATGCGGCCGTACGAGAGCGGTTGCTTGACACTTTCAGCCATCTTGCGTATCATGACACGCAGTGCGTAGTCGTTGCGTATCTTATATCTGGCCACAAGGTCGCCAAAGAATATCTTGCTAAAAAGATTGCTCATCCACGCGCGTGGCTCCTTCATACCCACAGTCTCAGGCAGACCTCCGTGCTCAAAGTACACATGGGTCAGACGTGCCACCTCCTTTGCATGGGTGTATAGGGCATTTTTCGCCTTTATGTCAATGCCACTGGCCTTGAGATATTCAGCCAACGTATAAGGATAGACCTCGTGTATCATATATCTGCCGCCGAGGGTCGTGGCTATCTCGCTACTGAGCATCTTGGCATTGCTGCCCGTGATGTAGACCTGATATTTTTGGTCAGCCAAACGGCGTGCAAACTTCTCCCACCTGTCCACAAGCTGTATCTCGTCCAGAAAAAAAATGGGCCTATAGTCATACATCTCCTCATAGCAGGATTTTATCAAGTCGAGGTCACTTACATCCAAAGCGTCTATACGGTCGTCCTCAAAGTTGAAATACAGTATTTCCTCTCTCTTGTGCCCCTGCCCTATCAACTCAGCTATGCGCTGGAACATCAAGTACGACTTGCCTGCATGCCTCAAACCCACAAAGACATAGTTGAGCCCGTCTGCAAGCTGCACATCGCGAGGCACAAACTCCACCTGCGAAACGTAAGCCTGATATTCGCCGATGAGTAGTTTTATCAAGTCCTTGGTCATATCTTCCCTCTTTATTGGTTTCTTTTCGGTGCAAAGATACGTATTTATCGTCTATAGACGACAAAAACGCATCATTTTTATCGTCTATGGACGACAAAATTCCATCTACGGACGATTTTCATTGGGGTAAGGTGACAAATGGTAGGTTTTAATCTGCTTTACCCATTGCCAATCGGCAACGCATAGCGAAGTAGCGTAATCATGGCGTGTCTGTGAACGAAATGTTTTGACTCAAAACCTACGAAAATACCAAATTGTTTTAGCCTAAAAAGTACGAAAACACCAAAATGTTTGCTTTTCCATACTGCGACTTCACCCTATGTTGACACAGGAAAAAATAAGCTCCATTTCCGCCCTAACTGGAAAAAATCACTTTCTTAACTGGGAAAAATTATTTTCCTAACTGGGCTACAAAAATTGGCTTTTTAGAGGAAGCTAGGAATGTTCTCTATCCGACTCTCTTGGCTGCTACAAGAAGCAAAAGGCCTAGAGTTAGCGAGAGCACAATCGGAGGCATAGTCGGCACTCGACCTTCTGTCTTCCTTTCAGCCTGCCTTTTATTTGGCAGGCTTCTTTGAAGACAGAAGGATAGTTTTGTTTTTCTTTTTCTTTAAGGTTGAACTGGAAGAGCAAGGCGCAAGCCGAGGATGCTGCACCTGCGGCCCGGGGTGCTGTAGTACCGGTCGGACACACGGCAGCTCCTGGCGCCGTTGTCCCAGCTGCCACCACGGTACACGCGGTAGGAGCCCGAGGAAGCGCCCGTCGGGTTGGTCTGTGAAGAGCTGCTATAGCTGCCAAACCAATCACTACACCATTCGTACACGTTTCCACTCATATCATAGAGGCCTAACTCGTTGGGCTGCTTAGTGCCAACTGCGTGAGTTGTGCTTCCGCTATTGATAGTGTACCATGCCACATCGTCTAAATTGTCGCTTCCTGCATATTTGTAGCCTTGTCTCTTGCTTCCTCCACGGGCTGCATATTCCCACTCCGCTTCAGTGGGCAAGCGGAAGTTCTTTCCGGTAAGTGTGTTTAATTTTGTGATAAACGTTTGGCAGTCATTCCAAGAAACTTGTTCTACAGGAAGATTATCCGAGCCTTCAAAGTATGACGGATTACTGCCCATTACCGCCTTCCATTCCGCCTGTGTCACTTCGTACTTTCCGATATAATAATTGGAAAGTGTGACACTGTGAGCAGGCTTTTCATTATTGTATGCATCGCTCCCCTGCTCCGAGGTTGCTCCCATCGTGAAGGTGCCGCCCTCCACATAGACCATATTACTGATGAGGCGGTCGAGGACAGCATTGCCCGTATTGCCACGCAGCGTGCCACTTTGGCCGGAGGAGTGAGCGACGGGTTTAGGCTTCTCTACAGAAAGTGTTGCACTAAGGTCACTGACCTTACCCTCGGTGACGTTGACCTCGGCGGTGTAGGCGGCGTAGCCCTGCTTGCGGAGCTCGACGGAGCGGGTGCCCTCGAGGATGGTGGTGAAGACATCGGGCGTAGTGCCGACCTTTTTGCCGTCCACATAGACGTCAGCACCAACGGGGCGACTCGTTACATTGAGCGAGCCGTAGATGGGAGTCGGGGCGTCGAGCTCAATGCGCTGCTCCTTGCCACGCACCACGTCGATGCGTTGGCTCGTGGAGCGGTGCGAGGTCTGACGCGCTTCAATGACATACTGACCGGCAGAGAGGCGGCCCGTCCAGGGCGAAGCGCCCATATCCTCGCCATTCACGTAGATGCGGCTGCCTACGGACGAAGAAACCGAGAGCGTGCCGAAATTGGGCGTCATAGGTACGGCGAGTTGTTGTGTGCTACCATCAGAAGGCACTGTGATTGTCATGCGGTGGCTCTCGTACTGCGAGAGTTGGAGCAGCAAGGTGTGGCTGCCGCCCGCCAGCTTACCCGTGGTGAAGGGCGTAGTGCCCGCCTCGCTGTTGTCAATATAGACACGCGCACCATTCTCGGGCGTAGTGCTTATGGCGAGCTGTCCGTAAGCGGGCTTGAGGTTGACATCAAGGACCTTCTTCTCACGGCCCATCTCGATGCTGCCCGCCTCCGACTGATAGAGCACTGCGGACACGCGGTAAGTGTGTTTGCCATAGCTCAAGAACTTTGTCACTACACCGTCCTCGACCGTCTGCTCCTGCTCGTCCACGTAGACAAGGGCGTTGGCCGGCGAGACGTTCATGACGAGGTAGGCACCGCCCAGGTCCTGCTTCACAATGGTCTGCACCTCCCCCGTGGTAAGCACCATCTCGTAGGTGCGGGCCCGTTCGATGGAAATAGGGAAAGCATAATTTCGCATAACGCCCAATTTCTCATGCGATATGGTAATATGCCTTACTCCATACGGCACATAGAGCCATATCTCGCCCGGTTTCTGCACACTTTTGACAATACCCAACGAGCCGCAGTCGAATGTAAATCCAGTCTGCGTCGTGACAATCTTTATCAAAGCAGCTTTCTCGCCATTTTGGTCAAATTCCCAAGTACTCCGGGTATTAGCCGTCAGGTCGTTGTCCAAAAGCTGAAACGAACTAACGCTGATGTGCTGTGCGAATACAGGTAGGTTCACAAACAATAGGAACAAGCACAAAAGAAATCTGACCACTCTCTGTGTATAGATGTTCATAATCGGGATTGTCTTATAGAGATGCTTTAGGATAAAAGCACCGGTCTACGAGAGACGAATTCCGAAGGCCGGTGCTAAAAGTCGGTTATATGGCGGGAGAAGAGAATGTGTCTTTACTCAAACTCCTGCCAGTTGAAGCGGATGGAAGCGAATAAGCGCTACATCAGCTCGGGAAAGTTTTTACTCAAACTCCTGCCAGCTCTTGATTTGAATCTCGCTGAGCGGCTTCTCGCACAGTGCCTCGATGTAGGCCGAAGCCAGACGGGCATTGGTGATGAGCGGGATGTTGTGGTCGATGGCGCCACGACGAATCTTGTAGCCGTTGGTGAGCTCGCGGTTGGAGTGGTTCTTGGGGATGTTGACGATGAGGTCGAACTTGTGGTCGTGAATCATGTCCATCACGTTGGCACGCTTGCTGTTGTCCTCGTCAGGCCAAGAGACGACGGTAGCCTTGGCACCGTTCTCGTTGAGATAGTTGGCCGTACCCTCGGAAGCATAGACCGTATAGCCGGCCTTGACAAGCGCCTTGGCAGCATCAAGCAGCGAGGCCTTCTCCTTGGCACCGCCGGACGAAATCATGATGCCCTTGTCCTTGGACGGAATCTTGTAGCCCGTAGCTATCATGGCCGAAAGCAAAGCCTCCTCGTAGCTGTCGCCGATGCAGCCTACCTCGCCTGTCGAACTCATGTCGACGCCCAGGACGGGGTCGGCATTCTGCAGACGGGCAAAGCTGAACTGCGAAGCCTTGACGCCGATGCGGTCGATGTCGAAGGCGCTCTTGTCGGGCTTCTCGTAAGGAGCGCCGAGCATGATGCGCGTAGCCGTCTCGATAAAGTTGCGCTTGAGCACCTTGCTGACGAACGGGAACGAACGCGAAGCGCGCAGGTTGCACTCGATGACCTTGACCGAACGGCCTTTGGCCAAGAACTGGATGTTGAACGGACCGGAGATGTTGAGTTCGCGGGCAATGGCGCGGGCTATCTTCTTAATCTGGCGCACGGTGGCGAACGAGATGTGCTGGGCCGGGAAGACCATCGTAGCATCGCCGGAGTGAACGCCGGCATACTCGATATGCTCGGAAATGCCGTACTCGACAACCTCGCCCAGACGAGCCACGCCGTCGAACTCTATCTCGTTGGTCTCCTGCATGAACTGGGAAACGACGACAGGATATTCCTTCGACACCTCGGAGGCAGCAGCCAGGTAGCGGCGAAGCTCGTCGTCATCGTAGCAGACATTCATGGCAGCGCCCGAGAGGACGTACGACGGACGCACGAGCACGGGATAGCCGACCTCCTCGACAAAATGGTGGATGTCGTCCATCGAGGTAAGCGCACTCCAACGGGGCTGGTCGATGCCGAGCTGGTCGAGCATGGCGCTGAACTTGCCGCGGTTTTCGGCGCGGTCAATCGACACCGGCGAAGTGCCCAGAATCGGCACGCTCTGGCGGTACAGCTTCATGGCCAGGTTGTTGGGTATCTGTCCGCCCACGCTGACAATGACGCCGCTGGGTTGCTCGAGGTCGATGACGTCGAGAACGCGCTCGAACGAAAGCTCGTCGAAGTAGAGGCGGTCGCACATGTCGTAGTCCGTAGAGACCGTCTCCGGATTGTAGTTGATCATGATGGACTTGTAGCCCAACTTGCGTGCCGTGTTGATGGCATTGACCGAACACCAGTCGAACTCGACCGACGAACCGATGCGGTAGGCACCCGAGCCGAGCACAATGACCGAACGCTCGTTCTTGTAGTAGTTGACGTCGTAACCCTCCACGGCATAGGTCATATAGAGGTAGTTGGTGAGGTCGGGATGCTCGCTGGCCACGGTCGGGATGCGCTTGACGGCAGGCAGAATGCCCAGCTTCTTGCGGTAGGCGCGAACGGCGAGGTTTTCCTTCTCCATGTTGCCCTCATGCTTGTGGAGCACGAAGCGGGCTATCTGGAAGTCGGAGAAGCCCATCACCTTGGCCTTGCGGAGCACATCGGCAGGCAGTTCCTCAATCGAGTTGTAACCCTGCAGCACATGCTTGTAGTCGACGATGTTCTTGAGGCGCTCGAGGAACCAGGGGTCAATGCGGGTCAGTTCGTAGAGGCGGTCGATGGTGTAGCCCTCCTCCAGAGCCTGGGCGATGGCGAAGATGCGCAGGTCAGTAGGATTGGCCAGTTCGTCGTCGAGGTTGTCGAAGCGGTTGTGTTCGTTACCGACAAAGCCGTGCATACCCTGGCCAATCATACGGAGGCCCTTCTGAATCATCTCCTCAAACGAGCGGCCGATAGACATGATTTCGCCCACCGACTTCATCGACGAACCAATCTTGCGGCTCACGCCGGCGAACTTGGTGAGGTCCCAGCGCGGAATCTTGCAAATCATGTAGTCGAGCTGCGGAGCCACGTAAGCAGAGTTGGTCGTACCCATCTCGCCGATTTGGTCGAGCGTATAGCCGAGGGCAATCTTGGCAGCCACATAGGCCAGCGGGTAGCCCGTAGCCTTGGAGGCCAAAGCCGACGAACGGGACAGGCGGGCGTTGATTTCGATGATGCGGTAGTCGTCGGTGTCGGCATTGAAGGCAAACTGGATGTTGCACTCGCCCACGATGTTGAGATGACGCACGCAGCGGATGGTGATGTCCTGCAGCATCTTGACCTGCTCGTCGGTGAGCGAACAAGTCGGAGCCACAACAATCGACTCGCCGGTATGTATGCCGAGCGGGTCGAAGTTCTCCATCGAAGCCACGGTGAAGCAGCGGTCGTTGGCGTCGCGTATGCACTCGAACTCGATTTCCTTCCAGCCCTTGAGACTCTCTTCGACGAGCACCTGAGGAGCAAAAGTGAAGGCCGACTCGGCCAGTTCCTTGAAGGCCTTCTCGTCAGGACAAACGCCCGAACCCAGTCCGCCGAGGGCATAAGCCGAACGGATCATGATGGGGTAGCCAATCTGACGGGCGGCGGCGATGGCGTCGTCCAGGTTCTCGCAGGCGTGCGAGACAGGCACCTTGGCATCAATCTTGTTGAGCTCACGCACGAAGCGGTCACGGTCTTCGGTGTTCATGATGGCCTCGACGCTGGTGCCGAGCACCTCGACGCCATACTCCTTGAGCACACCGGTCAGATAGAGTTCGGTGCCGCAGTTGAGTGCGGTCTGTCCGCCGAAAGCGAGGAGAATGCCGTCGGGACGTTCCTTCTTGATGACCTCGGTGACGAAGTAAGTATTGACAGGCAGGAAGTAGACGGTGTCTGCTATGCCTTCCGAAGTCTGGATGGTGGCTACGTTAGGGTTGATCAGAACGCTGCGGATGCCCTCCTGGCGCAGAGCCTTGAGAGCCTGGCTGCCCGAGTAGTCGAACTCTCCGGCCTGGCCGATTTTGAGCGCGCCCGAACCCAGTACGAGCACTTTCTTGAGTTGTTTCTTCATAAGTATGGATGTGTTTGTGTGTATGTGATTACGGGTGAAAACGGGACTGCAGGCAAAGCCAGTGAAGGGAACTTCGGCTACAAGGCCCGCGGTGAAGGGGCTAAGGGAAAAGCCTTACTGCGTGCGGCGGTTCATCTGCTTGGGCGCCGCTTTGTTACCCTTGCTGTTGCCGGTTCCGGCCTGCTTGGCGCCTTTGTTCTGAACGCTCTGGTTGCCTTTGTTCATGCAGTTCTGCCACGAATTGTCTTTCATAATGTTACTGTGTCTAATGCTTACTAATATAGTTACAAAACGGTGCAAAGATACGGATTAAATTTGACATGCACAAATGCGCGGACAAAAATATTTGCGCACACGGTCTATATTGTTCACATCGCGGGCAATAAGGCGTTTTGCGGAAGAAAATCCAGACATGCCTCAACGACAGGAAAGATAGAAGAAGAAAACTGGAGAAGGAGAACACAAACATAGAGGAGGACTGGAGAAGAAGAAAATAGACAAAAGAATGACCGATGAAAAGGAAAAGAAAAAAAGAGGAAGACTGAAGAAGAAGAAAAGAGAAGAAGAGTGTGAGAAGAGTAGAGTGTGAAGAGGAGGATAAAGAAAAAGGTGGAAGAGAAAAAAGAGAAATGAGAGAAAAAAAACAAACAACGAGAAACACAGACAATGAGGAACACAAAAGCGGGCCTTTGGTAGCGACCCGCTTTTGTGTCTTTAATCCTCAGACTTAATTTTAAAAGGGAAGAATCAAGTCTTGTTGTTTTTCATGGTACCAGACCTAAGGGAAACTTACTTTGTTGCGTTATTAAGGTATTGTGTTATGGTTATTTTTTTAAGGCGATGCAAAGGTACGCACTTGCCGAAACATACGAAAGGATGCGCACAAGAAAAATCGGTTGCACAAGGCAAAGATTTTATTTTTATGTGTTGTTCAACATATTTTCGGGGCGAGGAAGACTGGTTTTCCACTCCGAATCGCCCTGTTTTTTTGCACAGTGTTGTCTTGGTTCCAAAACAAGTTGTCTTGGTTTCGGACAAAATCATTATATTTCTAGACAAAACCATTGTCTTTCCAGACAAAATCATTATTTTTCTAGACAAAATCATTATATTTCTAGACAAAATCGTTATCTTTCCAGACAAAACCAGTGTCTTTCCAGACAAAACCAGTGTCTTTCCGGACAAAACCAGTGTCTTTCCATACGGAATCAATGGAGACTCCGCACAATGTCGTCAATGATTTCGTTCGTCCGGTCGGCATCGTACCAATGGATTTCCGCATCGCGTCTGAACCACGTCATCTGCTTCTTCGAGTAGACTTTGCTGTTGTGGCGTATTTGTTCCAGGGCGCGCTCGAGCGTATAGATGCCCTCGTGGTAGAGCAGCATCTCGCGCAAGCCGACCGTATTGAGGGCGACGGGCTTGAGATTGGGTATGGGCTGCGCCTGAGTCGGTCCGGGGTTGCGCACCACGTCGGCCAACTGCGCGTGCAACGTCTCCTCGTACGCCCTGTACACGGCCGCGGTCTCCTCCACAAGCCCCTCCTCCATCATGGCGTCCACGCGGAGGTCGATGCGCCGGTAGAGGTCGGGGCGTTCGCGTTGCAGTCCCACCTTATATATATAGAAAGGACGCTCCTTCCGTTCGCCCGTGCGGAACGAGCTGAACGGCCGGCCCGTGGTGAGGCACATCTCGAGGCCGTGGATGACGCGAAGCGGATTTTTCCTGTCGACACGGGCAAAGTAATCGGGGTCAAGGCGGGCCAACTGGTCGAGCAGCGGGGCCAGTCCCTCCTCCTCACACTGGCGCTGCAGACGGGCCCGAATGGCGGGGTCGGCCTGCGGCATGTCGTCAATGCCCCGGCACACGGCATCGAGGTAGAGCATGCTGCCGCCGCACAAGACAAAGCTCTCGGCGGGATGGCTCTCCACGAGCTGCAGCACATCAGCCTCATACTGCGCGGCGCTGTACGACTCGTCGAGGCCCCGGCAGCCGACAAAGAAATGCGGCACCCTCGCCCTCTGTGCGGGGGTGGCGGCAGCCGTGCAGACGGGGATTTCGCTGTAGATCTGACGGCTGTCGGCCGAAAGGACGGGAGCCTGCAGCCGCTCGGCCACACGCAGCGAGAGTTCGGTCTTACCGACGCCCGTAGGGCCCAATATGACGACAACGGTCTTCATTATGTATGGTTTTAGACAACATCTTGCACACTTTTCGGACAAATCGTTGCACTTTTGACAACAAATGCGTATCTTTGCACCCAAAATGCAGTGTTATGGATACGTTTCTCACTTCAGCCAACCAATTTCTGAACTTCATCAACGGGTTCCTGTGGGGTTGGCCCATGATCATACTGTTGATTGGTACGCACCTCTACCTGACCATCCGTTTGCACTTCCCTCAGCGCCACATCATCAAGGCCATCAAGCTGAGCATAAGCAAAGACAAGGGTTCTGACGGCGATGTGAGCCAGTTCAGTGCACTGGCCACCGGACTTGCCGCCACCATTGGCACGGGCAACATCATCGGTGTGGCCACGGCTGTCGTGCACGGCGGACCCGGTGCAGTCTTTTGGTGCTGGATTACCGGACTCTTCGGCATCGCGACCAAATATTCCGAGGCACTGCTGGCTGTCAAATACCGCATCAAGGACAATCACGGCAACATGCACGGCGGACCGATGTACGCCATCGAGCGCGGCATGAAGCAACGCTGGCTGGCCCTGGCCTTCTCGGCCTTTGCCTTCGTGGCCTCGTTCGGCATCGGGTGTCTGGTGCAGAGCAACGCCATCTCGATAACGGCGGCCGACACATTCGGCATTCCGACCTACGTCACGGGCCTTGTGCTGGCGGCGCTGGTGGCTGCGGTCATCTTCTTCGGCGTGAAGGGCATTTCGCGCGTCTGCGTGACCCTGGTTCCGTTCATGGCCGCCTTCTACATTGTCGGATGCATCATCCTGCTGGTAGTCAACGGCCCTTACATCTGGCCCGCCATCAAGTGCATCGTCACCGAAGCCTTCTCGACCCAGGCCGTGGAGGGCGGCGCACTCGGTTCGGCCATTATGCTGGCCATGCGTTACGGTATTGCCCGCGGACTCTTCTCCAACGAAGCCGGCCTCGGTTCGGCGCCCATCGTGGCAGCTGCAGCCAGGACCAAGAACCCCGTGCGCCAGGCCCTGGTGTCGAGCACGTCGGTCTTTTGGGACACCATCATCATCTGCGCCCTGACGGGCATCGTGCTGGTCAGCACCATCCTGGCGCCCAACGGCATCGACGCCTCGGCCGGTGAGGCTCTGACCAAACGCGCCTTCGCCCAAATCCCGCTGAGCATAGCCGGAATGCCTCTGGGCGACATCATCCTCTCAATAGCCATCTTCACCTTCGCCTTCAGCACCACGCTAGGCTGGGCCTACTATGGCGAGAAGTCGATTGAATACCTCTCAGGACGGCACTACCGAACAGCGCGCTACATCTACCGCGTGCTGATTACCATCTGCACCTTCTGCGGCGCCAACTGGGCCATCGAGCTGGTGTGGAACTTCAGCGATACGGCCAACGCCCTTATGGCCATCCCCAACCTAATCTGCCTGATGGCGCTCAGCGGAGTGCTGGTCAAAGAAACCCGCCACTACCTTTGGGAGAACCGATTGGACGAAGAGATGAAGGAAGAATAAGCCCCGATTTTACCCGAAATCGTCAGACCTGATTTTTGCCAAAAGGATTCAACTCCCTGGCTAAAGTCAGGTCTTGGTTTTATTATTTCCTGGTCAAACTTAGTTTTGGCTTTAGGAAAACTTAGTTTAATCTTTGGTCAAACTTCATTAAACCTTTGGTCAAACTTCATTAAACCTTTGGTCAAAACTCAGATTCGCCCTACGTAGTACTGGCGCGACTTGAAGAGCGAACGCAGCTTGAAAGACACATCGACCAGCGGCGTGTAGAGCGCATAAATGAGGGGCGAGAAGAAATAACGGTGCACGCCCAAATCGCGCGAAGTCAGATAGGGAATCAGCGCAAAGGCGAGCAGGTGCACCAGCGTCAGGGCGACAAGCGCGCCCGTCAGAATCCACTGCTGCAGGATGAGCGACACGACAAAGAGCGTCAAACCCCCGGCGAGAAGCAGCAGGCGCGAGAAGCGTTCGAGGCCTTTTACCAGCATCGGAAGCACGAAGTAATAGCGGCTCAGGAAAGCGCGCTTCATGCGCTCCTTGCTCCAGCTGTACTGCAGGTGCGGCTCGCTGTCGACCATCACGGCATCGGCCGAGCAGGCCACCGTGATATTGTTGCCGCGCGTGATGCCCATCAGGAAGAGGTCGTCCTCGCCCGGATTGAGACCGAGGTGCTTCTGGAAAGCCTCGTCGTGGCAATCGTAGAATATCTGCTTGCGAAAGGCCATATTGGCGCTCCAGCCCGACCAGGTCTTGACGGCCATGGTCAGACCGAAAGCATCGAGCATGCGGTCGAAAAGGTCCCACTGATAGAAACGGTTCCTGATGCCCACACGGTCTTCGTAGACCACAGGGCCAATCACGGCGTCGATATGTGAAGAGAAATGAGCTGCCATGGACGAAATCCAGTGGCGCGAAGTCGGTATGCACTGCGCCTGCGTCATGAGTATGATGTCGTGCTTGGCGGCCTTGACGCCGAGCAGCATGGCCATCTTGCGGTGGCTGACGGTGTTGACGCGCTTCGACATGCTGGTGTGATGGAGGTTGGCGTAGCGATGGCCCAGCAGCGTAAGCACGCTCTCCGTGTTGTCCGACGAGCCGTCGTCGACCACGATGACCTCATAGTCCAGATATTCGTTGTCGAGCACTGCGGGCAGGTTACGCTCGAGGGCGTCGCCCTGATTGTGGGCATAGATGACCACGCTGACGCCGGGCTGGTCGCACATGATGGGGAGTTCGTTCCGGCGTTCTGCCCTGGCCCGACGCTGCACCTTGCCGCGCACGGCCACCAGCAGAATCATCTGCACCAACCACACAATTACGAAAGCCAAACAAGAAATCTGAAGCCACAACGGCCACGAACCGATTAAACTATATAGACACATCTGATATCTGATGATAAAAGCGAAACAAATACGGAAAACACTGGCTAGGCCCGTTTCCGGTGCGCAAAGATACGGACTTTTTCGGCTTTGCGCAAATAAATGAAAAGAAAAGGTAAAATTCGGACAAAAAATTTGCACGATAAGAAATAATTGCGTACTTTTGCCCCGAAAACGCGAAAACAGACGCGTCACACATATATTGTAGCACATAAAATACGCAATAGAGCAATGAAGAATTTTATCATCCTGGCATCAGCCCTCCTTGCAGCGTTGACCATCAGCGGCTGCAAGTCGCAGAAGACGCTCAGTGAGGCCGTAACCGTAGCCGACCCCGCGAGCGAAGTGACCGAAGTAGCACCCATCCAGTACACCACGCCACAAAAAAAGAAGGCGACGACACCCGCACCTACGGCACAAACCTACAACGACCGCACCGAGCAGGTCAAGGTTGTTGACAAGGGCGATTCCGGCAAACTGAAGTCGTACAACGTCATCGTGGGCAGTTTCGGTTCGAAGGCCAACGCCGAGGCCCAACGCGACAAGATGAAGGGCCGTGGCTACCACTCGTTCCTCATCCAGAACACCAAGGGAATGTACCGCGTCGTAGCTGCCAGCTTCAGCAACCGCGAGGACGCCACCTCCGTACGCGACGTAATCCGTTCTTCCTATGCCAACGAGACGGGCACTTGCGCCGAGGCTTGGCTGCTTGTTCCTGAAGAAGGCGAAACAGAAGAATAATGGTTTAGAAAATACAATAAAAATCACGGCTGCGCCACGAGTCCTTTCGACTTGCGGCGCAGTTTTGTTTTACCCTCTTCCTGGGTGTTTCTTTCCGGCAAATGCTTTCGGCCGTAACCGGGAACTTCCGTTGGTTTCATTTTCGCGCCGAATCCGAAAGTTTTTCGGCCAAAGCCCCGTGATTCCGGCCGTTTTCTTCCGGCTTGTACAATCGTTTGCAATATCTGATTTTCAAAATAAGAACAAACAATGAAAAAAACACGGCAAAATGCAGATTCTCCGTACAATCCTTTGCACAATCGAAAAGAACCCCTACCTTTGCATCGTGTTTTTCATGGTATTAGATTTAAGGTTAGAAAGATGTTCGGCTGTCGTGATGACAGTCGTACATTGTTTTAAAGGGTTACCTCAAGAAAATGAAAGGCCAAACTCCAAGAGAAACCAAGCCCAAGAAAAGGGAAGCCTGGTGCTAAGGGGAAAAACTCAGAAGAAAACGAATTCTTAAGAGAAACCAAGCCCTGAAAAGAGAGACCTAACGCTATAGAAAACACACAAAGCGCAAATAAAGAAACGAAAAATATGAAATCCAACAACCTGACTGAAGGCAGCGTCTTGCGCAACATCGTGAGCTTCGCCGTTCCGTATCTCCTCTCCTACTTTCTGCAGATACTCTACGGCATGGCCGACCTGTTCATCATCGGGCAGTTCTGCGACGTGGCGAGCATCACGGCCGTCAGCATCGGTTCGCAGGTGATGCACGCCTTGACCGTAGTCATCATCGGACTGGCCATGGGCACGACCGTAGTGGTCGGCCAGGCCATTGGGGCGGGCCACAACCGCAGGGCCGCTGCCGTGGTCGGCAACACCGTCACGCTCTTCATGTGCTTCGCCCTCTTCGTCACCCTGGTGCTGCTGGCCGGAGAAGAAAGCCTTGTGCGTCTGATAGAGACGCCGGCCGAAGCCGTCGAGGGCACGCGCCGCTACTTGACCGTCTGCTTCATCGGCATACCCTTCATCGTGGCCTACAACATCATTGCCAGCATCTTCCGCGGGTTGGGCGACAGCAGGAGTCCGTTGCACTTCATCGCCATAGCCTGTGTGGCCAACATCGTGCTCGACCTCGTCTTCATCGGCCTGCTTGGGCTCGGCACATTCGGGGCTGCCCTTGCCACCACCCTTTCGCAAACGCTCAGCGTCGTCATTTCGCTCATTATGATACGCCGGCACAAGTCCATTCAAATCCGGAAGGCAGACCTCAGGCCACAGGTTGGCGAGATGCGGGCCATACTCAAGATAGGCATTCCCGTCGCCCTGCAGGACGGCTTCATACAGATAGCGTTCATCGTCATTACGGCCATAGCCAACATGCGCGGACTGACCGATGCCGCCGCGGTGGGTGTAGTCGAAAAGATTATCGGAGCGCTCTTCCTCGTGCCGTCGGCCATGCTGTCGGCCGTGAGTGCCATCGGGGCGCAAAATGTGGGTGCACGCAAGATGTGGCGCGCCAAAAAGACACTGTGGGATGCAATGGGCATAGCCATTGCCTATGGCCTCGCCGTGGGCCTCGTCATGCAGTGGGCGGCCGACGATGTGGTCGGGCTCTTCACGGACGATGCCGGCGTGATCCGTTCGGGAGGGCAATATCTGCGTGCCTACATCTGGGACGCATGTGTGGCAGGCATACACTTCTGCTTCAGCGGTTTCTTCTGCGCGTGCGGCCTATCGGTCATTTCCTTCATCCACAACCTGGCGGCCATCGTCATCGCCCGCGTGCCGCTGAGTTATCTTTTCTCGTCAATGTACCCCGACAACCTCTTTCCCATGGGCATTGCCACCCCCATAGGGTCGTCGGTGTCGGTCATCATCTGCGTGGCCTTCTACCTTTGGCTGCGGCACAAGGGCCGTCTCAACGACGGAGCCGGGTTAAGCCTTGCCCCGTCTGCTAAATCTTGAAAACGGGCCTGATTATTTTGCGACGTCTGCTAAATCCTGAGAGAAACCGGACCTGACTATTTTGCCACCTCCTGCACAATCTTGCGGATGACCATACCGGCCAGGGTGAAGCCAAAGACGCCGGTGATGTGGCTCAGCGAACCGTTGATTTGCGCCTTGCAAGCGTTCCAGTCCCGGTGGGGCTGGACAGAACTTATAGCCTCTGATTTTTGGTCAAAGGCTGAAGCGTTTTGGGCAAAAGAAGATTCCCGGGAAGAAGAAAGTTCTTGAGAAGAAGATTCTCGAGAAGAAGAAAGTTCTTGAGAAGAAGATTCTCGGGAAGAAGAAAGTTCTTGGGAAGAAGAAAGTTCTTGGGAAGAAGATTCCCGGGAAGAAGAAAGTTCCCGGGAAGAAGAAAGTTCTTGGGAAGAAGAAAGTTTTTGGTCAAAAGAAGCATTTTCGGCCAAAGCCTCCCTTTGTGCGCAAAGACAATGCTCGGTGCCGCAGCGGTGAGCCTCGCCCAGGTTCGGGAGCGGCACCTCCTCGCTATAGACGCACTGGAACTTACGCCGCGGGAAAGTGCCCTGGCGCTTGAATTTGTTGCGCAGGGCGCGGGCCAGTCCGTCGCCCTTGATTGTCCAGAACTCCCCTTGCCGCACCTTGGTCGGGTCAAGGCGGAGCGCCGCCCCCATCGAGCTGAAGAAAGTGACCGACGACGGCAGACCCGTAGCGTGGAGGATGAGTTGGGCCTTCTCCGTCAAAGAGTCGATGGCGTCGATGACGAAGTCGTAGGTTTCGAGGTCGAAAGACGCGGCCGTCGTGGCGTCGTAGGCCATCTGCAATGCCGTAATTTCGGCCGTAGGGTTAATGGCGAGCAACCGTTCTTTGAGTGCTTCGACCTTGACCTGCCCCACCGTCTGGCTCGTGGCCATGAGCTGGCGGTTGCAGTTGGTGATGCAGATGCGGTCGGAGTCGACGATCGTGAGATGGCGAATGCCGCTGCGCACCAGGCTCTCGGCGCACCACGAACCGACACCGCCCACGCCGAAGAGGATGACGCGCGCCGTGGCGATGCGGGCCATTGCAGCTGTGCCCAGCAGGCGCTCCGAGCGGCGCAACATGCCGGCTTCGAAGGTTGCGTAAGGCTGTGTAGCTGCGTTGGCTTCGAAAGTCGCATAAGGGCTTTGAGCTCCGTCGACCGACGCTGCCGGCACGGAGTTTTCAGATGTAGTTTTCACTATCGGAAAGAGAGTGTGCGTATGACTTTTGTCCGGGGGATTACTTCTTGTCCTTGGCGGCAGCCACGGGACCGCTCACCACGGTCAGTTCACGTTTGATTTGCTTGATGGCCGTCTGATAGTCGGCTATGGTGGCCTTGTCGGCATCGAAGACGACGGTGACCGTCTGGTCCTTGAGCGAAGTCTCTATGCTCTTGGTTCCCTTGACGAAGCGGATGGTCTTCTTGATGTAGTTCTCGCATTTCTGACACGTCATCTTGGGCGACGGCGTAAAGACCACTTTCTGCAGGTTTTCGGCCTGGGCTGCGGCGGCCATGATGGCTGCGGCGGCCAGTATCAGTAATTTTTTCATAGCTTTATATTATTATGTGTATTTTCGAAAAAAACTCTATGTGCAAAAAACTTTATGTGCAAAAAACTTTACGCGCAAAAATAAACTTTTATGTGCAAAATAAACTTCTACGCGCAAAAATATTTTGAAGTTCCTTTATTTTCCAAGTTTTCCGAAAAGAATTTCCCGAAAGGATTTGCAAAGAATTCCTGAAAGTTTTCCGAAATCAATTCCGAAGTTTTTCAAAACTTTTTCCTGAAGCAACATTCCGTCGGTGCCCGGAGTCTGGCGGAAGGTCAGAACTTCTCGAAGTTCAGGCGCACGCCGATATAGCCCATAGCGCCGTCGGTCGGGCCCCACACCATCGAGGCGTCGAACATCGGGCCGTACGGATTGTCGGGGCAGACGATGGGGTTCTTCTGCTTGAATCCCGTCAGGTTCTCGCCGCCCACATAGACCGAGCAGTAGCGGAAGTCGCGCGTGAGCTGGGCCTGCAGTTGGCCGAAAGCCTTGTAGTGCGAAGGCCAGTAAGGCTCGCCGTTGGCGTCGGTCGCAGAGAGAGGCATACGGCCCGAACCGTTCCAGCTGTAGGTCACGTCGACCTGCCACAGTTCGAGGGGCGACTTCCACGACGCCGTTGCCAGGGCCTTGTAGCGCGGGGTGAGCGGCCGTGTGCGGAGCACGGTGCCTCCGCTGCGCAGCACCTCCGCAAAGTGCAGGTTCGACGAGCCGAGGCGGTCGTAGTTAGCCCCGCCGGCATATTGCGTGGCCTTGACCTCCTGGTAGCGGAAGGCCAGGGTGAGCGACAGGCCGGGCAGCACGGGATAGGTAGCGTCGGCTTGCGTCACATGGCTGTACGAACGTCCGCCGTCGGGCAGGTTGTAGAAGAGTACCCGCCCCGTGTGGTCGAGGTCCACCACCGTCTGCTGCACGAAATGGGTGTAGTAGTAGTCGGCATTGAGGGCCAGCGTCTCGCCGCCGAGCGGGATGTTGAGAGCCAGCGACGCGCCCATGTTCCAGGCCTCCTCCTGCTGCAGCGGTTGGCCGTCGCTGCCCATCGTCATCTGTCGTGACGAGGCCATGTACGACACGTTTTCGGCCAGGGGGTGCGGCGTGCGGTAGCCTTTGCCCGCAGCCAGGCGGAGCGTGACGATGTCGGAAGGCGCGTATTTGAGATGCAGGCGCGGGGTAAAGAACCCGCCGAACTGCGTCGAGTAGTCGTAGCGCAGACCGGCCATGGCCACAAAGCGAGAGCCGGCCTTGTAGGTGTACTGTGCGTAGAGGCCCGAAGTCGTTTCGTGCCACGTACCACAATATATAGGGTTGTTGGCCCAAAGGTCAGCCCCGCCCACGCCGGAAGCCGCACTGGCAGAGGCAGAAGAAGCCGCGCCGCCGGTGCTCGTGAGACCGGTACCGCCCGAGCCGGCAGCAGAGCCGAACGCCTCCATGGCGTAGAAACCGGCCATATACTGCTCGTCGAGGTAGTCGTGGTTGACCGAAGCGCCCGCCGAGAGGTTGTGCCGCTCCGAGAAGTCCACTTCGTAGAGCAGCTGGGCGTAGGCATTCTTCTGGTTGACGTAGTAGCTGCCGATGCCGAACGTGTCGTCCATGTCGTGATAGACGCCCTTGAGCATCAGGGCCACGCTCTCGTTCTTGTCCGTGCGGAGGAAGATGGCGTTCTTCCACTGACCCTCCACGCGTGTCGTCTTGAGTCCGATGGTGTAGCGGTCGGTGCTGAAGCCGGACGTAGAGGCCGTGCCGTCGGCATTATGCCGGTGGCTCGACGTACCGCTGGTCCGTTCCTCGTTGAGGTATCGCACCGAGAGTTGCGAGATGTAGCGGTGGCTCACCCAGGCCCAGCGGTCCATGACATTGTAGGCGCGCATCTTGGGCATGTCCATAAATCCGTCGCCGTTGGCATCGTGGTCGCGCGAGGCGTCCTCGTAGTGCAGCAGCAGGGCCGTCGAGAGGTTTTCGCCGAGGTGTATCGAGCCGTCGGCATTGGCTTCGAGCCGGCGGTTAGTGTCGTAGAAGAGGTTGCCGTGCACGCCCTCCAGTCCCTGGGGCTTGATATATTCGATGTTGATTTGGCCCGTCACGCTCTCGTAGCCGTTTTTGACCGAAGCGGCGCCCTTCGACACCTGAATGGACTGCATCCACGTGCCCGGCACATAGCTCAGGGCATAGGGAATGGCCGAAGCGCGGAAGGCGGGCACATTCTCCTGTAGCATCTGCACATAGGTGCCGCTCAGGCCCAGCAGGCGTATTTGCCTGGCGCCCGTGGCCGCGTCAGAGTAAGAGACGTCGACCGAAGGGTTGGTCGTGAACGACTCGCCCAGGTTACAGCAGGCCGCGCGCAGCAGTTCGCCCTTGCCAATCACGTCGCGGTTCTCGACCGACAGCTGCGACTTGATGGGCTGGCGGCGGGCCGAGACCTGCACGTCGTCAAGCGATATGGTGTCGGCCACCTGAGCGAAGGCCGGAGCAAGCGTCAACCAGGGCGCCAAGGCGCCGGCAAGCATGCGGAGGGAGACACTCCCCGTGATGCGGTTTTTTCTCAATACAAGTTTCATACGCTCATCAATATGTAGCAAAATGCCATGTGCAATAGCCAAGATACAATAAAAGCACCGGCTACAATATAACATTTTGTCAAAACCATTTGCTTTTACGGTCAAAAATCCCTTATCTTTGTCCCACAGGAACGGAGCAGGAAAGTCTCACAAGGAGACCCCGAGACCTGCAAACGGGCCGGAATTTGAAGGAACCGAATCCGGCGAACCGAACAAAAGACCCGAAGTTTCAAGAGAACCCAAAGAAAAACAAACAAACACACAATAAACCCACTTAATTCATTACAACTATGAAAAAGTTTTTTCTGATGTTGTCTGCCCTCTTCCTGGGCTTCAACGCTTACGCATTCGAGTTTGACGGCATCGACCTTGACGATGATTTCCAGCAGGTAACCCGTGCCATCTCCAAGAAGAACTATGTCAACGACCCCGTGCAGAACTGTCTGAAGGGCAATTGCCAGGGCACCGAGATCTATCTGCGCTTCAACTATACGGACGTGAAGAAGGCCAACAAGTTGGGCCAGCTCATCGTTGACGTGCCCATGCAGTCGGCCGACGCAGCTGCTTCATGCACCGTTCTCTTCGACGTCATCTACCATCGTGTGGCCGAAACCGCCAACGGCAAGGTCTACACAGTCGACGACGACGGCACCACATGCCAGCTTGAGAAGACCGCTGACGGCATCCGTCTGACTTACAACACTCCTTACTACAAGGCACCCAAGAACAAGAAGTAAAGACGACTGCATAAGTCCGGTTCTTTAACAAGAGTCGGGTTCTTTAACAAGAGTCCGGCTCTTTAAGAATCTAGAACCAAGTTCTTTGATACAAGAGTCCGTCTCTTTTAAGCTATGGGAGCGCGAGTCCGAAACCGGACCGCGCCCCCTTTCTTTTTATATAATATGTGTAGAACTTTCTGCCCGCCCGGCGTCTGACCAGGCTTTAGCCTTTCGTGGGCCAAACCCTGCTTCGTAAGCAGAGACCGCACAGGCAGAAAGACTTGCGCTCATCAGATGAGGGCGTACTTCAGGATGAAGAGCACGGCCAGGATGTAGGTGCCGATGCTGATTCTCTTCCACTCGCCTGACAGGGCGTTGATGATCACGTAGGCGATGAGGCCGGTGAGGATACCGTCGGAGATGCTGTAGGTGAGCGGCATCAGGGCGATGCAGATGAAGCACGGGATGGCGTTCTTGTAGTCAGAGAAGTCGACCTTGCTGATGCCGTACATCATCATCACGCCAACCAGGATGAGGGCGGCAGCCGTAGCCTGGGCAGGGATGGCGAGGAACAGCGGAGCGAAGAACAGGGCGAGCAGGAAGCATACGGTAGTGGTGAATGCAGTCAGACCCGAACGGCCGCCCACGTTGACGCCCGAAGCGCTCTCCACGTAGGTAGTAACGGTCGAAGTGCCGAGCATGGCGCCCACAGTCGTACCGATGGCGTCGGCCATGAAAGCCTTCTTGAGGCTCTTCATGTTGCCCTTGTCGTCCATCATGCCGGCACGGGTGGAAACGCCGACCAGCGTACCGATGGTGTCGAACATATCGATGAAGAGGAACGTGAAGACGCAGATGACCATATCGATAGAGAAGACGTTGGTCCACTCGAACTGCATCACGACAGGTGCGATGCTCGGAGGAGTGTCGAACACGCCGTCGAACTTGGTGATGCCGAACGGAATGCCCACAATGGTCGTAACCAGGATGCCGATGAGCAGGGCGCCGGTCACGTTACGCACCAGCAGCACGGCAGTCAGGAAGATGCCGAAGATGGCGAGCAGCACGGAGCGGTCGGTCAAGTCGCCCATGGTGACGAACGTAGCGTCGCTCGAAGCCACGATGCCGGCGCTCTTCAGGCCCACGAAGGCGATGAACAGGCCGATACCAGGAGCGATGGCGCGGCGCAGGGCCAACGGCATGGCATTGACGATGTAGTCACGCAGACCGGTAGCGGTCAGGATGATGAAGATGACACCCTCAATGAAGACGGCGGTCAAGGCAAACTGCCAGCTGTAGCCCATGGTGAGCACCACGGTGTAGGCGAAGAAGGCGTTGAGGCCCATGCCCGGAGCGAGTGCGAAAGGCAGTTTGGCATAGAATGCCATACACAGAGTGGCCACTACGGCCGAGAGGATGGTCGTTGTGAAGACAGCGCCCTGGTCCATGCCGGTTGCCGACAGGATAGAGGGGTTGACGGCCAGGATGTACGCCATGGTGAGGAAGGTGGTAATACCACCCAACACCTCCTTGCGCACACTCATCGTCTTGGGATCAAATCCGAAGAGTTTCTGTAACATGTGAATTTTGTTTTAAGTGAATTATAGATTAAAATCTTATATTTCGAATCTTGTATTTCGCAGTCGGGATTCAACTCAAACAGTCGGGATTCAACTCAAACAATCGGGATTCAACTCAAAAAAAATGGAGCATTCGTCTCGGATTCAAGGAGCTGTCGTCTCAGTTTATCAATATAGAGATGCGGCAAAATTTGTCTCACCCATACGGAGTGCAAAATTAATGTTTTTTTGCATAACAGCCAAACAATTGGGCGCAAAAGAGGCGGAAAAGGTCCGAAAAGAGCCGTTTACGGTCAAAATGGGCACAATAATTGGCTTTTTGGCGCAGTTTTAAACTCTTTCTTAAGGGCCACTTCCGTCATCGGGGCTCGTTAATTTTGCAATATGGCGTGCAGGTCACGTTGGAGGGCTTCTATTTCTTCATATCCTTCGGTATGCAGCCCCCGGTCAAGTATATCAGATTTGAATGCCGTGTTTTGGCCTTTACACAGCCATGTGCCGATATGCAGCATCAACTTGTAGAGATGATGTCCCTGCATGTGCAGATAGGCATTGCCTTCCGAGAGAGAAGGCGCGTCAGAAGGGGTTTCGGTCAGTGTCGCCAAGGCCTTGTCAAAGCGTTGCCGCACATCAGCGAGATAAGCCCGTCCGTTGTTTTCCAAATCGGCTCGCCCGGGTTGCAATGGGATACAGGCATTGAATTTCGATATGTTCCATAGCTTGTTCAGCCGGTTGTTCTTGCTGTAATGCACAAGATACAGCAGCGGCCGGTACACAATTTCAGAAATTTCGGCAATGAAAGCCTCCATGTCGAAGTCACACCACGCTGCCGTTTGCCTGGTCCGATTGCAAAGATGAGAAGCTTCACACAGATGGTTCTCCCACGAATAGGTGTAGGTCTGGGCGATATGGTTTCCGGCCGTAAGATTTTCTTCTCCTCGCAGCAGGCGCAGGTCGCTGTCGATACAGACAAAGAAGCGGCTTGTAAGATAGGGTCTGAACCGCAGGCATTGTTCGCAGCCACGTGTGTCCGTCCCCTTGTCGCTCTTGCTGTAGTACAGGTAGCGGTAACGTCCGGGGCGGACTTTCTGCAGTTGCGCGTCCCAAAAAGTCTCGTCTTCCTTGTCCTCAAGGTGAACCACTGCCTGGTATCGGCCTATCAGAGCAAGGTTGCCGTACAGCCGGGCTTGTTTTCTAATCCAATCCATGGCCGACGGCGATTACTTGGTTATCTTTTCCATAAACCACACCTTGTCTCCCCATCCATCTCCGAAAAGTGCCGGAGAATGAGTGGTGATGAAGTATTGGGCATTGGGGTTCAATCGTGTGATGATGTTGATGAGGTCGAACTGCCAGTCTATGTCGAGCGAATTTTCCGGCTCGTCAATCAGCACGACAGCTTCGTGTCTGCACAGCAGAAATACCCTAAGCAATATCAGCAGCACCTGCATCTCGCCCGACGAGAGCGCTTCGACGGGCAATGTTCCGTCGTGGGTAGTGACCATAAATTTGCTGCCCTCGACCTCGATGCTTTTGCCGGTCAAGGCAAAGAGACGGTTTACCGCATTCTGGAAGTCCGCAATCTGGGCCTTCAGGCGGGTCTGTTCGTCGCTGCTGCTGTCTATGGCTGACATTCGGAGGCTCATCAGCGACGGACCGTTTTTCATGTCATAGATGTAGTATTCCAAGTCCTGGGCCAGCGCTGTGGCCGTCTTGCGTTTGTCCCTCAAAGAGATATTATCAATCGACGGCAGGTATATCACGCTGTCGGCAGTCGCTTTTCTGCCGGCTGTCAGCGATTTGTACAGGTTGTTCAGGAACGTTGTCTTTCCGCTGCCGTTGATGCCCATGATGATGTTGACATCACGGTTTGCGCGGAACGTCACGCTGTGAATGTTCCAGATGCCTATATTGATATCTTCTATTTTCATTGTGATATTTTTTCTATGACATGTGTCTGTCCGACCTCCGCCCATTTTGGCTTTCAGCAAGGAATGGGCAATGCAAAGGTACTTGTATTTCTTGGCAAAGTTGTATTTCTTTGCCAACTTTCTTCATTTTTGCCATGAATTTAACACCTTACGACGCAAACCTATGCAAAACCCTCTTCTTTTTGACGCTCTTCAACCGTTTTTCTTCGGCTTGACGCTGCCCGTCCGTTCCGCGTCCGGAGCTTCAGAGCTTTGGCCTGCCTGCCGGCGGGCGGGCCGTGTGATTCGTCGTTGTGGGGGGGGGTATTTGCAGCCTAACTGGATTTTTTTTGAAACTCAACTGGATTTTTTTTGAAACCCAACTGGG
>CAVGQN010000048.1:0-25203 GCA_963631395.1 bacterium
GTTATATATATAAGAAAGAGCGAAATCTCAGAATAGGGGTAGCCTGAAAAACAACTGACCAACTGACCAATTGACCGGAATCGTCAAAACGAACATTGGATAAACGCCGTAATTCCCTATAAAGTAGTAACTTGCACGGAGTGTGCGTGAACTTTCCAAACGACATGCGGTCTAAAAGGCGGACAGTAATATGGCTTTTTCTTCTCTCAAAGGTCTCCAAAGACATGAGTGAACCCCTCTTGCAGACGGTTCGGCCATGCATCTGATTGACGTGCCACTGCAGGCACTTTGCCTGAATCAGCCCGTAGTCAGCAGACATGTTCGGGTTGTTTGGCTGATAATCTGCCCCAGTTAGAGAAAATCCGCATCCCAGTTGGGTTTCAAAATAAATCCAGTTGAGTTTCAAAAAAAATCCAGTTGGGCTGCAAATTCCTGTCTGGAAGCCGCGTTCATAAAATGGTCATAGTTTGGCTGTGTATTGCCGTGCTTTACCTTACCTTACCTTAACCCAACATAATTGACTCTTACCTTAACCCAACATAACCTCACCTTGTCTTGTAATGCCTCGTCGCGCATGACCTCTACTTCCTTTGTCTTTATTGTTCTCGATATTCCTGTGGGGTGCGGCCCGTATGCTTCTTGAAGTAACGGCAGAAGAAACTGACATCGGTGAAGTGGTATTCCCAGACAATTTCCTTGATATTCTGTGTGCTGATATGCAGGTGCAGCTTGAGCTGGAGGATGACATATTGGTCGATGACCTCCTTGGGCGTGTGGCCGGTGACTTTGCGTACGATATTGGTCAGATACTTGGGCGTGATGTTCATCAACTCGGCGTAGTAGTTGACGTCGCGCGAGAGCTTGAAGTCACGTTCCAGCAGGTGCATAAATTCGTTGAAGAGTTCCCGTACGCGGCGCGACTTGATCTCGTCGGGCCGATACTGCGGATTGCGCAGCAGGTAGTCGTGAAAACCGATGAAGAACGACTTGAGCTGCAGCAGCACCAGTTGGGGCAGGCAGCGGCATTCTTCCTGCCCGAAGTATAGCTGGAGAAGTCCAAGCATGGCATTGACAATGCTCGTGACCATCGGGATGTCCTGCCGGCAGCGGTCTTCGCGCAGGGAGGAATAGACAGTCTGTTCCATCTGCAGGCTCGCCTCGCGCAGCAGGGAGGCACTGTACTGCAGCATTTCGACCTCCAAAGTCCCGTCTTCCGACTTAGCCAAACTTCTTTCCGACTTAGCCGCGCTTTCTCCGGTGCTAGAGCTGAGCCGGACGACATCGTTGGGAAAGAGCGTGATGACAGCCCCTTCATAAAGGTCCCATTCGTTGAAGTTGACCTGAAGCCTGGCCCTTCCCTTGCGGCAGATGAGGATGGCTCCGTAGTTGATGACCCGCATCTCGCCAAGCCACTCGCTGAGCGAAGTGGTGAGGATACGTGCGGTCTGCGGACCGCTCAGTTCGTCGTAGCAATTGTCTGGCATGAATCTATTTTTCTTTTTTCGACCGCAAAAATACGCATAATTTCCGATATTTCCGAACTAATGTTCCCAAAAAGTCCATTTTGCGGTAAAAAATTAAAATAAGCGTCTGCCGAAAACTCCGTACCTTTGCACCCGAAAAATGACACGGGTTGTAGAAAGAACTATACACGGGTTGTATTATATAAGGTAAAACAAACAAGTACAGCAGATGATAAAGAAACTCATTTACACAAGCCTTTTCCTCCTTGGAGGGAATTTGTGCACATTTGCCCAGCAACAGCTTACCATCGAGCAACTCTTCGACCTTGTGGAGTCGAACAGCAAGGCCCTGCAGGTGCAGCGGACCGGACTGGAGATGGCCGACAAGGACGTCGAAATCGCCAAAAGCAAGCGGCTGCCCGACATTAACGCCCAACTCTCGGTGAGCTACATCGGCAATGTCCTGCTCACGGATAGGGATTTCTCCAATGCGCAGAGCGAGACTTCGCCGCACTTCGGCAATAGCTTCGCGATCGATGCCCAGCAGGTCGTCTACGCCGGCGGCGCCGTCAGTGCAGGCATCAAACTGGCAGAACTGGGCAAACGTCAGGCAGAGACGGGTCTGCGGCTCACCAGCCAGCAGGTGCGGTTCATCGCCCTTGGCCAGTATCTCGAACTCTACAAAATCGACAACAGCCTCCAGGTCTATGAGCAAAACATCAAACTCACCGAGCAGCTCATCGCCGATATCCGCGAGAAGCAGGACCAGGGCATGGCCTTGCAGAACGACATTACGCGCTACGAACTGCAGATGGAGTCGCTCAAACTCGGCCAGACCAGTCTGCGCAACACCCGCAGCATTCTCAACCACCAGCTCTGCAACACGCTGGGCCTGGACGAAAACTGCCGGATAGTGCCCGATGCCTCGCTGGCAGAGAAGACCTACGCCCAGGAGGGTGAAGCCTATTGGCAGCAACACTCGGCCGACATCTCGCCCCTCATGGAGCAGAGCAACCTCAATGTGCAGATAGCCCGGCAGAAGCAGAAGATAGCCAAGAGCGACTTCCTTCCGAAAGTGGCGCTCGTTGCAGCCGACAACTTCAACGGACCAATCACCTTCGAACTGCCACCCATCGACCGCAATCTCAACGTTTGGTATGTGGGCGTAGGGGTGAGCTACAACTTCAGTGCTTTCTTCAAGAGCAACAAGAGCCTCAAGCAAGCCAACATTGCGACGCGCCAGGCCGAAGAGTCGCATGCCTTGCATGCCGAGCAGCTCAACAACAGCGTGCAGCAGGCGTATGTGCAGTATCTGCAGACCTACACCGAACTGGAGACGCAACAGAAGAGCGTCGAGCTGGCCCGGCAGAACTACGACGTGATGAACGCCCGCTATCTCGGCCAACTGGCCCTCGTGACCGATATGGTCGATGCCTCAAACTTGCGCCTCAACGCCGAACTGCAGGAGGTGGACGCCCGCATCAACATCGTCTATGCCTATTACTGCATGAAGTACGTGGCCGGAGAGATTTAAATTATATAATGTGTATATACAGTAAAAAGTAAAAGAAACAAAGTCATGAATAAGAGAATCATCAAGAGAACATACAACGTAGTGGTCATCCTGATCCTGGTGTGCGCCATCGTCTGGGCCTTCAGCCATTTCGTGCACGGCGGCAACCTGGAGTATACGGACAACGCGCAGGTCAACCGTCTGATTACCCCCATCAATACCCGCGTGTCGGGATTTATCAAGGAAATACGTTTCGACGACTATCAGCACGTCCGGAAGGGCGACACGCTCGTCATCATCGAAGATGCCGAATACCGTCTGCAGGTGGCTCAGGCCGAAGCCGGACTGGAGGGTCAGCGCTCCAGCAGTTCGGCGGTCTCGGCCAGCATGAACACGACGAGCAGCGATGTGCAGACCGCCGCAGCCGGCATCGAGGAGGCGCGTGTGGACATGCTCAATGCCAAGCAGGACTATGACCGTTTTGCAGCTTTGCTCGAGAAGAAAGCCATCACCCAACAGCAGTACGACAATGCCTATGCCCGTTATCTCGGTGCCAAAGCCCGCTACGAGCAGGCCAGCAGCCGCAAGCAGTCGGCCGCTTCCGTGCAGCAGGTGCAGAACCACCAGCTTAGCGGTGCGAGAGCCGGCGAAAGCGTGGCAGAGGCCCAACTCAACCTGGCCCGCCTGAATCTCTCGTATACGGTCATCCTGGCTACATGCGACGGCGTGACAGGCAAGAAAGACATTCATGTCGGCCAGCTTGTGCAGGCCGGTCAGATGCTCGTCCGCATCGTGGACGACAACGACGTGTGGGTAGTGGCCAACTATAGGGAGACCCAGATGCCGGCCATCACCGTGGGCAAGAAAGTGGAGATTACGGCCGATGCCATACCGGGCGTCACCTTCTATGGCACGGTGCAGGCCCTTTCGGCCGCTGCCGGTTCGGCTTACTCTATGGTGCCTGTCGACAATGCCACCGGCAACTTCGTCAAGGTGGAGCAGCGAGTGCCCGTTCGCATCGCTTTGACCGACGACAACAATCCGGAGGAGGTGGCCTTGCTCCGTGCCGGACTGAATGTGGAAACCAAGGTTCTGAAGTAAGCACACACCATCAGTCATGCCAGGACCTCCAATGCTGCAGGGACCGTTTCGTGTCCCTTCGTTCAATGACTGGATGCCACGCAAGCTTCAGCCTTGGCTGTATCTCGTCTTCGCTTTCATCTTCCTCATGTCGGGAGGTATCTACAGCGGAGCGGTAAGCCACGTCATGGGCGAGTACAGCCTGATGCGCGAGGACGTGCTCATGATAGTCATGTGCAATGTGGTGGGCGTCAATATGCCGTTCCCGTTCCTCTTCAAGCTCAAGTTCGCCTTCACCAACCGCCACCTTTTGCTCAAGGCGGCCTTGATGCTGGCGCTCTGCGACTGGCTCATCCTCTACACCGACTCGGTGCCCGTGATGTGTATATTGGGCTATTTCGCGGGGTTCTTCAAACTCTGCGGATGCTTCGAGTGCATGAGCAACATACAACTCTGGATTACGCCGAAGCGCGATTTTACCATCTTCTTTCCGGTCCTCTACTGCATGGTGCTCGGCAATATGTCGCTTTCGCCCTGGATATGCGACCATCTCATCTACATCTTCCAGGACTGGCGCATCATGAACTATATGATGATCGGACTGCTGCTTCTGGTGGCTCTCATCATTTTTGTCACGACCCACGACTTCCGCTTCATGAAGCCGTTGCCCTTCATCAGTGTCGACTATCTGGGCTGCATGCTGTGGTCGGCCGTGCTGATAGAGTTTATCTTCTTCTTCAACTACGGCGAGCACTACAACTGGCTGGACGGCGAGGTGCTGAGGGCTGACCTGGTGCTCTTCTGCGTCACGTTCTTTCTGTGCATTCACCGCATGCTGCGTGTGCGTCACCCTTATATCGCACCCGGTGCGTGGAAGTACAAGAGGCTAGTGCCGCTGCTCATCCTGTTTGCTTTTGTCGAGTTTATGGGCAGTACCTCCAAAGGGTTGCAACCCGCTTTTACGGGCAGCGTGCTGCACTTCGGCCATGTGACCACCAACGTGCTCAACTTCGTCGAGTGGGTGGCTGCACTGGCGGGATGTATGTTCTGCCTGGTGTGGTTCAAGGTTCTGCGGCAGCGGTGGACGCGTCTGCTCACCGTCGGTGTGGCGGCGATGGTGGCTTATCCGGTGCTTATGTATTTCCTCATCGACCCCGGACTGCCCATCGAGGCGCTCTATCTGCCTACGGTGATGCGGAGCTTTGGTCACGCCATCTTCTTCTGCGCTTTGACCATCTATCTGGAGGAGCTGATGCCGTTCCAGCACTTCTTTATGAGCCTCACCATGGCCGGCATCATCCGCAACGGTCCCATTTCCACCATGTGTGCGGGACTGTACAGCTTCGGGTTGCGTCACCAGGTGGCGGAAAATATGGCCCGAGGACTGCCATACGACGCCTCGGGCCTGCTCATGATCAGTGTGCGCCAGCTCTATGGCCTGACGTGTCTGATAGGTATAGCCGTGCTTATTATCTTCCTGCTATGGGACATTCAGCCCGTGCGGAGCACGTTCAAGAAGATGCCTACGTGGAACTTTGTCGGCAAGAAGATGAAGCAGTCCATGCCCGGTCACCGCAGGCTCTTCTCCTTCCGCCGTCTTCGCCAGTGGCGGCAAGGTGTCGCTTAGAAGACGACCTTGCTGGCATTCACACCGCCTACATCTTCAATCTTGCACCAGCCGCGACCGAGTGAGTCGGTGACGTAGATGGACGAATTGGAGGTGTAGTCGGAGGTGCCGACGAAGATTTCGCCGTTCTTCGGGTTGACGTTGAAGAGATAGATGCTCTGCGAGGCCAGTGTGTCGGTGATTGTCTCGCCATCGAAGAATGCTTCTGACAGGGACCGTGCGCGCAGGTCATATTTGGCAAACGAGGTTTCGTAGGTGTAGCTCGTGTAGTCGGGCTCGCAGTTGACGAGATAGAGCCAGTTGCCGTCGGCCGAGAGGTCCATGTGGGTGGCGTGTGTGATGCTGTCTACGGCAAAGCCGTTGTCGACGTCAAGGCTCGAGAGGGTGGCGATGGCCGAAGAGTAGTCGGGCGTGTAGGCGGTTGTGATGAAATAGGCACAGCCGTTGCCTGCCGCCTTGATTTTGGTCGGGTTCTGGGGGACGGCGATGTCTTTGACCGCCTCAAACGTCTTCAGGTCGACGACGCTGATGGTATTGCCAAAGCCATACCCCGAGTTGCAGCAGAGCAGCCAGTTGCCTTCGATGGCGAGACCTTCGGGGTAGCTTCCTACGCTGACCGAGTCGTTGACCGACAGGTCGTCAAGCGACAGCCGGTACACGCAGTTGGCGTAGGAGGAGACATAGAGATACTCGCCGTCCGAGGCCAGATAGCGGGGCTGTGACAGCGTGTGCCGGGCCACTTCCTTGTAAGTGCCTTCCTCCAGTTTTGTGACATAGCCGGAGCCGAATACGCTCACGTAGTAGTACTGGCCGATGTGGAGCAGGTCCTGTCCCGTGTCGCCCAGATACTTTCCGTTGGCCTTGTAGTAGACATCGGCTGAGAGCCCGTTCCCCGAGAGTTCCGACAAGTCGGAGTTGTTCTTCTGGTAGCTGCCCTCATACAGGAAGATGGCCTGTTCCGTTTGGATGACATAGTCTGGCTCGGTCACAACTTTCGGTTTGTCGTCCTCCTCTTCACATGCCGAGAAGAGACATACGGCGGCGCTGATGAGCAAAAGAGCTTTTTTCATTGCGTTTGTTTTTTAAGTTTGACATATATTTTTGTTACTTTTACTTTTTGTTCTTTTGTACAAAGCGAATTCAGAATCGGTACTTCATACTGACTCTGTACTGTCTGCCCGGCATGGGGTAATACTGTATGAGGTCGTATTGCGTGTCGGTCAGGTTGAGTACAGAGCCTTGCATTTCCCATTGGTCCCATGTGCGCGAGAGCGTGAGCGAGTGTTCGCAATAGGGCGACAGGCGGTAGCGGAAAGTGTTCATTGTCGTACTGTACCGTTCACCGGCCCATTGCAGTGAGTAGCCTACGTCCAGCCATTGCGTGTGGAGGGTCAAGGCGCCGCTGGCGGCATGCTTGGGAACATAGGGGAGGCGCTTCCGGTAGGTGTTGGCGTTACCTGGGTCGTCGAGGTTGCGCGAGTCTTGCAGCAGGTAGTTGGCCGAGAGGCCGAGGCGGCAGAGGTTCAGCGAGGCGTCGAGGTGTAAAGACGCTTCGAAGCCGCACGATGTGGCCTCGCCCAGGTTGGCCACCTTCCAGGCAAAGGAGGAGGGAAACGAGATGAGTTTGTCCTTCACGCGGTTGTGATAGACGTCGACGGTCAGGGCGAGGTTCATGCCACGGCTACGACCCGATGGGGAAGAAGGGCCGGCGCTCATCGTGTATGTCAGTCCGAGGTTGTGCTCACGGGCGCGCTCAGGGTCGAGGGTGTGGTTGCCCAGCTGGTAGTAATACAGTTCGTTGAGGCTCGGCAGACGGAAGGCATAGCGGCCCATATATCTCAGTCCGAGTGTCTGCGTGCCGTTGTTCCAGAGCGTGATGTGGCCCGAGAGGGATGGCGTCCAGGCATGGTCTTTGTCTTCGTTCCCGACCACTTTGCCTTCGTTGCTGACCTCTTTGTCCCTGGCATCGACATTGGCTGTATAGAATAGGCTGCCCGCGAGCCTCAGCCGTTGCATGGTGGCCTGGGCGCGCAGGACAGCGTAGTGCGTAGTGCGCTGCACGCTATGGGCTGTGCTGAGGTTGCTGTGCAGGTGCGAGGCCTGCAGGTCGTAGAGCAGGGCCAGCCGCAGACTGACCCGGTTGAAGCGGTGTGAGGAGAGCAGCCCGGCCGAGGCATAATATTCGTTTTGCCGATAGTTGCAGATGTGCAGAATGGCCGAAGGGTCGTCTGTGCGACTTGTGCCGTCGTTGTAGTGCGTCATGGAGTGGTTGTACTTGGCGCGCAGCAGGAGGGAGAGAGACGGGCCGAGTGGCTTGTCATATTGTGCTTGCACAAAGCCGTTGCCCTCGCGCATGTGTTCGCGGTGATTGTCGTTGTAGAGGATGACTCCGCCCGGCAGTTGGCGGTCGTTGAGGTAGCCGTACCCTTTGAGCGAAAAATACTTGGTGCGGTAGTTGATTTCGCCGGACAAGTCGTCCACGCGGCCGTTGTGGCGCCGTTCGTGGGTTTTGGTATCTCCGTTGCGCAAGACGAAAGGATAGTCGCCGTCGGTGTGCCGATAGGTGAGGGCGGTAGAAAATGATTGTGAGAAAAGAGGGGCAGGACTTTCGTCGGTCAGCTTGGAGACAGGGTGCTCGTCGTGGCGAGAGCCGAGAGAACGACCGTAGGCGAATCCGGCGTTGAGAGTGTTCCACGAACCGTAGGAGAGGAATGTTTTCCGTTGTGTTGCTGCATCCGACCGGAGGGCGAGAATGCCGCTGTAGCCTTCGAGTGAAGCCGGTGCAGCGATGTCCTGGAGCGTGCCGATAGAGAGGGCGACTTCCTGGATGTTCCAGCTATTGAACCTAGCGATGTCTATCTGTCCGGCCTGTGCGTTGCTGACGGGCAGACCGTCGTACATGACCCCCGTATGGGCAGCCCCCAGATTGCGTACGGAGACGGTCTTCATGCCACCCAGTCCGCCGTAGTCGCGCACCGTGACGCCGTTCATCAGTTTGAGTGCTTCGCCTATTTCGCTTAAGCCCAGCGTCTGCATAGTTTCGGCCGTGATGCTCTGCGCCGGAGCGGTGCTCGATGTATGGGCGCGCAGACCATGGCTCGAGGCTACGACCGTGGTTTCGGCCAAAGGTCTGGCCGTCGGCAGAAGGCTGTCGACTGAAGTTGTGGCAATAGGGCCGGTCACTGCACCCGTGAGGAGTGCGGCAAACACAAGTGGCGGCATCGTGCTGAATTGTGTTAACTTGACAAGACGTGCCCGCTCTCTGTACATCGCAGAGACTTTCGGCGCGGACTTCTTGCTGCAGGTCTTCCGGCTAGGGCGACATTTGAAAGTTTGAGTTATGGCCAAAAGGCCTTACCTCTTCCTTTGTCGAGGTGTGGCTTTGCGCCTTCCCGTCTGTTAACGTAGACAGTGGTGTGAATGCAAAGCCGAGTCGCTTACGGCTGCGGGACAGCTCCAGATTCGGGATACTGGATTCCCTTTTGAGCAGGCTTGGTTAGGGCCTGCACAGCAAGACTTTTATTATGTTGTGGCAATGGTGTAGAGACCGTTGCCGATACCCCAGACTGCAATAACGAACATGATTACGGCAATCGTGCGGTTGATTATCTTGAGGGTGCGTATCTTGAAGTGATTGCGCACCTTGTTGACAAGCCAGGTGATGAGCAGCCACCAGCAGACGGCGCCGGCAGCGATGCTCAGAAAGAAAAGCAGATAGATGGCCCACTGCTCGTCGCCGGCTACGAAGATAAAGCCGGCACGCGAGAAGAGCATGAGGTAGAAGAAGACGATGGCCGGATTGCTGACCGTCAGTCCGAATCCGGAGAAGAAGAACTTGAGCACGCTCCATCCCGGCAGTTTGCTTATGCTGCGTATCTCTGGGGCCAACTTCTTGCCTCCCTTGATTTTGGGTTCCTTGCTATTGATGTTGAGGGCCGAAGCCGGATTGCTCCGCCAAAGGTAGATGCCGTAACTGGCTATCAGAATGCCGGCGGCAAAGAGCAGCGGCGTCTGGTTTTTGTCTATCCAGTCTACTACAAGGCTGACGGCGAAGGTCGAGAGAAGGGCGTAGAGCAAGTCGCTCAGCACGGCCCCGAATCCGGTGAAGAGGCCCGGTAGCCATCCCCTGTTGAGCGTCCGCTGGACAACCAGTATTCCCGTCGGTCCCATCGGGGCCGATACGAGTATGCCGAATACCAAACCCCATAGGAGTGTCAGAAGGGCTGTGGTGAAGAGGTTCTCCATTGACGGATGCAGATTGCTTTTGTAGCTTTAACAGAAAAATTTTTCGCAAAGATAGAGATTATTTTCACAATCCGCCCATCCGTATCGAAAAAAAAACTACTTTTGCATCGTTGCATCGTGTCGGCGACCTGTTTTGCACTCTTTTACTGACACTTTGTCTATCGAAAATTGGAAAATATTAACTATTGAAATTCTAAGATATGGTTCTTTTCTTCAAACAGCCCTCTGAGACGATTCTCGCAGTCGAGATCAATCATCAGCCCGATGCAGAGGAAACCAGCCGCTTGTGTTGGCTATTCAGTAATGCCACCTTGCTGGCCGAAGACGTCTTGAGCGGATGGTATGTCGGCCCGCGCCGGGAGATGATTACGCCGTGGAGTACGAACGCAGTCGAGATTACCCAGAATATGGGCCTCAAGGGCATTGCCCGCATCGAGGAGTTCTTTCCGGTCAAAGGCGCAGATGCGACCTACGACCCGATGCTGCAGCGCCTCTACGAAGGGGTGGACCAGAAGTGCTTCACCATCGACAAGCAGCCCGACCCCATTGTCTATATCGACAATCTGGAGGAGTACAACCGCAAGGAAGGCCTGGCCCTTTCGCCTGAAGAGATAGACTACCTCAACGACGTGTCGCGCCGTGTGGGCCGTTCGCTCACCGACAGTGAGGTGTTCGGCTTCAGCCAGGTCAACTCCGAGCACTGCCGTCACAAGATCTTCGGCGGCACGTTCATTATCGATGGCGAGGAGAAACCGTCTAGCCTCTTTGCCCTCATCAAGAAAACCTCCAAGGAGCATCCGGGTGCTTTGGTCAGCGCCTATAAGGACAATGTGGCCTTCAACCGCGGTCCGGTCATCGAGCAGTTCGCTCCGTCCGACCCTACGACGGCATCGGAGTTTGAGGTCAAGGACTTCGAGTCTGTGATTTCGCTCAAGGCCGAGACGCACAACTTCCCCACCACGGTCGAGCCGTTCAATGGCGCAGCTACCGGTACGGGCGGCGAGATTCGCGACCGTATGGGCGGCGGCAAGGCTTCAATGCCGATAGCCGGCACGGCTGTCTACATCACCAGCTATCCGCGCAACGACGAGTCCAAGCAGTGGGAGAACGGCATGCAAGCACGTCCGTGGCTGTATCAGACTCCTGAGCAGGTGTTGGTCAAAGCCTCCAACGGCGCTTCTGACTTCGGCAACAAGTTCGGCCAGCCGCTCATCTGCGGTTCGCTGCTCACCTACGAGTTCCAAAGCGACGAGCAGACGGCCGATGCGCCCAAGTACGGTTTCGACAAAGTCATCATGCTGGCCGGCGGCGTAGGCTACGGCAAGTTGCGCGACGCGCTCAAGGGCGAACCCGAACCGGGCGAGAAGGTCATCCTGATAGGTGGCGACAACTACCGTATCGGTATGGGTGGTGGCGCCGTTTCTTCGGTCAACACCGGCAAGTATGCTTCGGGCATCGAGCTCAACGCCGTGCAGCGTGCCAACCCCGAGATGCAGAAGCGTGCCTACAACGTGGTGCGTGCCCTCGGCGAGAGCGACAACAATCCCATCGTCTCCATACACGACCACGGTGCAGGCGGACACATCAACTGTCTCTCTGAGCTGATTGACGCTACGGGCGGCAAGATCTGGATGGACAAGTTGCCTATCGGCGACCCCACACTGAGTGCCAAGGAAATAGCCGGCAACGAGAGCCAGGAGCGTATGGGCTTCCTCGTCAAGGACGAAGCCATCGACTACTGCCGCAAGATAGCCGAGCGCGAACGTTCGCCGTTCTATGTGATTGGCGAGGCTACCAACGATATGCGTTTCTGCTTTGAGCAGGCCGACGGCACGCGTCCTATCGACCTCAGCCTGGCCGATATGTTCGGTCATGCGCCCAAGACCTACATGCGCGACACGACCGTCGAGCACCACTATCAGGCCGTCAAGGCCGATGTGGCCAACATACAGAAGTACATTCACGACGTGCTGCGCCTGGAGTCAGTAGCCTGCAAGGACTGGTTGACCAACAAGGTGGACCGTTCGGTGACGGGCAAGGTGGCCCGCCAGCAGTGCCAGGGCGTGCTGCAGTTGCCGCTCAGCGACTGTGGCGTCGTAGCCCTCGACTATCGCGGCAAGGCCGGTATCGCCACTTCCGTCGGTCATGCACCGGCCGTTGCTTTGGCCGATGCTCCTGCCGGTTCGGTGATGGCCATTGCCGAGGCTTTGACCAATATCGTGTTCGCACCCATCAAGGGCGGCCTGCAGGGCGTTTCGCTTTCGGCCAACTGGATGTGGCCTTGCCGAAATGCCGGTGAGGATGCACGTCTGTACAGCGCCGTCGAGGCTGCTTCTGACTTTGCTATTGCGCTCAATATCAATATCCCGACAGGCAAAGACTCGCTCTCTATGACGCAGCAGTACAACAAGGCCGACGGCACGAGCGAGAAGGTCATCAGTCCCGGTACGGTCATCATCAGCGGCGGTGCTGAAGTGACCGACGTGCGCAAGGTTGTCAGCCCCGTCGTACATCTGGACCACAATAGTTCGCTCTACTACGTCGACTTCTCGTTCTGCGAACACAGGTTGGGCGGTTCGGCTCTTGCCCAAACCATGGGCAAGGTGGGCGATAGCGTCCCGACGGTTCAGAACCCCGAGTACTTTGCCGATGCCTTCGACGCCGTTCAGGCTGCCATAGACGATGGTCTCGTTCTGGCCGGCCACGACATCTCTGCCGGTGGTATGCTCACCACGCTTCTTGAGATGTGCTTCGCCAATACCGAGGGCGGCCTTTGTGTCAACCTCAGCGATTTGGCCGAAGACGACATCGTCAAGATACTCTTTGCCGAGAACCCCGGCGTCATCCTGCAGGTCAAGGACTGCAAGTCGTTCGAGCGTCTGATGGACAAGGCCGGTGTCGTAGTGGCCAAGATCGGTCATCCCTGTCAGGAGCGCGTGGTCAACGTCCGCAAGGGCGACTACACGCAGAGTTTCGACATCGACGCACTGCGCGACGTATGGTACGAGTCGTCTTACCTCCTCGACCGTCGTCAGAGCGGTGAGCAGAAGGCCAAAGAGCGTTTCGACAACTACAAGCAGCAGCCTTTGTACTACATCTGGCCCAAGGGCTTCACGGGCAGTTTCGGTCAGTACGGCATTACGCCCGACCGTCGCACCAAGAGCGGCATCAAGGCTGCCATCATCCGCGAGAAGGGCGTCAACTCCGAGCGCGAGATGGCTTACTCGATGTACCTGGCCGGCTTCGACGTCAAGGACGTGCATATCACCGACTTGATAGCAGGCCGCGAGGATTTGACCGACGTCAACCTGATTGTATTCTGCGGCGGATTCTCTAACTCAGACGTGCTTGGTTCGGCCAAAGGCTGGGCTGCCGGCTTCCTCTACAACGAGAAGGCGCGCAAGGCCCTGCAGGATTTCTATGCCCGTCCTGACACCTTGTCGCTGGGCATCTGCAACGGTTGCCAGCTGATGATAGAACTCGGTCTGGTCGGTTCGAATCTCGACCCGCAGCATCCTGACCTGATTGCTGCTGCTCACAACCCGAACCGCGTCCACATGCTGCACAACGACAGCCACAAGTTCGAGTCGAACTTTATCAACGTCCGCATTCCGAAGAACGACAGCGTGATGCTCGGTTCGCTGAGCGGTGCCCGCATCGGCATCTGGACGGCTCACGGCGAGGGCAAGTTCGGTCTGCCGGAGGGCAAGACGGTCGTGGATTACAACGTCGTGGCCAAGTACGGCTACAATGCCTATCCCGCCAACCCCAACGGTTCGCCCGAAGCTTTGGCCGGTATCTGCTCGGCTGATGGCCGTCACCTGTGTATGATGCCTCACCCCGAGCGCGCCATGTTCCCATGGCAGTGTGGTTACTATCCGCAGGAGCACCTACAGGACGACGTCACTCCTTGGATTGAGATTTTTGTCAACGCCAAGGAATGGATCAAGAAGAACTGTGGCAAATAAGCCACAGTCTTCTTCTTTCGATCCGTATACTAAGCCTATATTGTAGTATTTCTATACTTCGACTAATATTATTTTAATTTGCATATTGTGTTATGACTAAGAAAAGTTTTCTGTGGGTATTGATGTCTGTTCTGTCATTACCTGTTGTATTGTTCACTTCGTGCGAAGACGACGAAGAGAGCGAGGTTGCTAAAGAACAGCGTGAGACCAAGGAGGTCCACGACAAGTTGGTACAGAACTACAACATCGACTTGAGTGCGGCTATCTGCGGAGAATCGTCACTCGGCAAGTGGGACATGAAGGACGACAGTACGTTTACCTACTACTTTGTGACCAATCTCAAGGGCGATAGCCAGGATAATCTCACCTACGACCTCGATTCCCTTACTGGTCGTTGGAGCGCCTTCTCTAATGTAGGTAACCTTTGGGATGACAACGGTGTCACACTCTCCGGGTTCTATGCCACCATAGACCTGCCCGAGGGATGGGAGATTGATAATGAGGATGGTTTTCTGACGTTCTATATTGTCTATCAGGAGGATGGCGTCACCATTACTATGGAGAAGACCAGCATCGACTACCTCTTCACCAATGTCACCAATGTCAACGACTCTGTTTCTGATACGAAGTTTTGGGTATGGGATGCAATCGTGTATGTCTGGGATAACCTGGTTCCCGAACCCGTAAAAGCGGTCCTTACATTCGCACTCCAAAAAATAGAGAAGTGGAAAGATACCATCGCTGACTTCTTCACGGGCCTGTTTGGTGACAATACGGCCCTAAATCTCAATAAGCAACAGTGTCAGGAATACTGGGACTATGCCGATAAGATTGTGGATGCGATGCAGGAAGAAAAAAATGCCGACACCGACTACTCCAACTGGATGAGCCAAATCTACAAGGGTAAGGAATCGACCACACGACTTTGTGAGATGAACATCCCCGGAACGCACGACTCCTATACTTACTATATGAAAAAATTGGTGACGTTGGATGCTATCAAAACCCGGGCTATCTCTCAGCTGAAGGACATCGAGGGCCAGTGGAACGCCGGTATACGTTGCTTTGACATCCGTTTTCGCACTACCGATGGCAACCTCTCAGTGCCCCTTGATCTTTTAACTAAAAAATGTCTCGGCATCTTCCATGGGGATTTCTACTGTGGTATATTGGCGCAGCCTGCCCTCGATAAACTCATAGAACAGCTGAAGAAACACCCAGGGGAGACCGCCATCGCCATGTGTGCTATTGAAGGCGAGAAGAGCGAAGAACTTTATAAACTTATCCGCCAGACGTTCGAGGACGACCGAGTCAAGGACTACATCATCTGGAACCCCCAACCGGACATGACACTGGCCGACTGCCAAGGCAAGCTCGTCGTGTTCCAGTGTTGGGACGACGGCAACGAGTACAAGCAGTACCGCATTGGCGCCTCCATCGAGGGTTGCTTCAACAATTATCGCAAAGACGTGAAGATGCGTTTCTACGATTCTGATGGCATGAAGATTACCAACTGCCTCTATCAGAACTACTGTCAGCCGGCCGAGACGACGGAGCTGTGCACACCGTACTGGCTTAGGAAGAGAGCCGGCATACAGGATTGTATTCTGGATTGTGCCGCCACCAAAGGTTCCTCCGACAATGTGTGGTGTATTAACCAGGCGAGCGGCTTCGTGGGTGCGCTTATCATCAACATGTCCTACGCCAAGAGTTCCAACCACATCAATCCCGCCACATTCTACATGATCTACAACAACGCTGAGACGCTTGATCGCAAACTGGGCATCGTTGTGATGGACTATGCCGGCACCAACGAGTACTATGACCATTACTACGTCAATGGTGAGGCTCTGTCCAAGCTCGTGGTAGAGACCAACAGGTACCAATAAGCGGTTTAATCTATGTATAGTTGCAGAGTGGGCTATGCCCGCCTGCGCGAGACTAACGCATAAGTATTATACATATACAATAATAGAGAGGGCTATATCGTTGAGTGACATCAACCGGTATAGCCCTCTCTTTAGGTTGGTAGGAGCAGATTGTTCGAACCTTTGTGACAGCTTATCTTACTTGTTCTTCAGACCGAACATATCATCGAGCATCTTCCGCCCGCTTTTGGTGCGGAAGATGTTTTTGCGTACGGCCCGGATGGTATAGTCCGGTTCGTTGTCTTCGTACAGGTTAACCAGGAAGTCGGCTTCGATGAGTATCTGGTAGTCCGGGTCCTTGCAGACGTGGTAGGTGTGGTGGTGGCCCACAAGCCAGCAGATGCGCTCCACCTGCTCGTCAGTGTATCCGCCCAGCTTCTCGAGCAATTTGCGGGCTACTACAGGACCTTCCTGCTCCTGTAGCTTGCCGTTTTGCGTACCGTATTTCTTTTCGCTGGCACGGATGCCTATGTCGTGTACGAGGGCGGCGCTTTCGAGCACAAACTGCGTTTCCTCGTCCAGCCCTTCCCTTGCGCCTATCAAGGCCGCGTAGGCATGTACTTTGGTCGTGTGTTGTGCCCGTTTCGGGTCTCCGTTGTCGTAACTGATCATGGCGAGCGCCAGTTCCTGTATCTTGTTCATAGGTCTATAGGTTTTAACATGCGGTTGTTTCGAGTGCCGTCATTTTTGAGCACTGACGAAGACGTGGTACGGCATACAGAGCATAAAGAATGCCGTCCCGTATCGTGAGTGCAAAGATAGGGATTATTTTCGAATTCCGTAACAATTCGAAGCCTTTATTGTTTCTGATGGGCGTTTATCAACCTTCTAGAGACTCTGATGGTTGTTTTTTTATCACCAAATTCTCCACTCTTTGAAATCGACACCGATACAATGTCCGTCGGGCATTCTCCAGTACATGTACATTCCTATGTTTGAGGATAGTGTGCCAAAGAAGTATTCTGCCTTTGCCATTATCTCGATGTTGGCAAACAAGAGAATCAGGTTTTCGCGACGTTCGTCCCTTGATAAAGAGTCATATTCTGACTGATTATAGCCTCTGTCTTCGGGCTTGCTGATGGTCTGAATATCCCATTCCGGATACCTTTCCTTAGCTTCCTCTATGACCGAATAGTCATCAGAAGAGATAAAGCATCTGCGTATGTCTGTTTGTTTTGCAGCTCCCTCAAAATATTTGTCGAGCGGAGTAACATTGTGGGTTTCATATTTTTTATCGCCCCTGCGGATGTGCATGCTGATGAATGGTTTAGACAAGTCGACCGTACTGGCATACTTTTCTATCTCCCGCTTCGTGTTTTCGTTGAATCTGTAAATCCGGCGGTCTATTGCTCTACAGTCATCCATCATACCGGGGTATAGTGGCTGCCTACGCGCTTCCCAAAATACATCCGGTGTCAGCAAATTTATGTTGTGCAACCATAGGTGTGTTTTGTAGATGGCGAGTTTGGGCCAATCCTTTTTTCGTGGCCATGGTCGAAACCGGCCGCAATACATCGTGTCGTACCGATTGTCCGTCTCTTTGCAGAACGGCAGAAAATAGTCTTGCCATCCTTTCTTGTATGCCATATTCGAATGTTTTGAGCAAAGGCAGAACTCTATATTGCGCTTTTGACAGTACAATATGGCCAAGACCATATTGTTATAATTAGAATAGAATCCAGCATTTTTTTCACCAATTTGAAAAAGAAGCTTCTGTTTCTTGCCTGTATTTGATGTGGGGGGGGTATTGCGTTGCATGTGTATCTGTATGATGACTTTATTTGCCGATAGACGAGTTTTGATTACTATGATTTTGTTGAGCTCCACAAGTGACCTTGACTTTAGTCGTTCGTCTTGCTGAGGATAAAAGCCTGTATCATATTAGAATCGTTTCTTTATACAATCTTCCACTCTTTGAAATCGACACCGATGCAATGCCCATCTGGCATTCTCCAGTACATGTACATTCCTATGTTTGAGGATAGTGTGCCAAAGAAGTATTCTGCCTTTGCCATTATCTCGATGTTGGCAAACAAGAGAATCAGGTTTTCGCGACGTTCGTCCCTTGATAAAGAGTCATATTCTGACTGATTATAGCCTCTGTCTTCGGGCTTGCTGATGGTCTGAATATCCCATTCCGGATACCTTTCCTTAGCTTCCTCTATGACCGAATAGTCATCAGAAGAGATAAAGCATCTGCGTATGTCTGTTTGTTTTGCAGCTCCCTCAAAATATTTGTCGAGCGGAGTAACATTGTGGGTTTCATATTTTTTATCGCCCCTGCGGATGTGCATGCTGATGAATGGTTTAGACAAGTCGACCGTACTGGCATACTTTTCTATCTCCCGCTTCGTGTTTTCGTTGAATCTGTAAATCCGGCGGTCTATTGCTCTACAGTCATCCATCATACCGGGGTATAGTGGCTGCCTACGCGCTTCCCAAAATACATCCGGTGTCAGCAAATTTATGTTGTGCAACCATAGGTGTGTTTTGTAGATGGCGAGTTTGGGCCAATCCTTTTTTCGTGGCCATGGTCGGAACCAACCGCAATACATTGTGTCGTACCGGTTGTCCGTCTCTTCGCAGAATGGTAGAAAATAGTCTTGCCATCCTTTCTTGTATGCTATATTCGAATGTTTTGAACAAAGGCAGAACTCTATATTGTGTTTTTGACAATATAAAATGGCCAAGACCATATTGTTGTAATTAGAGTAGAAACCACAACATGGGGCAACTTGATAAAGAAGTTTCTGTTTGCGTTTGTAGGTAAACATCATGGAAATATATTTGTTATAAGTGTGGGGGGATAACTTACTCCGCCGTCAGATAGAGCACGCGGCTGGCGTAGTCCTTGCGCAGATGCCAGGCCACATTGTGCTCCTGGGGGATTTCAAGACCGTGCTCCATGAGATAGGCACCGCTGTAGGTCTTGTCCTCGCAGAAGAGAGGAGTGTCGTCAATGCGGTTTAGCTCATGCACGCGGTACGTGCGGTCGGGGTCGAGGCCGGCCATGGGTATGCGGGGCAAGTGTTGGTTCTTGAACGTCTCCGTCTTCCACCAGTACCACACGGCCTGCTGCTTGTCTTCGCTCACGTACATAAGGCTGGCGACGCCTTTCTTCTCGAACGGGCTCAGCAGGCGGTAGATGTCGCCGAACTGTACGACGGGTCGGATGCGCTTGTAGTCGGCGATGGCATTGCGGCAGAGCATCTTCTCCTCGTCGGTCATGTTCTTGGGCTGAATTTCCAGACCCAATCGTCCGCTCATGGCCACGTCGAGGCGGTACTTGATGGGGATGACGCGGAACGTCTGGTGGTTAGGTGCAGCAGAGACGTGGCTGCCCATGGCGATGGCGGGGAAGAAGTAGCTCGTGCCCCACTGCATGTAGACGCGCTGCAGGGCATCGTTGTTGTCACTGGCCCAGAACTCGTCGAAGTAAGGCAAGTAGCCCCAGTTGACACGGCCGCCGCCCGAGGCACAGTCCTGAATGACTACATCCGGATACTTGGCGCGTATGCGTTGGCAGACTTTTTCAAAGCCCTTGTGGTAGTCGATGTAGAGGTGACTCTGGTTGTCCATGCTAAGATACTGCGAGCCGTGATTGAGGATGGGCGAATTGGCGTCCCACTTGAAGTAGGCGATGTCCGGGTTTTCGGTCATCAGCTTGTCAACCACACCGAAGACGTGGTCTTGCACCTTCGGGTTGCTGAGGTCGAGCACATACTGTGTGCCGCCGCGGTTGGGGGTCGGCTCGCGCAGGGGCGCTTTGACAATCCAGTCCGGGTGCTTCTCGTACAGTTCGCTGGTGCTATTGGTCATCTCCGGCTCAATCCAGATGCCGAACTTGATGCCGCGCTTATGGGCATTGTCTATCAGCCCCTGTATGCCGTCGGGCAGTTTGCGGCTGTCCACCACCCAGTCGCCAAGCGACGAGTTGTCGACATTGCGCTGGTATTTGTCGCCGAACCATCCGTCGTCCATCACAAAGAGTTCGCCGCCCATCTCGGCGATGTCGGTCATCATCTGAGCCATGCCTTCCTCCGTGATGTTGAAGTAGACACCCTCCCAACTGTTGAGCAGAATCATACGTTCGCGGTCGCCGTGGGCCAACTGGTACTTGCGCCCCCACTTGTGGTAGTTGCGGCTCACACCCGACAGACCTTCGTTGGAGTAGGAAAGGGCCACGCGCGGGGTTGTGAACGTCTCGCCCTTCTTCAGCTTATATTCCGAGCTCTGCTCGTCTATGCCGGCTATCAGGCAGTGGTAGTCCGAGTCGTCGGTCACCGTGCGCAGGTTGTAGTTGCCGGTGTAGCAGAGCGCAGCGCCAATCACGCGTCCGCTGTTCTCGCGGGCCTTGCCGTCCAGGCTGTACATGACCTCGGCGTGCGAGGTGTGGGTGTTGCGTATGCCGTCGCGGTTGCGTATCTCGAACGAACCCGGATGCAGTTCCTCCTCATCTACATAGCATTCGCCGGCCCATCCGCCCGACAGGTGGCTCATGTAGACGTTGCCGCGCCGTATGGGCAGGTGCACGGAGGCAAACTGCGTCAGTGTGACGGTGCCCTTCTCACGGTTGGTAATCTCCGTCCAGGTCTCGATCATATCGACATCCGCGTAGGTCTTGTAGCATACGTCCACGTAGAGCTCATAGACGGGGTCTTTGAGGTGCACCGTCGTCAGGCCGTCTTTCGTCTCGCAACCCTGCACCAGCAGTACCGTTGTCATATTGCCGTCGGTGTGCCGGCAGGCAAAGGCCGCGTCCGTAGGAGCGTTCATACCGTAGGCCGGATAGATGCCGCACTGGGCCGGAGACTGCGATGGTTGCAGGTTCTGCAGGTCAGTCGCGTTGAGCCGGCTGCCGAAGTAGCGGTAGTCGGCGGTCTTGCCCTCGTCGGCGTTCAGCACGAGCGAAAGGTGGGGCGTCTGGATGTGCACTTGTTCGGCCTGGGCTGGAGTGGCCGAAACGGCTATGACGGTCAAAGCGATGAGCATTGCTGCGCGGAGGGTAGTTCTCATAGATTCGATTTGTATGGGTTCGATTTTAGTAAAAGTACAAAACTTCCGCAAAGATAGGCCATCTTTTTTAGACCCGCAAATTTTTCGCCCATTTTTTTCTGCAGCCGCCGAAAATCATCTCTTCGGCTTCCGCGAGCGTATCCTTTCCGTCTTGTCTTTTCCCTACTTTCGTCAGGCAAAGGCCAACATACTATACGGACCTGGCCGGCAGAAGCAAAAAAGTGGCTCGAAAATTTGTAAGTTTCTCGAAAATGTGTAAATTTACACCGTTGAGTTTCTCGAAAATGTGTAAAAACAGCCTTTTGAGTTTCTCGAAAAGGTGTAAACAGATAGAATTATGAAACGTAAAATCTATCAGCAACTTCTTGATTGGAAGAAAAATAGACGCGGCGATGTGGCTCTCTTGATAGAGGGAGCACGGCGCATTGGCAAAAGTTACATAGTGGAGGAGTTCGCCCGCAACGAGTACGACTCCTATCTTCTAGTTGATTTCAGCAAGGTCAATCCCTTTGTGATTGAGCTTTTTGACATCTATACAGATGATTTGGACACACTCCTTGCCCGTTTGGAATTGTATGGAAAGAAGAAGCTCACGCCGCGCGGCGAACGGTCAGAAGAAGCCCGTTCGCTTATCGTCTTTGATGAGATTCAGTTTTGTCCACGAGCCAGAGCTGCCATCAAGCATTTGGTGGCAGACCGTCGGTTTGACTACATCGAGACGGGGTCGTTGGTGTCTATCAAGAAAAATGTGAAAGACATCATGCTTCCATCCGAGGAACATGCTATTGAGATGTTTCCGATGGACTTCGAAGAGTTCTTGTGGGCCATGGGCGATGAGATGATGATGCCCTTTGTCAGACAGTGTTATGAGCACCGGAAGCCCATGGGTGAGTTCCATCGTAGGGCCATGGATTACTTCCGTCAGTATATGATAGTGGGAGGAATGCCCCAGGCGGTGCAGACGTACGTGGATACACATGATTTCGATAAGGTCGATGAGAAGAAGAGAGACATCCTGAACCTCTATCGGAATGACATACGTAAGTATGCGGACAATCAGGAAAACAAAGTGGCTGCCAGGTGCTTCGTCGTCCGATATCCGGACAGAGGTCACTTTGCCTTGATGCGGGTAGGGTTGCAGATGCCGAGTGAAATTTCATATATTATCCCGGCCCTTTCATACAATCCGGCCCGTTTCCTTTGGCCGTTCTGCAGATGCTTCGTACCTTTGCGGCAGAAAACAAACAAAAACCATTAAGCAATATGTACTGCAAAACATTGACTTGTGTGCGGACTTTAGTCCTGACCCTCCTTCTGACGCTGTGTGCATCGGCCGCCTATGCCGATGTCAAGTACCAGGAAAGTTACAACTACATGCGTGGCTACGAAGCCGTCGTAAACGAAAATTATGACGAAGCCCTTGAGTATCTTAACAAAGAAGTCGAGGAGCATCCCGACAATGGCTACGCCTATGTATGGATAGCACAGATAAGGAACTATAACGGCGAATATGGGCATGCCTTGACCGCATGCAATTCGGCTATAAAGAAAATCCCTGCCAAAGACAAGGTATACAAGTCTTTCGCCTATCACGCACGGGCATATATCTATCTGAATCTTGAGGATACAGTACGGGCACTCCAGGACTTTGCTCAGGCCATCTCACTTTTTCCTGAGGAAGCAAGCCTTTACAACAAAAGGGCGCAGATATACTTCGAGCAGGAGCAGTACGGCCTGGCCGACAATGACTACCGCAAGATGATAGCCCTCGACGAAGGCAGTGTGATGGGCTATATGGGTCTCGGCCGCGATGCCAATGCCCGGCAGCAGTACGACGAAGCCATCCGTCATTTCGACTTTGTCATCAAGTTGGCGCCCGACTACTCTTCGGGTTATTCGTTCCGGGCAGAGAGCTATAGGGGGCTGAAGAAGTACAACGAGGCTCTCGACGACGTGATGACCGCGTTGCGCATCGACCAGGACGACAAGGCCTTCTATCTTATGCGTAATTTGGCAGGCTCGGCTTTCGACCAGACCGTGGCCAAACTGAAGGTTCAGAAGACCAAAGAGCCCAAGAACACCTACTGGACGTCTTGTCTTGGAATCATATATTACGAAGCAAATAAGTATCTCCCGGCCATTGCCTATTACAAGGAAGTTATGGAGCTGGCGCCGGATGCACGCACGGCCTTTAGCCTTGCCAGTGTTTATTCCGATATGGCTGATTACGACAAGGCGTTGGAGTATTGCGATTTGGCCATATCGCTAGATCCGACGGAGACGAGCTATTTGTTCTACAAAGCCAATTCTCTGGTCAATTTAGGCAAGCCGGCCGAGGCGGTCGAGGTCCTGGATCGCTTGATAGCCTTGCAACCCGAAGCGGCAGTCGTATATCTTGTTAGAGGTCTGTATAAATATTATGCCGGCGACACTGATGGCGCCTTGGAGGATTACAACACGTACGATGCACTGAATCCGGGAGATGCAGAAGTCTGTATGCAGAGGGGTGTCCTGTACCTTCAGAAGGGTGACAAGGAGGCTGCTCGGGCTGACTTTGAGCAGGTCATTCGATTGGATTCCATCCCCGAAGAGGCCAACTACGCTTACTTTGCCTATTATTACCTGGGTGACCGCGACAATGCCGTGGAGGTCTTGCACAAAGCCTTGGCTGCCGACAGCAGCGCCGGCAACTACTACAATGCCGCCTGTCTCTACTCGCTGATGGGCGACACGGCGACCGCCCTGTCCTATCTGCGCAAGTCGTTCGAAGGCGGCTACCGAGAGTTCGCTCATATCGGGCGTGACCATGATCTGGACAACATCCGCTCTACTGCAGAGTATGAGTCGCTGCTCCGCGAGTACGAAGCCAAACATCGTGCCGAAATCTCGGAAGACAAGGACGTGTCGGTCTATGAGCAGAAGTCTGAGGAAATCCCCTTCACCCGCGACGGCGGAGTCTGCAAGGTGAAGTGCAGCATCAACGACCTGCCGCTCCACTTCTCTTCGATACGGGTGCATCCGACGTGTCGATGTCGTCGGTCGAGGCCACCTTCATGCTCAAGAACGACTACCTCTCCGCTTCCGACATTGTGGGCCGGCAGAACTACATGACCGCCGACGGTAACATCACCGAGGGCACTGTCGTCATCCTGCACGACGTCAAGTTGGGCAACCTGCACCTCAAGGACGTCAAGGCCTCCGTGGTGCGCCATCAGTCCGCCCCCTTGCTCCTGGGCCAAAGCGCCTTGTCCAAGCTTGGCAAAATTGAAATCGACAACGACCAAAAGGTGCTTCGTGTCACCTATCGGCAAAAAGTAACTAAAGAATGAAGACAAAATCCCCACTTTTGACGGCCCTCTGTGTCCTGGCCGCTACGACCGCCGGCGCACAGACCGGCAATGCGCCCGCTCACCTTCCGCTGTCTTTCGCCTGACAAGAGAGCGTTCACCCTCAGCGTGAACGGCCGCGATGTGAAGACCTTCACAGTGGATGGCAACGCCACCGTAAGCCTCAAGGTGAAGCTCTCCAAGGGTAGCAACGTCATCCGTCTGCACAACGATACGGCCCGGATGCCCGACATCGACTGCATGACGGTGGAGTAAGGCAAAGCCCCTTCATTCCCTGTCAAAGTCATATTCTCAGGTTAGCTCAAGGCCACCTTTTCGCCCTCCTTTACACATACGTTTGTATGAGGCTATACAATTGTTTGTTTGGGCCTATACAATTAATTGTTTGGGCCTATACAAACAATTGTCTTTTTACACCCCTTCCCGCTAAGATATGGTGACTATTCTGACAGACCTCAGTCAGTTTATCGGTGCTCTTGGTTTCTGCATTTTTTTATTCAAAACTGGCAAAAACCATTGAAAAAGTCATATAAAATGAGAAAAAATCTCAATTTTTGGCGTCTATGTAATAATTTATAGATATCTTTGCGGAAAAATTAGAGATATGCTGGTAAGTTTTACAGTCAAGAACTATCGTTCATTTAAGCAAGAGCGTACCTTCAGTATGGAGGCGAGTTCCATCAAGGAGCACAAGGACTCTGTCATCACTAAGGGTAAGTACAGCTTATTGCCTTTGGCGGTATTCTACGGCGCCAACTCGGGTGGCAAGAGCAATTTGATACAGGCCATAGCTGCCATGCGCAGTATGGTAAGGCGTTCCGTGCGTCTGAATGAGGGCGATTCTTTGCCTTACGACCCCTTTGCGCTCGACGAGAGCTCCCGTTCGCAGCCTACTCTGTTCGAAATACAGTTCATCAAGGACGAGACACTCTATCGTTATGGCTTCGAGTACAACAAAACTGAAATCATCTCGGAGTGGCTTTATGAGAAACGCTTCGGCGAGAAGGAGTATGAGC
>CAVGQN010000049.1:0-24297 GCA_963631395.1 bacterium
GGTCATATGCCTTATATGAAGTTTCTGTTCGTTAGACCAGATGTTTGCCGCCAGCTTCTTTCAGATTCCACCTCGCGGTGGACACCCTTGCTCTTGGCTATACAATTCCCGCTATTAGGGCTTACTCGGGACTTCCACCCGTTAGACAATGCTCATGCCGAGCATACCAACGAAAGGCCGCAGAACTTAATCTGCGGCCTTTCATTTGTATTAGCTTGCCAGAAAGAAAGCTGGCAGAAAGCGCTAGAAGTCGTAGCCAAAGGACAGGAGGAAGGCGTGGATTCGGTCCGGTTCCTCATAGTCATCTCCATAACCATAGTAAAAATCCTCGGCGTCCCAACTGTAGTCAGTGCCCTGCAGGACATAACCAGCGCGGACGCTCAACCCCTGCTTGCTGTGGCCAAGATAGAAGTGGCAGCCGACACTGGGGTTGAGGTAAAGGCCCTGGGGGTCTCCTGCACCATAGCCAATGCGGAAGTCGAGGAAGGGAGATGCGTTGCGGCGTATCAAGTTGTGAATCTCGGACCTGAAATGAGCAAAGATGGGGACTACGCAGGATTCGTAATCATACCAATATTCAACACCGACGCCGGCACCTAGATAGATGTAGGGATTAAGCTGACAACCATGGGAGGTGACGAGGCCAACGCGGTATTCGTCCGAGCTGAACGTCTGGGTGTATTCAACGAAACCGCGATAGCGGGGAGCTGTCTCCCATCCATAGGGTTCTTCCGCCTCGACGAGACTCTCCCGCTGTGGGGCAACCACTTGCAACTGCTGAGCAAAAAGAGGGAGGAAGGCCACCAAGGAAGACAACACAAGTAATAATCTGCGATTCATAGCCGAAACTTATTTGAGGGTTTTCAACTTGAGGGTGCCGGCCTTGAGCTTCGAGTCGGTGGAGGTGGCCCGTACGGAGACGGTGCCGGCGGAAGCGCGCTGGCTACGCAGGATGACCTGCAGGGTGCCCTGATAGAGGCGCTTGCTCACGATGTCGGAGGTGAAAAGCTCGGAGGTGTAGTGGTCGCCGTTGTCGAGGGCAACGAGCGAGGCCGGTCCGCTGAGGGAGATGTTGACCATAGAGGTGTCGGCCAGGACGGTGCGGCCCTTGCTGTCGACGGCACGCACGGTGAGGTACTGCAGGTCCATGCCGTCGGCCTTCCATTCGGGCAGGGCGAAGCGGGCGCCTTCGGGACCGAGCTGTTCCTGCTCGACAACGAGCCGGACGGCTTTGCCCGTGGTCTCGACCTGATGACGGGCCACTTCCTTGCCGCCGTTCTTGGCGATGGCGACCAGGGTGCCTCCGTTGCCGTAGGGGATGTCCTGCCAGAGAATCATGTTGCGGCTATTGGGATCGTCCACGGGATTGGGCTTCGTGCCGAGACTACGGCCGTTGTAGACCAACTCGACCGCCTCGGCGTTGGTGAAGGTGTAGAGGCTCTGCGTGGAGCCGGCGGGGAAGTTCCAGCGGCTGGAGAGATTCTGACGACCGACGACGACATCGTTCCAGCTGACCGACTCGCCCTTGCCGTCGCGTACGCCGATGTGGACGGAGGGAGTGGCCGCATCGTAGGCCGTGCGAATCAGGTAGGCCTGCGGATACGACTCGAGCGTGTGGCGGAAGTAGGCGTAGTTCCAGCCCTTCTTGGGCCAGCCGTTGCTCTCGCCCCAGTACTCGATGGCGCCCCAATAGGCGAGGCCCACGCTGCGGTCGTAGGGCATGTTCCAGATGCACTTGAGCAACCACTCGGTCTGCGCCTCGCTCTGGAAGAGAATCATCCAGGGGGCGTGCTTCAGGTAGTCGTTGTAGCAGTTGCTCTGGTAGTTGAACGAAGAGACCTCGCAGACCTGGGCCAGTTCGGGCGGAACGCGGTAGGTGTCGAAGTCGGGCGTACCTCGCTGGGCGCCCGCACGGGCGGGGAACATGGCCACGGTGGTGAGGCGCGAGTCGTCGTAGCGGCGCAGCATCTCGCGGAAGATGCGATAGGTGGTGATGCCCCAGTCATTGGTCTGATAGCCGCTCCAGTCGGCGCGCGTCTGCAGCTCGTTGCCGAGACTCCACAGCACGACGGACGGGCAATTGCGGTCGCGCTTCACCCACTCGGGGATGAGCTCGGGCCAAATGTTCATGAACGGACGGCGTCCGCCCCAGTAGTCGTTGTCGCTCCACTTGTCGATGAGCTCGTCGACGACGAGGAGGCCCACCCGGTCGGCTATGCGCGTGAACGTCTCGGAGTAGGGGTTGTGCGAACAGCGGATGCAGTTGAAGCCGAAGCTCTTGAGCTGCCGCATCAGACGCTCGATGGCCTTGTCGTAGGAGGCAGCGCCCAGGGCCCCGAGGTCGTGGTGGTTGGCGGCTCCCTGCAGGAAGACCTTGCGGCCGTTGAGCTTGAAGCCGAAGTCCTTGCTGAACTCGATGCTTCGGATGCCGAAGGTCTCACGCAGGCTGTCGACGACCATGCCGTTGCTACGCAGGACGACTTCGGCCTGATAGAGCTGGGGTGTGTCGAGGTCCCAAAGCGCCGGCGAGGGCACACTGAGCAGGGGCAAGTCGACTTCGACCACGGAAGCCTTCGTGTGATCAGGCATTCCGCACTCGGCGAAGCCGGCCTTGGTGCCGTCAGGAGCATAGAGCGTGCACTGCAGGGTGGCGTTCTGCTTCTGCCAACCGCACACCTCGACCTGCACCTGCACGTCGGCCTGGGCGGCCGAGACCTGCGGAGTGGTAATGTAGATGCCGTGGCGGGCGACGTGCGTGGGGTTCTGCACCTTCAGGTAGACGTCGCGGAACAGGCCGCCGCCGGTGTACCAACGCGACCCTTTCGACTTGCCCGTATTGGCGTAGACGGCCACGGTGTTCGGACGGTCGTAATGGAGGTGGCGGGTGATGTCGGCCTCAAAGCCCACGTAGCCGTAGTCGGTCGAAGCCACTTTGCGGCCGTTGACGTAGACGTCGCCGTAGTACATGATGCCGCCGAAGTCGAGCAGCACTTGCTTGTCCTGCCAAAGCGAATCGGCCATGAAAGTCTTTCTGTACCAGCCTTCGCCCTGGTCCTTGAAGCCACGCGCACCGCCGGCCTCCTCGCTCCAGGGCTGTTCGAACTGGAAGTCGTGCGGCAGGTCGAGCGTGCGCCATGCGGCATCGTCGTAGGCGGGCTGCACCACGCGGTCGGCATCGGCCGGTCCGGCCTGGAATTTCCAGTCGAAGTTGAAGAGTTGCTTGCGGTACTGACTGAACGAGGACAGAGGCGAGTTCTGCCCCTGCTTTTTCTCCTTCCGCTCGACGTATTGCGCATCGGAGGCCGTGACGGCCAGCAGGAGAAGGGTGACGGTTGTCAGAAGATGTTTCATTTTCTGTTGTCGGTTAAGGTTATGGGTTAGCATGTTTGTGCGTGCAAAGATAATACTTATTGTATGAACACGCAAATTTCGGACGTAAATATGTGCGGAAAGTGCTGTTTCTGCCCCATTTCGTGCGGATTTTCGAGTTTTACGGCACGGGGTCGTGCTTGCCTTTTGGCACGGCTGCCGTATTCACGGCACGGGGTCGTAGCCGGAGCCTCCCCACGGATGACAACGGGACAGACGTTTCAGGGCCAGCCATCCGCCTCGGAGCACACCGTACTTCTGTATGGCCTCGAGCGCATACTGCGAGCAGGTGGGCGTGTAGCGGCATGAGGGCGGCGTGAGGGGCGAGATGCAGGTCTGATACCACCGGATCAGCCAGATGCAAATCTTTTTCATCATGGCTGTGGTTGTGACGCTGCCGGAGCCGGGCTGCAAGGCTCTTGCCGATGACTCGAAGATTCTTGCTGTAGGGCAGAAGGTTCTTTATGGGAGGCCGAAGTCTCTTGCTGGGAATTCGAAATATCTTGATTTGGGTCTCCCCCGGCGGCCTCAACGACCTTACGGCTCAGGGTGTGGATGATTTTGGCCATGCGCTGCTGCGCATCGTGGAGCGAGAGCTGCCTGTTGTCGCAATAGAGCAGGGCAAAAGCCAGCTTACAGTGGTGCTCACGGCACACTTCGAGCAGGGGCAGCTTGGCCACCCGATACGACTCGCGGCAGATGCGCTTCGCGCGGTTGCGGTCAACGGCGTGCTTGAAGCGCTTCTTGGGCGCTATCGTCATAATGGCCACGCGGGCGACCTGCGGGTCGTCCTCGCCAAGGATGCGGTAAATGACACGATAGGGAAAGACCATAAAGCCACTGCCCTTGGCAAAGAGGTCGCCAATGGCATCGCGCAGATAGAGCCGTTCTGTCTTGGACAGTGTATATTGCTTCATAGTAAGAAATTTTTCGTCGCCGAAGCAAGCCGAATAGGTTTGTCCTGGCGGTTCTTCAGGAAGAACGCGTTCAGGGCAGAAGGCCTAATCAATGGGAGTCTCAACCCTAAATCACTTCCCGATTCCATTCTTCAAGAAGAAGGCGTTCAGGGCAGAGGGCCTAATCAATGGGAGTCTCAACCCTAAATCACTTCCCGATTCCATTCTTCTGGAAGAAGGCGTTCAGGGCAGAAGGCATCGACGGAGTCTCTTCGCTGGGGGCCTTGATGTCGATGCGAAGACCCTTAGCTTCGGCCGCAACCTGCGTGTTCGGACCGAACATGGCCAGGAGCTGGTCGCCCTGCGTGTAGTTCGGGTCGTTGTTGAAGAGCGACTGCACACCGGCGGGCGTGAAGAGGCAGAGCATGTCGTACGACTTGATCTCTTCGGGCGAAATCTCGGAGCTTACGGTGCGGTACATGACGCAGGTGGAGACGTCCACTTTGGCCTTGGCAAATACCGACAGGTCCTCTTTGTGCACATCGGCCACGGGCATCAGGAACTTCTCCGTGTTGTGGCGCTTCATGATGAGGGCCAATTCGGACAGCTGAGCCACCTTGGGGAAGTGAATCTTGCGCTTGCGGAAGGTGATGTACTTCTGCAGGTAGTTGGCTATCTGTTCGCTCAAACAAAAATACTGCAGGTCGTCGGTGATGGGCGCATGCAGTTCGCGGCAGAGGTTGAAGAAGTGGTCAGCGGCAATGCGCGAGTTGAACACTATCGATTTATAGTCGGGCACATAGACTTTCTGTTCGCGAAATTCTTTGGCACTGAGCTGCTCTATGCGGATAAACGGTTTGAAGGTAAACTTTACCCCATACTTCTTTTCCAAGTCGAAGTAGGGCGACCTCTCGGGTTGTTGCGGCTGCGAGACGAGGATGTTCGTTACTTTCATGAATGACAAATTTCAGTATTTCAGGAGTTCGTCTTGGTCCAGATGATCAACAACGGCACAATATTGAACGCGCAAAGGTACAAAAAAAAGATAAACAACGTGCCGAACCCTCGCCAAAAAATCCTGATTCCGCTCAAAAAACAGAAGATTTGGACGGTTATGGAAATCAGCGCAAGCAAAAAGAGGTTGACCAGGGGCGAAATCAGACCCACCGACTGCAGCAGGAAGAACACCAGAACGAAGGGACTTGCCAGCAGATGGGCGGACAGATAGATGCGGTCGAGGATGTGAATGCCGTCGGCCTGCCCGAAGATGTAGCCCCACCAGTGATAGAGCAGCCGCTGCACGAAGAAAATGACGAGCGGAACGGCCACGCAAAGGGCTATGTCGCGGGCCACCGACAGGTCGGGGTGCGCCAGGTGCCGGTAGGGGTCCGCGTCGAAATACGCATAGAGCGTTATGCCCGAGAAGGCAAACCACTGGAGCATCAGGGCAATGCGGCCAACGGACAGCTCTCCGTCGTTGTTGAAGGTGCGCAGGTTGCGGAAGTCGGTCAGGTTGGGCCATTGGGCACGGATGATGCCGTAAGGGCCCCAGCTCGCCAGGTTGGTGGCAAGGCACAATATCAGCACAAGGGCCAGGTATGGAATGAACGAAAGCACGGTGTTATGTGTTGCGTTTTACGTTTTGCGTTTTATGTTTAATCCGTGTCGGGCAGCAGTTGGAAGTCGACCATCACGGGATAGTGGTCGGAGGCCTTCATCTCCCTGAGCACCCTGGCCCTCAGCGCATGGAATTGCGAAGAGTGGAACACATGGTCGATGCGGAAGAGGAAGGGAATCTCGCGGTAGGTCACGCCCGGTCCGTAGCCAGCTTCGACCCAGGCGTCGCCCAAATCGCGCCGCAGGGAGTGGTAGGTGAACGAAATCGGGGTGTCGTTGAGGTCGCCGCAGATGAGCAACGGCACGTTTTCGCTGGCTATCATCCGGGTGTTGAGAAACCGGTTGATGATGCTGGTCTGACGCGTGCGCTCGAGGAACGAGGGCTTCAGCTGGCGCAACCCGTCCTGCATGCGGGCGAGGCTGTCCGACTCGAAGTGACGGGCCTGCGCCTTGTAGAGCTTGCGGTTTTCGTTCGAAAGCCGGGTGCTCTCCAGGTGGCAGTTGACGAGCGCCACCTTGCGGCCGCGATAGTCGATTTCGTAGTACATGGCCCAAGTGTAGTCGGTCGAGCAGGTGTCAATCTTCACCTCGGTCAGTATGGGCCATTTGCTGTAGAGGACGATGCCCATGAACTGGCGGTTGGAGTTGCGCAGGAAGTGATAGTAGGGGTACTGCTCCTTGACCCGTTCGCGAAGTTTCTCCTCGGTGTGTCCGTTCTTGCGGTTGGAGAAAGCGTACTCCTGCAGGAAGACGACGTCGGCTTCACTCTCCTGGACCAGGTCCATGACGGGCAGCGGCTCGGTCTCGAGGTTCAGGTGCGCGTCGCCCAGGCCGCGGGTGTTGTAGGTCAGGATGCGGAAGGTGTCGACGGGCGTGGTCGTGACTCGGCCGCCTACGGTCATCGTGTTGACGATGGGCTGTGGACGGGAGTAGCGGAAGGGGAAGTAACGCTGAAGGCGCGGACTGATGCCCGCAAAGCAGACGAGCATAAACAATGCAAGCTTCCAGTGGCGCGCGGCCAGAAGAAGCAGGGTCCACAAGATGGCAGACAAAAGGAAAACGGGAAAGGCCAACCCGAGATAGGCCGCAAAAATCCACACAACCGGACTGACCAGGTCGCTGTAAGCCGAACTTACCAACAACGCGGCCACTACGATTGTGATGGCTTTCGTGACGGTCGAGAAAGCCCATAAGACAAGTTTGGCAGCACATCGCCAAAGAGGCCGTGCTGCCAAATTTTTCCGATTGTCTGTAGCCAAGATTACTGAGCTTTAACGGCAACCTTCTCGCGGATGCGGGCAGCCTTGCCAGTCAGATTGCGGAGGTAGTACAGGCGGGCGCGACGTACACGACCTTGCTTGTTGACCTCGACTTTGTCAATGAAGGGTGACTCCATCGGGAAGATACGCTCTACTCCGACACCGTCGGAAATCTTGCGTACAGTGAATCTCTTTTTTGTACCATGACCCGAAATACGGATAACTACGCCTCGGTACTGCTGGATACGCTCTTTGTTTCCTTCCTTGATCTTGTAGAAAACAGAGACGGTATCGCCGCTGCTGAATGCCGGAAGCTCTTTGCCAGTGGCAAATGCCTCTTCGGCAATCTTCATCAAATCTGCCATTTTTGTGACTGTTTTAATGTTGTTAATAAATTAAGACTCTTGAAGCATCCACAAGTAGCGTTCCTTGCCATAGGCTTCAAAAAGCGAGTGCAAAGGTAGATTATTTTTAAGTTATGAACAATCTTTTTGCCCAAAAATTTCAATGCAGACTTTGCTTTTTATGCATTTCGCCGCGGAAATGACCTTTTGGCGTGTCATTCCGCGACGAAAATATCAATATTTCTGTACCAGATGTTTGAGCCGGAAACTCGGACCGGAAGTTTGAACCGGAAAGCTCAAGCCGGAATGTTTCAGAACTTGTAAGTGACCTTTCCGCGCACATCGGCCGAAGAGGCGGCCACGTAGACGGTGAACGAGCCGGGTTCGGCCACCCATTCGTGCTTGTCTTCGTCAAAGTACTTGAGGTCGTCGTCCTGAATGGTGTAGCTGACGGTCTTCGACTCGCCGGGCTGCAGGGCCACCTTCCGGAAGCACTTCAGCTCCTTGGGCGCACGCACCACCGAAGCCTTGTCGTCGCCGACATAGAACTGCACGACTTCCTGTCCGGCCACTTCGCCCGTGTTGGTCACGGTGACGGAGACGACGTTGCCCGCGATGGTGGGCTTGCCGTAACTGAACGTCGTGTAGCTCAAGCCGTAGCCGAAGGGGAAGACGAGGCGGCTCTTCTTCTGCGCATAGGTGCCGTTGGTGCCATGGGCATCGTACCAGCGGTAGCCCAGCAGGATGTCCTCGGCATAAACCTGCGCCTCGTTGCCAAGGCCGTCATGGTCCTTGGGACGAATGGAGGTGTTGCGGGTGAAGAGGGCCTGGTCTTTGGCTATGACCTTGCGCTGCTCGTCAAAGAATCCCTTCTTCAGCAGGTCGGCCGACTTGGGATTGCCCTTGCCGTACTGGAACACGGCGGGCAGCGAGTCGGGGGAAATGCCAGGATAGCCGACACGGCCCAGCTGGTGCGACGGGTAGTCGTAGAGCGTGCGGGTGTAGGAGAAGGGGGTCTTGCCGGATGGGCAGACGTCGCCCGACAGGATGTCGGTCAGCGCCGGACCGGCCTGGCTGCCCAGAAACCACGACTGGACGAGGTTGGGCACTTTGTCAATCCAGGGCATGGCGTAGGCATTGCCGCTCACGATGACGGTGACCAGGTTGGCGTTGGCTTCGGCCAGGGCCGAGATGAGTTCGTCTTGGTAGAAATCGAGGTTGTAGAACCGCCGGTCGCCCCCTTCGCAATCCTGGAAGTGGTTCTTGTTCAAGCCGCCGACGAAGATGACCAGGTCGGCCTCTTTGGCTTTGGCCACAGCCTCCTCACGGAGTTTGACCTGGGTGGCCTCGGGAATCTCGTCGATGCGGCCGTAGTAGGCGCCTCCGCAAGTGTAGCCCTGGACGAAGTCGATGGTGGCCTGCGCGCCGTAACGCTCACGCAAAGCCCTCAGCGGCGAAATCTCGTCTTTGGGTTTCAGTTCGGAAGAACCTCCGCCCGCGCAGAGCGAACGAGTGGCATTGTCGCCAACCACGAGTATTCGCTTGTAGCGATTGATGTCGAGAGGCAGCAGCGGACGGTCGGCCGAAGCCGGAGCGTCGTTCTTGAGGAGCACGATGCCCTCTTGGGCAATCTTGCGGGCAGCGTTGAGATGCTCTTGGGTGTTGACGCAACCCAACGGACGACGGGTGTCCATGACGGTGCGGAACATCAGGCGGAGCACGCGGCGGGCCTTGTCGTTGACGATGGAGTCGGGCACTTCTCCACTGCTGACCATCTCACGATAGCCCCGGCCGAGATAGTAGTCGTCGTAGCCGAATCCGGTGGCTTCGGAGGTCAGGCCGTTGGTGTAGCTGCCCATCTCGAGGTCCAGGCCGTTGAAGACCGACTCACGGGTGTCGTGGCAACCGCCCCAGTCGGTAATGACGGCTCCGTCGAACTGCCACTCCCCTTTCAGTATCTTGTTCAGCAACCGGTCGTTGTGGCAATTGTGCTGGCCCTGATACTCATTGTAGCTGCCCATGATGCTCCAGGCGTGTCCGTCCTTGACGGCAACGTAGAAGGGGCGCAGGTAGAGCTCGTAGAGCGCGCGGTCGGAGACCTTGACATCGACGTGTCCGCGGAATTCCTCCTGGTCGTTGAGCACAAAGTGCTTGATGCAGCAGGCCACGCCATTGCTCTGCAGACCCTGGATGTAGCGGGCTGCCATTTGGCCGGCCAGGTACGGGTCTTCGCCCATATACTCGAAGTTGCGGCCGTTGAGCGGGGTGCGGTAGAGGTTGACGCCGGGTCCCAGCAACACGGACTTCTTGCGGTAACGGGCTTCCTCGCCGATATTGACGCCGTAGAGGTAGGCCAAATCAGGGTTCCAGGTGGCGGCCAGGCAGGTCAGGGCCGGAAAGGCCGTAATCGAGTCGCTGTTCCAGGAGGAATAGCCCCAGTCGTTCCAGTTGATTTCGGCACGGACGCCGTGCGGGCCGTCGCTCATCCAGAGTTCGGGAAGGCCCAAACGGGGCACGCCCGGGCTCGAGAACTTGGATTGTGCGTACGACAACCTCAGCTTTTCGTCGCGCGTCATGCGGCCCAAGGTTTCTTCGACAACGGCTTCGAGGTCGCCATGACCTTCGAGCCACGCCTGAAGCTGGGCAGGTTGCTGCTGCGCGACAACGGGAATCGCGCACAAGGCGGCAAGCGCCGTCAGAATATGTCTTTTCGTCATAAAATCAAAATTAAAGTTGTACAGTTTGGGCCGTGCCGTCGTACTTCACTTCGATGCCGGCAGCATCCGGATTGTAGCCCTGGGCCTCGTCGGCGCTGACGGGTACGACAACGAATGTGCGCTCCTTCAGCATGCCCGGGAACACTCCTTCGCGCTGGCCGATAGTGAGGGTCTTGTTGGCCTCGCTATAGGTGAAGCGGATATTGGCGAAAGCGCCCTTCTCGTAGTTGTAGTTCACGCCTTCGTCTTCGTAGAGGGTAAACTCTCCGTCACGACCTTCGTAGACGTAAAGACGAATGACGTCGGCCGACTTCTGCCGGGTGTATTCGATGGCCGGACCCATCGGCACGATAGAGCCGCTGCGCACAAATACGGGGATGCGGTCGTAGGGTGCCGGACAAGTCTTGGTTTCGCCACCAAGGGAAGCGACCTTGCCGCTGAAGAAATCGTACCACACGTAGCCCTCGGGGAAGTAGACGTCACGCTGGCGCGCCTTGTACTGGTAGACGGGATTGACCATAAAGGCCGGACCGAACATGAACTGATAGCCCAGGTCGTAGATGCCGTCGTCGCCGTTGAAGTCCATGACCAGCGGACGCATGATGGTGTAGTCGTCGAAGTGCACCTTGGCAGCCAGCGAGTAGAGGTAAGGCATCAGGCGGTAGCGCATGTCGATTTGGGCGACGATGGCCTTGTAGGCAGGATGGCCTTCTGGTGCGATGTTCCAAGGCTCGCGGAAAGGATACTGGCCGTGCACACGGTAGATGGGCGTCCAGACACCCCACTCGTGCCAGCGCGCATTCAGTTCGCGCCAGTCCTTCAGGTCGTCGTTCTCCTGCCCCGTCTTGTTGAACACTTTCTGGGCGGCTTCGTAGCGCTTTTCGACCGAGAAACCTCCGATGTCCTGGCTCCAATAGGGAATGCCCGAGATGGAGAAGTTCAGACCGGCCGTGATCTGCGTCTTCATGTCCTCCCAGCGGGTGCCGATGTCGCCCGACCAGGTGGCGGTGCTATAGCGCTGTTCGCCGGCAAAGCCGTTGCGGGTCAGGAGGAAGACGCGATTGTCGTTCTTCTCGCGCTGGCCGTTGTAGATGGCTTCGGCATTGACGATGGAGTAGGCGTTGAAGTATTCGTCAGAGGCGCCCAGGTAAGTCGGGCCGCAGAGCAGCTTGCGGTAAGGCAGGTCGGTGCAGTCGCGCACGTTGGGCTCGGAGGCGTCCATCCACCAGGCGTCCATGCCGATGGTGCCGAGGTGCTCCCAGAGCTGGTTCCAGAAGAGCTTGCGGGCGGCGGGGTTGTAGGCGTCGTAGAAGGCGTATTTGTAGCCGAGCCAGTCGTAGAGCGAGTCTTTGACACTCTGCTGGTAGATGGCCCCCATCTCGTTCATTTCCTTGAAGTGGTCGGTGGTCAGATAGTACTTCGGCCAGCACGAAATCATAATCTTGGCGTTCTGCTGATGAATGGTGTCGATCATACCCTTCGGGTCGGAGAAACGCTCGGGGTCGAACTCGAAGGCGCCCCAGCTGTCCCACTTCCAGTAGTTCCAGTCCATGACGATGTTGTCGATGGGCAGATGGCGGTCACGGAATCCCTGCAGAGCGTCGAGAATCTCGCGCTGCGTCTTGTAGCGTTCGCGGCTCTGCCAGTAACCGAGCAGCCAGTCGGGCATGATCTGGGCCTTGCCCGTGAGCTGACGATAGCCCGCAACGACGTCGTCGGCGTTGTGGCCGAAGATGGCGTAGTAGTCCATCTGCTGGGTCATCTCGCTCCAGAAGGAGAGCTGGTTTTGCGTCTGGCTGTCCACAGGGGCCAAAGCGCGCAGGCCGCAATAGGCCTCGCCTCCGTCGGGTTGCCACTCCAGGCGGAACTTGTAGCGGCGGCCGGCCTCGAGGTTGAGGGCAAACTTACGCGCGTTGGGGTTCCAGGCCGTACGCCAGATGGTCTGGTCCTTCTTGCCCGTGGCGAGGAGGTCTTCGGTGTAGACGTTTTGGCCGTCGATATAAATCTTCTGGTAGCCGGAGTAGTAGTGGCTGAAGTGGTATTCGCCCGAGACCTTGGGCACAATCTCGCCCTCGTAGAGCACGGTGGCCTGGTCGAGCTTGAACTTAGGCAGGTTCTTGGCCGACTTGAGGTTCTCGAAGTAGATGCTGTCCTCGCGGCGCACAAGCGTCTCCTGGTTCGGGGCGGAGTAGATGCCCGTCAGGGCGCCCGGCTGGCCATCCTTGTCGTAAAGGTCGAAGAGCACGGGCAGCTGGCTGTAGTCGTTGGGGTTGCCGAAACGCATCAGCGAGTAGCTGTCGAACAGAATGCCGTAGTTTTTGTTCGAAACGACGAAAGGCACAGAGACCTTGGTGTTGTACTGGAAGAGCTCTTCGTTCTTGCCCTTGTAGTTCCACTCGTCGGCCTGGTGCTGACCGAGGCCGTAGAAGGCTTCGTCGGCGGGGCTGTCGAAGATGAGCTGGGTCGTCCAGCCCGTGTAGCGGGTCGGATGCGCCTCTTCGGCTGGTCCGTCGTCATTGCGTTTCCACACAGTCTGCTCGCAGCTGTAGGGCTTGAACGTCTTGCTGCCCTCGGCCTGTTCGGCCAGGAGCAGGTTGCCCTCGAGGTCGGTGAACCATACGCGGCCGGTGCTCTTCAACACGTTGGCGGCAAGGCTCGAGGTGCGGAGCTGCACGGTGTCGCCCATCTCGAGGAGCTGGAAGTCCGTCTTGTGGTTGTCGGGCACGATGATGAGCGAGGGCTTGTCGGCAAACTTGTCCTCAGCGGTGGCCGAGACGCGGATGATGTTCGGGCTCTTCACTTCGAGACGCACCTTTTTGGGGCTCGTGGCCGAAGTTTCGCCGATTCGTACAGTGACCTGTTGTCCGCTTCGGTTGACGTCCTGGTCGCAGGAAGCCAGCAGCAGCATTGCAGGCAAAGCAAAGCCTGTCAGAAGGAGTGGTTTCATGTTTTTATCTTTTATTATTATACAGTCATGCTATATTCCGACATGTCGTACTATACAGTCTATTCCGTCATGCAATATATTATATCATACAATCATGCAGAATATATTATTCCGTCATGCAAAATATGCACTATTCAATTTATGCTTTATCAATTTTGTAGTCAAAGTTGTGTTCTATTATTAATACGGCCACTTGCCTGCACTAGCCCCTTCGTTGACACCGTCCATGGCGTAGGCATTGAAGATGCTGCCGCCGTTGTTGCGGTTGAAGATAGTCATCGTGCAGCTGCCCGTATAGTTAGTGTCCCAGGTGAAGGGTACGCAGCCATGGTTGATGGCTTCGGCCACAACGGTCTTGTGGAACAGCTTCACCGAGGCGTTGTGCTTGTCCTGGTCGGTCGGCTGGGACTTACCAGTTGTGCCGTCCTTGGCCCAGTTGTAGGTGCTGACGTTGTTGAACCAGTTGATGCCGTACTCGCCGAGCATGACCGGAATGCCCTTTGCGCAGAACTTGCTCTGCATCTTCTTGAATTGCGAAGCCACGTAAGCCTCCTCGTACTTCGACTCGCAGTTGCGGTCGGTGAAGGTGGTGCTGTGGTTGGCGGCGCCCCAATAGATTCTGACGGGGCTCCAGTTGGCGTCGGCTTCCAGTCCGCAGGTGTACCAGGGCGAGTAGTAGTGCACCTCGACGGCCAGGGCGTTGTCGGCCGGGTCGTTGGGCAGAGAGTAGTACTTGTCGGTGACGTCGATGTCGGTATTCGGACCCTGCACCACCAGGATGCGGCTGGCGTTGTTGCCGCCCGTGGCACGCACGGCGTCGATGAAGTCCTGCTCATAGCGGGTCAGGTTGTCGGATTTGGCCTGGGTGTCGGCGGCCGGCTCGTTGAGACCCGCAAACAGCAGGCGCTGGTCGTAGCCGGCAAAGTGGGTGGCAATCTGCGTCCAGAGGTTCTTGAGGATGGCGGCCTTGTCGGTGTCGTAGGTAGCCATCGAGTTCTGCAGCCAATTGATGTCGTAGTGGTCGTTGAGCAGCACATAAAGGCCGGCACTGAGGCTGTAGTCGACAATCTCCTGCACACGCTTCATCCAAGCTGCGTCAATCTTGTGGTCGGCATCGGCGTGGCTGTACCAGTTGCAGGGAATGCGGATGGACTTGTAGCCGTTTTCGGCCACGAAGTTGATGAAAGCCTGCGTCGTGACGGTGCTCTGCCAAGAGGTTTCGCCCTGGCTGGTCACGTTGCCATTAGCGTCGACGTTGGCGCCTTCCATAGTGTTGCCGAGATTCCAGCCCGGACACATCTGGGCGGCAATCTGCATGGCGGTGTAGGTCTTGCCGGTCTGAACATTGCCCGCCTGGTTGACGATGACGGTGTCCGAGAGAGCGCCGAGCGTAAAGACCACCTTGCCGCTACGGGCCGAAGCCGAAGGATTGGCGGCAACGCTCAGCACGACTTCGCTCTTGGTCATATTGCCGCGCACGTCAGAGTCGACAACGGAAATCCAGGCAGCTTCAGAAGCCACCGAGAAGTCTCCGTTGGCCGACACCTGGACGGTCATCGTCGTATCGGCGGCGCTGATGTCGTAGGAGGCCGGGCTGACCGAAAGGCCGTCGTGGGCCGTCTGGTTGATGGCTACGGAGCAACTCTCGCCGCCGCATTTCACTGAAAGCGTGGCGGTGCGGTCGGACGTCTCTGGGTTGGCTTCGACCGTAATCGTGTACTTGTATATCGTTGTGGATGAAGATTCTAGCTTATAGGTGCACCAGTCCTGGTCGGAGACCAGTGTAGGCTCGGTGCCGGCCTGGACGGCGAGCTGGGCGCTGCCGCCTGCCTGTTGGAAGTCGAGCGATGACTTCGAGACCTTCAGTTCGACGTCTGTGCCGTTGTCATCGTTGTCGCTCGAGCACGACGAGAAGGTCGGGATGCTTGCCATAAGGGCAAATGCGGTGAGGAGTATCCTGGAGAGTTTCATAGGAAACATTTTAGAATTTAGAACTTAGAATTTAGAATTTAGAACTTAGAATTTAGAATTTAGAAGATTTTTGTAAGCCAGATGAGAAGAACCAAGCTCGCTTGAGTTATGCCATGACGAGAAAATGAGCACTTGGTGAACTTAGAGCTGTTTCTTAGGAAACACAGGTAGTTGGTGCTATAAGACCGCAATGGCCCGACAAAGTTAGAGATAAAAAACGGGAAGCACAAACATCCGAAGAGAAAATGCCCGTTTTTAGAAGTTTTTGCAACAAAAGACATCTGGAGGTCCGGTGTTTGTCCGGACCTCCGATGTATATAGGGTGTTATTTAACAATAATCTTGCGGATGCTGCCGGAGAGATTGGCCGGAGTGCTTTCGCCCGACACAAGACCGGCGATGTCGATGGCAAACACGCCGATACCCGAACCTGCGCCCTTCAGAGCCATGGTGTAGGTGCCGTTGCCCTTCACGATGCAGGAGCCGGTACCGTCTTCGTTGTAGTTCCAGTTCGAGGTCTTCCAGGTTCCGTCGGCAAAGGTCATCTGTGCCTTGTATTCGGCGGTGTTGTCGGCCGAAATGCCGTTGACATCGAACATGACGCAGATTTCCTCGTTGAACACGACTTCAGAGGTGGTCAGAGCCGGCAGAGAGTCGGTCTTGCTTCCGTCCCATGCATTGTAGAGGTCTATGCGGAAGTTGCCTTTGTTCTCGATATCACCGCACTTGAGGTTGTCGTTATTGACCGTAACGTTCTTGTAGCCTTCGTCGTTGACCACACGGACGAGCTCGGCCTTCAGGTTGCTTGTGCTGCCCTCAGCGGCTGCGAGGCCGATGATGTCGATGGCGCAAACGCCGAATCCGTAGCCGTAGCCCGGCATGGTCAAGGTGTAAGTGCCGTCACCCTTCACGATGCAGGAGCCGGTGCCGTCAGCATGGTAATCCCAGTTCGAGGTCTTCCACGAAGCGTCGGCAAAGGTCAGTTTTGTCTGGAATTCGTCGGTCGACTGGATGCCTTCAATCTTGAACGTGAAGCTGATGTTTTTGGCGAAGTTGATGGTCGACGGGTCGACGGCCGGCAGGGAGTCGGTCTTGCTTCCGTCCCATGGGTTGTAGATGTCCAGGCGGAAGTTGCCGTTCTTCTCGATATCGCCGCACACGAGGTTGCTCTTTTCAACCGAGCCCTTCGAGATGCCCTTGTCGTTGCAGACACTGACAATCTTGGCCGATAGGTGGTTGGTGCTGCCCTCAGCTGTAGCGAGACCAAGGATGTCGACAGTGCAAACCTTGAGTCCTGTGCCTTCACCCTTCAGCGTCAGGGTGTAGGTGCCGTCGCCCTTCACGAGGCAGGAGCCGTTGCCGTCAGCGTTGTAGTTCCAGTTCTGTAAACTCCAGTCGCTGTCGGCGAAGCTCAGTTGCGTCTGGAATTCGTCGGTCGACTGGATGCCTTCTATCTTGAACGTAACGCTAATGTTGTCGTAGAAGTCGACGTCGTCGGGGTTGATAACCGGTTTGTCGACTGTGCTTCCATATTCATTGTAGAGCTCCAGGCGGTAGTTGCCCTTGCCCTCAAGGTCGCCGCACACGAGGTTGTTGTTGTTGACCTTGATGCCGTCGATGGCTTCGTCGTCAACAAAGACGTTGTCGATGTGAACGTTGACGTTCTGGGCTCCGCCGGCTGCTGTCGACAATCCAGGGAAGTCGATGGCGAACACGCCGAGGCCTGAAGAGACGGTGTCGGCATGCAGGTTCATCTCATACTTGCCGTCGCCGGTCACGAGCACACTGCCTTCGCCCTCCTCGTTGTAGCCCCAGTTCTGGGTCTTCCAGGTTCCGTCGGCAAAGGTCATGAAGGCCTTGATCTGCGAACCTTCAGGCACACCCTTGATGGTGAAGGCCACGCGGATGTTGTTTTCAAACACCACTTCGTCGAACGGGATGGCCGAAGTCTCTGCCGTCATGCACTTGTCGTTGCCGTCCCACTGATTGAAGAGGTCGACGCGGTAGTCGCCGTTGTGCTGGAGGTCGCCTTGTGCGATGCGGCTGCGGCGCAGGGTCAGACCCTCGCCGGGCACTTCAACGGCCACGGTGCGGAGAGCCAACAGCGACTCGACCTCCGAGGTGCACTCTTCGGCCTTTTCGGTGCCGGCCAGCAGGGTGCGGCCATAGGCGGTGTTGTAGGCGGTCAGTTCGTTGCCCCAGTAGCTGGCGGCGGGCACAAAGATAGAGTTGCCGTTCGAAGCGGTGAAGCGGATGCCGGCCACGCCGTTCAGTGTCTCGGCCTTCTGGGTCGTCTTGCTGACCAGTTCCTTGATGTCGCTCCACGATGGAACGGACGAGGTGTAGGTTTCGTCAGCATCAATGTTGATTTCCGTCAGGGCGGCGTTAGCATCCGTGTAGTTGCACACGATACCGGCTTCCTCCGGATTCTCGGCACCGACATTGCACGAAGCCCAGAGCATCGACAGACCGAGGTCCACATACTCCATAGCCTGGTCGGTGGTGGTGAAGTTCAGCACTTCGCCATACTCCTCCTTGCCGTCGTTGCGGCTGACGTAAGCTGCATAGTAGTAGGTGGTGGAAGGACGGAGATTCGTGGCCTGGCAGTAGTATACGCCGCAGCTGTCCTCTTCGAGCATCACTTCCGTTCCATCTTCTACGCCTTCCGACGTGCGGGCAATCTTAAAGCCGATGGAAACCTTATCCAGGTCGTTCTCGAGTTGGAGGGCCTGACCGTTGAGCATGGCCTTGCAGCTTGAGATGGCCGAACTGCTGACCTGCAGGGTGGTCAGTGTGGCGTCGGTAGCGGCAAACTGATGGATGTCGCCCACCACGTCGACGCGCTTCTGCAAGCTGACATAGGCAGCATAGTAGTAGGTCTTGCCCGACTCGAGACCGGTCAGCGTGGCGGAGATATTGCCGTCAGCGTCAATAGAACCGGCCTGCTTGATGCCGGTAGCGACCCCTTCTTCGGTGGTGCTGTAGATAATGCCGGCGGTATAGGACGAGGCAGATAATCTGCCGGGGATTTCGGCTTTGCCGGTGAGGATGGCCGAAGTGGCCGTGATGTCGGACGGGTCGTTCGTGGTAATGGAACGGATAGCATCACCCGTGGCGACGGTGTAGTCATTGTCATCGTCGTTACATGCGGTGAAACCAATGCCCATGGCCAGCATCATCACGCCTGCTAAATATTTTAGTTTCATAATATGCGTTTTATGGTTGTTCTTTTGTTTAAGCGGAATCAGGAGATTCCGCTATTATAACTCCTCGTGTATGTTTTTTTGTTTTATAATAGCGGTTTCCGGAGATTCCGCTATTATAATCACTCAGAATCACTCAGTAGCTTTCCAGGCCTTGCCGTTGTCGAAGATGATGTTGAAGGTCACGTCGAGTTGCTTCGTGAACTTGAACGTCTCGGCAAAAGCTACCGGGTCGTAATTCGTCGCCCAGGGGTTGATGATGTAACGGCGTGCGTCGGCACCGTAGGTATCGCCATCGCCGCGGTCGATAATCGTGTCGTCAAAGGTTACGTCCAGGCCGTCGGCCTTGATGCTCGTGATGACTATGTCCATGTTCGGATGGGCCTTCAGGCACTTGTAGCTGACGTCAAAGTACAGACCGTAGGGTGCCGAAGGAACCGTCGATGTGCCGTCAGCCGTGAGAGTGAAGGTGTAAGAGCCTTCGTTCTCGACATATTGCTCGCTATCGAGGAAAGCCCAGTCGCTGTTGAACAGATGAAGCGAAGCCGGATACTTGGGCGTAGAAGCGCCACCCATCTGAGGCGCGATGTTGAAGGCCATGAATTCGTAGACCTTGCCGTTGCCGTCCTTGATGGACTTTACGAACCACATGTCGGTGACATTGCCCGAGAAGTCGTCGGTGGCGAAGCTGATGAGCTGCAGGCTTCCATCGTCGTTACTGCCGAAGACAATCGAACCGTCGGTCGTCATGTCGAACGTAGGCAGAGCAGGCGTGAACGTGTAGACGCCGGCATCGGTGTGCGAATAAGTGCCTTCGTAGATGTCGCCAGCAGGAGTGGTCATCGTGTAGGCCTTAGTGCCGCTGTTCAGCACGAGGGTGGCATCTTCCAATCCGTCGACGGCCGTATACTTGCCGCTCACACCCAGCAGGCTGTCCTGGTAGGTGAAGAAATCGAACGGAGTGTCGACATTGAACTTATAGGTAATCTCCTTGTTGTTCTTGGGCTCGATGTAGTCCAGCCAGTCAGTAGGCAGCGGCGAGAAAGTCTCTTCGACGGGCTCCTCATAACCTTCCCAAACGTAGTTGAGCGAGATAGGAGTGTCGGAAGCGTCATTGACCAGAATCTGCAGGAAGTTGTCCGAAGCGTAGATGATGCTGTACGTCGAACGCTTGACGGCCTCCGTGCGGTTGTCCGGGCAGAGCAGAACGGCGTCGTTGACAACGAGCGAGTGGTCGGCCGTGTTGATGACAAACGAACCTGTGCTCGCAGCGCCGCTCTGGTTGACATTGACATGAGCGCCGTTGATGAGGTCGAAGGTCATTGTGCCGTAGTCGGCAGCGCCGCACACCCACGAGTTGCCGGCATAGTCGGCAGCCCAGTACCACTGAGCGGTGCCATCATCGGCCAGGAACGGAGAGATGGCATCGGCAGCGCTCCAGTCGTCGTCCATATAGCTCAGGCCGGCTGAAGTGTGCAGGGCGTCCCACGAGTAGCCCAGGGTCCAGAACCAGATGGGGCCCTTGAAGAAGCTCGTCGTCTTGCCGTCGGCGGTCAGGTCGAGGCGCCAGGTCTTCGACTTGCCCACGCCGCCAGTGACGTAAGTCCAGATTTCGTCCTGGAGGAGTTCGGTACGCAGCTGGTCGATGTGAGCCCATGTGGTGTCGCTCCACACGACGCCGCCTCGGGTCATGACGCCCATGCGGACGTACTTGTCACCCTCAAACGGATACTGGGCCGTAGCCGTGGTTCCGGAAGCCCGTCCGCCATCGTACTCCCAGAAGATGGAATACTTGGCGTCGAGGGTGCTCTTCATCTCCACCGTGTTTGTCGACTGGTCGACCGTCACGGTGTAGTTGATGCCTTCTACGAGGTCTGCGGATGAAAGACCTACTTCACCGAGGCTGTACTCGTCCGGGGTGCACGAAGCGGCCAGCAGACCGGTACAGGCCATCAGGGAAAGGATATATTTCTTGTTTTTCATTGTTGTGTTCTTTTATAGAAAGATAATCACTTCGCTTACTTCCAGCCGTTGTTCTGCTTCAGCACACCGTTGGAGAGCGTAATCTGGTTGTTGGGAATCTGGCACAGGCCCTCGCAAGCGATGATGTTCGCGGGGTCGATGGTGATGTAGTCGTCCTTGCCGCCGCTGAGCACATGGTAGTCGGTCACGGCAATCTGCGAGGCTGCGTACTCGACGCCCTGACGGAGCAGGTCGTAGTAGTTGATGCCTTCGAAGGCGAACTCCAGACGGCGCTCGGCCATGATGTTTTCCTTCGTTGCAGCCACCTCACGGTAGTAACCCGACAGGGCACCGTCAGAGGTGTAGGCACGCTGGCGCACCTTGTTGAAATAGGTCTGGGCGTTGGCTGAACCCAGTTCGGCAGCCATGAGCAGCACGTCGGCGTAGCGCACCAGCACATAGTCCTGGTGGTTCTGCTCCTGGAAACCGCCCGAGCCGTCGATGTGGTTGGCCGTGGTTCCGTCGGCAAAGCAGAGAGGAGCGTACTTCTTGATAGCGTAGCCCGTATATTCGCGCCAGTCCTTCAGGTTCTTCTCGAAAGTGCTGAGTTTGCTCACGCCCTCACCCACAATGTCGATGACGGAAGCCGTCTTGCGGGTGTCGCCCGTACCGAAGGCCTTCACGATTTCGGGATTGACGGAAGCGGCGCCCCAGCCCTTGCCGTAAGGAGCGAAGCTCGTGCTACGCATGCCGAGCATGACTTGCCAGCGGTTCGAGTCGTTGTTGCCGTTATAGTCCTGCGTGTTCGTGAACTTGATGCTGAACACGGTCTCGCTATTGCCGTCGCCGGCGTAAGAGCCTAGCAGGGTCGTGGCGTCGCCGATTTCGGCGATACCGGCCGAAGCGGCAGGCCAGAGGTTCTTGAACTCAGACACGAGTTCGTATTCGTTCGAGGCGATGATTTCCTCGCATGCATCGAGGGCTTCCTGCTTGGTGCAGCCGGCCGGCTCCTTGCCGTAGTATCCGTTATAAAAGAGGTACGCACGCGCGAGGAACGCATCGGCGGCATAGCGGGTCACGCGGCCGTCGTTCTCCGAGGCGTTGGCCTTCGGATAGGCGTTGGCGGGGATGTTCTGGGCAGCATACTTCAGGTCGTCGAAGATGAGCGAGTACACGCTGTCGGGGTCAGCCTGAGGCACGTTTTCGGTCGTCGACTTCTTGAGCAGCGGGATGTTGCCGAAGAGGCGCACGAGGTCGAAATAGCAGATGGCGCGCAGTGTGCGGGCTTCGCCGATGCAGGTCGCCTTCGACTCCTCGCTGTCCCAGCTGATCTGTTCGCTATGGTTGATGAGCTCGTTGCAGCGGAAGATGGCGGCGTAGTAGTTGCTCCACTCGTTGACGTAGAGGTTCAGGTCAGACGATGACTGGCCCTGGTCGAAGCGGTCGGTGGCCTGATAGCCGCGGCCGTCGGTGTTGCCAGTACCGCCGAAGCACTCGGCGCCCATCGTCTCGGCAATCATATAGAAGCCGTAGGAAGGGTTGGAGTTGGTCTGGCGCAGACCATCGTAGCAGCCTATGAGTGCGCGGTAGGCATCCGTCTCCGTCTTGTAGAAGTTGTCCGTTGTGGTTTCGGTCTTCGACGCCACATTCAGGAAATCGTCGGAGCAGCTTGACAAAGTGGCACCCAGCGCTGCAGCCAACAGAATATATGACTTAATATTTTTCATGTTTGCAATCAGTTTAGAATTTGACATTGCAGCCTACCATAATGGTGCGTGGACGCGGATAGTAGCCGTAGTCTATGCCTGATACCCACGAGTCGTTGCCGTAACCGATTTCCGGGTCCATACCGTCGTACTTGGTGAAAGTGAAGAGGTTTTGGGCCTGAACGTAGAGGCGGCACTGTGAGCAGACTTTTGACTTCCAGAGGCGGGCGAAGTCGTAACCGAGGGTTATGCTCGAGATGCGGAGGTAGTCGCCGTCCTGGATGTAGAGGTCAGAGAACTGCCAGTTGATGTTGGTGTTGGTCACGCGCGGGATTCTGTTCGAAGTGCCCTCGCCTGTCCAGCGGTCCAGGATCTGCTTGGTGTAGTTGGCCGTCTGGGTCGAATGGTTGCGGTACGACTGCACGATCTGCTGACCGGCAGCGCCGCTTGCCACGAGGCTGAAGTCGAAGCCCTTCCAGTCGAGTCCGATGTTGAAGCCGTAGGTAAAGTCGGGCATACCGTTGCCGAGGTCCACCTTATCGTTGTCGTCGATGACGCCGTCGAGGTTCTGGTCCACGAACTTCACGTCGCCGGGCTTCACGTCGCTCTGCAGGATACCGTTGCCGGCATTGATCCAGTCGTTGATTTCACCCTCGTTCTGGAAGATACCGTCGGTCTGATAGCCCCAGAAGTAGCCGATGGCGTGGCCGTTCTGGGCGCGGTAGAACTCGCCGGAGTTGTCGTAGAGCACTGAACCCGTAGCGCCGTGAATGATGCCGTCTTCGTTCGGGATGTTGCCCACCTTGTTCTTGTTGTATGCGCCGTTCACGCCGATGTTGTAGTGGATACCGGTCTGGCCGATTTCGTCGTGCCAGTTGAGGGCCACTTCGACACCCGTGTTCTTCACGTCACCGCCGTTGATGTAGGGAGCGCCCGTACCGGCTGTAGCGAGGATAGGAGCGGCCACGAGCCAGTCCTTGGTCGTCTTGACATAGAAGTCGGCATTCAGGGTGAGGCGGCTTCTGAGGAAGTAGGCGTCGATACCGATGTTGGTCTGCTCGGAAGTTTCCCAAGTCACGTCGTCGTTGGCCAGGCGGCTCTGGTAGGCGCCGTAGTTCTTGGCCAGCACCGAAGCCGATTCCGTATCGTCGTAGGCATAGTTGCCGAACAGATAGTGCGTGTGGCTGTTGGTGATAGGAGCAGCATACTGATAGTTCGAGATGTTGCTGTTACCTACCTGACCCCAGCTGGCGCGGATCTTCAGGAAGTCGAGCCAGTCTTCGGTCATGTCCTTCATCCAGTCTTCCTGGCTGATGGTCCAACCTGCCGATGCAGAGGGGAACCAGCCGAAGCGGTGACCCGAAGCAAACTTGCTCGAACCGTCGCAGCGCAGGGTGGCGTTGACCATATACTTCTCCTGCCAGTTCCATCCCAAACGAGCGAAGTAGCTCACGCTGCGCGAGTCGTCGTTAGGAGAGCCCGAAGCGCCCAGGCCTTCGCTTGACGACGAGGCCGTACCGTTGCTCACATAGGCGTGCTCCCAGTCTTCGTAGCCGTCCTTCAGGTAGCCGTTGCTGGCGCCGACATAAGTGCCGCGGTAGCTCGACGACTCCATACCGATCAACGCGCTCAGGTTGTGGTCGCCCATCGACCAGTCGTACTGGGCCGTGTTGGTCCAGGTCAGCGTCAGGCCGTGGTTCATGTTCTGGCTGGCCGAAGTCTTGGTGTCATTGTAGCTGTAGATGCTCAGGTGATAGAGCGGCGAGTACTTGCGGTATTCGCTGGTGCTGTAGACGGCACCGAACACGCTGCGTACCTTCAGTCCGTTGATGGGAGTGAGCTCGGCATAGACGTTGCCGTTGAAGTTGGCGGCCTGCGTCTTGTTGTTCGAGTTGAGCATCATCGAGCCGACCGGGTTGCCGTCGCCGTTGTACCACTCAGAGTCGCTGGTGTCGTTGTACGGAGCGCCGTAGGGGTTGTTGTCGCTATATATAGGATGTATAGGAGCTACGCCGAAAGCGCCGCGCAGGGTGTTGTTGTAGGCGTTGCCCACGCTGATGCCGTTGGTCTTCTTATAGACGAACGACACCTGTTCGCCCACCTTGAGCAGGTCTTCCTTCCCGCGCTTCAGCACCTTGTGCTCCGAATTGATACGGAAGTTGTAGCGCTCGTAGTTCGAGATGTCCTTGCCGCCGGCCACACCTTCCTGGTCCATATAGGCCAGCGAGAGGGCGTAGGTCGAAGTCTGGTTGCCGCCAGTGATGCCGAGGCTGTAGCTCGAGGTCTGGGCGTTGTCCTTGAACATGG
>CAVGQN010000050.1:0-24031 GCA_963631395.1 bacterium
CTGCCATGGCGAGAAAACGTCTGGATTTATTCGAGGGGTCTGAATGTTTGTTCATGCTGAAGGTACCATCGTCGAAAAGGTGCACAAATAAGATTGCTTCCGCACACAAAACTTTATTTGCTTACGCGCCCCCACAACACCTCAGGCGGTTATTTTTGGCGGTAAATCACCGTTCCATTGGCCTGATGGGTGGCAAGAACCAGCACTTCGGCTATTTGCACATGAGCAGGGGCAGAAGCGGCATAGTAGGCCACATCGGCGATGTCATCGCCATTGAGTGGCGTAATGCCCTCATACACCTTGTCCGCACGGGCATCGTCGCCATGGAAGCGTACGTTGGAGAAGTGCGTTTCCACAAGTCCGGGCTTGACGTTGGTCACCTTCACGCAAGTGTGTGCCAAGTCTATGCGCAAGCCGTCGCTCAGGGCTTTGACCGCCGACTTGGTGGCACAATACACATTGCCGCCGGCATAAGCCGCATCGCCAGCCACCGAGCCGATATTAATCACATGACCATGATTACGCTGCACCATGCCGGGCACTATCAGCCGCGTCATCGTCAGCAGGCCCTTGATGTTGGTGTCTATCATCTGGTCCCAGTCATCGAAGCTGCCTTCATACTCGGCCTCCAGTCCGCGGGCCAGACCGGCGTTGTTGATCAGCACATCGATATTCTGCCACTGCTCCGGCATCGACTCCACTGCCTGTCGGGCTGCCTCGCGACTACGCACATCGAAGCAAAGTGTCAGCACCTCCGTACCGTCGGCCGAGAGAAGAGACTTCAGTTCGGCCAACTTGGCGGCATTACGGCCCGTGAGAATGACGTCATAACCACCTTGGGCAAAACGCTTGGCGCAGCCCTCTCCGATGCCGCTTGTCGCACCCGTTATCAATGCTATTTTCCCTTTCATGATGCTATCTATGTTTTTATCAGTATGCTTTTAGTCTCCGACTCAGGACAAACGGCAACAGAATCCAAGTCCTATCGTGCCCAGTTCAGTTCATATCGCGGCCAAAAGACAATGCAAATATAGCGGACTCTTTGCTAAACTGCAAATAATCATCGACAAAACTACGACTTATTTGCCAAAAAACTTAACTTTCTGGGAAAAAATCCGTAACTTTGCAGTCGTTTTACACATTAGACACTCTCTATTTGTAATCCGATACCGCTCGCCAATACAAACAAATACCATAACTACGACATGTCGACAAGCTATCTACCCTCCAAACCCCGCTACGAAATACTCGATGGTCTGCGCGGAGTGGCCGCACTGGTCGTGCTGGCCTACCATCACTTCGAAATCTACAGTTCCGGCAATCCCGCCGACAACGTATTCAACCACGGATACCTAGCCGTGGATTTCTTCTTCATTCTTTCGGGCTTCGTCATCGGCTACGCCTATGACGACCGGTGGGACAGAATGACGCTGGGCAGTTTCTTCAAGCGCCGCATCATACGCCTCCATCCCCTCGTCGTCCTGTCCACGCTGCTCGGAGCTATGCTCTTCTACTACGGCATGAGTGACTACTTCCCGCTCATTCACAACGCGCAAGTGAGCCGTGTGCTGCTGCTCATCGTCTTGGGCTGCCTCATGATACCGGTCACACCGGCTCTTGACATTCGAGGGTGGAACGAGTTCACCCCGCTCAACGGCAACGCCTGGTCGCTCTTCTTCGAGTACATCGCCAACCTGCTCTACGCACTGGTCATACGCCGTTTCTCTACTCTCGTGCTGGCTGTGTTTGTGGCTTTTTCGGCCCTTCTCACCCTCAACCTTGCGCTCAACATCGACGTCTTCGGACTCATCGCCAACGACGAACTGCAGGCCTACACCGTCATCGGCGGTTGGGAACTGAATGTCAAGCACATGTTCATCGGGTTCTCGCGCCTGCTCTATCCGTTCTTCGCCGGGCTGTTGCTCTCACGCATGATGCGGAACCGCCTCTCCGGCCCTTGTGAACGGATACGCCGGATGGGCTTCGCGCGGCGCGGTTTCTGGATATGCAGCGTCATCATGCTCATCGTCCTGCTCATGCCACGTCTCAGTGAGGTAGCAATGTACAACGGCATCTACGAGGCCGCCTGCATACTGGTGGTCTTCCCGCTGGTAGTTTTCGTCGGAGGCTGCGGCCACGTCACGGGCCGGAGTGCCAAGGTGTGCAAATGGCTGGGTGACATCTCGTTCCCGCTCTACATCATGCAGTATCCAATCGTGTTCGGCATGCAAGGCGCCTGGGCCACACTGCACCCGGATGCCACTCCGTCTCAGACCGTCTTCATCAACATCAGCACATTCCTGCTCAGCATCCTCGTGGCTTGGGCCAGCCTCAAGCTCTTTGACGAACCCGTCCGCGAGTGGCTCAAGAAGAAGTGGATGTAACACAAGGTGCAAGTCGCCAGTCGGCAACTAGAATATACCCAAGAACACAGAAACACAGAAACACAGAAACGCGAGAACGCAAGAACGCAAGAACACAAGAACGCAGAAACACGAAAAAAACCGGAGGTCAGTCTTGCGACTGATCTCCGGTCCACTTTTCCTATGTGATGATATCGGTTACTTGATCTCGATAGTCCGAGAAGTGTCGACCTTAGGAGCAGGCTCCGTCTTCGGGATGCAGATGGTCAAAACACCGTCAGCCATCTTGGCCGAAATCTTGTCTTTCTGAATTTCATCAGGCAGGCTGAAGGTTTGCTGATACTTGGAGTAAGAGAACTCGCGACGCAGATAGCGTCCTTCTTTCTTGGCTTCTTTCTCATCCTTCTTGTCACCGCCGTTCTCAGTTTTCTTCTCAAGCGAGATAACCAGATTGTTGTCATTGTCGACCCTAATGCTGAAGTCGTCCTTCGTCATACCAGGTGCAGCAACCTCAACTTTGTATTCTTTCTCGCCCTCCAGGACGTTGACTGCAGGAGCGGTTACATTGTTGTGCCTTGGAGCTGTAACCCAAACGTCGTCGTCATCGAAGAAATGGTTGAACACTGTCGGGAACCAATTCGAATCATTGAATTTTGCAATAACTGGTAACATAATCTTTACCTCCTATCTTTAGTTGTTTAACATTCTTGTTTCTGCAATCTTGCTTTCGTTCGATTGCACCCTCTTCTATACAAGTCCCGTGCCAAACCGGTTTCGGCCGTGCCAAAGCAGGCAAGCCCCAACTTTTTGTCAGAAAAGGCCGAGAAAATGAACAAAATGTACATTTTCGGCGACAAAATGTCAGGTTTCGCAGAACTCAGTGTCAGGTTTCGCAGAACCCAGTGTCAGGTTTCGCAGAACTCAGAAAGGAAGAAGAGACGGCGAAGCAGTAAGCAGAAAAAAGACTCCTATAAAGGCCTATAAAGGCATCTATAAAGGCACCTATAATATAATAGCACAACATTCACATATGTAATAGCACAACATTCACATATATATAATAGCACAAGTTCCACAAGTCCGGAGGTGTTTAATCTTGCGTGCATCATGGTCTCACTGAAGTCTATCAAAAAATGCAGATATCTGCACAAGCCATCGCAGATAACTGCATAGGCACTTACAGATATCTTCTCCGGAAGCATGCAGAAACTCCGTCCCTACCTTTGTTTTAATTCGTACAGAACCGGAATGTAATGACCACAATCGTGTGGAAGGTCAAAATCCTGGGTGAAATCATATTTATTCGCCTATCCCCACTAAATATCTACTGACCCATAATAACTATACAAGCCAAGATTCCACCCGTTAGACAATGCTCATGCCGAGCATACCAAAAAAAGCCGGAGCATCTCACGATACTCCGGTCTGAGCGATAGACGGGACTCGAACCCGCGACCCTCGGCTTGGGAAGCCAATGCTCTACCAACTGAGCCACTATCGCATAGGATGGAAACTACGGCAAACCCGCACTTGCGCAAGACCTGCCCCGTTTCCTATAGAAGATGGCCCGCATCAGCTGTTGACCAGCCGAGCCATCATATTGACCATACGGAGAGCATTCTCCGCACACTCTGCTCCTTTGTTGCCTGACCCGTCTGACAGACTCCTGGCCGCACCGACCGTTGGAGTCAGCAACACGCCAAAGATATAGGGGATATCGCTGTGGAGGTTCAACTCCGTCAGGCTTTGCGTCAGACTCTCGCAGACAGGCCTGTACATCGGGTCTTCGTCCTCCGTACTGCAGCCCAATACGACGACCGCACTCGGCTCCTGTACGATAGACATCTGACGGGCTGCAAACGGCAATTCCATAGCCGTCGGCACATGCGCCACATAGATGTCCTCTCTGTCTACCCCGCACCGCTCTAAGGTGGCCAACGCATCTTCGAGCAATGCTCCGGTTATTTCACTGTGCCAATCGGAAACTACGATTCCGACACTGGCGTCTGTAGTATTCGCGGGACTACCCGCCGCAGGATCAGGGTTCATATAGGTTTTGTTGTTATTTTACTCGTATGACGTATTTGTCAATACCAGCAGCCTGCTCAGAGTCGGGCCATTGGTCCTTGATGCTCTGATAAGCCTTGAGCGCACTGGCCTTGTCGCCCATAGCCTCGTATGCCAAACCGGCCTTACGCAGGTACAGGGGCGAGAACTCGCTGCAATTGGCCTTGGCAGCGGCCTTCTCAAAAGCCTTGGCAGCAGCCTTGTAGTCGGGAGCCTCGCTCTCGACATAGCAGTCGCCGAGTGCTGAGAGGATGGCAGGAGCAACGACGTCGTCCTGGCCGTCATACTGCTTCAGGTACTCGATGGCACCGTCCATATCGCCGAGATTCTTCTTGCAGAGACCGGCATAGGCCTTGGCCATATTGCCGACCTGGGTCGAAGAGTATTCGTTTACCAAAGTCTCGAAGTTCTCCAAAGCAGCCTCATACTGGCCAGCCTCGAAGTCAAACTGAGCCTGCATATAGACCTCGCTCTTCATAGCCTCGTCGTTACGGCTCTCGCTGCACTTGTTGACGCCAACGATGACTGCGATGACAACGATAACTGCGATGATAGCATAGATAACCACTTTGCCGTTCTTTGCCAAGAAACGGTCGGTCTGCGTAGCCTGAACCTCCTCAGGCTGTGTGTTTTTGTTTGCCATTTTATAATGTATAAATCTTTTGCTTTTGACTTCATGCCCGCGTCTTTTTTGACGCAAACACGGTGCAAAATTACAACTTTCGTACAATTAACAAAGGTTTTATCCAAAAAAAATGTGCTTTTTCTCCGTTTCTAAGAGGAAAAACTTATATTTGCAACCTATAATTGCGAAGAATAAGGATGAAACTGGAGCATCTGTCGATAGTCAACTACAAAAACATACGGGAGGCGGATGTCTCTTTCTCTGACGGCATCAACTGCCTGGTGGGCAACAACGGGATGGGCAAAACCAACCTGCTGGACGCCATCTACTACCTGTCGATGTGCAAGCCCTCCAACGCCTTGCCCGATAGCCAAGTCATCACGCACGGCGAGGACTACTTCATGCTGGACGGACATTACGAACTGGGCGGCAACGCGGAGGAAATACGCTGCGGATACCGGCTCAAGGGCCGCAAGAGCTTCAAGCGCAACGGCAAGGAATACCAGCGACTCTCCAGCCACATCGGCTTATTGCCGCTCGTGATGCTCACCCCTGCCGATGCCTCGCTGATACAGGGGGGCAGCGACGAGCGCCGACGCATGATGGACCTCTGCATCTCGCAGTTTGACGGCGCCTACCTGGACGCCCTAATCCGATACAACAACGCCCTGCAGCAGCGCAACGTGCTTCTCAAGCAAGACCCGCCCTGCACGGATGCTGGCCTCTACCGCGTGTGGGAAGAGCAGCTCGACTTCTACGGTCAAAGGCTCTACGAGGCCCGAAGCCGCTTTATAGAGCAGTTCGAGCCGGTGTTTAGGGAATTCTATGGCCAAATCGCCCCGGGCAAGGAGCAAGTCTCGCTGCAGTATGTCTCGCACTTCAGCCACGGACCGCTCCTTCCTCAGCTGGACGAGGTAAGGGCGCGCGACGGCATCCTGGGCTACACGACCCGCGGAGCACACAAGGACGACCTGATTATGCTCTTGGGCGACAACCCGATGAAGCAGGTCGGCAGCCAGGGCCAGAACAAGACCTTCCTGGTCGGCCTCAAACTGGCTCAGTTCGACTATCTGCGCCAACAGGGCCAGACCTGCCCCATCCTGCTGCTCGACGACATCTTCGACCGACTGGATTCGGAGCGAGTGGAGCAAATCATCAAGTTGGTCACCAGCGACAGGTTCGGCCAAATCTTCATCACCGACACCAACCGCGAGAACCTCGACCGGATTGTCGAGAAAGTGTCGGCGGGTTACAAACTCTTCACGGTCAGCAACGGCATCTATGCGGAAAAGAAATGAACAGTCTATCGGCGAAATCATCCGCCAGTATCTCAAGGTGACGCAACTGGACAACGTCGTCTTCTCGGAGCGCATCAGCGCCATCTGGCAGGAGACTCTCGGCCAGGAAGTCACACGTGAGACGGACAATATTTTCCTTCAGAACGGCTACCTCTTCGTCTCGCTCAGGTCACCCGCCCTCAAGACGGAACTGATGATGCGACGCACGGCCATAGCCCGCGCCCTCAACGAAAAACTGGGCACTGACGTAATAAAATCGGTCGTCATCCGTTGATTGTATACTTTTATTTAATGCTTACACGCGCGCACATGCGTCACATATTCGCTTTGGCCATCACCCTCTGCCTCCTGATGTTGTCAGCCACCACGCTGACGGCGCAGGGAGTGCGTCTGGAAGGAAGAGTAACAGACGACCTCGGGCAACCGATGGAGATGGCTCACGTCCGTCTGAAGCGGGGCAGCATCGGGACGCTCACCAACTTCAAGGGCGAGTACAGTCTCACTGTCCCTTCCCGCGACAGCCTGACGGTCATCTTCTCGTCGGTGGGCTACAAACGGGTGGAACGCATCCTCGACACTTCCCGTCTGCAGCGTGACGAAGACGGCCACATGCCCGTCGTCAGACTGGATGTGCAGCTCCGCACCAACGAGGCTTACCTGAGCGACATCGAGGTCACTTCTCACCAGCAGAAAGCCTCGACGACCGAGAAAATCAAGGCCGAAAACATCAAGAAGATGCCCTCTGCCTCGGGCAATGCCGTGGAGGACATGCTCGGCACGATGGCCGGCGTGACCATGAACAACGAACTCTCGAGCCAATACTCGGTGCGCGGCGGAAGCTTCGACGAAAACCTCGTCTACGTCAACGGCATCGAAATATACCGCCCGCAGCTGATAGCCAGCGGCCAGCAGGAAGGCTTGTCCTTTATCAACCCCGCCATGGTCCAGGAGGTAGACTTCTCGACCGGAGGCTTTGCCGCTTCGTATGGTGACAAAATGTCGTCGGTGCTCGACATCACCTATCGCCGGCCGGAACGCTTCGAGGCGCAGGCCAACGTCAACTTTATGGGTGCTTCGGCTTCGCTCGGGCACCGCACGAAACAGTTCTCCCAACTGCACGGTCTGCGGTTCAAGCGCAACCAGTCGATGCTCTCGAGCCTCGACACCAAGGGCGAATATGACCCGCGCTTCTTCGACTATCAGACCCTGCTGAGTTACGACTTCAACGAAAAGTGGAACGTGCAGGTGCTGGGCAACATCGCCACCAACCACTACAACTTTACGCCCAAGACCCGCGAAACTTCGTACGGCACGATGCAGGATGTGCACAAGTTCAAGGTCTACTTCGACGGCCACGAAAAAGACATTTTCGACACTTACTTCGGCGCCGCCACGCTCCAATACAAGGGTCTGCGCAACACGCAGCTCAGTCTCCTGGCCTCGGCTTTCGCCACCGACGAAGAGGTGACCTACGACATCAGCGGCGAGTACTGGCTGGACGAAGCCACCGACGGCGGACAGGACGGACTCGGCGTGGGCGCCTACCACGAGCATGCCCGCAACTATCTCAACGCCTCGGTCATGGCCCTCCAGCTGAAGGGTGTCAGTCAAATCAAGCACAACAAACTCTCGTACGGGCTCACCTGGCAGAGCGAACATATCGACGACCGCATAGCCGAATGGGAACGCCGTGACTCGAGTGGCTACACGCTGCCGCACACGGGCGACAAGGTGCAGATGATCTACAACATGCACTCGTTCTACCGCAACACGACCACGCGCATCTCGGCCTTTGTGCAGGACCAGTTCGGCTGGAGCATGGCCGCCGGACGGTGGCTGCTCATCGCCGGACTGCGCTTCAGCCACTGGAGTTTCAACCGCGAGACGCTCCTTTCCCCCCGCCTCTCACTGCGCTACACGCCCGATGCCGTCAACGACAGCCGCCGCCAGCTGGTGCTGCGCCTCGCCACGGGTCTCTACTACCAGGCTCCGTTCTACAAGGAATACCGCCAGTCGTACACCGACAGCAACGGCAACACGATGGTGCACATGAACAGGGACATCAAGAGCCAACGCTGCTACCAGCTCATCCTGGGCAGCGACTACACGTTCCGGGCCTACGACCGCCCGTTCAAGTTGACGGCCGAAGCCTACTACAAGCACATCGCCGACTACATCCCCTACACGGTCGACAATGTCCAGATTCGATATCAGGGCTACAACGACGGACACGCCTTCAGCACGGGCATCGACGTCAAGCTCTTCGGCGAGTTTGTTCCGGGTACGGACTCGTGGATTTCTTTCTCGCTGATGGAGGCCAAAGAGACTTACGGCGGACTGAAGACGCCGCGTCCGACCGAGCAGCGCTACTCCTTCGGCATGTTCTTCAGCGACTATTGGCCGGGCAACGACTCATACAAGGTGCATCTGCGCGGCGTCATGAACGACGGCCTACCCTTCTACAGTCCCGTGGGCGGACGGGCTTCCGGCATCTTCCGCACAGCGCCCTACCGCCGCATCGACCTGGGCGCACAGCGCGTATGGAACGCCGACAACACCAAGCGTCTGAACCGCCCGCAATGGTCGTGGCTGAAGGAAGCCAGCCTCGGTGTCGACATATTCAACCTCCTCGACATCGACAACGTCAATTCCTACTACTGGGTGACGGCCGTCGACAATATGCAATATGCCGTGCCCAATTTCCTGACCGGACGCATGCTCAGCATCTCGCTGTCAGCCAGATTCTGAAGACGGATTTAGAAGAAAAATCCTGAAGACGGATTCTGATGGCAAACTCTGAAGACGGATTTAGAACACGGATTCTGGAAACTGACTTTGAAAGAAAACAAAATATAAGAGCAAGCCCCTATACATACAAGCACTAACACTTAATGGTTTTCACATACACATCACTTATACGAAAATGAAAAAGGCCCTTTTCTCTCTTCTCTTCCTCTTGCTGGTTCTTCCGGCACTTGCCCAATATCCCGTCATACCCGACACGACGAAGCAGCGCGGCAAGGAACAGGAAGCCCGCTGGAAAGCCCTCGACGACAGCGCCTGGCAAGCTGCCGTGCCGCAAGTCATGGCCGGCATGCTCAGCGGCAAGCCCTTCGTGCCCTGGTGCTCATCGCCCGACCAACTGCCTCAGGCCGACATCCCGGCCTTCCCCGGTGCCATCGGCGGCGGACGCTACAGCTTCGGCGGACGAGGCGGACGCATCTTTGTCGTCACGACGCTTGCCGACAGCGGCGAAGGCTCGTTGCGCCAGGCCTGCGAAGCCGGCGGCCCGCGCATCGTCGTCTTCAATGTAGCCGGCGAAATCCGGTTGGAAAGGCCCATACACGTGGTCGCTCCCTATATCTCCATCTACGGCCAGTCGGCTCCCGGCGACGGCGTCGTCATCACGGGGCAGTCGCTGCTCGTCGACACGCACGATGTCATCATACGCTACATGCGCTTCCGCCGTGGCGGCATGGACGTGGCTTTCCGCGACGATGCATGCGGGGGCAACGGCATCGGCAACATCATCTACGACCACTGCTCCAGTTCGTGGGGACTGGACGAGGTGATGTCGATGTACCGTCACGTCTACGCCCGTCAGAAGAACGGATACGGGCAAAAGCTCCCCACCGTCAACATCACCATACAGGACTGCATCTTTGCCGAAGGGCTTGACCTCTACAACCATGCCTTCGGCGCCAGCATCGGCGGCCACAACACGATGTTCGCCCGCAACCTGTTTGCCAACAACATCAGCCGCAATCCCTCCATCGCCATGGACGGCGACTTCAACTTCGTCAACAATGTGCTCTACAACTGGTGGAACCGCAGCATTGACGGCGGCGACGACAACAGCCGTCTCAACATCATCGCCAACTATCTGAAGCCGGGACCCGTCACGGGCTACAATCCCAAGAAGGGCGAGACCGACCTCAACGCCTCCATCCGCTGGCGCATCGTCAAGCCCGAGGCTTCGAGGGACAAAAACCGCCCCGACGACTTCGGCCAGGCCTATGTGGAAGGCAACGTCGTGGAGGGTTACGACAACGTCACGCGCAACAACTGGGACGGAGGCGTGCAGCCTGCAGGTATCGGCGACAAGGCCGACATCGAACGACGGCTGAGAGTCCGCACCCCGTTTGCAATGCCCTATATCGACACCGTCTACTCGGCCTCGGATGCCTACGCCCTGGTGCTTGACAGCGTGGGCGCAACCAAACCCTGCCGCGACGCCGTCGACGCACGCATCGTGCGCAGCGCCCGAAGCGGCCAGCCCGAATACGCCAAGGATGCGAAGGAGAAAACCTCGCCGTACGTCAAGCGCCGTCTGCCTGCCGACAGCTACAAGATGGGCATCATCACCGACCCGCAGCAAGTGGGCGGACTGCCCGAGTATAAGGGCAAACCCTACAAGGACAGCGACGGGGACGGCATTCCCGACAAATGGGAGAAGCAGCACGGACTGAATCCCCACGACCCGGACGACGCCTCTGCAATACGCGACGACGGATATATGAATATCGAATGGTACGTAAATTCACTTTGACCCACCGACTGATAGCAGCGGGCTTGGCCACGCTGTTTCTCCCGACAACCTGGACGGCTGCCGAAGCTACGTTGACGCCTGGTGCGGAGGCTTCCTATAGCACAAATGCCGGACAAAGCACAAATGCCGGACAAAGCGCCGACACTGCACAAAGTCTTTGCCCTGCCGTCGTCCAAGCCCACTACTCGGGCACAACGCTCAGCAATCCCTATCGCCACGACGGCGGACTGAGTCCGGTCATCGGTGTCTGCAATGTCCAGACAGTCCGCTCGGGTGTCAAACTGCCGCACGCCTCTGACCAGGCCAACGAACTGACCGGCTGGACATACAACCACCAGCCGATGCTCACCCGGTGGAACGGCGCCCTGTGGCTACACTACCTGAGCGACCCGCGCTCCGAACACGTCTACCCGTCCCGGACCTTGCTGCAGAGTTCGACCGACGGCATCCACTGGTCTGAGCCGCGCGTTCTCTTCCCCGTCTATGCCACAGAGGGCCGTGAGGACGAGGTGGCAGCCGTGATGCACCAGCGTGTGGGTTGGTACATCTCGTCGGCCGAGACGGGACAAAAGCTGCTCGCCCTGGGCCACTACGGCGTCTGCCGCACGCCTAAAGACGACCCCAACGACGGCAACGGCATCGGCCGCGTGGTGCGCGAAGTCAACGGCGACGGTTCGCTTGGCCCCATCTATTTCCTCTACTACAACCACGACTATTCGGCCGCCAACACGCGCTACCCGCTCTACACGCAAAGCAAAGACCGCAAGTTCCGCAAAGCCTGCGCCGAGATACTCGACAATCCGCTCTACTGGATGCAGATGGTCGAAGAGTGCGACCGTGGCGACGCCCGACTGCCCCTCAGCACCGTCTACAAGGCCTTCTGCTATTACGCGCTGCCCGACAGCAGCTTGGTGGCCTTCTGGAAGCACGCCCTCACCTCGCGCAGCTTCGACGGCGGAAAGACCTGGACCCAGCCGGTCCGGCGTGCCGAAGGCTTTGTCAACAGCAATGCCAAGATATGGGGGCAAGTCCTGCCCGACGGAACGTACGCTACGGTCTACAATCCTTCGGAATTCCGCTGGCCGCTGGCCATCTCGCTCTCGACAGACGGACTGGACTACAGCACCCTCAACCTCATCAATGGCGAGGTGCCGCCCATGCGCTACGGCGGCCAGTACAAGAGCTACGGTCCTCAGTACACTCGCGGTGTGCTGCCGTTGCAAGGCGCCGGCCCGACGGGCCAGGACACATGCTTCTATGTCGCCTATTCCGTCAACAAGGAAGACATCTGGGTGAGCCGCATCCCCGTGCCAGTGCGGACGACGGCCACCAACTACGCAGAGCCCTGGTGCATCTATTCGCCCATCCTGGCGCCGGTCGTGGCCGAAAGCGAAACGCTGCAGCTGAAGGATGCCGACCCCTTCGACTACGGCAAGGCCGAACGGGTCATCCCGGCTACGCGCGAACTGATTGTCAGCTTCGACGTCCAGGCCGGGCAAAACGACCGCGGACGGCTGGAGATAGAACTGCAGGACAGTCACGGCACCCCCTGCACCCGTCTGCAGTGGCAAGACGACGCACGCCTGGCTGTCAAGACGGGCGCTCGCTACAGCACCCTGCTCAGCCAGTACCAGCCGGGCAAGACCTACCACATCGACATGCACGTCTCGCTCGGGAAGCGCATGGTGGCGTTCCGGATTGACGGCAAGGAATACCGGGCCAAGATGCTCTTCGCCCCCTTGGAGTCTGTCACGCGCATCTGTTTCCGTACGGGCGAAGAACGCACCTTCCCGACGGTCAATACACCGGCCGACAACATGCAGGACCTTCCGCAGGCAGATTCCCTCTGCGCGGAAGCCTCCTGGACCATCAGCCACTTCACCTGCGGCAAAGCCCAAAGCACTTTGGACACGGAATCCAAGTCCCGTGTCGACAACTTCGCCATGCAAGGTGCATCGACGGCCCTGCTCCAATGGCAGGACTACCGGCACTATGTCGACCGGTTCAATGCCATGGAGGACGAAACGGCCGTACAGGCCATCCCCAACAGCGGGGCCGCAGACTGGATGGAGCGCAACATTCCGCTCCTCGATTGCCCGGACCGGCAGGTGGAGGAAATGTTCTACTACCGCTGGTGGACGCTGCGCAAGCACATCGTGCAGACGCCCACGGGATACGCCATGACGGAGTTTCTCGTGCCGCGCAGTTATGCCGACCGCTACAATCTCATTGCCTGCGCCCTCGGACATCACGTGATGGAGACACGGTGGCTGCGCGACAGAAGCTACGCCGACGGCATCGTCCGCACTTGGCTGAGGGGCAACTACGACCCGACGACAGGCGGCGACTCCATCCACGGCGGACCGATGGCCAAACTCGACATGTACTCGAGTTGGCTGCCCTACGCCATGTGGCAGCGCGTCCTGGTGAGCGGCGACACGGCCTGGTGGCAAGACTACCGTAAGGACCTGCTGGCCGACATGGACCGCTGGGACCGCGACCGCAGTTATGGCGACGGGCTCTATTGGCAGAGGGACGTGAGGGACGGAATGGAGGAGCAAATCTCGGGCGGACGAAAAGTGAAAAACCGCCGGCCTACCATCAACAGCTACATGGCCGGCAATATGAAAGTGCTCGGTCTGACCGACCGCTACCGCCAGCTGAAAACCCTTATCGACCAACGCCTTTGGGACAAAAGGAATCACTTCTACGGCACGCTGACCGAAACGGGCAAACTGGCCGGAAAGGATTCGTTGTCCGAAACCGATTCCCTCGCCGACGTGCGCGAACTGATCGGCTACCTGCCCTGGTACTTTGCCCTGCCCGACGACGACTCGGCCCGATACAAGGAGGCCTGGATGCAGCTGCTTGACCCCGAAGGCTTCGACGCTCCCTTCGGCATGACGACCGCCGAGCAGCGGCATCCGCTCTTCCGCAAGGCCTGGACCGGCCGGCCCACATGCGAGTGGGACGGTGCGGTGTGGCCGTTTGCGACGAGCCAGACGCTCACTGCCCTCATCCGTGTGGAGCAGGACTATCCGAATCTCGCCGCAGCCTTGCCCGACAGCTTGTTCTGGCACCACTTTGAGCTGTACACCGCCTCGATGCACCGTCGCGGCCGGCCTTACATCGGCGAGTATCTGGACGGGACGACGGGCTACTGGCTGTGGGGCGACCACAACCGCTCCCGCTACTACAACCACTCGACCTACGGCGACCTCGTCATTACGGGCCTGTGCGGCTTCGACCCCGAACACCCGGACCGGCTGAAGCCCTTGGCCCCTGCGTCGTGGGACTACTGGTGCCTGGACGGCCTTGCCTATCGCGGCCACATCCTGACCATCCTCTACGACCGCGACGGCTCGCGCTACCGTCAGGGCAAAGGCCTGCAGTTGCTTGTCGACGGTCATCCGGCCGGCGCCAATAGTCAGTCGCACTAAAACAGTCAGTCGCACTAATCACAATACACATACTACACAGACACATGCTCAACAAAAATTCTCTCATTATTCTATTGGCAGCCGCTCTGAGCTGCCCCCCGGCAGAGGCCGGAATCTCCGTCACCCGACTCAGCGTCGAAGGCAGGACGGACCAGCCCCTCGGACTGGACGTGACCGCCCCGCGACTGGGCTGGCAGATTGTGGCCGACGAGGGCGAAAAGAACGTCATGCAAACCGCCTACCACATCCAGGTGGCCAGCAGCAGGGCCAACCTCGAGCAGGGCAAACCCGACCTGTGGGAAAGCGAACAGACCAGCGGCCAAAGCCTCTACATCCCCTACCAGGGCACTGCGCTCAAGGCCAACCAACGCTGCTACTGGCGCGTGAGGGTCAAGGTCAAAGCGCAAGGAGAAAAGGGTAAAGCACTGGGCGGCAAACTAAAAGACAATCAATACACGGCCTGGAGCCCCGTCTCCGAATGGGGCGTCGGGCTGCTCGACGAAGGCAACTGGCGGGGACGCTGGATTGGGCTGGACCGCGCCAACGCCTGGGACACCGAGGACGTGCACAGCCGCCTCTCGGCCCGATATTTCCGCACCGGCTTCCAGACGCGCAAGCCCGTGCTCCGCGCCACGCTCCACATAGCCGGTCTCGGGCTCTACGAGGCTTCGCTCAACGGACAGAAGGTGGGCCACGACGTCATGACTCCCGCTCCGACCGACTACACCAAGAGCATCGTCTACAACACCTACGACGTGACCCCGATGCTGCAGACCGACAACGAACTGCTGGTGACGGTGAGCAACGGCCGCTTCTACACGATGCAGCAGAACAAGAAGAAGCACAAAATCACGAACTTCGGCTATCCGACGCTGCGCGCCAACCTCATCATCGAATATGCTGACGGCCGGTCGGAGACCATCGCTACCGACGACAAGCGCTGGCAGATGACCTGCGACGGGGCCATACGCTCCGCCAACGAATACGACGGCGAAATCTACGACGCCAACCATGCCGACCTCTCCGACTCTGCGCTGTGGCAGACCGCAACCCGTTCGGCCATCCCGCGCGGCACGCTCATCGGCAATGTCACGCCGGCCATGCACGTGGCCGACACCCTGCAAGTGAAGGGGATGATACGCAAAGGCGACGGCAGCGTCATACTGGACTTCGGCCAGAACTTTGCCGGATGGGTGCGCACTCGGCTGACGGGCCTCGGTCTCCAGGCCGGCGATTCGCTCCGGCTGCGCTTTGCCGAAAAGTTGACGGCCGACAGCACTCTCTATGTCGCCAATCTCCGCAATGCCCGGTCCACCGACTACTATGTCGCCGACGGAAAGGAAGGTCAACTCACGGGCCAGGCCGCCTTCTGGGCGCCCCGGTTTGCGACGCACGGCGGACGGTACGTGGAGGTAAGCATCGTGGGCAAAGACGGCGCTTTGACCGACAGGCTCAAGTGCGAGGCCGGCGACTTTGCGGGCGAAGTGGTGACCGACGCCATGCAGACGCTTTACACTTTCCGCACCCCCGACGAGACGCTCAACCGACTGGTCGAAGCGGCCTACTGGGGCATACTCGACAACTACAAGGGAATGCCCATCGACTGTCCGCAGCGCGACGAACGGATGCCCTGGCTGGGCGACCGCTCCCAGGGGTGCCTGGGCGAGAGCTTCGTGCTCGACAACCACCACCTCTACTGCAAGTGGCTGCGCGACATCGAGGAGGCACAACGGCAGGACGGCTGCATCCCGGATGTGGCCCCGGCCTACTGGAACTACTACAGCGACAATGTCTCCTGGCCCAGCGTATTCGTCTTCGGTGCTGATATGCTCTACCGGCAGTTCGGCGACGACAAGGCCATCGTCAGCCACTACCCTGCCATGCGCAAGTGGCTGCTGCACTTCTTCACGGGCCGTCGGGATGCCCGCACCGGACTCATCAACGCCGACACCTACGGCGACTGGTGCGTGACGCCCGAATCGCCCGAACTCATCCACAGCAAAGACCCGTCGCGCGCCACCGACGGCAAGCTCATCGGCAGTTGCTACGCCTACCGCCTGCTGGGTCTGATGATGGACTTCGACGACATCCTCCTCGAGCGCATCGCACAGTCTGACGCCCGTACGGTGACCGACATGGAGCGGCAAGGGCTGAGCCGCCATCTGCTCCAGGCCGACAGGCAAGAGTACGACAGCCTGCGCCGGGAACTGAAGGACTGCATCAACCGCGCCTTCCTGACCGTCAAGCCAGGCACCTCGCCCGCGCCCGAACATCTGCTCTATCCCGATTCGGTCTTCTATGCCAACAATGCCGTCACGGCCAACCTGCTGCCCCTGGCCTTTGGCATCGTACCCGAAGAGTACGAAGACATCATCAGCCGTCAGATTGTGTCCAGGATACTGCTCAATCCCGCCGGCGGACACCTCTGCTGCGGCGTAATCGGCATTTCCTGGCTGCTTCGCGAACTGTCCGAACGCGGACGGACCGATGTGGCCTGGCTGCTTGCCACCAACCGCACCTTCCCCTCTTGGGGCTATATGCTCGACCATGGCGCCACCACCATCTGGGAACTTTGGAACGGCGACACGGCCAATCCGGCCATGAACAGCGGCAACCACGTCATGCTGCTGGGCGACCTGCTGCCCTGGTGCTTCGGCCATATCGGTGGCATCCGGGCCGCCGCTCCCGGCTACAGGCAAATCCGGCTGGCCCCGAACTTCGAACTCGAAGAACTCTCCTCGGCCCGGGTCTCCTACCTGACCCCTTACGGTAGGGTTTCCTCCGACTGGCAGAAGACGCCCGACCGCCTCACCTGGGACATTGAAATCCCCGCCAACACCACAGCCACCGTCGTCACGCCCAATGGCGAGAAGTCGTACGGCAGCGGCAAGTGGCACATCGAGGAGACGCTGCCCCACAAGGAGCAGAAAGCCTCCGAGGCGCTGCAGGGAAGGGCCGAAAGCGCCACGGCTTCACCCGAAGGGAAGAAGGCCGCTGCAGGGCGCTCCGGGCAAGGCGAAGCGAAGTCCGGGCAAAGCGAAGCGAAATCTGCGCATTGGGCCGTAACGGACAACGAATTCCTGTACGAAGCGGCCGACTTCCCCTCCTGCCACGCCGCGACCATAGCCGAGTGCAGCAACGGCGACTTGCTGGCAGCCTACTTCGGCGGTTCGTACGAAGGGTGTCCCGACATGTGCATCTGGACGCAGCGCAAACGTCTGCTCAAGCGCGGACGCCACGGCAAGCCCAACACCTACGAGGAGGGATGGAGCGAACCTCGGCTGATGGCCGACGGAGCGCTGGTGCCCGAAGCCGGAACCGGCTGGCGCGACTGGGCCGCAACGGACCGCAACGCTTCGACAAGCCACTTCGTCCCGATGACCGACAGCCAGGCCGACACGCTCCGCAAGGCCTGCTACAATCCCGCCCTCTTCCAAGTGCCGGGCGGCGACCTGCTGCTGTTCTACAAGGTGGGCAAAGACGTGCGCGACTGGACGGGCTACGTCATGCGCTCGAGCGACAACGGCTACACCTGGACCACCCGTCGCGACAGTCTCAAGGCGGCTTCGCCCGAGGTCTTCGCCCGTCTGGCCGGCAGCTCCACCCAACCCGACTCGCTGCTCGGTGCCATCAAGAACCAGCCCGTCATGCTGCCCAAGGGGTTCAAGTGCAAGGACGGCACCGTGCTCGACCGGGCCCGCATCCTCTCGCCTTCGAGCAAGGAGACGGCCACGGGGTCAAAGCGCCGACCCGGACAGTGGCGCTGCTACATCGAACTCAGCGTCGACAGCGGCAAGACCTGGACGCTCGGTCCGGTCGTGCCCGGCCGGAAGGAGATTCGCACCATACAGCCTGCCCTGCTGGTGCACCGCGACGGCCGCGTACAGATGCTCTGCCGCACGGCCCCGCCTGCCAAGGGCCACGGCGAGTTGGCCAGGGTCGCCACTTCGTTCAGCGACGACGGCGGACTGACCTGGAGCGAGATGCAGTTGCTCGACAGCCTGCCTAACAACAACTCCGGCATCGGTGCCGCCACATTGCCCGACGGCTCGTTTGCCCTCATCTACAACCCGTTCGGCTGCGTGGACTGGCGCGACCGCAACGACCCGAACCGCAACAAGCCCATGCGCAACCCGCTCTATGTCGCCACCAGCACGGACGGTCTCCACTGGACACCTCAGCTCGTCATGGAGTCTTCGCCCGTCAGCCAGTACTCCTACCCGTCCATGATCGTGGGCAGCGACGGCACGCTGCACTGCATCTACACCTGGCGCCGCCAGCGCATCAAATATCAGCGCGTCGCGGCCCAATAACTGCATCCGTGCAACAGATAATCAATATAAACCCAAGAAAATTGACATGGATTTGAGGGAAAATTGACATGCATTTGCTGGGAAAATGACATGCATTTGCTGGAAAAATGACATGGAATCAATGAAAAATCGACATATACGACCGTAAATTTGACCTCGTTTCGACAGAAAAACGACAGAAAACTCATGGAAATTCCATGAAAATTCCATATTTGCAGTTGTAATCCGACAGAAAATCCGCAGACAAATCAACAAAATCAACAATAAAAATAGTAAACATCATGAAGAAAACCCTTCTTTTGACCGTCCTGCTGACGGTTCCGGTCCTTACCCTTTGGGCCGAAGAAAAACGCTGGACCACCGGCGGCTCCGCCTCCCTGCAGTTCACCCAGGGCTTTGTCAGCAAAAACTGGTACAAAGGCGGCGAGAGCAACTTCTCCCTCCTGGCCACGGCCGACTACACCTTCAACTACAAGTACGAGAAGTTCACGTGGGACAACCGCGTCGAGGGCAAGCTGGGCGTCGTCACCACCCCGTCCGACACCTGCCACAACTACATGACCAACAGCGACTACCTCAAGTACACCACCAAGTTCGGCTACCAGGCTGCCGGCGACTGGTACTACACGCTGCAGGCCATCGGACAGACGCAGTTCTGCCCCGGCTACAAGACCAACGTCAAGGCCGAGAACAGCAAGTTCTTCAACCCTGCCTACCTGACCGTATCTCTCGGTATGGACTACAAGAAGTCGACCGACAAGATTTCGTGGACCATATTCCTCGGCCCTATGGCCTACAACCTCAAGTATGTCAACAACCCTTACATCCGTCGCCAGGAGGCCACGGGCGAGGACTTCTACGGCGAGTACGCCAAGGGCAGAATCGACGCCACGGCCTTCGGTCTGAAGCACAACTACGACTACAACCTGTACGACTTCGGTGCCAGCGCCAAGGCCTCGATGGACTGGAAGGTGTGCCGCTATCTGACCTGGACATCCCAGGCCACCTACTTCTCCCCGCTCTACGATTGCGGCAAGTACAAGGGCAATGTCTACACCAACTTCGACTGGGAAAATACGTTCGACATGCCTCTCAACAAGTACTTCTCGACCAAGATCTACACGCACCTTCGTTTCGACGACTCGGTCGGCCCGGAGAACAAAGGCGCCGGCTGGGGCTACTTCCAGTTTACCGAGCTCCTGAGCTTCGGTCTCTCCTACAAGTGGTAAGCCCCTCCTAAGGGCGTCTGAAGCCGCCGCAGCGCGGCTCCGGGCGCCTCGCGGGGCTTCTCCGCCGTCACACAAACCCTAAACTTCCCCTCTCCCATGTCCGCTCTCTGTCTTAAGCGTTTTCTCCCCTCCGTCCTCCTGCTGCTTTCGTGCAGCAGCCTTATGGCGCAGCCCTACTGCGAAGTGCGCACTTTCGGCCCCAACGACGGATTGGTGACCAACAAGGTCAACAGCATCGCGCAAGACAAGAACGGGCTGATGTGGTTCTCGTCGTGGAACGGCATCATGTGCTACGACGGCTATTCGTTCACCACCTTCGACGGCAGTGCCGACGGCTCGGCCACACTCTCCTCCAAGCGCATCTACGCCATGAAGAAGAGCAGCCTGGGCGGACTGTGGTGCATCAGCCACTACGGCGACCTCTACTATCTCGACAACGTCTCCTGCCGCTTCGTCGACGTGTCGGCCTCGGTCAGGGACAAGACCGGACTGGACCTGCGCTACGTGAGCATCTATTCGCTGGGCAACGGCCACACATGGGTGGAGGGCAAGGACAAAAGCAGCGGCAATCGGCGTGTCTTGCGCATCCATGACAGTGAGGTGCTCGACGGAGGCGGCGTGGAAGCGCTTCCTCCGACCGACATGGAGCTGATGGGCGCCTTCCTGAGCAGCGACGGCAGCGAGTGGCTGAAGTACGACAAGGCCCTCGTCCTCCATGGCAAGGGCGTCATCCGGCAAGGCTACTGTGCGCGGACGCTCAACCTCGGCTCCGCGGTCTGCTGCCCCGACGAGGACGGCCGGCTCTACTGCTACGACACCAGGACGGGCACGGACACCCTCATCACCCTACGCCAGGACGTGACGTGCGTCAACAGCATCCGGCGGCTCAAGGGCAACAGTCTGGTCTGCGCCACCAATCTGGGCGCGGTCATCTACGATATGGACACGGGGCAGTCGGAGGTCTATGCCCTCGGCGGCAACGCCACCGTCGACTACATCCACGTCGACTCGCGCATGCGGCTGTGGGCCTACTCGCAGCTGGACGGCATCGCGCTCATCGACCTGGAACGCCGCTCCGTCAAGCAGCTCAATGCGCAGGCCGCCTCGCCCGAGGAAAAGACGGGGTGCAACGCCAATCTCTGGGTCGAAGACCGCAACCACACCGTGTGGTGCGTGCCCCGCGGCGGCACTTTCTCCTACTTCGACGAGCAAAGTCAGCAGCTCGTGCCCTACGCCTTGCGTTCGGTCGACTACAAGGAGTGCGTGCCCGACATCGTCCGCTACTATGTCGACAACCAGGGCAACCTCTGGTGCGCCGCCTCCCACAGCCTGCACCGCATCAGCTTCGCCCACCAGCAGTTTGCCAGAATCACACTCGAGAGTCATCAGGAGACGCGCGCCCTCATGTACGACCGCACGGGCCGCCTGTGGGCCGGCAACGTCAACGGCCGGCTCGCCCTCTACGACGGCAGCCACAAGCTGATGGGCTACGTGGGCCGCAACGGCACGTTGGGCACCACGCCCGGGTCCTTTGCCAAGCGGCACTATTTCATGTTCGAAGACGACCGGGAGCGCATCTGGATTGCCACCAAGGGGGAAGGTCTCTACCTCATCCAGCAGGGCCGTGTGACCCACTACAGGCACGACGACAGCAATCCCTACTCGCTGAACTGCGACTCGCTGTTCTGTGTGGAGCAAGACACGCACGGCCGCATCTGGATTGGGGCCTATGGCGCGACGGGCGGACTCAATCTGGTCGACGAAAGCCACGGCACGCTGCGCTTCCTCAACCAGGACAACGTGCTGAAGCAGCCGCGGGGCACACACTTCCAGTCCATTCGCCGCCTCACGCACACGGCCGGTGGCGTCATGATTCTCTCCACGAGCGACGGCATCGTCACTTTCAGCGACTCGTTCGACCGGCCCGACAGCATCCGGTTCCACTGCTCCCGGCCCGACAGCACCTCGCTTCCCTCACGCGACGTCATGCAGACCATCGTCATGCGCAGCGGCCGCATCTTTGCCGCCACGCAGGCCGGCGAGCTGTGCGAGGTCGACCCCACCTCGCTGCTCGGCACCCTCAAGGTGACCATCTGCAACGCGCACTCGTCGGTCCAGGGCCTCATCATGGCCATGCAGGAAGACGACAACGGACAGCTGTGGGTGGTGCGCGAGAACATCATCGAGCGTTTCGACCCGACCGACGGCAACATCTACCTCTACGACGTGTCCCTGCCGGGCAGCGTGACGGAGTTTTCGGAGACGCTCCCTGCCTTCAACCCCGCGACGGGCGAGATGGCCCTGGGCACCATCGACGGCTTCGTCCTGTTCAAGCCCCGCGACATCGCATCCAGCGGACGGAAATCCCGAATCGTCTTCTCCACCCTTTCCTTCCACGACGACAACCGGCCGCACCCCGTCCTCTACAGCCAGCAGGTCACACTGCCCAGCCATCGGCGGAGCATCACCGTCCACTTTGCCGCGCTCGACTACGCCCATGCCGACAACATCATGTATGCCTATCGGCTCGAGGGCGCCGACAACGACTGGCAGCACATCGGCCACGACCACAAGGCCACCTTCAGCCATCTGCCGAGCGGCCACTTCCGGCTCCTCGTCAGGAGCACCGACCACGAGGGCAAGTGGCTCGACAACACGGCCACCCTCCACATCTACGCGCAGCCCACGTTTTGGGAGTCCTGGATGGGACATCTGCTCTACGTCCTGGCTGCCCTTGTCCTGCTGTGTCTCGTCTGGCACTATCTCGACATACGCCGCAGGGCGAAGGTCGAGAAGGAAATCAACGAGCAGAAACTCAAGCTCTACGCCGATGCCAGCCACCGCCTGCGCACCCCTCTGACGCTCATCGGAGGGCCTGTAGCCGAGATGCTGATGGACAAGGACCTGCCCGACCGGTGGCGCGAACCGCTCGAGATGGTGAGGCGCAACGTGCGGAGCATGCTCGAGATGATTAACAACATGCTGACCAACAATACGGACAACAGCTTCTTTGTCGACGACGAGCACATCCCCGTCTTCGGCCAGGTCGACGAATCGCTGGTAGGCACCGTCGGGCAGCGGCCATGGGACGAGAACATACGCCTCCTGGTGGTGGAAGACAATGCCGACCTGCGCACCTTCCTCAAGGGCATCCTCAGCCGCTCGTACAACGTCATCACGGCCTGCAACGGCAAGGAGGGACTGGAGGCGGCCATCAGCGAGATGCCCGACTTCATCATCACGGACGTCACCATGCCCGTCATGGACGGACTCGCCATGGTGCACGAGATCAAGCGCCGCCAGGACACCTGCCACATCCCCATCATCGTGCTTTCGGCCAAAGCCTCGCTCGAAGACCGCCTCAAGGGACTCGAGGAAGGCATCGACGACTACATCACCAAGCCCTTCAGTTCGGTGTACCTCAAGAACAGGGTGGAAAACATCATCGCCCAGCGCCACAACCTGCAGCAGCGCATCATGGACAGCCTGCAGCAGCCTAACGGCATCGCCGGGCCCGAGGCTGACAGCCACGCTGACAGCCAGGCCTCCGGCACCGACTACAGCTTGTCGTCGCCCGAAATCGTCAACTACGACAAGCAGATGATGTCGCGGCTCATGCAGTACCTCGAGGAGCACATTGCCGATGCCAACCTCCGCGTCAGCGACATGGCTCAGGCCGCCGGCATCAACCGCTCGTCGCTCTTTGTCAAGCTGAAGAGCATCGTGGGCATGACTCCCGTCGACTTCGTGCGCCAGCTCCGCATACGGCGCGCCATCGAACTGGTGGCCAAGAGCGACGAGGCTTTCTCGCAGATCGCCTATGCCGTGGGCTTCGCCGACCCGCGTTACTTCAGCCGCATCTTCAAGAAGGAAACGGGTATGACCCCGTCCGAGTATCGGGCCGCAGCCCAGGCCAAAGCCAAAGCAGAGGGCGATGATTCCGGCTCCGTGGACTGAGACAAGGCTAAGGAGGGTAGATTGCAGGCTGACTGGAAATTTCTTGAAACTCAACTGGATTTTTTTTGAAACCCAACTGGGCTGCGTGTTTTGGCCCGGTTCCCCTCACGTCGGGTTATACTTGCCGTCAAAACGGAAAAATCCGATGTCAGCAAGATGAGCCGAAAACGCAGGCGCTGCCTCGGAGGTA
>CAVGQN010000051.1:0-23890 GCA_963631395.1 bacterium
TATTTCAAAATTACGTTAAATTATGCATGTGAATTTTCACTTGCGAAACTTCAGTTATTTAATTTTGTTGAGTTATGGTACACGATTTAGGCATTATCATGTTGGTGGCAGGTGTCATCAGTATTTTGTTCAAGTGGCTCAAGCAACCGGTGGTGCTGGGCTACATAGTGGCGGGTTTGCTGGCCGGTCCGTATGTGGCGGGCAGCGAGTGGGTCGACGTGAAGAGCGTCGAGACGTGGGGCCAGGTGGGCGTCACCTTCCTGCTCTTTTCGCTCGGCCTTGACTTTTCGTTCAAGAAGCTGCTCCAGCTGGGCCCTACGGCCGTCATCGGCTTTATCACCATCACGGTGGGCATGATGAGCGTGGGCTTCCTGCTGGGCCGTACGATGGGGTGGGATGAGATGAACTCCCTCTTCCTGGCCGGTATGCTCTGCATGCAGAGTACGACAATCATCTTCAAGGCCCTCGAGGACCTGGGCCTGCTGCACCAGAAGTTTGCGGGCATCTGCTTCGGCATCTCGGTGCTCGGCGACCTCTTCTCGGTCGTCCTGATGGTCATGCTGGCCTCGATTGCCGTCAACCAGAAGTTTGAGGGCACGGCCCTGCTCTGGCAGGTATCCAAGCTTGCGGCCTACTTGCTCTTCTGGTTCGTGGCGGGCATCATGATTATCCCGACTTTGCTCAAGAAGTTCCGCAAGTACCTCAACGACGAGACTTTGACCATCGTGTCGCTCGGCCTTTGCATCGGCATGGTGCTCCTGGCCAAGGACGCGGGCTTCAGTGAGGCCCTGGGCGCCTTCGTGATGGGCTCCATCATGGCCGAAACGGTCGAAGCCGAACGCATCGGACGGCTGGTGGCTCCTATCAAGAACCTCTTCGGCGCCATCTTCTTCGTCTCGGTCGGCATGCTCATCAATCCCGCCATCCTGGCCGAGTACTGGGGCACGATTGCCATCATCGTCGTCACGGTCATCGTGGGCCTAATCGTGTTCGGCACGCTGGGCATTGTCCTCTCCGGCCAGCCGCTCAAGACGGCCATGCAGGCTGCCTTCTCCCTGACGCAAATCGGTGAGTTCGCCTTCATCATCGCCATGTTCGGCGAGAGCATCGGCGTCACCCAGCCGTTCCTCTATCCGGTCATCGTGGCCGTATCGGCCATCACGACCTTCCTCACGCCGTTCACCATACGCCTGGCCGTGCCTGCCTACAACTTCGTCGAGCCCCGCATTCCGGGCAAGGTGCGGCTCCTCATGGCCCGGCTCCAGTCGGGGCGTGACTCGGTGTCGCAGCAGAGCGTGCTCCGCGCCCTGCTCAAGAAGGTGGGCGTGAGCGCTGCGGTCTACTTCATCGTCTGCCTGTTCCTGACCACCCTCTACATGCAGATTGCCTCGCCCTGGATTGTCGACGCCATCAGCCGTCTGCTGCCCGCCGAACTCGCGTTCGTGGGCCGTCTGGTGGGCTTGCTCGTGATTCTGACCGTCCTCTCGCCCTTCGTCTACCGGATGATTGTGAGCTGCCTGCACGCACCTGAGACGCGCCAGCTCTGGCAGGGCGGCAACTACAAGCGCATCTCGCTCGTGGCCCTCTTCAGCCTTAAGTTCATCGTGGGCCTGGCCTTCGTCATCTACTGCATCTCGCACTACTTCACGATGACCTACGGCGTCGTCGTCGGCATTGCCGTGCTCGTCATGGCCATCATCCTCATGTCGAAGAAGATTCACCTCCAGTCGGCCCATATCGAGGAGAGCTTTATGACCAACCTCTCTGCCCGCGAGGTGGAGCAGGACAAGCACCGGGCCGTGCGCAAGGGCTTGGAGCAGGAGTTCCTCAACTACGACCTGCACCTCTCTGACTTCGAACTCAGCGCCGAGTCGGACTTCTGCGGCAAGACGCTCCGCGAACTCGACCTGCGCCGCACCTGCGGTGTCAATGTGGTGCGCATCGTGCGTGGCGGCCTCAACGTCAACGTGCCTGGTGGCGACGAACGCGTCTATCCGCACGACCGCATCGTCGTGGCCGGTAGCGACGCGCAGATCGGTCTCTTCCAGCAGCAACTCGACAACGCCGACCGGCTGGGCACCACCCGTCAGGACCCCGAGTCGCGTCGCACGACGGTCTCGCTTGAGCAGCTCACCGTCACTCCCGACATGGACCTCTGCGGCAAGACGCTCGCCGAGTCGCACATCCGCGAGAAGGCCCAGTGCGCCGTGCTGGGTGTCGAGCACGACGGCCAGTCGTCCATGAACCCCGACTCCTCTATCGTCCTCTCCGCCGGCGACACCCTCATCCTGGCCGGCGAGGTCGACCGCATCCGCGCCCTCGTGGACCGCGAGTCGGGACAGGAGTAATCGGCTTTGTCCTTGAGCTTTAATCAACTTCTTTGTCCAACGGCTTTGACCCTTAACCAAAGTCTTTGGCCATAGACCAATATTTTTGGCCATAGACCAAAACAATATCAGCCGACCGGGCTTTCGCCTGGCCGGCTGTGTTGGTTTCTTTGCGTGAAATATCTTGGAAGGAAAATATCTTTGAAGTGAAATATCTTGGAAGGAAAGATTTTTGTCTGAAGTCTCTCTTTCTAAGATAGAAAAGAGTTTTTCTTTACCAAGAGAAGGCGCTCTTATTCTGCCAGAATGTGGGCGATGAGGGCTTGCTCTTCATCGCTGAAGGGGGCGCAGCGGAGGGCCTGCAGGTTGTCCTGCATCTGACCGACCGACGAGGTGCCGATGATGACCGAGGTGACGCGCGGGTCGGAGAGGACCCAGGCTAGGGCCATGCGGGCCAGGGTGTCGCCGCGCTGGCGGGCCAGGTCGTTGAGCGCCTGGATCTTGTGGAGCAGGGCAGGGGTGAGCCGGTCGGAGGTGAGGTGCTCCTTGCGGTCCATGCGCGAGCCGGCCGGAATGCCGTTGAGATACTTGTCGGTGAGGAGGCCTTGCTCGAGCGGGGAGAAGCCCACATAGCCGGCGCCGTGCTCTGAAGCCAGCGTGAGGGCGTCGTCGTCGCGCACCAGGAGGTTGTGCTTGCCCTGATAGCACAGACACGGCACGTCGCGCTCCTTGAGGTAACGGTACGCAAAGTCGGCCGCCTCGTGAGGCCAGCGCGAGATGCCGACATAGAGGGCCTTGCCCTGGCGCACGATGTCCACGAGGGCCTGCAACGTCTCCTCGAGCGGCGTCTCGGGGTCGTAGCGGTGCGAGTAGAAGAGGTCCACGTAGGTGAGGTGCATGCGCCGCAGACTTTGGTCGAGCGACGACATCAGGTACTTGCGCGAACCCCAGTTGCCGTAGGGGCCGGGCCACATGTCGTAGCCGGCTTTGGTCGTAATGAACATCTCGTCGCGATAAGGGTGCATGGAGACGTCCATGAGCCGTCCGAAGGTCTCTTCGGCCGTGCCGTAGGTGGGGCCGTAGTTGTTGGCGAGGTCAAAGCACGTAATGCCGTGGTCGAAGGCGCAGTGCATCATCTCTTTGCAGTTCTGAAAGTTGGACGTCGAGCCGAAGTTGTGCCAGAAGCCCAGCGAGAGGGCCGACATCAGCAGGCCACTGCGGCCCGAACGCCGGTATTGCATTCCGTTTTCATAGCGGTCTGCCTGGGGTGAGTAAATGGGGTCAACCATATGAGGGTGTTGGGGGTTAAGGGTGTTGGGTGTTGGGTTTTACGTTTTACGTTTTAAGTTTTGCGTTAGCATTCGCCATAGGGGACGAAGCCGGTTGCGTTTTGCCCAAGACAGGCATCAGCAACGGCGCAAAGATAGGGGAAATAATCAAGCAAAACAAAATTTGTTGCCGAAAATTCAATCCCGAGGTTGCATTTATTTGGCTTTTCTATAAATTGACCTCAGCTAAAAAGAAATTGAGAGGGGCGTAATGTTGTAAGACTCAACAAAAAAGCGTAACTTTGCCGCACTTTTCCACTAAAGGGAAAGCTAAAATTAACTATATGTCTAACAATTTAAAGAACACAGCCGTAGAAGACTTCAATTGGGAAGCTTTCGAGAACGGCGAGACTCTTGGAGGCAAGAGCGTAGAGGACCAGACCGCCAGCTACGAAAAAACACTCAATTCGGTCGAAAACAACGAAGTAGTCAAGGGTACCGTGACCAGCATCAACAAGCGTGAGGTCATCGTCAACGTTGGCTACAAGAGCGAGGGTGTTATCCCTGCCTCAGAATTCCGCTACAATCCGGACCTCAAAGTAGGTGACGAGGTAGAGGTTTACATCGAGAGCCAGGAGAACCGCCAGGGACAGCTCGTCCTCTCGCACAAGAAGGCTCGCATCGCCACCTCTTGGTCTCGCGTCAACGAGGCTCTGGAGAACAACGAGGTCATCACGGGCTTTGTAAAGTGCCGCACCAAGGGCGGTATGATTGTCGACGTATTCGGCATCGAGGCATTCTTGCCCGGTTCGCAGATTGATGTCAAGCCAATCCGCGACTATGACGTATTCGTCAACAAGACAATGGAATTCAAGGTCGTTAAGATCAATGCCGAATTCCGCAATGTGGTTGTCAGCCACAAAGTGCTCATCGAGGCTGAACTCGAAGAGAAGAGAAAGGAAATCATGGGCCAGCTCCAGAAGGGTCAGGTCATCGAAGGCGTTGTCAAGAACATCACTTCTTACGGCGTATTCGTCGACCTTGGCGGCGTGGACGGTCTCATCCATATCACAGACCTCTCTTGGGGCCGCGTCAGCGATCCGAAGGAGGTTGTCGAGCTTGACCAGAAGATCAATGTCGTTATTCTCGACTTCGACGACGAGAAGAAGCGCATCGCTCTCGGCCTGAAGCAGCTCACTCCTCATCCATGGGATTCGCTCGATGCGAACCTCCAGGTAGGCGACAAGGTTAAGGGCAAGGTAGTGGTTATGGCCGACTACGGTGCCTTTGTTGAAATCGCTCCCGGCGTTGAAGGTCTCATCCACGTATCTGAGATGAGCTGGAGCCAGCACGTACGCAGCGCCAACGACATCCTCAAGGTAGGTGACGAGGTAGAGGCTCAGATTCTGACTCTCGACCGCGCTGAGCGCAAGATGTCTCTTGGTCTGAAGCAGCTCAAGGCTGACCCATGGGCCGACATCGAAGTTCGCTTCCCCATTGGTTCCGTACACGATGCCAAGGTCCGCAACTTCACCAACTTCGGTGTATTTGTCGAGATCGAGGACGGCGTAGAGGGTCTGATTCACATCAGCGACCTCAGCTGGACCAAGAAGATCAAGCACCCATCAGAGTTCACTCAGATTGGCGCTCCTATCAAGGTCGTTGTGCTCGAGATAGACAAGGACAACCGTCGTCTCAGCCTTGGTCACAAGCAGCTCGAGGAGAATCCTTGGGACGCTATCGAGGCCAACTACACCGTTGGTTCAGTGCACAAGGGCAAGATTGCCGAACTCATCGACAAGGGCGCTGTCATCTCTCTCGAAGAGGGCGTAGAGGGCTTTGCTACTCCTAAGCACCTCCAGAAGGAAGACGGCTCGCAGCCTAAGTTGGGCGAGGAGCTCGACTTCAAGGTAATCGAGTTCAACAAGGACAGCCGTCGTATCATCCTCAGCCACAGCCGCATCTTCGAGGACGCTGCCAAGGCTGATGCCCGCAAGGAACAGCAGGCTGCCCGCAAGGCCAAGAAGGAAGCTGCCAAGGCAGAGGCCGAAGCCGTTGCTCAGGTTGCTCCTGCTGAGAAGGCTACCCTCGGCGACATCGACGCCCTGGCTGCCCTCCGCGACAAGCTCGCCGGCAAGTAATCAAGCATCCGGTCTCGCGGTGCTTTGCCGCGATTCTAACGATACACTAATCACAGAGCGGACATTCTTGCAAGAATGTCCGCTCTGCTTGTTTTATCTCTCTCTTTTTTCTTTGATTCTCTCTTTCTTTATATTTTCATTTTTCTTGTGTGAGTTTTTTTACTCTCCCTTTTCTTATTTCTCCCTTTCCCTTTCTTGTGCGGGGTGATTCTTCCTTTCTCTCAAAAACCTCTCTCTTCCTTTATATTCACTCTTTCTTCTTGTGTGCGTGTGCGTTGATCCTCCCTTTTTGAGAGTCCATCCTTTCACTCCCTTTTGTGTGGAGTTGATTCTCCTTTCTCTCAACTCCATTTCTCTCAATAACCTTTTCTCTCTTTCCCCTTTCTCTCCATTACGGATAAATTCTGAACAGAAAACAAGGAAAAAGTTTGTTTACTGTTCAAAATAATACTGTTTCTTATCCCCGCGGGTTTGCGAAGTATCACTTGTGGTCTTGCGAAGCATCCCTAGCGGGTTTGTGAAGTTCGCGATAGGCTTTGGGCGAAAGACCGGTGGTTTGGCTGAAGAGGCGCGAGAAATAGTAGCAATCGTCAATGCCGACCTTATGGCAGATTTGGTTGATTTGCATTGTCGTGTTTGAGAGCAGGAGGCAGGCGCGCTCCATCTTGAGCCGGTTGAAGTAGTGGAGGGGGCTTTCGCCCATGGCCCGACGGAAGACCGAAGAGAAATGGCTCGCGCTGTAGCCCATATACTTGGCGAGACTATCGAGCGAGAGTCGGCGTTCGATGTTTTCCGTCATATAGTGAATGGCGGCGTCGACCAGCGAGTCGGTTTCATAGCGGTCCTCGCGTCTTTCGGCCTTGCGGAACTGCTGGATGAAGCGCATCGAACCGAGATAATAGTGGAGCAGGCACGAGGCGTAGCGCAGATTCTCGATGTTGTAGCCCTCGCTGATGGTGAAGAAAATCTCCTCGAAGATAGCGTTGCGGTCGCTGATGCGCGAGGTCAATCCCGGTTTGACGTCGAGGGGCACCGAGGCGCCCTGCGTGTAGAAAGGGGCGTGAGCTCCGCCGAAGTGCACCCAGTAGATGGTCCACGGGTCGGCTTCGTCGCTCCAGTACACGTGGCTTTGTCCGGCGGGGAGGATGATGTACTGGCTGGCATTGACGTCGAGCGTGTGCGGGTCGTCGCCGATGCGGCAGTGTCCTTTGCCCTTTACGCAATAGAGCAGCACGCATTGTGTGATGGGCTCTGTGCGCTCCCGGTAGTGGTGCACGGCGTGCGGATAGTAGCCGATGTCGGTGATATAGAGACTCGACACCAGCGGGTCGCTGGCCTGCATCTCTATCGCCATGGGCGGCAAGACTATGGCCCGTTCGCCCATAAATCCGTCTTTCAAGTGTAGCATCGTTCGGCTTCAGCGCTTTAGCTCAAAAAATATCTGAATAAGAATATCAGAAAAGAACATCAAGAAAGAATATCAGGAAAGACTATCTGAATAAGAATAATGGAATAAGAACAAATAATAGAATAAGAACAGCTTATAGAATAAGACCAGCTTATGGAACAAGACCAGCTTATGGAACAAGACCAGCTCGTAGAACAAGATAAGAATAATAGCGGAGTCTTATTCTTTTATTCTTTATTTCCTTTTCTTTTTTCTTCTCTCTCTCTTCTTTCCCGGTTCTTTTTCTCTTTCTTCAGGTTCTTCATATATTTTATCTTCGCGTTGTTGATTGTTATGATTTCTTTAGTGTATTCTTGGGGAGAAATCAGGTATTTAATCCAGCGGGAGAAATTGATTATTCTCAATTTCAAAATGCCGTAATCGTACCCTATCGTTTCTTCAGTGGTGCGTGCATGTCTTCTGCATATTATTTCGAGGGCATTGCCATCAGTCGTTTTCGTACTGGCGCTTCCTATATGCATAACGCTGGAATGTGGATAATACATAGTCCGCAGGCCTTTCTTGTGGCATCTGTAGCAGAATTCCGGTTCTTCGCCGTAAAATTCGATTCTTTCGTTCAACCCACCTGCCTTGCGGTACTTTTCGGCGTTGATAAGCATGGCTGCACCTGACACCCACCCCACTTCGTGAGGTATGTTGCGGTTCCACTTATATGTTGCGGGAGGTAATATACGCTTCCCGATGCAGGTGGGAAGGATAGAAGCGAGTTTATAATATTGTGCCACAACAGCATAAAGCGTAAAGCCGAAACATCCTTCTGACTGTAGCGACCTGTCTGTATTGAGTAGTTTTGGCCCGACGCAGACGACGTCATCGGGCAATGTGTCGGCATAGTCAAGGAGCCGCTGCAGATTGTCTCCTTCCACGATCGTGTCGCTATTGAGCAACAATAGCCATCTGCCGCTGGCGATAGCCGCACCTTGATTGTTGGCTTTGGCAAAAAGGTTGTTGACGGAATTGGCAATCACCTTTACCTTCGGAAATTCGTTGTGCAGCATTTCCAGGGTGCCGTCCTTGGAGTTGTTGTCCACGACGATGATTTCATAACTGGACTTCCACTCGGCTCCATATACGGAGTTAAGGCAATTGCGCAGCAATGCCTCTGTGTTGTAGGATATAATAATGATGCTTAGGTCCATGTTGCCTTTGTTTTGCGCAAAGATACTGACATTTTCCGGAAGACAGCATTTTTTGCGAAGAAAATGCATATTTGGACGGCTCTATTTGGCCGAAAATGAAAAAATCCATCTTTTTTAATGAAAAAATCCATTATTAGTGTGTGCAAAAGGCCGTACCTTTGCAGCGGAAAAAGGCGAAAAACCTATCCGCGATAAACGAAATCCTAATACGAAATCTAATCAAGTCCAATAAAACATAATCCTAATAATAATCTAATACAAATCTTCATAAAAACGAAACAAAAATATGTCGAACACGAATCTCTTGGATAAACTGATTCCTTTCGCATAAAACTCACACCATAAAACGCAAAACGCAAAACGCAAAACGCAAAACACAAAACATAACACCTAAAACATAACACGTTCTATGCAACAGCTCAACAAAACTTATACCTACTTCATTTGCCTTGTGTCGGCAATGGGCGGGTTGCTCTTCGGTTACGACTGGGTCGTGATAGGCGGAGCAAAACCATTCTACGAACTATATTTCGACATCTCATCGTCGGCAGCGCAGCAGGGCCTGGCCATGACCGTGGCTTTGCTGGGATGTCTCATCGGAGCCTGCACTTGCGGGTGGCTTGCCGACCGGTTGGGGCGCAAGCGGCTGCTCATTGTTTCGGCCCTGGTGTTTTTCGTTTCGTCGCTGGCCACGGGTTGGTTTGACGAGTTCAACCTGTTCCTGACCGCCCGGTTCTTCGGCGGCGTAGGCATCGGCATTGCCTCCGGACTTTCGCCCATGTACATTGCCGAGGTGGCTCCGACGGCCATCCGCGGACGTCTCGTGTCGCTCAACCAGCTGACCGTCGTGTTCGGCATTCTCTTTGCCCAAATCGTCAATTGGCAAATCGCCGACCCCATACCTGTCGATTTCGCTCCGGCCGACATTGCCCGGTCGTGGAACGGCCAGATGGCTTGGCGCTGGATGTTCTGGGCCACGGCCGTCCCCTCGGCCTTGTTCTTCGTGCTCGCTTTCTTCATCCCCGAGAGTCCGAGGTGGCTGGCGATGAAGGGCGACAAGACCCGTGCTGCCGACATCCTGGCCAAGATAGGCGGACGCGAGTATGCTGATGGCGAACTGGCTTCGTTCGAGGCGGCTGACCGGCAAAGTGCGGCCCAGGGCGGCCTCCGCATGCTCTTCTCCCGTCCGATGCACAAAGTGCTGTTGTTGGGCGTCGTCGTGGCCGTGTTCCAGCAATGGTGCGGCACCAACGTCATCTTCAACTACGCGCAGGAGATTTTCCAGTCGGCGGGCTATTCGGTGGGCGACGTGCTCTTCAACATCGTTATCACGGGCATTGCCAATGTGGCGTTTACCTTCGTCGCCATCCACACCATCGACCGCTTGGGGCGCAAGGCCCTGATGCTCATCGGCGCCGGCGGACTTTGCCTCATCTACGGCATACTCGGCGCGTGCTACTACTTCCACATCACGGGCTTCTTCATGATTGTGCTCGTCGTGGCCGCCATCGCCTGCTACGCCATGACGCTTGGTCCGTGCACCTGGGTGCTGCTGGCCGAGATTTTCCCCAACCGCGTGCGCGCCGTGGCCATGGCCGTGTGCACCTTCGCACTTTGGGCAGGCTGTTCCACGCTCACCTACACGTTCCCCTTCCTCAATGCCTCGCTGGGCAGCTACGGCACGTTCTGGATCTATAGCGGCGTGTGCTTGTGCGGCTTCCTCTTTGTCGCCACGATGTTGCCCGAGACCAAGGGCAAGAGCCTTGAGGAACTCGAGAAGGAGCTTGTGAAACAAGAATAAGTGAAGGCCTTTTGATCAAAGAGGTAGAATCCTTTTTTGGCCAAAGCAAAAACTTTCAAAGCATATAAATTTTAATGATTCATATTAATAAAAAAAGAAAGCCAAAAGTTTTAAAGCCAATTCTTTGGTAAAGAAATACTCTTGCTCAAAGGCAGAATCCTTTTGTTCGAAGAAGAAATCCTTTTGGCCAAAGCAAAAACTTTCAAAGTAAAAAATTTTATTGATTTATATTAATAAAAAAAGAAAGCCAAAAGTTTGAAAGCCAATTCTCTGACAAAGAAATTCTTTTGTTCAAAGACAGAATCCTTTTTGCTCAAAGAAGAAGAAATCCTTTTGTTCGAAGAAGAAATCCTTTTGACAAAGAACCAATAAATCCAATTTGACAAACATATAAAAAGCATCCTATCATTATGGTAAAAGCATGGAGAGAGTCGGTGACCATCCCGACATACGAAGTGGGCGAGGCCGAAAGGACGCCGATTTTTCTTGAGAAGCGTGTCTATCAAGGGTCGAGTGGCGTGGTCTACCCGTATCCCGTGATAGAGAAGATAGCCGACGAGCCGACTCCGCACGAGTGGCAGGCCGTATGGCTCGAGAACGAATACATCAAGGTGATGATTCTGCCCGAGTTGGGCGGACGCGTGCAGATGGCTTACGACAAGATCAAGCAGCGTCACTTCGTCTACTACAACCACGTCATCAAGCCCGCGCTCGTGGGCCTGGCCGGTCCGTGGATTTCGGGCGGCATAGAGTTCAACTGGCCCCAGCACCACCGGCCGTCCACCTATTTGCCCGTCGACTCGACAATCGAGGCCAACGACGACGGCTCCGTGACGGTGTGGGTCAACGAGATAGAGAAGATGTTCCATCAGAAGGGAATGGCCGGCTTCACGCTTCGTCCGGGGTGCGCCTACCTCGAGATTCGTGGCCAGCTCTACAACCGCACCGACATGCCGCAGACCTTCCTCTGGTGGGCCAATCCCGCCGTGTCGGTCAACGATGCCTACCAGAGTGTCTTCCCGCAGGACGTCAACGCCGTCTTCGACCACGGCAAGCGCGCCGTCAGCACCTTTCCGATAGCCACGGGCACCTACTATAAGATGGACTATTCGGCCGGCGTCGACATCTCGAACTACAAGAACATCTTCGTACCCACGTCGTACATGGCCGTCAACTCGAAGTTCGACTTTGAGGGCGGTTACGAAAACGACACGCAGGCCGGCATGCTCCACGTGGCCAACCGGCACTATTCGCCGGGCAAGAAGCAATGGACGTGGGGCAACGGCGACTTCGGACGGGCCTGGGACCGCAACCTCACCGACACCGACGGCCCTTACATCGAGCTCATGGCGGGCGTCTACACCGAGAACCAGCCCGACTTCACCTGGCTCATGCCCTACGAGGAGAAACGCTTCACGCAGTACTTTATGCCCTATCGCGAGCTGGGTGTGGTCAAGAACGCCAACAAAGACCTCATCCTCAACGTCACACCGAGCGAGTTCCTCCTCTTCGCCACCAGCCGCCAGCGTGTGCATGTGGTGCTTCGGTCGAAGGGCGAGACCGTCCACGACGAGTGGCACGAGGTAAGTCCCGAGGAGGTGCTCCATGTGGCCGTGACCCGTCCCGTCGATGCCGTGTCCATCAGCAAGGAGCTGTACGGCCGTGAGCGGGAAGTGCTCGGGTGGGCGCCCGAACCCGACGAGATTCGTCCCACGCCCCCTGCCGCCGAGGCCGCCCTGCTGCCCGGTCAGGTCAAGACGTGCGAGCAGCTCTTCCTCACGGGCCAGCACATCGAGCAGTACCGCCACGCCACCTATGTGGCCACCGACTACTACGAGGAAGCCCTGCGCCGCGATCCCGACGATGTGCGTTGCCTCAATGCCATGGGCCTCTGGTATGTGCGTCGTGGGCGCTTCGACAAGGCCGAACCCTATCTGCGCAAGGCCGTCCGCCTCATCACCAAGCGCAACCCCAATCCCTACGACAGCGAGCCCATCTACAACCTCGCCCTCTGCCTGAAGTACCAGGGCCGCTTGGCCGAAGCCTACACGCTCTTCTGGAAAGCCACCTGGACCAAGGGCCAGGCCGACGCCGCCTACTTCGAGGCCGCCAAGATAAGCGTGGCCGAAGGTCGCCTCGACGCCGCCCTCGACGAACTGGACCGCGCCCTTACCTTCGGAAGCCGCAACCAGAAGGCCCTTGCGCTCAAGGCCGCCGTGCTGCGCAAGATGGGCCGCAAGGACGAAGCCCTCAGGCTCTGCGCCGATACGCTCGCCATCGACCCCTTCAACTACGGCTGCCGCTACGAGCAGTATTTGCTCGAGGGCGACGACGCCTTGTTGCAGACCCTCTGCCGGCTCATGCACGGAATGCCAGGCAACTACGACGAGCTGGCCCTCGACTACCTGGCTGCGGGCTGCACCGACGAGGCCGACGCCATCTGGCAACTCGCCATCGACCGGCAGGCCACTTCGCCCATGACCTACTACTACCTGGGCCGCTACGCCGAGGCCGAGGCCGCCGACAGCAGCTATTGCTTCCCCAACAGCCTCGACGCCCTGCTGGCCTTGGATAAGGCCAGCAGGTGCAATCCTTCGGGCGCCCGCGCCTATTACTACAAGGGTTGTCTCTACTACGACAAGCGCCAGTACGACGTGGCCGTAGAGGCTTGGGAGGAGAGTGCGCGACTCGACGGGTCGTTCCCCACGGTGTGGCGCAATCTGGCTTTGGCTTACTACAATAAGCGACACGATGCCGACAGCGCCGTGGAGTGCATGGAGCGGGCTTTCCGCCTCGACGAAAGCGATGCGCGCATCCTCATGGAGCTCGACCAGCTCTACAAGCGCCTGGGCCGTGACCATGCCGCCCGCCTGGCTTTGCTCGAGAAGCACCCCGACCTGGTGGCCAAGCGCGACGACCTGCTGCTGGAGCAAATCACACTCCTCAACTTCCTGGGCCGCCACCAGGAGGCTATGCATCTGATAGACAAGCACATATTCCACCCGTGGGAGGGAGGCGAAGGCAAAGTGCCGACCCAGTACCAGCTGGCGCGCGTCGAGCAGGCCAAGCTCCTCATCCGCGACAAGAAGCCGGCCGAGGCCATCCCGTTGCTCGAAGAGTGCCTGCAGTATCCGCACCATCTGGGCGAAGGCAAGCTCTACGGGGCGCAGGAGAACGACTTCTACTACTTCCTCGGTGTGGCTCACGACGCTTTGGCTTACGACGAAGAGGCCCGTCGGTGCTGGGAGAAGGCCACGACCGGACCCCAGGAACCCGCCGCAGCCATGTACTACAACGACGCCAAGCCCGACAAGATTTTCTACCAGGGTCTCGCCCTGCAGCGGCTGGGTCGGGGTGCCGAGGCCAACGGACGCTTCTACAAGCTCCTCAACTACGGCCAGCAGCACGTCTTCGACCATGTCGTGATGGACTACTTTGCCGTCTCGCTCCCAGACCTGCAGATTTGGGAGGGCAACCTCGACACGGCCAACGTCATCCACTGCAAGTACATGATGGCCCTCGGTCATCTCGGTCTCGGCCATCCCGAAAAGGCCATGCAGTACCTCCGCGAGGTCGAGCAGATGGACAACAACCATCCCGGCATCTTCGCCCTGCGCACGCTGATTGAAGGCCTGGAGTTCTTGCGATAATCCCGACTCCCCGTCCTAGCGAATAGGGCGGGGGACCGGACGTTATTCGGCCAAAGAACATAAATCCCTTTGCTTAAAGAATCTTGTGGATTTCGGCCAAAGACACCGACGTTTTCGGTTAAAATAGAAGACTGTAAGAAATACAATAAGGTAGCGAGGGTGGAAAAGATATAGTTAAATGATATTTCCAAATTGCAAAAAAAGTAAAAATAAGGTGCGGAATATCAATAATAATATCGTGCGATAATCACACAAAGCCAAAACTCGCCATATTCGCAGGGTGAAACCGCGAAAACACGCTGATTCGCCGCGAAAACACGCTGATTTTATCTTTTAACCACAATACCATAATTACGTAAGGCGGACATATATTAGTTATTTGTAAAGGAAGTTTTCTTTCTGAAGGAGCCAACCTATTCAAAAAAAGCAAGCCACACAGAAAGCAAGCCACAAGAAAACATTCCAATAGAAAGAGCCAATCTTCTGCCGCCACACAAAACCATGAGACCTATGAACTCGAAATTCAAACTGCTCGGCATCGCAGCATTGCTTTGCCTCGCGGGCTTGGGCGCCGGCTCTTGTAGCGAAGAGAAAGACGCATCCGGCCCTGGCCTTTGGGTATCTGTCGAATCGATAGGCACCTATCCCGGAGACACGGTTATCATTGACGGACAGGCTTCCAGCCACGTCGGTATCAGAGAAGTGCGCCTGGAGTGCGAAGCGTGGGGCCTGGAGCGTACCTACGACCTTAGCAGCCATACGCCCAAGGTGTGGAACTACACCTACAGCATCTGCGTGCCCGGCGACGCCCTGTTCCCCCAGACGCTCACCGTCACTACCACCAACGACGATGGCGACGAGACCTATTGTGAGATTCCCCTCAGTTACGAGCCGACCACCGAGCAGCCCACCATCAGCGGCTTGCTCACCGAGTTGGCCGTCGACTACGACACTTCGACGCGCAACGGCGTGCTGAAGCTCAACTTCGGCGTGGGAGCCGTCGGCATCCTGGATAAGGTCACCGTATCGTTCCCGCAGCTTGGGGTCATCGACACCTATCCGCTCTCGGGCCGCAGCGCGAGTCTCGATGTGCGCCAGGAGTTCGACTCGTGCGGCACCTTCGACATGACCGTCCTGGTGCAGGACCATTGCGGCAACTCCCTGACGCAGAACTGCTCGGTGGTCGTCATGCCTAAGGAGAACGAGGACGACGTCGAGGACTACGCCCGCATGTACGCCTTCACGAGCGAATCGCCCGACGACTACATCTACGGATACTATATGTATATGACGCGCAAGGACACCTGCTGCTATCAGATCTATGTCTACGCGCCCACTGACGACACCGAGTACTACTTCTCGCCCACGATGGAGACCGACGGAAGCCGCAAGTTCGGCACCTCGCCCTACGTGGCCAGCAAGATTATCTCCAAGCAGAGCGAACCCGGTTATGTGAAGGGCTACAAGCCCGGCAAGGGCTATTGGGGCCTGTGGGTCGACCTGCGTGCCAAGACCATCTCCAAGTGGGCGCTCGACCCCGCTGAGGGCGACAAGAGCACGCTCTACTATTCCGCCGACTGGAATAGCTGGGGCTTCACGGCCATGCAGGACGGCGAGGCCGAGTTCCTGAAGACGGCCGACATCACCATCTACACCGGCAACCAGTGGTTCTGCTTTGCTACGGCCACCGACTGGACCAACGTATGGCGTACGTGGAATGACGACGGAGCCCTGGCCGGATGGTGGTTCTCGAGCGACGGCTCGGGCAATGGCGCCGGCCTTCCGACCATCTCGGCCGACGTCGAGGCAACCATCACCTTCGACACGCTAACCAAATGGTGTTTCATCAAGAAAAAGTAACAATATGAAAAAATATATATTATTCCTCATCTGCCAGCTGTCGGTAGCGATAGCTTTGGCGCAAGGCATTGCCGTCAAGGGCAGTGTGATAGACGAGAACGGCGAGCCCATCATCGGCGCAACCATCCGCACGGGAGCCAATTCGGGCACGGTGACGGATGCCGAGGGCCGTTTCCAGCTCGAGGGCATCAAGTCCGGAGCCGAGTTTGCCGTGAGCTATATGGGCTACGCCACGCAGTATGTCAAGGCCGCCCCGTCGCTCCGCATCGTGCTTATGCCTGATGCCAAGACCCTCGACGACGTGGTCGTTGTGGGCTACGGTGCACAGAAGAAGTCCAACATCTCGGGTGCCGTCAGCACGGTCAAGATTGACGAACTCCCCAAGGCCGCTTCGGCCAGCGTCAGCTCCATGTTGCGCGGACGCACTTCGGGCATGAACATCACGGCCAGCAGCGCCGCACCGGGTGCCTCGATGAACATCTCCATCCGCGGCGGACTTTCGGGCCAGAAGCCGCTCATCGTCATCGATGGAGTGCCGCAGCTCAACACGAGCACCCTTTCGGCCGGCACGCAGTACGGCAACACTGACAAGGACAACGCCCTCATGAACCTCAACCCTGACGACATCGAGACCATCAACATCCTCAAGGACGCCTCGGCAGCCTCCATCTACGGTTCCGACGCTTCGGGCGGCGTCATCCTCATCACCACTAAGCGCGGCCACGGCAGCCGCCGTCCGGAGGTCTCCTATTCGGGCAGCGTGGCCATTCAGACCATCAAGGACGCTCCCGACTTCATGAAGGCCAAGGACTACATGACCGAGATGAACAAAGTCTTCGACGAACTCGGCCGCAGCAGCGAGAAGAAGTACACGCAGAGTCAGATAGACAGCTTCGTGGGCGACGGCACCGACTGGCTCGACGAAGTGACGCGCACGGGTGTGGTCAACGAGCACAACCTCAGCGTCAACGGCGGGTCGGACAAGACCAAATACCTCGTTTCGTTCGGCCTGTACGACCACAAGGGCATTGCCAAAAACAACTCCATGAACCGCTACACGGGCCGTATCAACCTCGACCAGGAGTTTTCCGACAAGGTCAAGGGCGGACTGAGCACCTCGTTTGCCCACATCAAGTACCACGATGTGCCGATAGGGGAGGGCCGTCAGTCCAACTCCACGCTCATCTATTCGGCCATGACCTACTCGCCGCTCGCTCCCGTCTACAACGAGGACGGCAGCTATGCCGACAATCCGGTGCGCCAGAACATCTACCCGAACCCCGTCTCCCTGCTCGACATCAGCGACCAGACGGTGAGCAAGGACCTCTTCCTCAGCGCCTACCTCGAGTATAAGCCCATCGCCGACCTGTCCATCCGCGCCACGGGCGGTGCCGACATCAAGGACACCGAGGCCGACCAGTACATCCCGACCACGGTGCTCATAGGCAAGAACTACAATGGCCAGGCCTCCAAGCAGAACTCCAAGAACCAGATGAACCTGCTCAACATCATCGCCACCTACACGCACACCTTTGCCGACAAGCACGACCTTAGCGTGATGGCCGGATGGGAGTACAAGAAGCAGATGTGGGAAGGCATGGGCATCACGGCCAACGACTTCCCGACCGACGGCGCCAAGATGAACAATATCGGCACCTCCGAGCAGGAGAACCCCAACATCTGGTCGAGCAAGGGCTCGAGCGAGATGGCTTCGTTCATAGGCCGAGTCAACTACACGCTGCTCGGACGCTACATCGCCACCTTCAACGTGCGCGTCGACGGCTCGTCCAACTTCTCCGACGAGCACCAGTGGGCCACTTTCCCGGGCGTTTCGCTCGCATGGCGCATCAACGAGGAGCAGTGGCTCAAGGACGTGAGCTGGCTGAGCGAACTCAAGCTGCGCGCCGGCTACGGCCAGACGGGCAACGCCGGCAACCTCACGGGCATCAACACCGTCTATGGCGTGAGCCGCGGCACGGCCGTCATCGGGGGTAGCCTCGTCAACGGCATCGCCCTCTCCAAGCTCGGCAACCCCAACCTCAAGTGGGAGACCCTCACCGATACCAACTTCGGCCTCGACTTCGGCTTCCTCGGCGGACGCATCTCCGGCAGCGTGGACCTCTACAACCGCATGCGCACCGACGTCATCCTCTCCAAGAGCCTGATGAGCTACAATGAGGTCAAGTACATCGACTACAACTCTGACGTCGAGTACCGCAGCCGCGGCATCGACGTGAGCCTGCACACGGTCAACATCGTCAACAAGGACTTCGAGTGGTCGACCGACATCAACTTCTCGTACTACCGCAACCGCACCGTGGCCCGCGACGCCGACTTCATCCCGGCGCCTTACCAGAGCTACAAGGAAGACTGGAACAACATCTACGGCTACCGCACCGACGGACTCATCCAGGAGGGCGAGAGCTATGCCCACCTCAGCAAGTCGTCGGCCGGCGCCATCAAATACCTCGACCTGCACGGCTACCAGTATGACGCCAACGGCGAGAAGATGCGCGACTCGGAGGGCCGCTACGTCCTCACCGACGAGGCCGACGGTGTGCTCGACGAGGCCGATATGGTCAAGCTCTACAACTCCACCCCGATACCGTTCAGCTTCAACAACACCTTCCGCTGGCGCAACTGGGACCTCAACATCTACATCTACGGTTCGCTCAACGGCTGGAAGCTCAACGAGGTCAAGTACCAGAGCATCACGGGTCTGGCCGACCTGACCTACGGCGTCAATGCCTTGACTTCGGTCAAGGACCGCTGGAGTCCCACCAACCCGACGGGCACCCTGCCGGGCGTGGCTGAGGCCACTTCGGGCGTCGAGGCCAAGTACAGCGACTTCTACTACGAGAAGGCCTGGTACCTGCGTCTGGACAACGTCTCGCTGGGCTACACCATGCCCGACAAGTGGTTCGGCGGAGCCCTGCACGGCGTGCGCGCCTACCTGGCCGGCCGCAACCTCTGCGTGTTCACCCCTTACGGAGGCATGGACCCCGAGACGGCCAACAGCTATTCGGCCTATCCTAACCAGATGAGTGTGGCTTTCGGCCTGAACATGAAATTCTAAGACACTACGATTATGAAAAAACATATTTATCTTTTCCTCGCCGCCATGGGCGTGATGGCCGCACCGGCCATCACCTCGTGCACCTTGGACCGCGAGGACTATACGGAGATTTCGGAAGACAACTTCCCCAAGACCGAGAACGACCTCAAGCTGGCCGTCAACGCCCTGATGTACGAGTTCTGCACGGGCTACTGGAACGGCGAGGCCATCTACGGACCCGACATCAACGGCTACCAAATGCTCGGCGACATGACCACCGACTGCATGTGGACGTGCTGGGGCTGGGAGTGGGACGAACTGCGTTACCACCAGTTTGCCAACGAGACTTCGGGCAAAATCCCGAGCGCGCTCTACAACGCCTTTGCCCACTACCAGTTCCTGTCGAAGGCCCGTAACACCATACGCCGCATCGAGAAGTCCGAGGCTTCGGCCGCTGCCAAGATGCAGTACGCCGCCGAGGCCCACTGCCTGCGCGGATGGATGGCGCTCTACCTCTTCGACCTGTTCGGCACCGTGCCTGTGGCCACCGACGAGCAGCTCGACGACCCCACCACCTACAACTACATCGCGCGCCTCTCGCAGGACGACTACGACGCGATGATGGAGAGCGACCTGCGCACCGCCATCGCCGACCTGCCCGAGACGGCCGACCGGGGCCGCGTCACCAAGGGCGCTGCCATGATGATTCTGCTCAAGTACTACATGATACGCGGCAAGGAGGCGCCCGAGTTCTGGCAGAAGGCCGAGACCCTGGCCCGCGAGCTCTACGCCATGGAGGGCTCCGTCTACTCGCTCCAGTCCGACTACGACTACGTCTTCTCGATGGAGGGCGCGGGCAACAGCGAGATCATCCTCTGCGTGGGCTGCAACAGCGGCGCTTCGTGGACGTCCAACTACATGACGGCCGAGTGCTTGCCTTCCGACATGCCCTGGACCGAAAACGCCAATGGCTGGGGCGGCTACGTCATGCCCTGGGACTTCTACGACACCTTCGAGGCCGGTGACAAGCGCACCGCCTGCCTCGTGACCGAGTACACCAACACTTCGGGCAAGCTCATGACCAAAGCCAACAGCTCGCAGCTCTCTTACGGCGCCATCCCGCTCAAGTACGGCAAAGACCCCGACATGGCAGGCGGACAGGCCGGCAACGACCTCGTCGTGTACCGCTACAGCGATGTGCTGCTCACCCTGGCCGAATGCATCGTGCGCAATGGCGGTTCGTTTGCGAAGGGCGGAGAGGCCGCTACGCTCGTAGGTCGTGTGCGTAGCCGCGCCGGACTCGGTTCGTGGGCCGACGAAGCCTACGCCACTCAGGACGCCTTCCTCGAGGCCCTGCTCCTCGAGCGCGGTCACGAGTTCTACATGGAAGGCCTGCGCCGTCAGGACCTCATCCGCTTCGACAAGTACATCGACTACGCCAACCAGCGCATCGCCGCTGCCCAGGCCACTACGAGCGGCAAGGACTACAACCTGCTCACCAACGATGCGCACAACCTCTTCGCCATCCCCCAGTCGTTCATCGACGAGAGCAAGAGTGCCATCAAGCAGAACCCCGACTATTGACCATAGACCCGCATTGCATTGTTAAGAAACGCATTGTAAAGAAACCGACAAAGACCTTTATCAGGATGTCCGCATCCTGATAAAGACCTTTCTCCGGCGGCGCCGTCTGCCGGGTCGACAAGGCCGAGATTGTGCCCGAGTACAAGCTCCACGTCGACATTCGCTAAGGCTCAAGTGCATGGCCCCTCCGGACCGGAAAGTCTTTGGAGGGTCGGGGCCGGAAAATCCTGATTCGGACCGGAAAGTCTTTGGAGGGTCGGGGCCGGAAAATCCTAAATCCGGACCGTAAATCCCCGGAAGATTGGGACCAACCGGTTCCGGATTTGGACCGGTTGGTCCTGATTCGGACCGTAAATCCCCGGTTGGAAAGGCAAGTCCGGGAGGGGCCATGTTACGAAATTATTTTTACAAATTCCGATGTTTCAAATTTTACATTTCCGCACTTTTCGAGTCATAATATCGGAGTTCGTAACGCTTGATACGGAGCTTTAGGGCTTTGCCGAAGCCGGATGTTCGAGCAAGGATGTTCGAGCCAAATACAAGTAAGACAAAAAGCGAATATCAAGACAAAAAGCGAACAACCAAGTCAGAAACAGAATAGCAACCTATTATAACAACCCTTAAAACCATTAAGATTATGAAGAAAGTTTTTACCCTTGTCAGTGCAATGTCCGTTGCCCTCGCTTCGTTTGCCTATGATTCGGCCACCGAAGGAACGGCTTACTACGGTTCAAGTTGCCAAGTCTACGGACTGGCCGACGGCACCGTAGCCATCACGACCTACTACCTCGACACCGAGAACCCCACCACCGACATCACCCTGCCCGCCACCATTCAGGTGATGAACGAAGACAAGACCGAAGTTACGGCCGAGTACGCCGTTTCGCAGGTGGGTTACAGCGATTGGAACGCCCTTTGGGTCAGCAACGGGTCTGATACCAACGCGCTTCCGACCATCACCAGTATCGTCATCTCGGAGGGCATCAAGACCATCAACACGAGCGCCTTCGGCTGGATGTCTAGTCCTGCGCTCAAGTCGGTCACTCTGCCTTCTACCTTGACCCTCATCAAGGCCGGCGCTTTCGCTTGGTGCGACAGCTTGACCACCATCGTGTGCAATGCCGCCACGGCTCCGACGCTCGACTCTTCGGAGGGCTGGACCGACCAGTTCAAGGGCGCCAGCGCCTGGGACCAGATCATCAACAACTGCAAGATTTCCGTGCCCAACGAGACCGCTCAGGCCAGCTACAACCAGGACCCCTGGACTTACTGGACGGCCTTCTACGGCGCCAGCAACGTCGTTGTCGAGACGACCGGCATCCGTAGCGCCGTGTCGCCCGCAGCTGCCGACGCACCGGCCTACAACCTCGCCGGACAGCGCGTGGCCGATTCTGCCCGCGGCATCAAGGTGAGCAACGGCCGCAAGGTGCTGGTAAAGTAAAGCGCTAAGCGGAGATTTTGCTGCATATTTTTCGGCAAAAAATCCTATATTGATAAAAACAGGCCGCAAATGGCCGGTCGGACAAACCGGAATTTGCGGCCAAACAATATAAAATCTTATGAAACGAATCGTATGCGCTGGGCTCTGCGCCGCTGCGCTGACGCTGCAGGCCACCGAGGTCAAAGACCTGACCTCGACGCTGCAGAACCCCGACTTCGAGTCGTGTTCCTACTCGTCGTGGGTGACCGACTGCCCGGGCTGGACGCTCGACTGGAACACCCTCAGCAACCCCTGGCCCGCCAAGTACAGCGGGTCGTGGGAGGCTTTCGCCGGCGGCAACTACTACCTCAACCTCTACGGCTCGTCGGCCACGGCGGGCGTGGTGGCCAAGCAGCAGGTCACGGCCCCCGAGACGGGTCGCTACACGCTGTCGGTCAACGCCATGGTCGATGCCTCCACCTCGTGCTTCTCGCTCTATCTGGCCAACGGCCAGACGGTGGTCACCAAGCCCATCACCATCGACGGCGATGTGACCTACGCCGTGTTGGTCGATGCTGTGGAGGGCGATGTGCTCACGCTGGGCATCAGTACCACGGCTGCGACTTCGGCCGTGTGGGGTTATGCCGACAACTTCCGCCTCTATGTCCGTCCTTCGGCCGGCGTGTCGGTGGTGGACAGCTGCGTGACCCTCGACGGCCACACCTACCGCCTCTCCGACGGCTATGCCACGCTTCTCACTGACGACACCGACACCTATCTGCGTGGCGCCGACATCAGCGAACTGAGCTATGTGGAGAGCCTCGGGGCCAAGTTCTACGACGCTGAGGGCCGCGAGAGCGACGCCCTCGACGTGATGCGGGCCAACGGCATCAACACGGTGCGCCTGCGTCTCTACAACCAGCCCGGCAACGCCGTGACCTACGGAGGGCAGACCTACGCCTTGCCTGCCGGATTCCTCGACGAGGCCGACGTCCTGTCGCTGGCTCGGCGCGCCAAGAGCCACGGCATGAAGATTGAGCTCACCTTCCATTACTCCGACTTCTGGACCAACGGCGAAATGCAGTTCAAGCCCAAGGCGTGGGAGGACTGTACGCTCGCAGCGCTCAAGGACTCCGTCTACACCTACACCAAGACGGTGCTTCAGCACATGGTCGACCAGGGCACGACACCCGACTTTGTGAGTCTCGGCAACGAGATTCAGGCCGGCATGCTCTTCGGCTATTTCACCGATGTGAAGAGCCTTCCCGCGGTCAATGGTTATTGTAATGATATGACCAATCTGCGCAACCTCCTGGCGCGTGGCAGCGCCGCCGTTCGCGAGGTCTGTCCGGAGGCCAAGGTCATCATCCACCTCACCATGAGTACGGGCGTGACGGCCTCGACCTTCAGCTGGTTCTTCTCCAAAATCAAGGCGCTCGACTTCGACCTGATTGGGGCTTCCTACTATCCCTACTGGACCGACGCCACGCCTTCCGGCACGCTCGACCCGCTCATCACGGCGCTCGACAAGGCCGGCATCAGCAAGGACATCGTCCTGATGGAGACGGGCTACGCGTGGATGCGCTACAAGCCCTACGGACGCTATAAGGGGCAGTATGAGGGCCAGTTGCACCTCAACGGCTCGGCCTATGGCGAGGCTTCGCGCGAGGGTCAGAAAGCCTTTATGCACGAACTGCAGACCTACATCAAGGCCCACACCCGCATCAAGGGCTACTACTATTGGGACCCCGTGATGGTGGAGCAGCAGGTGGGCGGTTCGTGGATTCCGACGGGCTGGGTGTCGGGCGGCGAAAACGTGGTCGGCAACTCCACGCTCTTCGACTACGAGGGTCGTCCGCTGCCCGTCTTCGATGCCATCCGCGAGGATTACATTCCCGCAGAGGTTATTGTATCTGATGTGGTGCATAAAGTGCTGCGTCAAGGCCAGACTCCCGCGTCGCTCGGGCGTGTTCCGTCATCCGCTTCATCCGCTTCTTCCACCGACGTAAGCTGCTACTCTCTGAGCGGCATCCGCCTTTCTCAACCCGCGAGCGGCATTTGCCTCGTCGGCGGGCGCAAGGTGTTGCGTTGACACGCAAGTGCGATAAATTGCAGTAAAATCCGGTTCTATGTTGATTTGTGTGGGTAATGGAAACAATCTCCGCCATTGATATAGT
>CAVGQN010000052.1:0-23678 GCA_963631395.1 bacterium
AGCAAATCGCCGACTTCGTGCGCTGGTCGCTCCGCTACGACCTCTGGTGCAAGCTGCGCCTCTTCGGCCAGATGATAGCCGAAGCCGACGGCGAGCAGGACAAGGCCGACACGGCGGCCTACGGACCCCGCAATCTGCTCGCCCTCCTGCCCGAAGAGTTTACCTTAGATGACTATATAAAGGTAAGACAGATGCAAGGACTCGACACGAGCAGCCTTCGACGCATCAGAAAGGCTCTCGACCAATGGGTTTTCCGCGGATATATAGTGAGACTGGAAGCCAATTGCTGCGAGAATGCGAATGACAATGAAGATATGGTTACAGGTTACGGTTACAGTTCGATTTTCCGCAAGTTAAAGTTCAGAACTCAGAACTTAGAGTTTAGAATTTAGTACATTTTCGTAAGCCAAATGAGCAGAACCAAGCTCGCCCAAAGTTCTGCCATGGCGAGAAAATGAGCACGGAGTGAACTTAGAACTTAGAAGCGCGGATGGTTTTTGTTTTTTTGAACACGGACCTCACGGATAACACGGATAACGTTGTGAATCAAGAAAATAAATCTGTGAAAATCTGTGAGATCTGTGGGAGAAAATCTCGGTCCGCAAGGCTGTTTTTGAGCTTGCGAAGCAAGCGGTGTTTTTGCTCGAAGGGCTTTGGTGCAGGCACTGCACTGGTGTCGGTCTTCACCGGCCGAAAGAAAGCTCGCTTTCGTGAGGCAGGGGGAGGCTGACAGCAAGAGGAGCGTCAGCGACGACAAAGCCCTTCGGGTGTTTTTACTTGTTTTTTTCGCTTAACACATTAAAATAAACATTTATATTATGGAAATTATTCTTAAACGAACCCGCAAACCGGCGGAATATACCCAAGGCAAACTCTACATGGCCGACAAGGACAGCGGCGTTGTGAGCCGCACCATCAAGTACCCCAAAGACCTGGACGCCAAACCCACGGTGACGGCCTCGGTGGATGAACAAGCTCTTGGAAGGCTTATCCCCTTCTGCGACACGCTCGAGCCCACGTGGCGCAACCTGCTGGGCATAGAGCTCGCCCCAGGCGAGGAGAACATCTACTTCAGTCGCCAGTCGGGCGTGAAGGCGCGCAAGAAAAAAGGCCAAACCGCCATCCCCGAAGGCTCGTACCGCGTGCTGATCACCAAGTCGCCCGCCATGGGCGGCCGGTGGCTGCCCCTGGTGATGAGCGTGCCGGGCTTCGAGGGCATCCGTATCCACGCGGGCAACACGCGCGCCGACACGCAGGGCTGCATCCTGGTGGGCCAAAGCCTCGCACCTGGCACGCTGACTCAGTCACGGCAGACCCTCGAGCGTCTGATGAGCCACATCAGCGCCTGCATGGAGCGCACGGAACCTGTCTGGATTACGGTGGTATAGATGGTAGGTAGAAAGCATCATTGATGCCGCCATCATTGACGCCGCCATCATTGATGCCGGTTGTATAAAACAACTCAGGAGGTAAATGCTGTCATTTACCTCCTGATTGTTTTATGTGCCAGCGTTTCGCGTTTTACGTTACCATCCGGACAAAGGTGAACTTTTCTATTTTACTGTCTGTCCTTTGTGCCATCAGCGGACGAAGATGACCTTGCCGTCCTTGACGCAGAGACCGGAAGCAGGGCGTCCGGATGCGGAAATCTTCTGACCGGAGAGGTTGTAGATGTCCGATGACTCGGAGGCCGATTCCTGCTGCACTTCCTCGATAGCCGTAGCATAGTGCGGGTCGAGCGGGTCGGAGAAGACGAAGCGATAGCCTGGGGCTGCGCCCGTTGCCGACTCGACGAAGTAGCACTTGAAGCCGCTGACGATGTTCTGCGGATAAGTGCCGGTGACGGACGACTGCCACGTATAGAAGCCCGTGCTCTGCGCGCCGTCGGTAGGCTGCAGGGTGAAGACCGTGCCGCCTGCCTCAAGACTGCTGGTCAGCAGAGCCTCGACCGTACCGGACAGGTTGATGCCCGAACCCAAACGGTCGGCTTCGGTGTCGTACTGTCCGTACAGCAGTTCGCAGTTGTAGGTAGCGCCGGCCAAGCCCACCAGGATGGCAGGATTGCCTGCCGGGATGATATTGTCGGGGAAGGCCGTCAGCTCGAGAGTATAGTCCGTTGCGGTGCCGCCCGTTTTGCCGTCGGTCTTGGCCGATACGTAGTAGGCGGAGAGGGACTCCGGACACTTGAGTGCCACCGGGCAGCAGAGGGTGCTGTAGCCGTAGCCCATCACGGGGATGGTGATCGGCAGCTTATCGAGAATCTCGACCGTCCAGTAGGAGTCTTCGTTGCCGGCGACGCCCGTCGAGGTTGTACCGACCGTAGCGCTACGCAAACTGGAGTTTGCCACGTTGTCCGTCACGGTATAGCATGCGCTGTAAGCGCCCGAACCCAAAGCGAAAGCGTACTGACCCAAAGCGGACGTGCTTGTGCCGACGGGAGCCAGGTGGTTCGTTTGATAGAGGTACTGGGCCTTCGGATAGAAAATCAAATGACCGCTATTGTCGTAATAGAAGATATTGGTCATGTCGGCCGTCGCGCTGCTATTGACAGCAGCGGCATCGTCAGCAGCGGGAACAGCGGCATACGTGCCCGTCACGTAGCTCTTGAGGCGCACGAACTGTCCGAGGGCAGGAGTGCGGAGCGTGTAGGTCACCGTGATGGCCTGGCCGGACACGGAGACGGTGGCGTCGTAGGTGGGATGATACTGAACCTGCACCTCGCTGGCATCGACCGACGAACGACCGCTGATGATGGCGTCATTGGACGTCAAGTAGGACGTGTTCCACAAGGTGGCCTTGACGCCACTGGCGGGAGCGTTGACGAAGGTGAGGCTGTAGCGGTAGGCATTGACGACCGTCACGGGGATGATGACCTTCGAGCTGGCATAGACACCCTCCTGTCCGGGCAAGGTGAGCACCAGGGTGTCGCGGCCTTCCGACACACCCGTCACGGAGCAGACGCCCGCGGAAACGCCGTTGAGCGTAGCGTGAGTGCCCCCCGACATGGCAGCCGTATAGGTCTGCGTGTAGTCAGAAGGAAGGGTAATCGTAACCTCCTGCGTATCGCCCAAATAGAGCTCGAGACGGGCGGGCGTTACCGTCACTTCGGGAGCCGGCAGCAATGACTGGTAGACAATCTGCAACTCGGCTGCCGCACTGCTGTTGACAACAGACGCACTGGGCGTCTTGTAACCCTCCACTTCGGTAACACTGACCATGTCAGCCGAGAAGGTCTGCCAATCGTCGATGGTGAGGGACGTCTGGCTGATGCCGTAAGAAGCGTTGTCATAGGTAAACTCTGCATCTTGCGGCTTGCCGTCGGGGAAGACGACGCTGAAGGCACGGGAGAAGTTCAGTTGGATGGTCGAACCGGAGATGCTGGCCTGGCAAGAGAACGAAGCGTCGGGCATGGCAGCGTTGACATCAATCACCGTACCGTCGGCCTTGCCCACCAGCGAATTGGAGGTCGGCAGATAGATGTTCTGCTCGGGGTAGGTAGCCGTCACGCCATCGATGGTGATGGAGGTCTTGCCCCAACTCGTGTAAGGAGCATCGCCCCAGTCGATACTATAAGGCGTGGCCTTGCGGTACAGGTAAACGGCCGACGCTGTTGTCGTGGTCACGAACGGCACGACGCCATCCTGCTGGTAGCCAAGATAATTGACCGAACCGTCAGGAGTCGTATAGGAGATGTCGTAGCCTTCGGTCTGCGCGCCGTCTACGGCCACGGTCAGATTGTTGGCCGAAGTGGTATAGAGACCCGTCGCGCCCTGCAAGCCGAGGTACAAGTTGCTGCCGCCCGCCTGCATGATCTGGAAGTATGGACTGGAAGCGTTGTCGTTGGGCTTGCCGAAGGTAAAGGCATAACCGCTATAGGTCGTGATGACGTGCTGCGTGGAGATGGTCGTGCCCACCTCGTAGGTCTGCGATGCCGTGCCGCGGTTGCCGTTCAGAATCTGTCCGCTCGTTGCATCCGGTCCGCTCTGGCTCACAATCAGGTATTCCTCGCCCATCACCACCTGGTCCAGGCCGGACACGCGCAGATAAGGCGTCGGCGAAGTCACAGCCGAGACAGTGACCGGAACGGTCGTCGTGGTGGCCGTGAAGTTGGCCGTAGCCGAAATGGTTGCGGTGATATTGGCTGTACCAGCTGCAACTGCCGTCACGCGGCCAGCGGCATCAACCGTAGCGACACTCGTGTTGTCGGACTGATAGGTAATGGTATAGCCGCCATCCGTATTATTGGTCTTTGCCGTAAGCGGGATGACCTCACCCGGATAAGCCGTAACGGGTGATGGTGTCACCGTCAGCACCGTACCCCGGACATGAAGCGTATAGCTGGCCGACAAGCCGGAATAGGTCGCTGTAATAACGGTGGTGCCTCCTTTCTTTAGCGTAATAGTTCCCGTTTGGGAGTCAACGGCAGCCACCGAAGTGTCGCTAGACGTATACGTGAACTTCAAACCAGAGGATGATTTCAGCAACTCCGGTGCTACAAATCCTTCGTCCAATTCAGCCTCATACTCGTTCTTCGGGAATCCGAACCATACGCGAGCGTAGAGGTAGAAGGTGGAGGCATAGTCGCTATTATATGAATAGAAACTATTACTAATATATCTCAGATAATAATAACTATTGTCAGAATTGACAATCTTAAATCCATTCTCACTTTCTACTTCTACAAGGTTGACCTTCTGCGAGGTACTATACAACATGGGATAATCGTAGCCGACATTCAGATAATATCCTGAAGCCGATTTTACCGTATACGTTCCGTTGGTACCATTGAGGACAAAGGTTCTATTTAACAGGTCGTTAGTCACGTCTACGGTGTGATTTGTTCCGTCGATACCGTTCAGCGTAAAAGGACTATTGATGCTTTGCCCATTCGAAGTCCCGTTCTGACTGCCGTCCAGCATATAGCCTACGGTCGCGCTCTCGTCCGATTGGTAGACTATCAGATATTCAGCACCGTTAACGATATTATTACGTCCAGACACTCGCACAAACTTCTCAACCGGAGCAGACTCTGTCACCTGCACTTTGAAAGTCGTCTCTGAAGCCGCAAACATTGTAGTAGCGGCAACACTGGCTCGGATTACAGCAGTGCCAACAGCCTTGCCCGTAAGGGTAGAACCATTCAACGTCACATACTCACCTCCGGAAACAATCTCGTAAGTAACATTGCCACCGGAAGTATTCTCCGACGGCGTTATGGTCTTAGTGCTGCCAACGGCCACAGGAAAATCTTCAACCACAATCTTGCTCTGAGAGACAACGGGTATCAAAGACCAAGAAGTGGAAGATGAAGATGCCGAGATAGATGATCCACTTGTGGTAAGATAGTAGGTAGAGGCTAACCAACCAGAGCCAGCAGTCATCGAAATCTGTAATCCTTTAGAGAAAATAAACGTCGAATCTGCCGTGCCGTCGACCGAAAATGTAAATGTATACGATCCCCGCCTAAATTTAGATGTATATTTCAAACAGTGCTTACTAGCCGTCTTCAACGTACCACTCCCTGTTCCAGAAAAACAAAAGAGATAGTTGGCATAATCCGATGCCGTCGTTTTGTTTTGCAAAGATGTCGTAGCACCCCACCCACTACCAGTATAATAAAGGTAGTAGTTACCACTTTTCAGCAAAAACCACTGCGTTGTAGTCGGTGTCTGCAAGGTGTTGCCTACGACCGAAATCGTATAGTTGTCATCGAAATAGTCCAAGGCCTTGGCCTCGCCGCCGCCTGCAGCAAGCAGGAGGGCGGTGAGAGCCAGAGCGCAGATATGCCGGAGCGAGGACTTGCCCGCGATATATGTCTTCAACAGATTGATAGTCTTCATACTCATATCATATTATCATTATCACAGGCAGACTTTCCTGCCGTTTACAATATAGATGCCGTGGTTGGACGGAGTCTGGACGCGGCGACCCTGCAGGTCGTAGACCGTATTGTTGAGGTCCGGACCGGTCGGTTCGTCGGTCTCTTCGCTGCCGTCCTCGATATAGATACGGGTCAGCATACGGTCGGCCGGTGCACTGCCTACGGTGCCCGAGAATACGGGATAGTAGAAGTTGAGTGCCTCGTCGGTGTACGATGCCGTCTGAGCGAACATGCCCTCACCCATCCAGAGTGCCGGCGTGTCGGTCGAAGGCAGATGCCAGGCAGCAGCCGTCTCGTCCCACGAGTTGACGCAGTAGAAACCGCTCTTGTTGATGTCGTAGCCGGCATAATGTCCGCCATCGGTCTCGGCCTTGAGGCTGGCATCAGGTGTCTGCGCGCCATCGTAGTAGAGCCAGAGCTTCTTGGGCAGATGCATCTGGTACTCCTGCGGTGTAGCCGTAGCGTGGTCGACAGCAGCCTTGGTGTATGGCTTGTATTCGCTCACGAGGTACGGGATGCCGAAGCAGTTCCAGCCCATGTTCTCCTCCGCGGTCATGTTGCCGAAGCCCTCAGCGTCCTCAAGGTTGTGGACGGTCAGGGTCACCGGCTTGACGCCGATCAGCTCGCCGGCATCGTCGCGCTCGAACTCCTCCACATAGATGTTGGTGTTCCAGGCAGCCTTGGCCGTGAAGCGGTAGGTCGTATCCTTGCCTGCCGTGAAGAAGACGCCCTCGTTGGCCTCAGCCTTGTCGTTGCCCAGCGCAGACCAGCATGAAGAGGCGGCATCGAGCACGCGGTAGCGTGTGCCCGAACGCATCTTGCCGTTGTAGCGCATGGCTGCAGTGGCATCGTCGTCGTGCAGGGTAAGGACACCCGTCTTGGCGTCGTAAGTACCGAACTCGGCATCGGCGGCATAGTCCATCACGTAAGGCACTGCCACTACCGAACCGGAGGCCTTGACGTCACGCTCGAGAGCCACATACGAGGCCTTGACGGTCTGTCCGTGACCATAGAGCGAAGCGCCCTTCTTGACGAGCAGGTAACCCGGCTTGAGTTCGTGGGCCGCAGTGACGAAGTTGCTGCCTTCCATCACATAGACCACGCTACCGTCGTGCGGATAGTAGTTGCCCTTATAGTGGGTGGTGACTACATCGGTGGCTACGTTGAGCGCCTTCGTACCGTTGCCGATGGTCCAGGTCTCGAATGCGCCTCGGTCGAGGTAGACATTGTCCGTCTTGTGCTGTGCCGTGTTGAGAACACGCGGGTTGCCGAGCAGGTCGATGTCAGTATCGTAGTTGATGAACTGGGCCAGGTTGCGGGTACGTCCGCCGTTGTAGTTGTTGCTCTCCATCGGGTTGACAACAGGACAGTAGTCGATGTTGTGCGAGTGCTCGGTGAGCTGGTAGTTCAGGTTCGGATAACCGTCGATGGCGTAGTTGTACTTCGACAGGGTATTCTCGTCGGGAGCATAACCGCTGTAGTTGTAGATGGAGTACCAGAGGTGACCGTTGCCGTTGTAGTTGTCGGTCAACGTCGGTGCGCCTGAGGCCGAAGCCATCAGCGTACGTCCTGCGGCATCGTTGGTCAAGCCCTCGACGGTCAGGTTGACGCCATAACCGTTAGAGCCCAACTTGAGCACAAAGTTTTCGGCACCGACCGTGTTGTCGCGCATCAGGACTTCGTAAATCAACGCATTGTCGATTTCGACCATATTGAATGATGCGGACGGGTCGGCCTGGTTGTCGGCCACCACGCAGTTGGATACGGCCACTGGCGGCAGAGCCGAGGTGTCCGTCTCGAGTGTGACGTTCGGCTTGATGCTCAGTACCGGCGAGGTGACCGGCGTTACCGTCGAACCGTTGGTGTTGGTGATGACGAAGCCGTCGATGGAGGTCGGACGGTCGGTCGTGTACACCTCATCGTTGGTGGCGATGGACGGAATCACGCTGCTGGCTGCACCAGGGCCGACAATGCCCGTACGTGCATCGCGTATCTTGCGGATATCCTCGGCAATATGCTCGGAGTAGTTGAATGAACCGTCCTCGTTGAGCGTATAGCGTACGGTATCCTGACCTGTGCTGCTGCCTATCAGGTTGACGCCGGCACGAATCGTAGCCTTGTTGAGCGGGCTGTTGCTGTTGCCCTTGACGATGACATACGACTCGTTGAGGTCCGTCACATTGCCTTCCTCGTCGGTAACGGCGGGGTTGACGGCGCAGTAGATGGCTGCAAGGTCGATGGCATTCTGGATATTGGTACCGGTGATGGCATTGTTCCAGTTGGTGCCGTCGCCGTCCAGACCGCCTTCACCGGCCTTCACGTAGATGACACGCGAGAGCGGCTGCTGGTACTCGATGGCGCCTTTCTCGATGCTGATCGAGACGACACGCGGCTGACCGAGGAAGTCGAGCTCCGTGGTCGGTATCCAGGCCATGTCGTAGACTTGTTCCGCATAGATCGTAGTGTCGCCACGGTTGACGATACGGATACTCGGCTGCAGACTGAAGTCGCGGGCCTCAATGTCGTCGACAGAGGTGGCATCGACTGACGGCTGCAGGAAGTGCGGACCGTAGGAGATGTCCTCGTTGTCGTCGGAGAGGTGGGTATTCCAGAGATTCAGTGCAATCTCGGAACCGTCGAGATAGTTGGAACCTTCGGTAATCTGAGCCACACCGTTCACGTGGTCGGTGTAGGCATTGCGCCTGAAGATGTCGACTGACGAAGCGTGGCTGTCCGATACATAGCCGGCCAACGAGAACTGCGGCATGTACGTAACTTCAGTGGCAGAGGACTCAACCGGGCGGTTGCGCCAGAGCACGGAGTTGAGGATGTTCGACTTGCGGAGGTCGGACTTCGTCTCGACGAGCGTATAGCTGCTTGCCGTACGGTCGGCGGCCGGAGCCAACATCGGACCGCTGCCCTTGCCGCCGTCGGTCTCGGGCAGAGATATCGAATTGTCGCCCAGGTTGGTCAGCACCCATGCACCCTTGTTGAGGGCGACGGTGTTGTTGACGGTACGGGTGTTGTAAGCCTCAATCGGGTTGCCCCAGTTGGAGTGGAAGACAGAGTTGTAGACCAAGGCATCGCCGCCGTACTTGCCGATATAGACGGCCGACGAGGTGTTGTCCTGTGCATAGTCGCTCTGCGTGCCGCTGTTCATCACCTTAGTCTTGGTGATAACCAGCTTGGCCGGATTGGTCACCGTGCGGTAGTAGTGTACGAACTCCGTCGGGTTGTCCGAACGGATGGAGTAGGTGTCGTCCGTATAGAACATTCTGTCGTACGAGTCGTCCGTAGCGCTCATCTCGGCATATTCTGCAGCCGATACGGTGATGTTGGCCGTCTCGGGTGCGGAAGCCTGGTAGACGTATGTCTTGCCGTCGGCACCGACGATGGTATCCAGCTGGTCGGCATAGCAGATGGCCGTGCCGCGCGTGTTGCTGTTGGCCTGGTTGTTGACCAAAGTGACACCGTCAATCTGTACGGGAACGGTCGTCACCTTCTTGTCGGTATACGCAGCCGTGAGGTTGGCTGACGAGAAGGCTCCGAGGTCGAGGTCCTCGCTCTGTCCGTAGCGCTGGGTAGCGTCGTCGATATAGAAGAGGTAGTCCCACTTGTCGCCGGTGGCATCGGTACGGTTCTTCTGGCGGAGGATGACGGGATAGAGATCCGGGTCATACTGCTCGAAGAGGTCCTTGCTGTAGCCGCCCTTGATGGTCAGCGAGCGCACGCCATAGTCGTCGATACTGAACTCGCTGGTCGTCTTGTCCGTATAGTAGCTGGCGGGCAGGAGGACAGACTTCTTGGCCAACATGCCGGTGTTGATGTAGAAGGCATTGTGGCCGGATGGAGACAGCGTCGATGGCGTATATTCGCCGTTGGTGATGCGAATCTCCTTGCGGTGGCCGTTGTGGCTCGAAAGGAGGGTCTCGATGGCACGCTGCAAGTCGGAGGTCGGTGTGTACCACGTCTTGCCGTTGGGGTCACCGTTCTCAATCTTCTCTTGCGTTGCCACCCAGAGGACATCGACCTGATCGCCGTCCACACCCCAAACCAACTGGGTGTGCGGATACTCGTAGACACCGAGGTCGATGTAGGCGTTTTCGACATTCGGGTTCGGGTCTGAAGCCAAACGCGTCAGCGCGGTGCCCGAAGAAGTCTCCATATAGAGCTCGCCACCGATGGCCGTATTGTCTATGTTCGACTCGGTCTGATAGTGAGAGGTGTGGTAAGAACCGGAGCCTTCGTAGGTTCCGTCGTCTGCCACCTTCCAGTCGCACACATAGGTCGTACCCGTGTTGGTCACATTCTGCTTGAGCATACCCGAACCGTTGTCGGTCAGGTTGTTGATACGCGAGCGTGACCAGTCGGCATCTTCCGTGTAGCCGTCGAAGCCGGCACGTTCGGAAGGATTGCTGAAGTTCGGCCCTTCGAGGTCGTAGTTCTCCGAGCTGAGCAGGATGTTGCCGTTCTGTACGGCATAGGCGCCCTTGTCGCTATAGCGGCTGTTGTAGTAGTCGCGGAAGCTCTTGCCGATATAGGTGTCGGCGCTGTAAGCCATCTGGCGGAAGTCCTGACCGTTGGCGTGCGTCTTGCCGAGCCCCGACTCGTAGGCCGAGAACCAAAGCGTCTCGTTGAAGTTGTCGTCGAGGTCATCCTGTGACTGAGGAGCCTTGTCAAGCAGAACGCTATAACTGCCCTTCATCTTACCCGACGTCTCGACCGAAGCGGCATTGCCGAAGTTGATGGCCAAGCCCTGGGCAAATCCCTGTTTCTTCACATCCGGATGGATACCGTTGCCCCAGAAGACATTGTTGACCAACAGGTTGTATTCGCTCTCGGTCAGCGCATCCGGATTCTGACTCCTGTTCGGGTTCATCGTGAAGATGGCCGGATAGATGCTGGCGCGGTTGTTGACGAAGTCGCAGTTGAGAATCTTCATGCGGCTGTTGTAGCCACCTGCCAGTACGCCACCGGCACCTGCGTAGAGGTTGCGTCCGGGATTGGTGTTGACAAAGTCGGCATAGTTGCGGCAGGTCAGGGTATCCGAGGTCTTCGACAAATCGTCTTCGGCCTCATTGTTGGCGAAGATGGTGTTGTAAGCCTCCAACGTAGAGTTGAAGTGGATGGCACCGCCGATGCCCGGATACTCGAGATTGCTCTCTTCCGGATTGCCCGTATTGGGGTTTGTCCACTGCATATTCTGGTCTTGGTGACGCGAAGCCTTGTTCTGGTTGAATACCGAACCGTAGATGTAGAGCGAACCGTCCGTGCTGACAGCGCCGCCGACACCGCCCACATTATTAATAAATATGGTGTGGCTCAGGTAGACCGGTATGTCGCGGTAGCCCACCGGGTCGGTGACACCGCTATGGTAGAAGTTATCGTGCGTGCCGTCCACGTCGGCGCAATACCAGTTGCCGCTGACGAGCAGACCGCCACCCTTATAGTAGCTGTAGACGCCACGGTCGTTGACCGAACCATTGGCATACTTCCAGGCATAACCGCCCGAGACGGTGACACCGTCGAGGATGACAGGCTGGCCTTGCTCATGAGGAGCCTTGCCATAACCTTCGGCCTGGGTGTTGGAGACATAATCGGGGTTGACCCACTTGGCGGTAGGCAACTGGCCCGTACCCGGAGCATAAGGAGCAACTGAGACAACGTGGTAGACACCACTGTTCTGGAGGTTGTCGATGTTGCCCGAAAGGGTGGTCTCGTAGAGGAACTCCCAAGGCTCGAGGATATTGTTCATATTCTTGTCAACGAGCGGACGTGCTGCCGACATCGTATCGAGCGGCATCTGGAGAATCGTCACAGCTTCGGAACCAATCGACACTGTGTTCTCGCGGTTGATAGACGCACCGCCGCCGAAGAAGACCTGATTGTCGTTGAGCTCGGTGGTATAGGCACTGGCGTCCTTGATTGAAGGCTGCCAATACTGGCCATAGAAGTCAGAGCAATCGAAGCCGCCCACGATGGTGACGCCCTCAGGAACGAGGAACGTATTGTCGAGCGAATGGCTGTAGTTGCCCTGCATATCGCGCTGCGGGTAATATTCGCCGCGGGCCATACAAATCTCGAAGCGGAGGTTGTTGGCTTTGTCTTTCCAGTCGGTCGACTTGCGCACGGTCTCTATATATTTGAGCGCATCGTCGAGGTTCTGGAATGGATAGGCGAACGAAGAACCGAGCAGGCCATAGATGTAGTTTGAAGTACCGGGTTTCGCCGTCTTCGACCACTGCTGCATCACGTTGTAAGCCGTCATATCGATGTCCTCGGACTGCGCTACGAAGAGACGCAGGAAGATGTTGGACTCGTCGGTGATGACAGCCGACGGATAGGCACGGGCACCGATGTCGAGGTCCGTACGGGCTTCGCCAGCCGAGATGGTATCGCGGCGCCACTTATTGTAGTCACGCAGCGCAAGACCCTGGTTTTTGACAAGCTTCTCATAGTCGCTGTAAGGCATACCGGCACGGCAGAGGGATGAAATCTCCGTCAAACCGTAGTAGCTGATCTGCGTCGTATCGGATGCTATCGTGAAGTCGTTGTAAACCGAGGCATCGGTCTTCGAGTCCTTGGCAAAACGTGTGCCGTTGGGGTTGTTCATCTCGACACTGATATTGTTGAGACCCGGCAAGCGCAAGTTCTGCACGGCTGAATAAGAGAACGGATACCAGTCGAACGAAGAAAGGATAGTGCCATCGGGCATGCTCGGAGCCGTTTGTCCGGCTACGTTGGCCTGGTCAGGCGAATCGTTTTGCCAAACGGCGGTCGAGTTGATACGCACATTCGGTTCAGCGGCATCGTTGGAGAACCAAATACCGCCACCCTGCATGTTGCCGGCATTCTTGACGATGGTCGTCGTGTAGACGTGCGCCAAACTATCGACAACGTAACGTTCGGTCTTGGCATCGACGGCGACGGAGTTGTTGACACCATCGGACATCTGCACTTTGTCCTCGACGATGTAGATACCGCCGCCATACTCGGCTTCGTTGTCTACGATGAGCGAACCGGAAACGAGAGCGTTCTTCTGCAAGGCCAAAGCTCCGCCGTAAGTGGCGGTGTTGTTCTTGACAATACAGTTACGCACATGGGCATAGTCGGTAACGACAGCTGCACCACCATACTGGTTGACATTGACGGTACCGGAAGTAGCACTGTAGCTCTCGCCGTCAGCCTGACCACCGACCAGGAAGAGTCCGTCGAGGACGGCACGGCCGGTCGTGTTGTCGATGTGCTTGAGTTGCGAATCCTGATACGTCTTGTCGACGGAATAGGAACTTGTGCCGAAAGTGGAAACCGAATCGCCCACCAGGAACGGATAGCCGTTCTTGTCGTAGAGCAAGTCGGTGAAGGTCACAACGTGATAGCCGCGCACGGTCTCGTTGAGGTCGTCGTTGTCGTACTCCGTCTGCAGGTAGGTCGGATGGTACATTACCGAACGCTCGTCGTCGGAGAAGCAAGGCGCAATCTTGGCGTTGGTCGTATCGGTGAGAACGTCCTCAACAGAATAACCGCCCCAAACCTCTACGCCACGCGGCACCATGATGGACCACAAGCGGACGTTGTCGTTATCCTCGTCAGTGGTGCGGCAAGGATAGTACTTGAACGCAGCCTTCTCGCCGGCAGCGAAATCCGACCACTTGGTAGCATCGGCACCCGCCAACTTGACGATGACGGTGAGCTTCTTGTTTAGGTACTTGTAACGGCCTGCGGCATCGAGCACCTTCTGGAGCTTGGCTGCACAGGCGGCATTGGCCGGGTCGTAGGCCTGGGTCGTGCCGAAGCCTTCTTCCGTTACATAATATATAGCAGTATCTTTGGCCGTCGTGAGGTCAGGCGAGATGTTGGCCGAACCATTGTACTCGTAGGCTCCGATATCGACCTTACAGTCCTGAATACGGTCTGTGTAGTCCATGTCCGAGCTCGGCAGTACAACAGCCTTGCGCGTTTCCTTATCCGTGCCCAAGTTTTCCGTACCTTCGTTGACACAACTGTACTTTTCCTTGAGTTCGATACGGTAGTCGTAGTTCTTTACGGCAGTATTGTAGTCGAGAGCAAACGGGTTGTAGGTAGTTGCATCGGTCGACGGATAGAACTTGCAATCTGTTAGTTTTTTCGACAAATTACTGCAGGCATTGGAACTCTGGATAAAGCAGTGGTTAAAACTAGCAGGTGTACTATTATCTATAGAGAGTGCCGAATATGTGCCACACATAACAATAGAATTGTACACGGTAAGGTTAGCAGAACCGGCCGATGCCGTCCACACTCCGATTGTGCTCTGACCGCCACTATTGTTGGCAATAGTATTGTTGTAGAACACGGCAGACTCGAAGAACACTGCATTACCTAATCCATTAGTGGCATCAAGCACCTTATTGCCGGTGACTACGGTATTGAACATCGTACCACGAATCATATAGATACCACCGCCATAGTTCTCCTGACTGCCACACATTGCCTGATTGTCCATTACATAGCAGTTCTCGACCGTACCACCATCGCAGTAGATACCGCCGCCACGCCCCCAGTAAGAACGGTCGGAGGAATAATCGCCCAAGAGATTATCGCGAACTATACAGTTGCGCAAGACAAAGTTCTCGTACATAGAGACGCCTGGGCCACCATTACGACCTCCATGTGCAGTCCACTTATTTACACCTTCCTTAAAGCCATAGCGCATGGTGAAACCATCCCACTCTGCACCTTCGTAAACCACACGACTACGATACTCATTGCGGTCATCGTAGTTCGTGACACGGCACTCGTAGGGGTGCATCAGCACATTGACAGACCGTTTTTTCTCGTCTCGTTCAGTGATGCTGGTATTGGTCTGCAGGATGGTCTCATAGTCGGCCACCTTCAAGCCCAAAAGCTGGTTGGCAGCAGACAACGGCACACCTTCGGTCAACTGCGGGTGACGTTCGTTCATGCCCGGGTTGCCCGTCTTCGGGAAACCGCCATACACCTTGACATGGTTACGAATCTTGAAGCCATCAGGATTGGTGTACGTACCGGCACCGACCCAAACGGAGACTTCAGGTTGACTGTCTGTCGGGGTAAAGTGGTAAAAAGTCTTGACAGTTTCGGTGTTTCCTGCGACAGAAGACTCTGTCTGAGATGTACTATCCTTGGTAAAGTATTGCGACATAGACGCATGAGCTGCATCAACCGCATACTGCAGACCGCTAATGCCCACATCCTGTTTTGCATCACCATAATAGTACAAACGGAAGTTACTGAACACCAACCAATCTCTACTATACGAACCATCCTTGCGTATACCCAACTTCAGCGTGCCATTTGTGACCTTCACCCAAACTTCATTGTTAGAATAAAGTCCATTGTTGAAACACAATGCTGCCGTCATGAGGTTATTAGGAAGGTTCGAATTGGAGGTAGTCCAACTAGCGTTTTCTATGTGGTAAGACGCGTATGCATCCAACTCCTCCGCAATGCTCATAATCTGAGTCGACGAATCATTGGCATACAGATAGGCATACTTGTATTGGGAATTCGATCCGACAGACTTTGCTGCACTATTGTCGTCGGTACCATTAGCATACCGATAAAATGCCTGACATGTCAACCGATAGTAGCCATTGGGAAGACCAGATACAGTCTGATAATAGTTTGAATTTGCTGTATTCTTAATCTCAGCCGCACCATAGGTTGTATTGATTGTTGCCGAAGTGCCGCTCCACTTAGTCGATTTAGTGAAGTCTGGGTTGGTCAACTTGGTCGTATAGTCGACCGGAGGTGCTCCGATAAGGACGCCATTGTCCGGATTGTACCAGGCGTTGCCGTTGATGGCCGTAGCCCACGACATACCGTTGCCGCCCTCGGTGTAGTTGACTGTACCGTCGGCATTGAGGTACTCGCGTACATATATAGTGGAACCATAGCTCGGCTGCGTAGCCGAACTGGCCGTAGCAAGTCCGTTCTCGAGTGCACCGGCGTCGGGCAGTCCGCCGTAGTCGCGCGGTGTGTGGAGAGACATGTCGTAGCCCCAAGAGCCATCGGACAAAGAGGAGAAGTGGTCGACACCCTCGGTGCTTGCTGCGTTGACCGCAGGATTCATATCCGACGGGATGAAGGAAGTCTCACGACCATAGTAAGTTACGTCGCTACCCGTGCTGACACCCGAATTACGGGTCGGGTTGACAAATCGGGCATACTCGAGCGTGCTGCTCTCGTTCATGCCGAGCACAGCCGAACCCAACGAAGCGCGGATGACGTCGTCGTTATCCGACTCGACAGTATCGGCCAGGACCGTAGTACACTCGTCAAACACGTTGTTATGACCCGTAACCTTAGAGATGGTTCCGTAGATGGCCGTCAAAGCCTTGGTCGGATAGTTCTTCGTGTCGGCATAAGCCGCATCCATATTGGCGAAGAAGATGCTGTTGGTCAATTTGGCCGAAGCATTACTCTCGGAAATGACCAGTCCGTAGCCGACGTTGCGCAAGAAGTCGCAGTGGTCGATGGTAAAGGTCGTGTTCTGTCCGGCATAGACGATACCTCCGTTCAAGTTGTTGGAAGCCGTTTCCTCACCGAAAGCCCCGCAAGCCTGGTTGTTGTGGAAGATACAGTTGGTGAACGTGGCAGAAGCAGCCGACGAGCCCGATCCAAAGACAGCAGCACCGTTCCAGCCGGCGCAGTTGGCTACCAGCGTGTTGCGAATCTGAAGGTCTGTCGAATTGTTGATGAAGATACCGCCGCCATTGGTGTTCAGGCCGAGCGTCTTGGCCAATACGGTAGACGAGGCATTGCCCCAACGGAGCTGGAAGCCGTCGAGCACAGCACCCGTGACGCCACTGAACGTAACGAGGTGGGCCACATTGGTGGAATAACTGTCGTTGGAAACTTGTCCGGTGATTACGGTCGGATAGTCGACAGGGTTGCGCTGCGAGAGGTCCGTACCCGACAAACTGGAAGAATAGCCGCCATAGACAGATACGTTGCTGACCATCTGCACGGTCGTGGCACGCATACGTCCGAAGTTGGAACGGCTGGCCGTGCTCAGCGTACCCTCCTTGGCACAGACTTGTCCGGCAATCTTGTTCGTGCGGAAATACTCCAAAGCATCGACGAGGTTGTCCATCGGATCATCCCAGCTGCTGCCCGGCTTGCTATAGGTATCGTTGCTCGAACGGTTCGGGTCGACGAAGAGGGTGGTCACGCCATCGACCGTAGCCGGCACGGGCGTTTCCTTCTCAGCCACGTATGCACCCAGCACACAACGGGGGTTGTACTCCTTGTCCACGATATCGGAGATCAGTCCGGCCAGGGTGACGGGATGCACGGTCGACGAAACGTCGATGAGCTGCAAACCGGCGAAGCAAAGACCCGATGCCGAAAGTGGTGTCCAGTCGACATTTTTAAAATAGGTATTGCTGGCCATATCGGCGCCCGACTCGTCGTCGACATGTCCAACGGTAGTGGCAGGATTCTTGAACTGCGGGTACTTGACCATGCTGTTGGTAGTACCTGTCGTATTGGCGTTGGATGAAGACAACTTGCTGATGCTCACCTTCTTGACGCCCGACCAGTCAGCGTAGTCGGCTTGCGAAAGGGCCACATACTCCAAGACAGGCTTCAGGTCGGTAGCTGTACCCGAACGGGAAGAGCCGAACTGCACATTGTTCGTATTATTGGCCGAAGTGTGGTTGCCCCAGATGACCGTGTTGTAGACGGCCGCATGGTCGCGCACATAGATGCCGCCGCTACGTCCGGACACGATGCCACCGATGGTCACACCCGTACCGTAAGTAATGTTGTTGACGACGGTCATGCCGTTCAGCAGGCCGCCCGTATACAGATAGACGCCGCCGGCCTCGACCGTAGCCACATTCTGGGCCACCAGCGAAGCGGATGCTGCCATATTATACTGTCCGTCGAGGTTGGCATTGTCGCGGTTCTTGTCGTAATAGAAACCGATACCGCCACCGCAACGGGCCACGTTGTTGATGACAGCCGACTTGGTGATGACACCGCCCTGATTGGCCGAGATACCGCCACCGATACCAGTGGTAGAGCTGACACCCACAGCCTGGCAGTCGTGGACGTAGCAGTTCTCGACACGTCCGCCACCGTCCATATAGATACCGCCACCATCGCGCGAAGCTTCGCAGTGATAGACCTCACAATTGCGGACAATGGCATTCTTGACCATATAGATACCGCCGCCGAAGGCATTGTGGCTGATGGTATTGATGTTCGAGTTGAAAGCATAACCGTCCTTGACCACTACACCATCGAGCACGGCATGACGGTCTACGCCTGCAATCTGTGCGGCATTGGCGCGGCTCGTGCCGTTGTAGTCGGCCGTGAAGCCATTGGTGGCAAAGGTAACCACATGATAGCAGTTGCCGGAGAAGGAAGTCTGATAACGGTGCTTGGAATCATTCCACGTGAACGTCGCCTCATTGCTGGTCACATCGCCGGAGAGGATGGTCTTTTTGGCCATATACGTACCTACAGGTGTAGACACCGTGGCACGGGAGGCAATCAGCGCCTTGGCCTGGGCCAGAGAATTTACGCCCTCTGCGCTCAAGTCGGGCACAAAACCACCGTAGATGTGGACACCGGCAGGAATCTGGAACGAACTGGTGACGACCGAACCGTTGGTTTCCGTCGATTTGGTCGGCTTGTAGGTTCCTTCGGCCACAAAGATGCAGGCACTGTCGCTGGTACCCAGCTTGCTGGCTACATCATCGATGGCATCCTGAATATTGCGCTTGGCCGTGGCCCACGAGTTGCCGTCGTTACCGAAATCTCCGTCAGGCGTCACATAACGGAAATAGACTCCCGCTTCGGCAGTACCGAAGGCTGCGGAAGCCAAGATGCCTGACACCAAAAGACGTGCTATGGATGTTCTCATATCTTTCATATCTGTATGAATTCTAATCGATTTCTTCTATCTATATGTGTCCGAGTCCGTCGGACACCGTGTGTTGCCTTGTGTTGAAGTGAACACTATTTGCTTTCTCCCAACTGGAAGTCTGCCTTGTACCAGGCCGCGAAAATTCTGTTGGTCGAACCATTGTCCGAAGTAGTGGCCTTCTGGGCTTCGTAGTCCTTCTTGCTGGTCGAGAAGTCGTACTCCAGATTGCCCGGCTGCAGGACGTAGGTGTAAGCCCGGCCGCTCCACTGGTTGCCCACATTGGAGGTAAAGACATCTGCGTACTTGGCCTCGTGGTTATTGTTCATGTCATCGGCAGTAGCAGCTGTCGGAGAGCCTCCATTGTAGCGGTCACCTGCCAGAAGGAGCTTGCTGTAAGTGCCGACGCCCGTCACAGTCGAAGCGGGACGGAAGAGATAGCCCTGCTTAGGCGCATTGCGTATTACTGCGCTGGTAGCGTAGAGGTCGGCCGTGGGGTCGGCGGCATTCCACTGGAAGTCCACTTTGGCGGCCGTATGGTAAAGCGTGTCGGAAAACGTGATAAGCGTCGTCGTCACATAGCCCGTAGGCACGGTGCCATAGTATCCGTCGCGGTTCTCGACGGTGGGCGAGGCGCTATAGCCGTTATCGGCATACTTCAGATTATACGGAGTCGAATAGACATCGCGCAAGCTCAAGGAGTAATCATTGTTGCCTTTGGTGGCATAGAAGCGGGCATCGATGAGGTCCTTCTCCGTGAACTTGATTCGGCTATACGAACCCTCGCCGACCAGGCTGGCCTGATCGACGAAAGTGAGGGCATCAAACGATGCGACGATGTAGGCGCGAATCTTGGGGTTGTGCGTCAAGTCCAGACTCGGGTCGATGTTGATGGTCTTGGTCGGCGCATTGGTCAGTGTGTAGACATCCTCGCCCAACGTCCAGTCGCTCTGCTCGGTCGTGAAGGTGTAGGCGAAGACGGGATTGTTGGCCGCATTACGCACCGGACCTACAGCGAAGAACAAGTAGACATACCGCGGAGCCTCAAAATACTCGGTATATCCCGGGTCGCCCGGATTGAGACGGGTATCGGCAGTAGCACCGCAGACAGACAAGTCGAGACAGATGCGGCAAGTATTGCCATCCGTCCCTTCATTATCGTCCGAACACGAAGCCAGCGGTGCCAGTGTGGCAGCGACGGCTAAAACGGAAATGATGCGGAATATTTTTTTCATCGTCGATAGTTTGCTTTTATTTGAGGATAATCACATCGTCGTCATTCCAAAGGAACGAAGAGTGGTAGTACAGGTAGATGTCGGCGTCGGCACCGATGTCGGTCTTGTCCGTACTCATCATGATGCAGTCCGTGATGTAGTAGTCGCCTTCCTTGAGTTCTTTGGTGCTCAGCGAACCCCAATAGGTGGGGCACTCGTCCGGACTCTTGCCCTCGGCGGCCTTGGTCTCGACCTCAATCAGCGGACGGAAGGTGAGCTGATGCTGGGTCTTGCCCGCTGCCGTGGTGACCGTCTCGGGACAAGGTACGGCAACATAGAACGTCGAACCCCACACCGTCTTCGAACCGGAAGTCAGGGCATACACGCCCTTGACGGTGTCGTTCTTGTGCACATTGAGCACGGTCGGTTCGTCGAGCACAAGGCTGGGCGAAGCGGAGGCGGACTCAGAGACCGTGCCGGACTGGAGGTCGAGCTCAGCTGCACTGATATTGGAGGAGTCAGAAGCATAGGTCACATTGTCGTCATCGTCTGTCCACTGGCCCAGACGGTTGGTGACGGTAATCTTGGATATCTCCAGGCCCTTCTCGGTCAGGTAGTCACTGAACGACTTCGATGCATTGACCACCATGTGCATGCGGATGATAGCCATCTTGTTGTCGAGGACGATGGCGTTTTCGCCGATATTGTGCGGATGCCACTCGGCGTTGTTGCACTGCGAATTGCCTTCGCCCATCGCTTCCTTGAGCACGACCTTGGCATCCTGGCAAGTACCCTTGGCATAACCCCAGGCATAGAAGAAGTTTTTGGCTATCTTGTTCAGGCTGCCGTTCTGACCGGAGAAGTCGAGAGTGATGGATTTCGAATTGCTCGACATAGCCTTGGCCTTACCGTAGGGATAGAAAAGTCCGAAGTGGTAGTCGTCGGCGATGGCGCTCTCTGTCATGATGGCACGGGTCGTGGCCGTGAAGTTGGCGTAGTCGACACCCGTCGTATCGCCCATGGCATCCGAATCGTACTTCATCTCGATGGCTTTTGGCGACTTGATGGAAGTGGCCGTCTCGTCGGTCGTGAAGATCTCGCCGAAGTCGAAGAGAGCAATCTCGTCGGTCGACTCCCAACCGCTGGCCACGCCGTCCAGGCCGTTGTCGGTCAACGACACACGGGTCGCAGAGTTGTCTTCGGTCTTGGAAGCGGAGAACGTGAAGGTGATGTCGCGCACCACGCCATCGTATTTGGATAACTGCTTCTCTATCTCGTCACCGAAATGGCAAGAGACAAGGCCCGATGCCATCACTGCCACCGTGACCCAAAGAAGGGAATGTTGTCTGTTCGTTGTCTTCATAACTGTCTTTTATCTAAACCGCATCCGTTGTCCGGATGGCGGTGTCTTTTTTTTTCAAAACCACGCGCCTGCTTGGAAACCACGCGCCCACTCGCGCGTACGTGAGAGCCAAGCGCTCTTCGCTGTTCTATGACTTCAATTCTCCTGGATGTTTACAAAGGGTTATTACAATCCAAAGGGTTTACAATCCGTTTATCTTTCTCTAGTCAAAGAGCATTAACTGCCCTGTTTATACGATTCGTTGGCCTGCGGTACTTTGCAGATTTCCGCAGGGCTGTTGTTAGCATCATCTTTCGACGAGAACAGGTAGATAGGCGACGTTACATAGTAACAGCCTTCCAGCAGTTCCGTCCGTTCTATACGCCCGTACAGCTGGGATGTCTCTCCCGTCTCCGTACCGGACTTAATCAATGTCACCGTTATCAACGGGTCTATGTCCAACTTGCCCACATCGGGACAAGGGATGGCAACATAGAGACTAGTGCCCCACGAGTAACCTTCACCTCCGACAAAACTCAAGGGTTCTGCCTCCAGTGAGTCTATCTGCTCATGGTTCCAGAAAGCATTCCTATCATCCACGAGGACCAGCGAGGTCTCGGCATCGTCCGTAGCCTTGACGTAACCGTCGTTCATGTCGAGCAAAGCACTGCTGATGCCGCTGGGATGGTCGACCGTGTTGCCCAGTTCGATGGACGAGACATAATAGGACTCGCCTCCGCTCTGGCGCAAAGCCCGCAAGTATTCCGGAAGCGTCAAGTTCTCCTGACCATCTACGACCAAAGAAAGACGCACTATCGCCATCTTGGTCTCGAGGATAATCTCGCCTTCGCGCAAGGCATCGTGGTCGTGCCCCGCCTGGCAATGGTCTGCACTGTCGGCCATAGTCACCGTCGACTTATAGCAGACGCCTTTGGCCCATCCCTGCGCAATATAGTATTTGCTTCTCAAGGTCGACAGCAACCCGTCTTGGCCAGTAAAATCCAGGGGTATCGAGTCCACGCGCGCCTTGTAGCGCTTTCCGTTCTTATCGAAAGTCTTGCTGTAGGGGAAGATAATCGGCAGACAAGTCGTATAGCCGACCGCCGGTCCATGCTTGCCGTAGGTCGTAAAACTACAAGAGAGCTTGGAGAAACCGTCTTCTTCGACCGGAGCGCCGTCTTGATAATAGTTGTAATTGAAGGTTATCGGATACGGCTGCGCAGCATCACCCTCGAGCGTATCGGTGTTGAAACAGAACTCCTTGCCGAAGACGCTGATCGAAGCTTCGTCTCCCCAACCCAAATACAGACCTCCATAAACGCCATAATCGAGCACATCGCATAACGTGTCGCCGACATAAGGCAGAAGCGCTGTATAAAAGTACGAAAGACGACGGGTCTTCTTCGCCAGACCCGCAGGACTAATCTCCTTGTCCCCGAAGGTACAGGAAGAAAGCGCTATGCAAGCCAATAGGCAAACGGATATGTAACCTGACAATCTTCTCATCTTATTCTATTTTCAACAAAACCCGACAATCCCGTGCGAGACCGTCTTAATGGTTGAATTATTCTTTTCCGATTGATATATCGTGATTTCTATCAATTTTTGCGTTAGATTTCCTTTTGGGTCTTTTGCCGCAAATTTATGCAAATTATCTGACTTATCAACACTTTTCCCTCAAAAATACGCAAAAACAAGTAAAAATTGCCCTATTTTAGCAAGATGTAAGGTTGAGATTTAAAGTTTTTATGGCAAAAGTAAAATCTAAAGGAATCTTAGCCGCAGCAGAAACCTAAAGCATGACACATCTTTATATATATAGAGCATATGGCTCATGGGCACTTGAGCCTATGGGTCATTGACGATTGAGCTGATGGGTTATTGGTCCTTGAGCCTATGGCTCATGGGCACTTGAGCCTATGGGTCATTCCGTTGTGAGCCTATGGCTCGTTAGTGATTGAGCGTATGGCTCGTTGACGATTGAGTGTATGGCTCGTTGACGATTGAGTGTAAGGGGCATTAACCGGTGAGCCTGCGGCTGGATAAGGAGGCTGAGACTCGATAAGGATGCAAGTTCAACTTAGAAGTGCAATTCGGTGACGGGTTTAGAACTTAAATCTATACCTGAAAATACCGAGGTTTTTTTTTGGGGGGGGGGGCGAGAAGCCCCCATGACGTGCTACGTGACAAAACAAAAAAGAAAAAGAGAGAGGAAACTCTTGCATCGAATCTCCTCTCTCCTGTAAGGTGGCCGCTTCCTACTCTCCCGCGTTGGCAGTACCATCGGCGTTGCAAGGTTTAACTTCTCTGTTCGGAATGGTAAGAGGTGGAGCCCTTGCGCTGTAA
>CAVGQN010000053.1:0-23212 GCA_963631395.1 bacterium
ATATGTATATTTATAAACAAGCAAATTGATGTATATTCACTTGCGAAACTTCAGTATATTTATAAACAAGCAAATTGATGTATATTCACTTGCGAAACTTCAGTAATAATTTTTCCAGCAAAATCAAAGGCTTTTGAAAATTTTTCTTTGTTTTTGCACCGAAATTATGCTATTCATGTCAAATATGCTGAAATCCGTAGATAGAATGGGCGGTTGAGCACATCGCAGAAATTGTCAAGCACCGAGAGGAGGAAAGTTAAAAAACATGTGTTTTATCTGACATCTGTCACCCTTTTCAATATCTGACGTTACCGTCAGAGACACAGTCTGCCTTGTTGCGAGCTACTGCGAAACTGCCATAGGCAATCAAAGGGCAACCGGTCTTTTCAGCCCATTTTTGTTCAAAATCTTTGAATATTTTTGAATGTCTTTGAATGAACTTTGAATATCTTTGAACGGACTTGCATTTAGTCTCCTTTTTACGGTATCTTTGCGCGCGAGTCTCGGATGCGCGCGCGTCTGTGGCTCGCTTCAATTTCAGTCAAAGCACCACAAAAATCCTGGAAACTATGACAATGCAAAGAGCTACAGCAACGGTCCAAAATGAGCCACCGTCTGTTTCTTCCGAATGCCATCAAGCAGTGATGACAGATGACGGATGTGACAGTGGTTTTTTAAACCCTATATACACGTGGTCGGTCAGAGTGATGATTTAAAAAATTTCCTGCCCGCGCGCGTGAGGAAAAGTTTAAAAACATCTGTCATATCCGTCATCTGTCACACATTTCTCTCAATATCTGGCTTACGGGCATAAACAGGCAAAAAGTGTCAAAACGCCGCATTTTTCGTTCTAAAATTGAATAGATATTGAACGGATACTGAACAGATATTGAATGGCATTGAACGGATTTGCTTTTTTGCTCGCTTTTGTCGTATCTTTGCGCCCGAGAGCGATGAGGGACAAAGACTCCAAGACGGTCGGGCAGAGTCGACAGCCAGCTTCAGCGCGCGAAGCGGGCAGACGATGGTCTCGTGAGCCCAAGCCCTCAGCCCTTCCCCGCCCCGACCTTCGTCCTTCCGACGGACGAAGTCGGCCCTGGCCCCTAGTCCAGTATTTACCTCAAGGCAAATACTGGACTAGGACGACGGGGAGAGAGGGAGTAAGAGGGAGAGAGGGGCAAGCTTAGAAAGAGAAGGAGTCTGAGGGAGGGAAAGGAAAGGACGGGGAGACCGGGAGAAAGACGGAGAGAGGGGAAGCTTAGAAAGAGAAGGAGTCTGGGGAGGGAAAGGAAAGGACGGGGAGACCGAGAGAAAGACGGAGAGAGGGGAAGCCAAAATTGAGGGAGACGTTGCTCAGCTGCGTACAGAAATCCGCTTTGGCAAGGTGGCGAAAGACTAACGTTCGTATCGGGCTAGACAATTAATTGTTTGAGGCCAGACAATTAATTGTTCGGGGCTAAACAATTAATTGTATCGAGCCTCGCGAACATCGGTGTCCGGCGCGTCATATCGCATTAAAGAAACTAAAAAATATCTCAATAACAAGTAATGTTTGACATTTTTTTTGTACCTTTGCCGCGCTCAACTTGAGTGGTATACTTAAAATTATTTTTTTGTATACTTTTACGTTGCTAACGACGTATAAACCAAACTGGCAAACGCCAAATAAAACAAAATATATGAAACGACCCATCACAAACCTCATCCTCGCAGCAGCAGCGCTCACAGCCTCTGCCGCTACCCCCATCAGCGTGCCGCAAGGCGGCAAAGCCATCAGTGACAAACTCATCGGCATCTTCTTCGAAGACATCAGCCACTCGGCCGACGGCGGACTGAATGCCGAACTGGTGCAGAACGGTTCATTTGAGTACAGTGTGTCGGAGAGGACCGAATGGGGACCGGGCACGGCATGGAGCGCAGTACGCCCAGGTCACTCGCTCGGGCACCTCGAGGCACGCCAAGCCAGTCCGCTCAACCCCAACAACACGAACTACATGCGAGTTCATGTAGAGCGCATAGGCCACTACTCCGACTTCAACGGCTGGACAGGCTATGGTTTGCTCAACAAAGGATTCGCCGGCATGAATGTCAAGGCCGGCAGCCATTACGACATGTCGCTCTTCGCCCGTACCGTGAGCGGCAGCGAGAGTTTCGACGTGCGCATCGTGATCGGCACACCCGGACGCGACTGCCGTGCGCTGGCAGACACCACCCTGACCATCAGTGGCAGTGAATGGAAGAAATACTCATGCACGCTTGTCCCCAACGAAGACTGTGCCGGTGCAGAATTGCAACTGCTTGTGCTCAACGTGGGGGCAATCGATATCGACGAGGTGTCGCTCATTCCGCACGACACCTATCATGGCCACGGACTGCGCCGCGACCTCGCAGAGGCACTCGAAGCCCTGCATCCCAGTTTCATGCGTTTCCCCGGCGGTTGCATCGTGCATGGCGGCGGTGACGGCATGTGGGACACTTATCGGTGGAAGAACACCGTCGGACCAAAAGAGCAGCGCAAAGGGCTGAAAAACTGCTGGGGCTACCACCAGTCGTTCGGACTAGGCTACTATGAGTATTTCCAGTTGTGCGAGGATATGGGAGCAGAGCCACTGCCCATCTTGCCTTGTGGCGTGAGCTGCCAGGGAGCCAACGGCGGTTGGGGTATGCCCGGTTTTGCCCAAGATGCAGTACCCCTCGACTCCATGGACGAGTGGATACAGGATGCCCTCGACCTCATTGAGTGGGCAAACGGCGATGCCTCCACCCCATGGGGACGTGTGCGTGCCGAGGCAGGACATCCCGAGCCCTTCCATCTGAAATATCTGGGTCTCGGCAACGAGGAATACATCTCGCCCGCGTTCATCGAGCGGTTCAAGTTAATGTACAAAGCCGTACATGAGCGCTATCCGGACATCATCATCGTAGGCACTGACGGTCCGGGTTCGCATCCAGGCAATGGCTCTTTCAAGGGCGACTATGAGCACGGTTGGGAACTGGCGGAAGAACTCGGCATGCCAATCATCGACGAGCACTACTACGAGCCGCGCGACTACTTCTTCTCCTCGCGCCAGTACGACAGTTATCCGCGCGACCGGAAGACCAAAGTCTATCTCGGAGAGTATGCAGCCAAAGACAAGAAACTCATCGATGCACTTGCCGAGGCAGTCTATCTTCTCCATGTGGAACGCAATGGCGATGTAGTTGCCATGACCAGCTATGCACCGCTCTTTGCACGCAAAGGCAACATCAACTGGAACCCCGACCTCATTTATTTCGACAACGAAAAGCCCTATCTCACCTGCAGTTACTACGTGCAGCAGATGTTCGGACAGTCAGCCGGCAACTACTATTATGGCGACTGCGTAAGCATTGACGGCTACGACGACAAGTACACTGGACAATCAGTGGTGCTCAACGTCAACAAGCGCGAGCTTTACATCAAGGCTGTCAATGCCACTGCCGACACCCGCAATGCCAACATCGACCTCTCGCGCTTCAAGTCGATGAAGAAGAAAGTGAGCATCACTACACTTTCAGGACAGCCCGACGACGAGAACAACTTCGACGCACAACCGGTGAAGCCCATGACCAAGGAGATAACTCTAGGGAAGAAGACCACGGTGGCACTGCAACCCTACTCCCTCACAATGATTACCGTCAAACTGTAGAACACCTGCCGCCAGTCTTTGCCTCAAGCCCCCCGACCTTCGTCCTCCATGGACGAAGGTCGTCATAAGCCCCTCGTCCTGTATTTGCCCAAGGCAAATACAGGACGAGGACGACGGGGAGAGAGAGGCTGGCTAGTATGAGAAGGAGTTTGAGGAAGGGAGAGAAAGGACCGGGGATGGAGGAAGGAAGAGAACGTGAGGGGAACGGCCCGGAAAGAGTAAAGAGCTGGAGGCTGAAGATGGAAGAGGGTTACATGGTCTTATCTGCCAATAATTTGAAAAATAATCTCGAATTTATTCATTTATTTCAAATTAAAATGTAACTTTGTCCGCAAAAATAAAACCATCATGTATTTTCATCGCCGCAACATATTTACGACTAGTCGCCTATCAATGAATGAGATGAAAATCTATTCAAAGATACTGATATTCGGTGCGGTATTATTTGCATTGGGGAGGACTAACGGCTTCGCCCAATCCTCCTTTTGGGATGATATCACCCGTGCGGGTTATGACTCACTCACCGTCAACGACCTCAGTTCAAGCGCTAAGGTAAAGATTATGGAGCAGCCCACGTTGGCTTACGTCAACATCACTGACATCAACAGTTTCCCGCATCTATACCGCTACCGGACAGAAGACCGACCGCATGATGCCCGGTCTCAACATCGTAGTGTCTGTCGACGGACATGTACAGAGGGTATGGCGTAAGTAATCTCCTCGGTCACAGTTGAAAGGGCCGTGGTGCCTGCCGTGTAGTCGCCGGCGGAGTTCTGCACCCTAGTGACGCCACAGCCAAGGAAAAAACAGAAAGTCCGAAGTACCCTTGATTAGATACTTCGGACTTTTGTTTTATAAGATCAGGCTGCGTGCCCGATAGGGCGGAATGCAGTGTTTTGCTGAGAGACTAGTGGCTAGTAGTTTGTGCTTAGTGGCAGAGCCCTAGAGCGTACCGCTGGCCTTCCGGTACTTGGTCGAGGCGACGAAGAGGTTGCTGCGGGCATCGACAAGTTTGGCGTAGGCCTGCTGCCAAAGGGTCTGGGCCTCCATAAGGTCGGAGAGCGACTCTAGGCCGCGGTCATAACTGCTGCGGCTACTCTTGAGGTTGTCCTCGGCTTGGGCGAGACTCTCCTCGGCGAGGTCCACCTCGAGACGGGCCTCATCCAGATTGTTGGATGCCTGGGCCAGTTCGAGGTTCATCTGCTCGACCTTGTCCTGCTGGTCGAGCGTGGCGCGCTCAGCCTCCAGTTTGGCAGCCTTGATCTTGTTATGACCTTCGTTGGCGTGATACAGAGGGACCTTGACATTGAGCACTACGCCGAATGACGTCTTGTCAAACAGCTTGGTGCCATTGATCTCGAGTCCGTCGACATAGCTGTATGTGCCGGCCAGACCAATCTGAGGCAGATATTCGCTGCGCTCGAGTTTGACCTTGTCGGAAGCCAACTGCGACTGCAGGTCGAGTGCCTTATACTCGGGACGGCTGCTGATATCGGCCGTACCCTCAGTGAACTGGTCTGTCTGCAGAGCGATGCTCTCAGGGTCGACCTCGATGGCCGATGTGAGCGGCAGTCCGATGCAATGGCAAAGGTTCATGGCAGCCAAGCGCTGACCGTTCTCGGCCTGGCGAACCTGCAGACGAGCCTCCCCTGCCTTGACCTGCACCTTGAGCACATCGTTGTGACTGCGGATACCACGCTTCTCTGCATTGCACACATCGGTCTGCAGGGAAGCCAAAAGCGAATCGTACTGCACGGCCACCTTGTACATCTCGTTGGCCCTCACCAGAAGTGAGTAAGCCTCCTGTACGGACACGATGACCTGGTTGCGGGTGAGCTGCTCGCCATAGGACGACATCTCACGGCCCCGCTTGGACATCTTGTAGGCCGTCACAATCTTGCCGCCCATATAGATAGGCTGCTCGACGTTGATGCCGGCATGCCAGACCGTACCGACCTTGAGTTTCAAGTCAGCGCCAGGGAAGTAGGCGTAGCTCGAAAAGACGGGCGTCGTACCGTTCATCACGACATTGCCGGAAGCATCGGTCAGGACATTGGGCACCAGCGAACCAGTCTGGGCATTGAAACTATAGGAAGGCAGATAACCGCCGGCGAGGCTAAACGAACCTTCGGCATCGGAATAGATGCCGTTGCCGGACAGACTGAAATTCGGGAAGAAGTTGGCACGGTAGGCCTTGACCTCATATCCGTACTTCTCCACCAACTTGCGTGAAGCCTGCAGCGTCTTGTTGTTCTCGAGCGCAAGCGACACACAAGAGTCGAGCGTCAGTGTCTGTGCCTGAGCGGCGACAGCCACAAACGACAATAACAACAAATATATCTTTCTCATCTGAACCTACTTAATTTTGTAGAACATAGCGTACAGCACCGGAATGATGACCAGACATACGATGGTAGACAATACGAGTCCGCCCATGATGGCAGCAGCCATCGAACCGAACATGGCATCGGGCAGCAACGGTATCATACCGAGAATGGTCGTGGCCGAAGCCATACATACCGGACGCAGACGCGAAAGGGATGAATCGATCAAAGCCTGACGCTTGTCCTTGCCGCTTTCTATCTGCAGTTTGATTTCGTCCATCAGCACAATACCGTTCTTGAGCATCATGCCCACGAGTCCGAGCACACCGCAGATGGCGACGAAGCCGAAGGTCTTGCCAGATATCAGCATGGCCGGAATGACGCCGATGAAAATCATCGGAATACAGCAGAACAGCAGTCCGGCTACCTTGTAGTCCTTGAAGAGCATAATCAAGATAGCTATCATCAGGATGATGGCCAGAGGATAGTTGCAGAAGAGGTACTTCATGGACTGCGTGGAGGCAGCCTTCTCGCCTATCCAGTCCAACTGATAGCCGTCAGGGATGACGAGCTGCTCCTTCAGTGCAGCCTCGACCTTGACGCGCGCAGCCTCCGTGCCCATACCCTCGACAGGAGAGCACTGCACGCGCTGGGCTCTACGGCCATTGTAACGGATGACAACGGGGTCCTCCCAGTCGACAGAGATGCTGTCGCACAACTGACGGAGCGGCGTCGGATTCAACAGTTTCTGGATGATATCGGATTTTTCGTACTGGCCGCTGATAAAGCCATAGACGGTCTCTTCGTTGAGCACACCGGCAAAGTTGGGTAGCATGCCGAAGATAGAGACATTGCTGAGGTCCTCCATGTGGTTGCCGTCTTTGTCCACGCAATCCACATAGACACTCTCGCCATGGATACCGTCATAGAGACGGCCCACGGGAATGCCGCCGGAAACGGTCAGCAGCGAAGTGCCCACCTCCTTGCGCGAATATCCGAGACGGCGTGCATTGACCTGATTGTAGTGTACGGTCAGAACGGGCACCTTCGGTTCCCAGTCGGTCGTAATCAGACGTACGGCACCCGTGCGAAGCATGATGGCCACGCACGAATCGGAAAGGTCGTGCAGCACCTGCGGGTCAGAGCCCGAGAACTGTGCCTCAATCGGGTACTTCTTGTACATCAGATTGTACCTCTTGAACTTGACATAAGCATCGGGGAACATGTCGCTCACCTCACGCTGTATCTCCTCGAGATTCTTGACAAGCTCCTTGGCCGACGTAAAGTTGATGATCAGTTCGCCGTACGACAGCGACGGGTTGGCAATGCTGCGCACGAGGTTGTAACGGGACGGCGTGCCACCCACGGAAGTAACGACATCTGTCACCTCCGGACGGGACTGCAGATAAGTACGAATCTGCTCCAAATCCTCGTCGACCTGTGTGTAGTTGTGGCCCTCCGGGAGCTTGTACTCCATATACAACTGGTCGTACTCCATATCGGGGAAGAATGCCTGCGGCAGGAACGTGTAGCGGAAGGCCGACACAACCAGCAGGACGACCATAAACAGCACAGTGACCCACCGATGGTTGAGAAGTTTGTTCAGGAGTCCGCTCAGAAGGCTCTGCGTCCACAGTTCGAGTTTGAGCGGGCCCTTCTCAGGCTCCAGTTTCGACTCCTGCGCCTTGACTCTCTTCTGAGCAATCTTCTCGCTGAGATCATACAAGTAGTGCTTGCACATCAGGGGGACATGCACCAAAGCCAGAATCCAGGACAAGAGCAATGACACTGACATCACAATGAAGAGGTCACGCACATAGAAACCGGTCGTATCGGGCGAAAGGAAGATGGGCAGGAAGGCCAAAATGGCAATCAGCGTAGCGCCCAGCAGAGGCATAGCCGTCTTCCGGCCCGTATTCAAGAGCGCTTCCATCTTCGGCTTGCCGGCCTTCCGGTCGACCAGGATACCGTCGACAATCACGATGGCATTGTCGACCAGCATACCCATGGCCAAGATGAACGAGGCCAAAGAAACACGCTGCAACGTGCCGTCGAGGAAGTACAGGACGAGAATGGAACCGAACACGATGACGACCAGGCTGATGCCGATGATGACACCGGAACGGAATCCCATGAACACCATCAGGACGGCTACAACCAGGAGCACCGACTCGAGCAGGTTGAGCATAAACGTGCCCAATGCGTCGTTGACACGCTCAGGTTGGTTGAAGACCTTGTGAATCTCCACACCCACAGGCATATGCGACTGTAGGCTCTGTATCTTGTTGTCGACCGCCGTGCCAATCTTGGTGATATCCGTACCGGAGATAGCCGAAATGGAGATACCCAAAGCCGTCTCGCCATTGAACTGCATCGAGTTGCGGACAGGCTCGTCGACATCGCGGCTGACTGTCGCAATGTCAGACAGACGGAGCTGGTCCTGCTCGTGGCCCTGTATAATCAGATTGGCGATATCGACCGCCGTCTTGGAACGGTCGCCGATGGTGATCCGCACACGCTCCTTGCCGAAGTTGTAGTAACCGCCATAGACGGTCTCGGTCTGCCCGTTGAGGGTCTGGATGACCTCGATGGGCGACACGCCCATATTGGCCATCTTGTCCTGACGCAGCGTGACATTGATACACTCGTTGCGCTTGCCGTAGATATCGATACGCGAGATACCCTCGATATTGGCCACCTCACGCTTGACATACTCCGCATAGTCGGACAACTGCTTGTCTGTCAAACCGTCGCCCGTGATGGCATAAAACATACCGAACACATCGCCGAAGTCGTCCTTCACCGTAACGGAACTTACACCGGCAGGCAATGTAGCACCACCCACCTTGCGGCGCAGGATATCCCAATGCTGCTCCAGGTCCTCGGCCTTGACCGTACTCTGCAGTTCGACTGTCATGAGACACATATCGGCATAGCAGTAGGACTGCACGGTATAGACATCCGGCATCTGACGGATAGACTTCTCAAGCGGATCGACGAGTTCGAGTTCCACTTCGTGTGCCGAAGCGCCAGGATAGACACCGACCACAAGGGCCTGACGGACCTTCAGTTCGGGGTCTTCGAGTTTCGGCATACTATAGTAGGCGTAGATGCCGCCCACCATAAGCACCGCTATAATCAAGCTCACCAACTTGGAGTTGGTAAAAGCCCATTTGCCAAAATCCATATTGACTGTATTTAATGATAACGGACCAAAGGTCTACTTAGAGCAGACCACCGACATTAGACTTGGATGTTGGAGCAACAGGCTTGACCAACTGACCGTCGGTCAAGCGGTGTACGCCGCACTCAATGACCTGCTGGCCTGACTCCAATCCTTCCTTAATCCTCATCATGCCATCCAGACGCAAGGACTCGACCACAACGGGGGTTTCCTTGATGGTACCCGTCTCGCCCTGTCCGTTATAGACATAGACATAACTGCTATCGCCCTTGTGGAAGACAGCTCCCGAGGGAACTACGACAGGCATATAACCGTCTTTCTTGTACTCGATATTGACGATGGTAGCCATACCGGGAGTAATCTTGCGGTACTGCTGTTCGCTGACTGCATGACGGTCGAGCAGCAAACGCACCTCATAGAGCTGGTTGGCATTGGCACGCTGGGCCACGTTGAGCACACGCAGCGGGAAGTTGACACCCGGCATGACATCGAACGAAGCGGAGAAGGCGCCGAAGCTGTCCTTACGCAGATACTCGGCAGCAGGCAGACTGATTTCGACCTCAATGCCGTCTTTGCTAAACAGGGAGACGATGGGCATACCGGCCGAAACGGTTTCGTGGCTCTCGCGCATCACATCCTGGATATAGCCGTCGAACGGAGCACGGATGACACAATCGCGCAGCTGATCCTGGGCGTGGTTGTACTTGGCCGTAATCTGCTCCAAGCCATAACGGGCCTTGTCGTAATTTTGGGCTGTCGTACTTCCGTCCTCGTAGAGGCCGATGACACGCTCGCAGTCAGCCTTGGTCTGCTGATATTCAGCCTCGACGGCAGCGAGCTGGACGCGGTAGTCGCGATCATCCATCGTCGCTACGATCTGACCCTCCTTGACAGCATCTCCCTCGCGCACATTCACGCTGCCGAGATTGCCGCTCACACGGAACGCCAAATTAGAAACTTTAGAAGCGCAAGTGCGTCCCGGGTAAGAGACATGCTTCGCCTCCGTAGCCGTTTGGACAGAATAAAGACGCACCACTGACGGGCCCGTAGGAGTCTGATCCTTCTGCTGGCAAGACACTAGAGCCATCGTCATCATCATAATGGTCAAAACATTCCTTTTCATAACCAATTACACTAATATTGTTTTTCCTTTGATTTCTTAACCCGACACCCGCCTTTTATAGGCGGGGTCTTCTTTTATACTAGTCTATTGTTAGTCTTATATATCACCGTAGCCTTCTGACTACACATTATGTAATATAGACAGACTTCTGCGTTTGTCTCCCGAACTGCCTCCAACAATCCGAACTATAAGTTCCAGCTGACAGGCACTAAATGCCAAGGTCTAAAACTCTCAGAGATTCTTCTGTAGATAGCGGAAGAGCTGCGAGTAGATGTAGTTGGAGGTATTGCCACCGCGGATGGAGTGATTGCGGTTGGTGTATACGTGCATGTCGAACGGGATGTCGGCCTGCACCCAAAGTTCCGTCAGCTCGTAGGTATTCTGCGGATGGACGTTGTCGTCGCACGAACCGCAGATGACCAGCACATCGCCCTTCAGGTCGGTAGCACGCTCGAGAACACTCGACTTGCGGTAGCCGTCGGCATTCTCCTGCGGAGTGCGCATATAGCGCTCCGTGTAGATAGTGTCGTAGAACTTGAAGTCAGTGACCGGAGCTACGGCCATACCGAGTTTGTAGACGTCATTGCCGCCACACAGGGCCATCAGCGTATTGTATCCGCCGAAGCTCCATCCCCAGATGGCCATACGCGATGCATCGGCATAGGGCAAAGAGGCTATGTAACGGCCTGCATGAAGCTGGTCTTCACTCTCCATCACACCCAGGCAGCAATAGGTCTGCCGTTCCCAAGCAGCACCACGTGCACCCGTACCGCGGCCGTCGACACAAGCCACGACATAGCCCTCCTGGTTGAGGTACTGCTCCCAGTCGAACTTCCAGCAGTCGAGTACCTGCTGACTGCCCGGACCGCCATACTGCTCCATGAGCACGGGATACCGCTTGCCAGAATCGAAGTTGTAGGGTTTTGTCAAGTAGCCGTTGAGGACATCGCCGTTGGGCGTAGTAAACTGGAAGAACTCACGTCGCGACCTACCCTTGTAGTACCAGCTGTCGCGCAGCGCCTGATTGTCCTCCAAAGTCTTGATCACCTTCAGGTCCTTGACCCGCTCGATAGTGGTCCGTGCTGGCGTATCGGCATCACTATAGGTATGCTGCATGTAGACGAAGCCCTTGCTGAAGAGGGCGTTGTGGGTACCACGGCATCCCTTGCCGTCCTTGCCCTTATTGAACAACGGAGTCATCACGCCATTGCGGTCCACCTTGTATATACCACGCGTCAGCTCAGCAGGCATATCGGCGCCATCACCCAGATAGGCGGTCTGCACATAGGCCGTCTTGGAGGTCGGGTCATAGCCGTAGACATCGACCACGTCGAAGTTGCCCTTGGTAATCTGACGCTGCTGCGAACCGGCCATGCTATAATAATAAAGGTGGCGGTAGCCGCTGGCCTCGCTCACGAACGTGAAGCCGTCGTCGTAGAATCGTATCATGTCCATATTGCTCTCCGAGACGTACTGCGGATTGGTATCCTTGACGATGAGGCGACTCTTGCCGGAGGCGGGATGGACAAAGTACATACGGAAATCCGACTGATGGCGGTTCATGGTCATAACAGCCAGCTTGGTCGGGTCGTTGGTAAACCGCACACGCATCATGTAGCCGTCGTCCTCCACGGGAACGTCGAGTTGCAGGTTCTTGCGGTTGAACACGTCGTAACTCCAGGCCGTGACGGTGCTGTTGACCTCGCCGGCCACAGGATACTTGTAGCTGTAATTGCCGGGATAGAGGGTATACTCCGGATAAGCGGGCGCCTGACCCTGATACATGGGCAGGAGATATTCCTTGACCTTGCTTTCGTCGAACTTGAGATAGCAGAGATATTTAGAATCCGGACTCCAGGCCAGGGCTTTGTTCATACTGAACTCCTCCTCATAGACCCAATCCGGCACGCCGTTGATGACCTTGTTCTTTTCGCCGTCGTCCGTCACCTGGCGCTCTGTCTTCTCGATAGAGGCGCTCATGATTTTGGTAAGGAAGAGATTGTTGTCACGGACAAAGGCGACCATACGTCCGTCGGGAGCCAAGGTGGCAGCCTGGACCTTGCCCTCCGTGAGCCGCTTGATGTTGTCGCGCCGCACTCCGCCGGCCGAAACGACGCAGTAGTAGTAGTCGGCCCGGAACGAACGGCGATAAATCATCTCGCTGTTGGTGTAGATGAGCAGACGCTCCTCGTCCTGGCTCAGTTCGTAGCCCTGAATCCGGATGTCGCTGAAGTCAATCTTTTCCTCATTTCTCACATTGTCGAGACATAGGAGCGTATCCGCGACGCCGCCATCGGCATATCTGTATTTGACGATACTGCGACCGTCAGGAGTGATGGCCGTATAGTGCAGGCCGTCGGAAGTGGAACGCCATCCTGTCGGAGCATAATGCTGGGCATACTCACCCGAACGGAAAGCCTTGATGGACAACCGTTCGGCTGCCCGAGCGCCCTGGCCCTCTATTGCCATAGTCATATCACCGGTTGCGATAACTGCAGCAGCCATAACCATAAATTTCAATACAAACCTCATGAACCGAATAGTAAAGCTATATGTTTATAACGTTAAAACTGGTCGTTCAGTATACATTCGCTCAAATCCTCGTATATGCAGGCATAGTCCTTCGAACGCAGGAAGTCCTCTATCAGATAGGCATGCTGGTCGGTGTGAAGGTCCGAACCCAAGAAGTTCATGTACCCTTGCTCGAGCATCCAGTAGGCCATCTTGCGGGAAACCTCGCCATAATAACCGGACAACGACAGAATATTGCACTGAAAGGCCACCTGCTTCTCCTGCAGATGATGATAGAACCGTCCCTGCTGACCGGCATAATAGAGATAGCGCTCGGGATGAGCCAGAATCAAGTTCCAACCGTCTTGCTGCAGCCGCTCGATGACCTCGTCAAAGGCGGGAATAGGATGAGAAAAGCTAGCCTCGATGAGAAGATGATTAGTCGCCAGCGGACGCAAGGCGCAACTGGAGTCACCGTACTTGCCCTGCCGGACGAGATCCAGGAAACTCTCGTCGACACGATACTCAAAACTGTAGTTCTCACAATCGATGTTCAGCCCTTTCCTGAGACTTTCTTCTTTCAGCTTGTCGAAGATAGGCTGTATAATCTCCGGCGTGTTCATAAACCGGGGCTGTGTATGATGGGGGGAAAATACGACCCTCTCCACGCCATTGTGCTGCAAGGCGGACAGGAAGTTCAGTGAATCCTGCATGGACCTCGATCCATCGTCCACCCCTGGTATGATGTGACAATGAATCTCCCTTTTGTAAGGCAAAGGAAGAAGTTCACGCTTCTTGAACAAAAAATCGAACATATAATTATAATCCGGATTAACCTCGCAAATTTATGCATTAAGCGCCAAAACGCAAAAGAAAAACCCTAAAAAATAATTAAAATGGTCTGTTTTTGTCCAAATAGACGGGTAAAACTGACTTTTTTTGAAAAATTCGAGACCTTTATGGTCCGATATAACAAAGTAATTTGTACCTTTGCCGAAACTAAGTGCTACCGATCCACGGCATGTGGAAGGTTTTCGGTGGAGCTTATGAATCTAATAACTCAAAGACAACACATAAAAAACCAACACAACACATGAAGACTTTTGCTAAGTTTGTCGGCCTTGCCTTATTGGCCCTACCGGCGTTCAGCAGTTGCTGCAACTCCACTGCCGACCAGTTAACCAAGTCGGGTCTTGACCCACAAAAATTCGACGCAGAAATCAACGGCAAGAAGACTGCGCTCTATACCTTGACCAATGCCAATGGCATGGAAGTCTGCATCACCAATCTGGGCGGACGTATCGTCAGCATTATGGCTCCGGACCGCGAGGGCAACCTGAAGGATGTCGTGCTTGGTTTTGACAACGTACAGTCGTATGCCAACCTCGACGGCAAGACCCCTTCGGACTTCGGCGCCTGCATAGGCCGTTACGCCAACCGCATCGGCCAGGGCAAGTTCACGCTCGACGGCAAGGAGTATGACTTGCCGAAGAACAACTACGGGCACTGTCTGCACGGAGGTCCTACCGGCTGGCAGTATCAGGTCTATGATGTAGTGGAATCTGACTCGGCCAGCATCCACCTGCAGATTGTCAGCCCGGACGGAGACAACGGATTCCCCGGCACTGTGACTGCCAACTGCATCTATGTGCTCAACGACGACAACGAGCTCGAGATCTACTACTCGGCCACAACCGACGCTCCGACCGTCATCAACATGACCAACCACACGTACTTTAACCTGAGCGGCGACCCCACCAGCAGCGTGACCGAAGACTCTCTGATTGTCTTCTCCCGCCAAATGACTCCCGTGGACAGCACCTTCATGACGACAGGCGAAATCCGCGACATCGAGCCGGGTTCTCCGTTCGATTTCCTCCCCGCTCCCAGCCAGCCCGGCATGAAGTGCGTAGGCGCAATGATCGATGCTGACGACGAACAAATCAAATACGGACTGGGGTACGACCACAACTGGGTGCTTCTGCCCCATCCGGAAGGTATCGAAGACGACAAGGAGCCTTTGGCTGCTATCCTCTTGAGTCCCAAGAGCGGCATCTTCCTCGTAGAGCGCACCACCGAACCCGGTATACAGGTTTACTCAGGCAACTTCCTCGACGGCACTGCTGTCGGCAAGAACGGCATCAAGTACCAGAAGCGTACCGGCATCTGCCTGGAAACACAGAAATATCCTGATACTCCGAACAAACTGGATTGGCCGAGCTGCGTGCTCCGTCCGGGCGAGGAATATTTCTCAAAGACCGTATTCGAGTTCCACACCGATACCGAAATGGCCAAATAATCAAAGACATACGCCGAGCATACTGTCAGCCACCGCGGCAACACGCATAGACAGTATGCCCGGATTTTTTACCTGAAAACCTAATTAATTTACTACAACAAAATGGCACAACAAAAACGCAATTGGGTGGCTATCATTACCATGTTCTTTATCTTCGGTATGATCAGCTTCGTTACCAATATGGCAGCTCCGTTCGGCAACATCTGGGGCTATACTTACGAATGGGCCGGTATGGCCGGCAACCTCATGAACTTCACGGCTTATCTCTTTATGGGCATTCCTGCGGGTAATATGCTCATTAAGTTCGGCTACAAGAAAACCGCCCTCATCGCACTTGGCGTGGGCGTGGTCGGTCTGGGAGTACAGTTGCTCTCAAGCGTAGTCGGTGCCGATGTGGAAGTCGTTGAGATCGGCGGACAGATGTGCGCCCTCAACCTGTTTATCTACCTGCTCGGTGCCCTGATTTGCGGATTCTGCGTCTGCATGCTCAACACCGTAGTCAACCCGATGCTCAACCTGTTGGGCGGCGGCGGCAACACCGGCAACCAGCTGGTACAAGCCGGCGGTTCCATCAACTCGCTGACAGGCACGCTCACTCCTATGCTGGTCGGTGTCCTCATCGGCACGCTCACCAAAGAGACGACCATGGCTGAAGTCGCTCCCCTTGTCATCACGGGTATGTGCATCTTCGCCGCTGCTTTGGTCATCATCTCCTTTATCAAAATCGAAGAACCTCAGGGCGACCTTTCCAATGTGACCTACGAGCACTCGCCTTTGGCATTCCGCCACTGTCTGCTCGGCATCATCGCCATCTTCTTCTATGTCGGCATCGAAATCGGTGTGCCCGGCGAGATGAACATGTGGATCAGCCGTCTCACTGATACCGACGGCAATCCTGTCGAGGGTGCTGCCGCCGTAGCCGGCACTATGGCAGCCATCTACTGGCTGTTGATGCTCTGCGGCCGTCTGATTTCGACCGCCATCTCGGCCAAGGTCTCTACCCGTATCCAGATGATTACGGTTTCTACGGTAGCCATCATCCTCTTGCTGTGCGCCATCTGCACCGGCAACATCACGGTTCCCATCAAGGGCGTTGAGGTACCGCTGTCGTGCGTCTTTATCTTCGTCTGCGGTATCTGCACCTCCATCATGTGGGGCGGCATCTTCAACCTCTCGACCGAGGGACTGGGCAAATATACCGCCAAGGCTTCCGGCCTCTTCATGATGATGGTTGTGGGCGGTGGCATCATGCCGTTCATCCAGGACAATCTAGTCCGTCCGGCTACCGGCTATCTCGGCTCTTACTGGCTCATCATCGCCATGCTTGTGTACATCCTGTACTATAGCGTCGCTGGCTGCGAGAATGTCAACAAGGACATCAAAGTCGACTAACACGGGAAGAGGCTATTCCTTACATCTCTTGAAACAACAGGAATAAACATACATTTCAAATTTAAACCAAAACTTTATTTTATGACTTTTCTTGATTGGTTGGTCATCGGAATCTTCTGCGCTGCCCTCGTCGGCATCGTAGTATGGGTGACCTTGCAGAAGAACAACAATTCTGCGGACTACTTCCTCGGAGGAAGAGATGCTACGTGGCTCGCCATTGGCGCTTCTATCTTCGCTTCCAACATCGGTAGCGAACACCTCATCGGCCTGGCCGGTTCCGGAGCTTCTTCGGGTATGGCTATGGCACACTGGGAAATCCAGGGCTGGATGATCCTTATCCTGGGTTGGGTATTCGTTCCTTTCTACGCCCGCTCAATGGTGTACACCATGCCTGAGTTCCTGGAGCGCCGTTTCAACAGCGCCAGCCGTTCCATCCTGACCGCCATCTCGCTCATCAGCTATGTGATGACCAAGGTCGCTGTGACCGTCTATGCCGGCGGTCTGGTATTCCAGCAGGTATTCGGCATCGAGGAACTGTGGGGCATCGACTTCTTCTGGATTGCAGCCATCGGCTTGGTTGTCATCACTGCCATCTACACCGTATTCGGCGGCATGAAGTCTGTACTCTATACCTCCGTACTTCAGACTCCTATCCTGTTACTCGGCTCGCTGATTATCCTCGTGCTCGGTCTGAAGGAACTCGGCGGTTGGGACGAGATGATGAGACTGTGTGACGTCACTCCTTCTTATAAAGACGCTCAGGGTCACATGACGAACTTGATACGTCCGCTGTCTGACCCACAGTATCCTTGGTTGGGTGCTTTGGTCGGCTCGGCTGTCATCGGCTTCTGGTACTGGTGTACTGACCAGTTTATCGTACAGCGTGTCCTCTCGGGCAAGAACCAGAAGGAAGCACGCCGCGGTACCATCTTCGGCGCCTACCTCAAGTTGCTGCCTGTATTCCTGTTCCTCATCCCGGGCATGATTGCCTTTGCCATGCACCAGAAGAGCATCGCCGCTGGTGGAGAGGGCTTCCTCCCCTTCCTGGCCGACGGAAAATACAACGCCGACGCTGCCTTCCCGACTTTGGTTGCCAAGTTGCTGCCTGCCGGTGTGAAGGGTATCGTAGTCTGCGGTATTCTGGCTGCCTTGATGTCGTCACTGGCTTCGCTGTTCAACAGCTCTGCCATGCTCTACACCATCGACTTCCACAAGCGTATGTGGCCTAACACTGACGAGAAGAAGCTCGTCCGTATCGGTCAGGTTGCCACTGTCGTCATCGTGGTACTCGGCATCCTCTGGATTCCTGTCATGCGTTCGGTGGGCGATGTGCTCTACACCTACCTGCAGGACGTACAGTCCGTACTTGCTCCTGGTATCGCTTCGGCCTTCCTCTTGGGTGTCTGCTGGAAGCGTGCCTCTGCCAAGGGCGGTATGTGGGGTCTGCTCTCAGGTCTCATCATCGGTCTGACACGTCTGGGCGCCAAGGTATACTACAGCAATACTCCTGACGCTGCCAGCAACTGGTTCAAGACCGTATTCTATGACTTCAACTGGCTCTACTTCTGCGGCTGCATGCTCATCGTCTGCTGTCTGGTTGTCATCATCGTCAGCCTCTGCACCAAGGCTCCAAGCCCAGAGAAGATTCAGGGTCTCGTATTCGGCACTGCCACCGAAGAGCAGAAAGCCGAGACACGTGCCTCTTGGAACTACTGGGATATCATCCACTCAGTCATCATCCTGGGTATCACTGTAGCCTTCTACATCTACTTCTGGTAAATCATACTGCACAAGGGAGCGGCGGGACGCAGAGTCCTTAGTCTCTCCCTTGTGTGGATTACTTATATATAATATATATGTTAGAAGAACTGAAGAAACAGGTTTTCGATGCCAACATCGAACTTGTCAAGCAGGGTTTGGTCATCTACACCTGGGGCAACGTCTCAGGCATCGACCGTGAAAAAGGTCTTGTAGTCATCAAACCTTCGGGCGTGGACTACGACGTCATGAAACCCGAGGATATGGTGATCGTTGACCTCCAGACCGGCAAGGTCATCGAAGGCAATCTAAACCCTTCGAGCGACACTCCGACTCACCTGGTCCTGTATCGGGCGTTCCCCAACATCAAGGGTGTCGTACACACGCACTCGACCTATGCCACAGCCTTCGCTCAGGCTGGTCGTGACATCCCGAACATCGGCACGACACATGCCGACTATTTCTACAAGGACATCCCCTGCACGGACAGCATGACCAAAGACCAGATGCCGGAATACGAACACGAGACCGGCGTCGTTATCGTCAACAAGTTCCAGCAGTTGGGCATCAATCCCGACCACACCCCTGCAGTCCTGGTCCGCAACCACGGCCCATTCTCCTGGGGTACCTCTCCCGCCAATGCCGTCTACAACGCAAAGGTCATGGAGCAGTGTGCCAAGATGGCGTTCATCTCGTTCTCGGTCAACCCCGACACGACCATGAATCCGCTCCTTGTGGAGAAGCACTACATGCGCAAGCATGGTCCTAATGCCTACTACGGACAGAAGGGACAAAAACACTGACAAAACTCAACAACACAATTTAATATTCACAATTAAAATTCTATAGCTATGGCTAAGCCTTTTGAGAACCTCGAGCTTTGGTGGATTACCGGAGCACAGTTGCTTTACGGTGGTGAAACTGTAAAGATAGTAGATGGACATTCGAAGGAGATGGTTGAAGGTCTGAATCAGTCCGGCATCATCCCTATCAAAGTAGTGTACAAAGGTACCGCTAACTCTGACAAGGAGGTGGCTGCCCTGATGAAGGGTGCCAACAACGACGACAAGTGCGTCGGTGTCATCGCCTGGATGCACACCTTCTCTCCTGCCAAGATGTGGATACACGGTCTGCAGCAGCTCAACAAGCCGCTCCTCCACTTCCACACACAGTACAACGAGCAGATTCCGTGGGACACCATGGATATGGACTTCATGAACCTCAACCAGTCAGCACACGGCGACCGCGAGTTCGGTCATATCCTGGCCCGCATGCGCAAGCCCCACAAGATTGTAGCCGGCTACTGGAAGGATGCCAAGGTACAGGAGCACATCGCCGTTTGGGCACGTGTAGCTGCTGCCGTGGCTGACGCCAAGGACATGCTCATCATCCGCTTCGGCGACCAGATGAACAACGTAGCCGTAACTGACGGTGACAAGGTAGCTGCCGAACAGGTGCTCGGCTATCATGTCGACTACTGCACAGTCAGCGAGTTGATGGACTACTGGAAGAAGGTCAAGAATGCCGATGTCGATGCCCTCGTAGCTGAATACAAGAAGACCTACACCATCGTACCTTGCGAGGCTGGTGCAGAAATCGGCGAGAAGAAGATCTGGAATGCCGCCAAGGCTGAGATAACCCTCCGCACCATCCTAAAGGACAAGGGCGCCAAGGGTTTCACGACCAACTTTGATGACCTCGGCTCATGGGATGACCCGGACAGCGAGGGCTTCGTTGGCTTCGACCAGATACCTGGCCTCGCTTCACAGCGTCTGATGGCCGAAGGTTATGGTTTCGGTGCTGAAGGCGACTGGAAGTCAGCTGCCCTCTACCGCACCGTATGGTATATGACCCAGGGTCTGCCTACCGGTTGCTCATTCCTTGAGGACTACACGCTCAACTTTGATGGAGCCAACAGTGCCATCCTCCAGAGCCACATGCTCGAGGTTTGCCCGCTCATCGCTGTCAAGGAGGAGCCTATCCGCCTGGAGGTACATCACCTCGGCATCGGTATCCGCAAGCAGCAGACTGCCCGTCTCGTATTCAACTCGAAAGTCGGCGACGGCGTGACCGCCACTGTAGTCGACATGGGCAACCGCTTCCGTCTGATTGTCAACGACGTAAAGTGCATCCAGCCCAAGAAGTTGCCTAAGCTCCCAGTAGCCAATGCACTCTGGATTCCTCAGCCTAACTTCGAAGTAGGTGCCGGCGCATGGATTCTGGCCGGTGGTACTCACCACTCAATCATGTCGTACGACATCACTCCCGAGTATTGGGAAGATTATGCCGAGATGCTCAACATCGAGTACTTCCACATCGACAAGAACACAACGATGGAGAGCGCCAAGAAGGAACTTCGCACCAACGAGGTTTACTATCTGCTCAACAAGGCCCTGATGTAATCCGAACTCACTCTTTCTACATAAATCCCCTCCTCCTGCCCGGAGGAGGGGTGTTTATACCTAATCCACGACACACTATGAATGCAAAACAAACCATCGAATCCGGCAAAGCCGTGCTCGGTATCGAGTTCGGTTCGACCCGAATCAAGGCGGTTCTGATAGACCAAGAGAACAACCCCATCGCACAAGGCAGCCACGAGTGGGAGAACCAACTCGTAGACGGACTTTGGACCTATAGCACCGAAGCCATTTGGTATGGACTGGAGGACTGCTATGCCAACCTCCGCAAGAATGTAAAGGCTCAATACGACTGCGAGATTGAGGTTCTGGCCTCTATCGGCATCAGTGCCATGATGCACGGCTATATGGCTTTCGGACCTACCGGTACAGCCACCCGTTGGGCAGACCCGTCGGAGAGCGAGAAGATTCTCGTGCCGTTCCGCACCTGGCGCAACACCAACACCGGACCTGCCGCACGCGAACTGTCTAAGCTCTTCAACTTCAACATTCCGCTGCGCTGGAGCATCTCACACCTCTACCAGTGTATCCTCGAGGACCAGCCTCATGTACAGGACATCACTTACCTCACCACACTGGCCGGCTATATCCACTGGCGTCTCACGGGCGAGAAGGTTCTGGGTATCGGCGATGCATCGGGCATGCTGCCCATCGACTCCAAGACCAAGAACTACGATGCCACCATGGTACAGAAATTCAACGACCTGATTACCCCGAAGGGCTATCCGTGGAAGTTGGAAGACATCCTGCCCAAATGCCTCGTAGCCGGAGAGAATGCCGGTTATCTGACCGCACACGGCGCACAGCGCCTGGACGTAACCGGACACCTCAAGCCAGGCTGTCCGCTCTGTCCTCCGGAAGGCGATGCCGGCACAGGCATGACGGCCACCAATGCCGTCAAGCAGCGCACAGGCAACGTCTCTGCAGGCACCTCGTCTTTCTCGATGATTGTACTCGAGAAGGAACTCTCCAAGCCATCTGAGATGATCGACATGGTGACCACGCCTGACGGAAGTCCAGTGGCTATGGTACACTGCAACAACTGCACGTCCGACATCAACGCCTGGGTCAAACTCTTCAAGGAGTATCAGGAACTGCTCGGCATCCCTGTCGACATGGACGAAATCTACGGCAAACTCTACAACCATGCCCTCACCGGCGATCCGGACTGCGGCGGTGTGCTGTCGTACAACTACTTCTCGGGCGAACCCGTAACCGGTCTGCAGGAAGGCCGTCCGCTGGTGGTCCGTTCTCCTAACGACCGCTTCAATCTGGCCAACTTCATGAGGTCAAACCTCTATGCTACCGTGGCCGTCCTCAAGTTGGGCAACGATGTGCTGTTCAAGCAAGAGAAGATTAAGGTGGACCGCATCACAGGCCACGGCGGACTGTTCCGCACGAAGGGTGTCGGACAGCGCGTGTTGGCCGCAGCCCTCGGCTCTCCTATCTCTGTGATGGAGACTGCAGGCGAAGGCGGTGCATGGGGTATTGCCATGCTGGCCGGCTATATGGTCAACAATAGCAAGGGTCTCAGCCTGGCCGACTACCTGGAGTATGTGGTCTTCTCCGGCGATACCGGAGTGGAAATAACACCGACTCAGGAGGATATCGACGGCTTCGACCGTTACATCAAACTCTACGAGGCAGGTCTCGCCATCGAGAAGTCTGCCGTCGAGCACAAGAAGTAATCTGCTTCATACACAAGTGCCCGGACACGCTACACACGTGTACCGGGCACTTATATATCATACATCCCACATACCGGCGGAGAACCGAAAACTATGGAAGAACCTATACTCAATGCTCACAACAAGAGCGAATACGAACCCGCACATACGGCCGAGCACATCCTCAACCAGACGATGATACGGATGTTCGGCTGCGAACGTTCGCGCGACGCCCACATAGAGCGCAAGAAGTCGAAACTCAATTACTGCCTTCCCTCTTGCCCTACAGACAAGCAGATACAAGACATAGAGCGACGCGTCAACGAGGTCATTGAGGCCGACATGCCTGTCACGATGCAATATGTGACGCGTGACAATGTGCCCGCCGAGGTATCGCTCGCCAAACTGCCCGATGATGCCTCCGCTACGCTCCGGCTTGTCCGCATCGGGGACTATGACGTCTGCGCCTGCATCGGTGCTCATGTCAGCCACACCTCCGAGATAGGACATTTCCGCATCTCGTCGACCTCGTGGACACCGGCACAGTCCGATGTCGGGACACCCGTGCCCGACTCCCCTCAGCACACGTCCGGCACATTCCGAATCGTTTTCCGCCTGGACGGCGCGAGCGAGAAGTATTAAAGCGACAACAAACGAAAAACAATTGCAGCGGCTGTCAGAGCTATTACGCCCGACAGCCGCTGCTGTATTTGTGTAAACAGGGACTGCTTACATCATAGAAAGTTCACCTCTTACTTGGAGAACACGGGAAGCTTGTAGCGTAACCATCCGAAACAAGCCGACTTGTCCATATCAAAAAAAATCTCGCAAGGTTATCTGCGAGATTTTTTGTAGTTGTATGGCAG
>CAVGQN010000054.1:0-18666 GCA_963631395.1 bacterium
CTATGATGATGACGATTATCTCTACCTACGCCGCCCTGCTGCTCGGCGGCTACCTCGTGGCCATGCGTGTGTGGTGCGGACAGGCCGACATGGTGAGCGACACCTACTATCAGCTTCGACGGGCATGCGGACAAGGTTGGCCATTCTCGGCCGTCCTGCTTGCGTCGGCCGTCCTCATGATGGTGTGCATGCTCTCGTCGGGACAAGGTCTTCAGTGTATGGCCTTCGTCGGCACGGCAGGACTGGCCTTTGTCGCTCTCGCCCCCAACTATCTCTCGCAAGACGAAAAGGCCGTGCACAAAGGTGGCGCACTCGTCGCCGCCATCGGTTGCACCGTGTGGAGCCTCACGGTCAGTCCTTGGCCGACAGCCATCATCGCTACGCTCTACGCCATCTATCTCGCCGCCTACTACGCAGTGAAGGCCTTCGACGGCGTGTGGTGGATAGCACCTTCCGCCAAGGACTGGCACCCGTGGTACTGGGCAGAGGTAGCCTGCTTCGCCAACACATTTATCACCTATTGGCTTTGATAATAAGAAAAATTATTATAACTTAGTATCTATAATAACTCATAACAACAATGAACAAGATTAAAGAACTTATCAACAAGATAGGCATGGATAAGATGGTACACTTCTTTGCCGTCGCCTATACATCCATCGTCCTCTCCCTCGTCATCGCCAAGTGCAACCCCGGCTACCCGTCGGCAACCTACGCCGCCTGGGGCTTCATCGGCGGCTTCGCGGTCGCCATCGCCAAGGAATATGCCGACTATCGCACGGGCACCAGCTTCGACCTTGCCGACCTTGCCGCAGGTGTCGTCGGTGCTTTTGTCTCATTCCTCATCGTCCTGGCGGTGATTTAATCTTGTAGGGAGGACGCAGGGCATGGTAACAACAGGCGCAGTGGGCAGCACGGGAACAAGGTTCTTTGGAGGACTACTAACAGCGGAGATGATAACGGTCATAACGGACATGCGGTGGATGCTATTGCTCATCGCCCTCTGTGTGGTGGCCGACTTCCGCTATGGCTGGGGCGAGAGCTCCAAACGATACAGCGACGCGAAGAAGGAAGGCAACAAGGTATTGATGCTCCAATACGAGTGGCGCACGTCGAGAGCCATCCGAAGATCGTGCAATAAAACCATTGATTATCTAATTTGGGTAGCCATCGGCATCGCCATCGGAATGGCACTCTTGGAGCCAGTGGGCGTTAACCACATCTTCGGCGGTTGGGTCGCCACGGTCATCGCCGTGATATGCGAGGCCAAGAGCTTCACCGGCCACTTCTTTTACTTGCACGGCATCGCCTATGAGGAGACAACCGTCCGCGGCTTCTTTCGTGCCGCCCTCGTCGCCCTGGCCAAGCGAAAGAACCCCGACCTCGGCGAAGCCATCGAAGAAGGCTTCCGCCACACCGATACTAACGACAAACCAAAGGAGGACACCACATGCTAATCACACTCGACCGCGCCTGGAAACGCAAAGGCTACACCATCAGCCGCCTCTACATCAACGGCGAACTCTTTTGCAACGCCCTCGAAGACGAGGACAGAGGACTGAGGCAAGACATGGACTTGGCAACCATCAAGGCCAAGAAGATAGCGGGCGAGACGGCCATCCCGTCAGGAACCTACATGGTGACGCTCACCTATTCGCCCCGCTTCCGCAAGATGCTCCCCCTGCTCAACGACGTGCCCGGCTTCAGCGGCGTGCGCATCCACAGCGGCAACACCGCCAAAGACACCGAAGGCTGCATCCTCGTCGGCCAAAATCTGGCCAAGGGCAAGGTACTCAACTCCCGTGATTGGTACGCCAAACTACTCGAAAAGATGCAGGCAGCCTGGGCAAAGAAAGACCACGTTATAATCGACATCGAAGCATGAAAGCACACAACATACACATCCTGGCGGCTCTGACCATCATCATCCTGCTCACCGCTTGCCGCACGAAATACATCCCCGTCGAGACCATTCGCACGCAATACATCGCCAAGACAGACACCTTGCTCCGCCAGGACTCCATCATCCTACACGACAGCGTCACCATCTACACCCAAGGCGACACCGTCTACACGACAAGGTTAACCTACAAAGACAGATTGCGCTATATATACAAGGCCAACACCGACACCATTCACCAGACGGACACAATAACCAGTGTGGTGAAGGTCGAGGTCGAGAAAAAGCCCACCTTCCGTGAGCGAGTTAAACAAACCGCCGGAGACGTGGCACTCGTGATAGTCTTCATCGGGCTTTTAGTCCTCACTTGGTATCTCATACGTGTTGTTAAAAAATAAGATGTTTCATAGTTGAAAGGTTTAAGTTGTTTTTAATTCTTTAGACTCTAATTACTTGGTTTGCCACAGCGGTGGCACGTATTTTTAGGTTTTAGGTTATGGTTCCGGCCGCCCATTCGCGATGAATAGGCGGCCGGTTTGCGTTAGTCTCTGATCAAGTCCTTTAATCTGCATCCAAGTGCTTCGGCGATGCGTGCAAGCACGTTGATGGTGGGGTTGCCATAAATGTATTGATGGACGCTGGCCGGTGTCACGCCAAGCCTCTGTGCCAGGTCGGTGAGCGTCAGCCCTGCTGTGCGCAGGGCTGACGCAATGCAAGTGTGCTGCTCAGTCTTCATACCAATGTGCGCATGATGTCAAGGTTCGAGTTGCGAATTGCCTTCTTGTATATCGTATAATCACTGGCACTGATGGTGAATTTATACATTCCTGTTTCTTCGATGTATAAGAGCGGTGGAGTATTCATCGCACCCCACTGCCTCACGCCCTTCATCCTCTCGTTTATCTTGTCGGCGTATTCGCCGAACAAACGGAAGAGGTTGATAGCATCCTTGCCATAGGCAACAAGGTCTGCGCCTCGTGCGCCTACCCTCGGTGTGGTGATGAGGAGAATTGACTCCTCCCCAAATTCCTTCTTGTGCTCCTCGACAACTGCGGGGTAGACGAAATTCTGTGTGTCGCAAGTGAAGGTCTTGTAATTTTCGAAGGATGTAACTGTGTTGTACTTCATGTGTGTTGCCCGTCGTGCCGTTAGCGAAGCGTTAAGTTGTCATGATTAGTCAATAAGGTTCTCTACGCTAACGTGGTAGTATTCGAGTTCTGATGACTGGATATTCAACAAGTCAAACAGCCCGCCCTTTAGCTCCTCGGCTACAATCTTGATGACTGCCTGACCTCCATTGATGTACTCTTTGAGGTCGTCGATGTTCGAGATTCGCCCAAACTCATCGGTTATTGTACGTCCGTGGTACCAGTTGATGATTGCGTCAATGCTGCTAAATACATGGACTGGGCTCATAATTCCCTTCACTTTGTCAAATGGTCTGACAATATAAACTTTCTTTGTTTCCATAACTCTTATGTTTTTTTTGTTATTAACGGATTACACCTTTAAGCACATCTTGCACATACAGTACGAAGTTTCTTGTGCTAACCTCTTCGTCGGCGAAATAAGTAAAAAGGTCTCTATTGCCGAGTGTAGAGATTGTGCCAAATGCCTTGTCAAACAGAGCAGTGACCTTTTCTCTGTTTGCCGCTGGAGCATTTGCTACCAGAGCATCAAGTTTAGTCTTGACTTCTGACACCATGATGTCGTGTACGTTCTTGCGACCTTCAGCGGTTTTGCTCATCTCTCTGTAAGTTGAACTTTTCATATTCTATGTTTTTTAAGTTGTTGTTGTTTCTTTTATCTGTTACAAAGGTACGGCTTTTTTAAGTTATAACCAAATATTTTGGTATTTATTTTTAGTTTTAACCTAAAGTTTTCGGAATACTTTACATTATTAGTGATTAAACAGTAAACCACATCATATATATTATCGGAAGATTATGAGCGAACAAGAATTTATCCCCAGCCAGCAGACGTTGGCGGCTATCGTTGGCGAAGATGTTGTTACCAGACGGCTGCATGGCGTACAGCAACTCTGCAATTTTTTAGACCATAAAATCCCAATCGGGCAAAGCGTCCACATCCTTACTGGCGGCAAGTGCGACCTGTTGTCATATCTCATTTGGGTTACTCGCGTTTATGGCAAGATTTCTAAACTTTTCATTTCCGTGTGGGTTGCGTCGATGCAGGATTTGCAAATATTGGAGCGATACATCAAGTCAGGCGTTGTTGCACCTGGTGTGCGCTTTTTTGTTTGGAGATATATACCCCAGACAATATAAAAAGGAATATGCCAAAGTAATCGAAATGTATAAAGATGGATATGTCGATGATGTCTACACGCTGAACACGCACGTCAAGATTATGCTCATTGAGAAGAACCATCAACTTGGCAGCCCAGTGCTTGACGAAGACTTCCGCCGCAAATTTGAGTTGTACGAGAAATGGCTACGCAAAAACAAGTAAACCTTTTGCACCGCTTCGGCCGAAAAGTATGTTCAGTGTAGACATCAACGATACAATCATCCTGGAGCAGAAAGCGGTGTTGGAGAAAGCCCTATCGACCAATCCGCAGACCGAACGGGCACTCCGCAAGCTCATCCAAAAGGTGCTGAAGGAAGCCCGTGCGGAAGTCGCCAGCTCCGTCAGGTTCGGCAACGGCGACCCTCACGAGTCTATCCGAGCGATCCGACGTGTCACCTACAAGCGCATCCTCGGCGGCAACATCAACATCTACAACTCACGTCGGGCGCACGGTGGAGGTATGCCGACTCCCGAAAAGCGCAAGACGGGAGGCGGCCGTGGCGGAAACCGTATGCCCCGGTCGGCACGCACACAACGGATGCTCGATTATGGCCCACTCGACCGCGGCTTCATTCTGCGCTTCGTCAACGACGGCACGACCTCACGCGCATGGGCAAGCGGAAAGAACACCGGCTCCATCGCCCCACGTAACTTCCTGGGCGCACGCGGCCTCCCGGCTCTACAGCAGGCAGCCGACAACCTGGCCTCACTCATCGACAACGAATTGATGCGCATGCTGAACACAAAGAAATCATAGCACATGGCAGAGAATATCCTAAGATTGAAAGTCGACTCCCAGGAGTATGACGCTAAGTTGAACAAGGCCTCCAACGGCCTTACCCGATATATTGAAGGGTGTCGCAAGGTAGGCGGCACCCTCGAAGTCGTCGAGAAGGAGACGCTGCAATATGTGCAAGCTCTCGGCAAGATGGGCGCATCAGCAGGTACGTCAAGGGGCAAGCTGGGCGAGATGACCAAGGCCTTTACGGAGCTGTCGATGCAATATCGCCACCTGACCAACGAAGAGAAATCATCACCCTTTGGCAAGACGCTCACCGCATCGCTCGACCAACTGCGCGACCGCATCAAGGAGACCAAGAGCGAACTGAAAGACATTGAGGACTCGCTCGGCAACGACGGAGGCTCCAAGTTTGTTCAGACCATGGGAGCCCTGTCGATGTCGGTGCAAGGAGCCTACGAAGGTTTGGAGACGCTGACCAGTTCCATCGAAGATGCGGTTGGGGCTTTCGACATTCAGGAGCAAGCCGAGCTGAAGCTCGAGACCGTCATGCGCCAACGAATGAACGCCACCGAGGAAGAGATAGACAGCATCAAGCGACTGGCCAGCGCACAACAGCAGGCCGGTGTCATTGGCGACGAGGTGCAGTTGGCCGGTGCTCAGCAAGTGGCCACCTTCCTCAACGAAAAAGCCTCGATCGAGAAGCTACTCCCGGCGATGAACAACCTGGCCGTGCAACGCCAGGGACTGAACGTCACCAGCGAAGAGATGGTCAGCATCGGCAACCTTGTCGGTAAGGCGATGCAGGGACAAGCATCCGCGCTGAAGCGTGTCGGTATCACCTTCGACGAGACGCAGAAGAAGATCATCGAGACTGGCACGGAAGCCGAGCGCGCCGCCACCATCGCCGAAGTCATCACACAGAACGTCGGCGAGATGAACGCTGAGATGGCCAAGACCGACGCGGGCAAGGCCAAACAGATGAGCAACGCTTTCGGCGACATGAAGGAGCAGGTAGGCAGCGTCTTCGCCAAGTGGGCACCCCTCATGCAGGGCTTCTCTCAAATCGGCATGATGGTCATGGGCGTGTCGCAAGTAGCCATCGCGGTGGTCAGCGTCACCAAGGCTATGTCGTCATGGACAGCAATCACCGCCGTGGCCAACGTCAACAACCGCCTGGCCGCATCCATCGTCAGCGGCCTATCCACCCGTCTCACCTTCTTGACCGCTGGCACCACCGCCGCAACCGTCGCAACCAAAGCCCTTACATGGGCTATCCGTGCACTGGAGGTTGCTTCGGTCATTGGCGGCATTATCGCAGCCTTGTCGATAGCTGTCGAAGGTCTGGGCGATGCCTTTAATACCAGCGGCACAGCGGCTAAGGCCAACGCCAAGCAACTCGACGCACAAGGCAACGCCGCACAATCAGCCGCCGCACGCAACGCCAACGCCAACACCCGTGTCAGCAATTCAACCGCATCCGTCATCGCTAACTTTGAGCGTTTGCAGGCCGAGTGGAAAGCCCTGAAGACCACGGCACAACAAACCAACTGGATTGAAAAGAACCAGTCGGCATTCTCGGCGATGGGTCTGGCCGTCGGAAGCGTCAACGACGCGCAGCGCACCTTTGTCAATCAAGCTCCAAAGGTTATCGCCGCACTGAAGAGCATCGCCGAAGCCAACGCCTACAGCGAGCTTTACCAAGATGCACTTAAAAAGAAGGCGCAAGCCGGACGAAACCGCAGTGTTGCTACCGGTGTCTATTATCACAAGGCCAAGGCCGGTGACAAGTACACGTCAAACGAAGACATATTATCCCTTTTCCGTGCTGGCCTGTCAGATGAAGACTACACTAAGGAGAACATTGGAACTTATCGAAGGTACACGCTTACCGCTTCGGGAGCGGCGAAACTCAACAAAATCCGCCAAGACGAAGCCCGTGCCAGACACGCCGCTTACATGTCGCCCTACAATGACGACGTGAAATATTACGGCGACCTGTTCGACAAGGCCGCAGGCGCATCGGCTGACGCACAAGCCTATCTCAACGGCCTCGGCTCACCCTACCATCCCGTCACGAGCACGCCCGTCCGCACTACTGGCGGCCACACCACCACAACGCCCACCGAAAAGACGGAGGAACAGCTCAACAACGAGAAGATCAATGCCCTGACGCAGGAATACATCAAGGCCACCGATGAGCGGCGGGCAGCCATCAAGACGGAGATTAGCGAGTTGCAGACGCGCAACGCCGAGATTAAGCGGCTGAAGGATGAAGCCCAGGGCAAGACGGTAGAACTCAACATCGAAACGCCCAAGGACTTCAGCGCACTCACGCAGAACAACATCGACAGCTTTATCAGCGACCTGCAATCACGCATCAAGGAGGCCGGCATTGGCACCACGCTTTATGACGCACTGACGGAAAAGCTACGCGATGCACAGACCTTCGGCGACCTGCTCAAGGAGTGCATGGAGAATGGTGTGGAGCTCGAGGACTTCGATGCGGAAAGCCTGTGGAAGAAAATCCTCACGGGCAGTGACCCCGAAGCCGTCACCAACGCCTTTAATTACGCTCTCAGTCAGCTCAACGGCACCCAAGGCGTGAATGGCCTGAAGAGCATCGGCAAGAACGGGAAGCTCGAGGAGCAAGATGAGGAAGAAGCCCCAGGACTGCAAGAGAAAACCGAGAAACTACTCAGCGGCATGCAGTCGGTGTCTTCCGGCCTTCAGTCAATGGACATACAACTGCCCAGCGGTGTCTCGAAGGTTATCAACGCCGCACAAGGATTGATGCAAGTGATACAAGGCGTGCAAAGCATCATCTCAATCTTCAATACCACCACCTCGACCGCCACAAACGCCGTCATGACGGGCAACACGTCGGCGTTGCTTGCCAACACGGGAGCGATGCTCACACTGACATCAGCCCTTGCAGTCAACTCCGCCGCCAACTTCATCCCATTCGCCCACGGCGGCGTTGTCCGTGCGGCTGGCGGCTTCCGAATCCCCGGCAACTCATTCTCCGGCGACCGCGTGCCGGCTCTCGTCAACTCCGGCGAGCTCATCCTCAACCGTGCCCAGCAAGGCAACCTTGCCAGCCAGTTAGACGAAGCATCGCAAGGTAGTGTCTCTGCCCAGCCTTACGTCGACACGGAGAAGATATACCTCGGCCTTAACAACTACGGCAAGCGCAGAGGTTACGGCGAACTCGTTTTTAGTAAGAACAAATAATATGACTTGGAATATACACTATACCATCCCCTTTATGTCGCGTGACAAGAACGCGTACACCGTAAACGTGTACGAGTGGGACTACGCGGGCGACGTGGTGACGCTCACCGGTGCATCAGAGCCATTTGTCACCCAGGAGGACGACGACACCGACATCTTCACTCCCGTCCGCACGCAGACCGGCTACCTTCGCGTCATCGACACCACGGGCGGCAAGCTGCTCGAAGAGATGATGCCGGTCAACAACACCGAGAAGCCCGTGCGCCTTATGCTGGGCGACACCGTGTGCTGGCAGGGCTTCCTGGCCGCACAAGGTTATTCGCAGCCTTGGGACAACCACAAGAACAAGATAGAGTTTCAGGTCATTTCGCTTCTTGCTGCCTTGGAGTATATCAGTGCGCCGACCACCTATGTAGGCAAGACCTACAAGTTGTCGCAGCTTATGAGCGATGCGGTCAGTGTCATGAGCAAGGGCGACTCATCTATCTACGACATCAAGTCAGTCGTGGTGTCTGATATGCCCAATCCCCAGTCGATGCTCAGCTACACCCTCGACTTCAGCACGTTTATCGACAAGGAGGAGGTGAACAACGAAGGCTCGACGACCAAGGTCAATGTCGGCAATTCGTTCAAGGACTGCATCGAGGCCGTCTGCCAGTTCCTCGGCGTGTCGCTCCGTGAGAACGGAAACACGCTGCTCTACTCCCGGTATGACGATGGCAATTCCGTCATCCGCAGCACCACCATAAGCAGAGGCCTGACCACCAACAACCTGCTCGACGTGGTAGACTTCCGCGGCGCAAGCAACACCACCGCCTACAGCCAGGGTGCAAAAGTGGTTAAGGTAACGTTGAGTCTTCCGTCTCTCGACACGTCGTTCGGCATCCCAAGCGTCGAGACGACATCGGACGAGCCGACCATCTTCGACACGTATGGAGACCACAAACTCTACGTCCAGGAGCACACGCCCGTCGACACGTCAGAGGTCGCGTATAAATACTACGAATACAACTGGCACACTGCCACCTATATCGGCACGTCCAACTACGCGGACTTCATATCGCGTACCGTCCTACATGGCTACAACCCCGACCCCTATTCCTACACGGAGAGTGACGCGAAGAGCCATCTGTTCACGGGTGCATTTCCCGTGCGCTTCTATAACTTGTTGAGTGATACTGACATCATCACACTGAAGGATGGTATTTACTTTAACACGCAGTACCAAAACGAAGGCCTTGTACCTGACACGTCAAGCGTCGGCTGCCGCCCCATCGTCACATTCAGTAGCGTCAGCCCCATCAATATGGCATCAGGCTACCTGCGCTTCTCTTTCTCTATTCTCAATCTGTTTAATGCAGGGTCAACATACTTCACAGACCCGGATTATAATGATGTCTTCTTGGATAAATCTCTACTAAAATCACTATCTATTGCCGTCATCTGTTGCGGAAAGTATTGGAGCCGAGAGAGTTCAAAATGGGTAGACGAAGAGACCACGTTCGGTGTTTACTTCGACGAAGAAGAAAGCCAGACCAACTACACGTCTGACATGCGTCTTGACACCACCGACGGCTACTTTATTCCCGTAAGCGGCATGACGGGCACCGTGCAGTTTGTTATCTACGACAGATGTATCACAAACCCCCAAAAAACGTGGGGCAACCACCATTGCTACACCCACATCATCTATGACCTTGTAGTTGAATATCTGGAGCAAAAGAACATTGCCGCCGGAAGCAGCTCATCGAACACCTACCGCAGAGAACTGACGACCAACGGCTTTTCCGACACCAAGGTTATCAGCCTATCTGTCGGTACGAACAACAACAACAGCACCCTGCCTTGCTTCATCCTCAACCCCAGCACGGGCGAAGAGGTGCAAAAGTTTGGCTACATCAACATTGACGGCACCAACGAAGAACGCCCCGAACGCCATCTGCTCAATCGCATGGCCATATATTACAACGAGGTTCGCCGTTCGCTCCGCGCTACCATCCATAGCGGCCTCGACTTGATGCTCGCACGCTACCTGTATAACAACCGCTTATATTTCGGTGTCGATGCGCAGCACAACTGGCGAGACGACACCCAGGAGGTTAAGTTTATCGAGGCGCAGGCCGTGGCCGACGATGACGAGATTGTCACCATCAAGCTCGAGGCCACCATCAACATTCAGTCAGACGACATCCTGGAAATCCTCACCATGACAATGAGCGGCAAGCGGAAATATCTGACAGAGAATTTCAACGAATCACTATTCGACTACTTCGACTTCTCGTTCGTGTTGAGCAACGCCGAGATCTACGTCACTTCAGTTCGCACCATAAGGGTAACGTGCGACGACCTGTTCGACGGCACAATCACCATTAATGAGGCCACTTGCACCGCCAAGACACTCATCGACGAAGACAATAGTGTTTATCAATTCACATTCAAAAAATCATCAACAACATGAAGCAAGGCAACGACTTGATAATAATGGCTGACGGCGTCGCCCTCGCCAGCTCCAAATCATGCAGCGTCACGGTTAACTCCGACACCATCGAGACCGCTTCGCCGACTGACGGCGACTATGTGACCTACATCGCCGACCGCAAGTCATGGTCGATAAGCACCACCCACCTTGTCGCAGCCGACACCACCGTGCGCTCATTGCTTGAGACGGTGGGCAAGACAGTCTGTCTGACGTTCGCGATGCGCGACAATCCCGCCGACTCGCTCACCGGCGCAGCCATCTGTACCCAGTGCAAGATAACCGCAACCCGTGGCAACCTCTTGCAGGGTTCCTTCACCTGGAAGGGCAGTGGCCCACTTGTCTATGTCAACCCAAGACAACACATTGTCTCAAGTGTCCGTCTTGTCACTGACCAGGAAGTGAAGGCCGAGACGATGGTCTATTAACAGTCAGTAAACCTACACCCCCTGTTTGGCCGACTAACAGAAGAATAAAGATTTATGGATAATTTTTTCAATCTTTTCGGACGTGGCATTTTTCGTCGGGAGGGTGACGGCACAGGAGCCGTCCCCGCCTCGACATCCGACAGCGGCGCAAAGGAGACCGGCGGCGACTGGACGGAGCACATTCAGAGCGTGCGGGGACAAAACTCCCTGCTCGTCCCTGCCTGGCACCGTGGCGTGTCGCTCATCATGCAGACCATGGGACAGATGGTGGTGCAATACCACCGCCGCTCCAAGGTTGGCGGCAATTTTGCAGAAGACCGTTATGGCATTAACGGCAAGCTCAACTATCTGTTGCAGGTACGCCCCAACCCGTTGATGACGGCAAGCATGCTACTCGAGCAAATCGAGTACAAGAAGATATACGACGGCAACGCCTACGTCTATATCGAACGAGACTCTTCCGGCGACATCTCCGCCTTGTGGCTTGCGTCGTCTGGCAGTTACAACTCGCTCAACGACACCTACGCCCTCACCATGCGCCGGCCTGGAGGCATCAAGTTTCAAGTGGATGTCCCATCCGAAAACGTGTTGCACTTTCGCAACGTCTTCTTGCACGAGGACAGCTTCACTGGCATCCCAACCCTCACCTATGCCCTGCGCACGTTGCAAATATCGGCCACGGCTGACATGCAATCGCTACGCGACATGGCTAAAGGCGGCAAGCAAAAGATACTTGTCAGTGAAAAAGCCCCTGACTCCATCACCTACGGCCTCTCGCAGGGACGTGCCGACCGCCAGGAGATGAAACGTCTGACCGATCGCCTCGGCGACGACTGGATGTCGAAGGACGCTATCTTTGCCGACAACCTTGCCGACGTGAAGGTTATCAGCCAGACTGCCGCAGAGTTGAAACTGTTGGAGACGCGCCAATGGCAAGTGTCGGACATTGGCCGCCTTCTCGGTGTCCCGAACGCCCTGCTCATGGACTACAGCAACTCGTCGTATAAGACCCCGGAGGCCGCCACGCAAGAGTTCCTGCTCCGAAAAATCGCACCGACCATTCGCGAGTACGAGGACGAGTTCAATTCCAAACTTTTGGGCCCCGACGATTTCGGCACTCGCCGCATACATGTGTGTGAGGCAGCCCTTCGCCGTCTCGATCCTGCCGCACAAGCTAACCTCGACAAGACGCATCTGGAGACGGGTGCTTACACCGTGAACGAGATACGAGCACAATACGATATGCCATCGGTAGACGGTGGAGACATCAACTACCTCTCGACCAACCTGGCCGAGTTGGGAAGCGAAAAGTTGCGCTCGCAATCTACGGAACCGACCCCCACCGCAAACAAACCACAGGAAGGAGGTAATCAATGAAATGGCTAACACTCGACTACATCAAGGCACACAGCCGCATCGACTATGACGGCGAAGACGACCTGCTGACGCTCTATGCCAACGCCGCCGAACAGACGGTGCTCAACCTCTGCAATCGTACCTTCGACGAGATGATGGAGAAGTACGGCGAAGACACCACCACCGAAAGCGGTGAGGTGACGAAGACAATGCCGGCAACCATCATGCAGGCAACGCTCATGCTCGTCGATAACAGCTACCAGCAGCGAAGCCCCGTCAGTGCGCAGTCGCTCTACACCGTGCCCTACACCTTCGACCTACTGATTAAACCGTACATAAAACTTGTAGATTAATGGCATATTCAACTGGCATGATGCGCAAGCGCATCACTATCCTGGCTCCCGAAGCGGTGACTGTCGGCAAGTATGGCCGAGGCTCATCCGGGCAGACCTACAAGTTCGTGGCAACCGTTTGGGCGGCCGTTGACTGGGCGAAGGGCATGCGGACAATGAACGCCGGAGCCATCGACGTGTACGGCCTTGTCATGGTGCGCATTCGGTGGTCGGACATCATCACCATGCGATGTCGCATCGTCTACGAAGGGCAGACCTACCAGATATTGCCCGAGACGTTCCATGCTGACAAGCAGCTGAACACCATTCAATTCAACGCTCAGGCCATCATCAATGAATAGTAAACCCTACCTACCATGTTGCCGAATGGTAGGATAAATAAAAAATCAAACAAATGCCGAAAGAACAAAGAAAAATGGAAGTGCGCACAACGCCTGCTTCCTTTTCCATTCGCGAGGCCGCGAATGAGGGCGAGGAGAGCCGCGTCATCCAAGGCACGGCCATTGTCTTCAATCAGCCGTTCGACGTGGAGGACTACGCCGGCAACATCTATCGCGAGATAATCGCCCCGTCAGCAGCCACGATGGAGTTTTTGAAAACGCAGGACATCAAGATGAACCTGTTGCACAACCGCGACAACTCCCTTGCACGTTGGAACAAGGGAACGGGGAACATGACGATTTCCGTTGATGACAAGGGCGTGCATTTTGAGTTTGAAGCCCCAAAGTGCGACATCGGCGACAGGTGTCTTGAGCTTGTGCGCGCCGGTGTGTATAGCGGTTGCTCGTTCGAGTTTTGGCCGAAGGACTACGAGGTGGCGGAGACCAAGCAAGCCGACGGCAAGAGCATCGTCACCGTCACCCACACTGCCTTTGAGTGCATCAGCGCATTGACCATCGCGATGGATCCGGCTTACAAACAGACTACCGTCAATGTGGATGAGTTGCGCGAAGCCACGCCGGAATACGCCGCACGCAAGGCAGAAGAGCAGAAGCAACTTGCACGCCAGCGCGAGGTGGCCGCTGCAAAGGCACGCCTTCGCCAACGAGACATAGACAACGAATTTATTTACTAATTTTTTTTAACTGTTAAAGGAAATGGGAAAGTTTAAAAATTCCGCAGACGCGATGGTTCGCCGTCGCGAAATCAATGACTTGATGAGTGACTTGCAGGACAAGATGCAGGTCATCGACGAGACACTCGCCAAGCGCGAGTTGAAGGATGAGGAGAAGGCCGAGCAAGCCAAACTCAACCGTGAGTTTGAGAAGCTGAAGAAGGAAGCCGACGTGGTTAGCCGCGAGTATGGCATCCTCTATCAGAGCGAGGTGGCCGCACGTGAGGCAGCCGCTAACGCCGAGAAGAAGACCAGCGGTCAGCAGTTGCGTGAGGTACTTCAGAACGGCCGCAAGTCAGGTTGCAGCCGTGAGATTGTCCTCGGCACTGGCACTGACGGCGACGTGACCGCATCAGGAGCCATCAATCTGAAGATTAACGACCTCATCCCCACACTCAACGAAGGCCTCGGTCTGCCCGCAGGTCTTAACATCGTTACCGGCGTGACTGGCAACGAGGTGTGGCCTGTCAGCATCGATGATGCAGCTATGGAGGAGGTTGGCGAGACCGTCGAGCTGACCGACCAGACCCTGCACTTCGACAACATTCGTCCCGTGTCTTCACGTGTTGGTCTGTCAATCTCAGTGTCTAACACTGCCATTGACAACGCCGCCTTCGACCTTATGTCTTTTGTTCAGCAGAAGATTACCAAGGCACAGGCCAAGTACCTCGCCGAGAAGGTCTACTCACAGGCAGCCTGGACGGGCGTAAAGGGCCCCTTCAGCGGAGCCACTTCTGCCGGCACCATCACCATCGGCACGGGTGCTTACAAGAGCATCCTGCAAGCTGTCGCCAAGTTTGCTGACAATGGCTATGACGTGTCTAAGGTCGCTCTCGTCATCGACGCTAAGACCGAGGCAACGCTCAAGGCTACTCCTAAGGCTGACGGCCAGGGCGGTTTCGTAATCGAAAACGGCAAGCTCGCCGGCTACGACTATGTGGTCAGCCACTACATCGACACCACTCTCAACGCCGGTGGCACGGCCTTGGAGTCAACCGCTGACAGCTACATCGGCATCGGTCTGTTCCCCTACTTGGCCGTACAGCAGCACGGCCAGGTGCGCCTGACCATCGACCCGGTGACCAAGGCTAAGAGCAATCTGACGCTCGTCACCATCAACACTGAATGGTCTATCACTGACTTGTCTGTGAAGACTACCACCAACGGCAAGAAGAACACCACCACCACGGCCTTCGCGCTCTACAAGGTGGCCGAAGCCTAACGGATAAACTCATAGTTTCGGAAGGGGATTGGCGGGAGACGATAGCCCCGCCGCCCCTTCAATCCGTGCTAAACAAAATTCATTAACCTGATTACACTATATATATGATACAGGCAGACAGCATCTTTATCGAGGCCATCAGTGGCGACTCGCAAATCATGCAGACAATCGGCGACCGCTTGTTCGGCAACTACGTGCCGACGAGCGAGGACGAGGACAACGTGCCCGACCCCATTGTCAGCGTCATGTATGCTGGCTTGCGCAACTCCGGCTACTCCAAAGACTTCGCCATTGAGGGAGGCGAGGACGAGGAGACAGTCGTGGTGCGCGTCACCGGCAAGGACAACGAGCAGCTGCACGACCTCGCCAATAGGGTGCGCCTCTGCCTGGAGTCATCCCTGGCAGACGACGACGACATCGTCTCATACACGATGTCGGCATCCGGCATCTCGTATGATGCGTCGTCGCCCTGCTTTTGGATTGACCTGACTTATGTTTGTGTAACCGAAAAATAAAAAATTATGTCAGTTATAAAAGGACAAAATCTGCGCATCAGCGTTGGCGGAAAGTATCTCGCCTTTTCTACGTCATGCACCGTGCATGTGTCCGCCACTCTGGAGGACAGCAGCACCAAGGACTCCACCAATTCTTGGCAGGAGCAGGAGATTACAGGTATGGCCTGGGATCTCTCAGCCGACGCTCTCTACTCCGTTGACGAGGACGCAACCGGAATAAACGGTGTCGATGCTCTCGACCTCATTCTCTCGCAGCAAGAGGTTGATATTGAGTTCGTTCAGACCAGCGGCTCAAAGAACCGCGAGACGGGTGCCTCGGCCGTGCAGTACAAAGGCAAGGCGTTCGTCAACGACATCTCCATTCAGGCTCAGAACCGCCAGAACACCACCTACACCATTCAGGCGCAGGGCAACGGCGAGCTGAAGAAAGCCACTACTGCATAGGCCAGCCATTGATATAGATTATAAGTTGTTGTGGGTGCGTCGCTCATCGGCGCGCCCATTTCTTTTAAAATCTCGAAACTATGATTACCCAAAAAGTAAAATTGTGCGGCAAGAGTGTCACCGTCGGCATGTGCTGGGGCACCATCATCGCCTTTGCCAACTATACCGGCAAGAACCTCGAACAAGTCGATTTTCAGCACCCGTCACCATCCGACATCACCTATCTCATCCTCGCCGCCATGACCGCCTATTACCAGTCTGTTGACAAGGAGGCACCCATTCGCGACACCGACATCCTCTATAAGGCAAAACCGCAGGAGATAGTCGATGCAACCGTAGCTTGTTGCAACCTCATCGGCGAATTTTATGCCGTACCGAAGACCGACGAAGCCGCAGAAGACACAGGAGGCGACGGAAAAAACTAACCAGCGCCGCCGACATCTACGAGCTTGTCGTCGGCGAAATAGGAATATCGCGCGACACCTTCCTTTTCAGGCTTCCGCTCTGGGAGACACGCCGCATCATCAGCGGTTACAGGCACCGTTTGCGCACATCATGGGAGCAGATCAGGTGGCAGACCTTTTGGCTTCTCCACAATGGCATGCTCGACACAAAGAAAGCGGGCATCAACACCGTTACAGACCTTATACGTTTCCCGTGGGACGACGAAACGCCGGAGGCTGACGACCTTCCGTCAGACGACGAAATTGCCGCCATGCGCGCGAAATTAAAAGCGATGAACAAGAAGTCCTATAAATGCTTGTGATAATGGTTTTGTTTGGCGACGCTGGCCGCGAGGTTAGCGTCGTTTTTGTTTTTCGGCGTTTTCGAAGTCGTTTATCACTGACTCCGGCAACACCTTCGCATAACGTTGCGTCTGCTTGATGTTCGTGTGTCCCAACATTTTCGACACGTTTTCAATCTTTGCGCCGCTCGCCAGCATGTGTGTGGCGAAGGTGTGCCGAGCCATGTGCGAGTGCAAAGGCTTCGCAATTCCAGCAGCCATCCCGAGAGCCTTCAGACAATGGTTATAATCGGCGTTGTCAAGTTTGGGCAACGTCATGTTCCGCTTGGCGATTATCCTCAGGCACTCTTCCGACAACACGGTGATATATTGTATGTCATTTTTCTCTCGGTGGCCTATGTTAACCCAACGGCCGCCCACCTGCTGATATTGCGTAAAATCGAAAGCCTGCGTGTCGGCATACGACAGCCCGGTGTGCATCTGGAACACGAATAGGTCGCGTGCGGCATCCATCTGGGAACCGGCCAATGGGTGCAAGGCTTCGACGGCCTTTGCCTCTTCATTCGTCAGGTAGACCACGGTGTCATCCTTGCCCCGGCTGAACCTTCCGCGTAACTTGTCGTAAGGGTTGCGTGCTATCTTATCGAACAACACAGCCCGGTTAAGCAGAGCCTTCAAGCACTTATGGTAAGTATATACGCTTGCATCAGAGATGCGTCGTTCCTCACTGCCTACCAATCGTTGATTGTCAGAGACCAGCACAGGCAGACGGTGCAGCCATCCATCGAAGTTGACGACCGCCTCTGCCGATAAGTCGCCCCACGCCATTAACTTGCCATATTCTCGCAGTCTTACAAGCAAGGTGATATAATGTTTCTTGGTTCCCGGCTTCAGCGTCATCAGTTCAATTTGTGTCTCAAACCAATCGAACATGCAGCGGTCGTCGCCCATGGGCGATGATGGAGCAGCCGCATACACCACCCGGCGCAGGCTAAGGCCGTCTATCGTCTTTCCTTCGGTAAGCATCTGGGCGAACGCCGCCACTGTCCTCTTTTCTATCGCCCTGACGAGGGCGTTGAGTTCCACGCAGTCATATCGCCCGGTTATCTCCCCGTTTTTAAATTCCGAGCGTCTGACCTTCACGCCCGTGGCGATGTAGTACGATTTTCTTTCGTGCGTGATACGAATTTCCACGGGGCCTTCCTGCCCTGGCTTCATTCGTCCACGATGGTCTAAAATAATGGTCGTTGTCATAGTGTTGGGTTAAATGTTAATAGATTGTTTACCCACCTCGCAAGGCTGGGTAAACATTTGGTTAAACCATTTGGATCGAATTGCGCCAAAATGCAGCAGATTGCACACTTGGCGTTTTCCGCCGAACCTTCTGTGCCCCAATAAACAAAGGGAACCGCAGTAAATACTACAGTTCCCCTTGTTTTCCATCGTGATCCGCTTGGGGTCAACGTGGAAAAACAAGGGTTATTGTGTAGATAGTGGTGTTTCCGGCCATCGTCCGTTGGCGGTGGGGAAACATTTGGCGAAATTGGCGGGCGGTTATTCGTTCGCTTTTTGATATTTTCCGGCATGCGGCTCCGGCTCCGCGGCGATGTTGATGTCGCCACTGCCATAGTGTGAGGCGAAGACTTCGAGGCGGTTGGCTGCCCGCTCGAAGTCGGCGCGTGAACGCTTCATCTCTTCCGTGGCCACTGCCAGACGTTCGTAGGCTTCGCGAAGTGAGGCACGCATCTCGCCTATCTCTGCCAGTTGGTTGGCAACTTGTTGGAGGAGGGATGCGGTACTGGCTTCGATGGTGTAGTGTTCTTGTTCCTG
>CAVGQN010000054.1:19129-21090 GCA_963631395.1 bacterium
TTATGAAAATCGACAAGATGAAGCGAGAGTTTCTCCGCGCGCTCCAGCCCGGTCAGACGGCAACCTTCGAGTTCCGCGACGTGAAGCCTTTTCTGAGTGCGAAGACTTGCATCTATCAGTTGCGCAAGACAGACAATCTCGACTTGACCTACAAGGCCGACGGCCTATCACTGACCATCACACGCGCATGAGCCTCGACAAACTTACACGTCTTGAGATAGCCGAAGCGGTTAGCAAGGCGGTCAGGGAAGCCCTTGAGGTCTACAAGGAGGAGTGGGTGACGGACATCGGTCTATGCGAAGATATGCCCATGTTTACAATGGGTTGGCTTCGCTCCCACGGAGATAAGTTGCCAAGAGAACGACTCGAACTGACAGACGAGGTCACAGGGCGCAAGTCGAGAGGCATCCGATGGATGTACCCTCTACACAAAATCCGCCGCATGGTGGCCACAAGAGAACTCAACCAAGTGATTAACAACTAAGACACAAGAAGATGAAAGAACTTATGAACGACATCAAGGCCGAAGGCTACACCAAGAAGGAGTTTATCGTCTACGGCATCGTGGCACCCATCCTTATGGCTGCCGCCATCATCATCGGTAGTGCAATTTAACAAACCATCAAACATACAAAAGCATGGAAATAGAAGGAATTATTATTGCCGAGCTGCCCGTTAGAGAAGGCACTAACTCATTAGGTCAGCCCTGGAAGGCTGCCACATACGTCATTGAGACCATAGAACGATACCCCCATCGCATGGTGTTCGACATCTTCGACAATGGGCGTGGTGACATCGAACGCTTCAATGTGAAGAAGGGAAAGCACATGAAGGTCTATTTTGTGATTGACGCTAACGAGTACAACGGCCGTTGGTACAACAACATCAGGGTGCGCGACGTGCGTGAGGTCGTCAGCGATAAGGCCGCCGAAGCACAACAGACAGAGACAGCGCAGGCCGCCAATAAGCCCAAAGACCTGCCGTTCTAATCCTCTCTAAGACGAAACTATGAGCATTGACGAACACACACTGTTGCCCGAACCTGCGCCACTGGAAGACGAGAAGGCCGCACGCTTCAGCCGGTATTGGTTTGACGATACAACAGAATATCGTCTACCCCCTTACCTGCTTGAATACAACGGCGACGGCTTTTCCCCATTGGGTGGCATACAGGCTATCAGCGGCCAAAAAAAGAACGGTAAGTCATGGTTGGTGTCGCAGATCATCGGTACATGTCTGTCCGGCGAGCTGACCACCGACGAGCAAGGCGTTAAGCACTATGTCATCCCCGAAGGCTCCCGCATCCTGAGCAAGTTGCCCGGTTTGCGCATGGTGGCAAGGACGGTGGAAATGTTGGGACACATGCCCAACATCCTCTACGCCGACACCGAGCAGGAGCGCGAGAACACAAGTCGTGTAATTAAAGCTGCCAAGTGGTATGCCGACCTGCCCGTGTATGAGCATTGCGACAGGCTCGATACCCTTTGGCTCCGCCAGATGGATATTATTGACGGCAACATCGCCGACGAACGCTTCAACGCCCTGCTTTGGGCACTCGAAAACAAGCACTACGACCTGGTCATGATTGACGGCATCCGTGACATGATAAACAATTTCAATGACCTACAAGAGTCGTCCGAAATTGTAAACAGGCTTATGAGCAAGGCCACGGAAAGCCATTGTTGCATCTGGAACACGTTGCATATGAACCCACGGCCAAGCAACGACGACGAAAGCAAGATGCGCGGTCACTTGGGCACCGAATTGGGCAACAAGGTAAGTGACAGCCTCGTGGTTAAGAAGACCAAGGACAAGGCATCAGGGCGCATCTCGTTCACGGTGTCACAGATGGACGCACGCGGAAAAGACCTCGACGACTGGACGTTCTCTATCACCGAAGACGGACAGGCCGAAAAGGTGTATGCTGTTGGCGTTATCGAAGAGTCACCATTGGCTGCCCT
>CAVGQN010000054.1:21421-22824 GCA_963631395.1 bacterium
CCCACCTGCCGAGGAGCGGCGAGTTGTCCCATGTCCCTGCGCCCCGGGGAAAGGGGCGCGGTGGTACAAGGGACAGCACGCCGACACACCCTCGGCTCGCGCGCGTAATTACTCATCAGATAATTAAATTTACCATTGCTGGCATCCCGTTAGCAGTTGATGAAAAAAATAAACAATACAATGCGGATAGACGAATTCACAGAGCGGCGCATCAAGGAGGCGGCCAACATCGTTGACGTGGTTGGTGCTTTCGTTGACTTGCACAAGCGCGGCGCACGCCTGGAGGGTCTCTGCCCGTTCCACGGTGACAAGCATTGCGGCTCGTTCGTGGTGCTTCCCGGCCAGAACATCTACTACTGCTGGTCATGTGGTGCAAAGGGCGACAGCATCGAATTCTTGAAGAACTATGGCGGAGGCATGACCTACACTGACGCGCTCTTGTGGCTGGCCAACCGCTACGGCATCGACACAAGCAACACAGGCGCAACCTATCGCCCATTGGCACCGGTTAAGCGTGTGGAGCCCGTTGCGCTCCCGATGCTCACCATCCCCCGTGAGCTGGTGGCGGAGACGATGAAGGCCACGTCGGAAGACACCCTTTGCAACTGGTTCCGCTCATTGCCCTGGGATGAAGCCCAGCGCAACCGCATCGAACACACGTTGTGGGAATATTGCGTCGGCCACACTGACGGTTATGCCATCTTCTGGGAAGTCGATACCCAAGGGCAGGTACACACGGCCAAGATGATGAAGTATAGGGAAGACGGGCACCGTGACAGGCTCGCTGATTGGAACTTTACCTTTGCCCACAAGTACTTCGCCGGCGGCGCAAAGCCCGTCATCAGTACGGAAGGCAAGGAGGTTAAGGTGATAGGCTTCGGCTTCCACCTTCTCAATCGCCACCCCGAAGCCCAGGTGAACGTCGTGGAAAGCGAGAAGACGGCCATCCTTGCAGCCATCTACTACGGCAACCAAGACAAAAATATATGGCTTGCATCAGGCGGCATGAGCATGATTACCCGTGAGCGGTTTGCCGACATCTTCGCCCAACATCGCCGGGTGGTGCTCTATCCTGACAAGGACGGAGTGGCCAAGTGGCGGGAACAGGCCAAGGCACTCAACTACGACAGGGTGGCCGTCTCGACCTATCTGCTCGACAATTATGCCACGGAAGCCGACGGAGACAAATGCGACATTGGCGACATCATCGTAAGATGCGTGCAACATCCCGACACCATCAAGGCCATCCCGACACCCCGCAAAGCCCTTGCCGCCGAAGCCCTCGACCGCCTCAAGGCGAGCAACCCAGCCGCAAAAGAACTAATAACCAAACTTAATCTTACCGCCGTATGACACAACAGACTGAACACTACAAGACAGTCGCCACAAAGATAAGCAACGAA
>CAVGQN010000055.1:0-22067 GCA_963631395.1 bacterium
GCAGAGGTGGGGTGCTTCGTGGATGTGTATGTGACGTACTTTGCGATTGCTCTATGATATTATATAAGGTGGCTGCAAGTCGGTCACCTTATATTTTACCCCCTTACTTGTAACCAAATGTTAAATATTAGGCTAAAACCGAAAATAATCGGGAAAATATTTGGTTATAACCGAAAAAAGCCGTACCTTTGCATCAGATAAAGAAAACAAGAAGTCAAACCTTTTAAAACGTAAGAATTATGAAGAAGATTACATTTAACGGCACAATCAGCAACGAGTTGGTAGAGGTTATTGAAGAAAACAATATCTCAATCGTATGTATAGACAGCGATGAGTACGAAATCTCTGACGAAGACTTTGCGAAATTGCAAGATGTTGCACCAGTCGCATTTGACGGCAATGATATTATAGTATTGTAAACATGGAGAAATACACGAGAATCAAGGACGTGATGCGGGAGAAACACACCACATCCACCAAGGTGGCGGAGAGCATGGGAATATCAGGCGGCACTCTTAGCGGCATCATAAACGGCAACCCGAAAATCGAAACGCTGGCCAAGATAGCGGAAACGCTCGGTACGGAAGTCAAGCACCTTATCAAGTAAGCGGCAGGAATCAATCCTACCGCTTTTTATTTTGCAATTTTTCTCCCGATATAGTCCTCTATGTCGGGAATTTTTCTTAACTTTGCAGAAAGTTGAAACTTTTCTTATTCGATGAAGATTGATTAATCCAAGGAGGTGATGCCGTGAGGTATCCCTCCCGTCGGATAAAGGAAGACTTGAAACAATTTGTATAAGTAAAGAATGAAGACGGAAAATGAGAATACCATCAAGTATAGTCCACTTGGTATGCGGTGTGACAACACCCATCTCCATCGCATTTCTTGACGACAGCATCAACACGATGCTGCCGTGGCTGATAGCGATGTTTTTTGTGGTCATCACCGACCTTGCTTTCGGTGTGCGCAAGTCCCTGAAGCTCGGCATACACGTCAGCGCGTCAATGGCAATAAGGGAGACATTCGGCAAGCTCGTGGTTTACTCGGCCTGGGTGCTCATGGTCAGCTGCATAGAGGTGGCCTCCAAGCACTCGCTCTCCATAGCCATGTGGGCCTGTCTCCTCGTGTGCGCCATAGAGGGCGGAAGCATCGTCAGCAATATGCTCAAGCCCTACGGCATCGAGCTGTCCCTGCAAGCCATCATCAAGGCGTTTGCCAGCCGTGCTGTCGGGATAGACGAACACATGGCGGAAGAGATAGTCAACGGCTCCATGCCCAAGCAGGAGGTGAAGGACTCCATCAAGGAGGCGGAGAAGGAACGGTGGGAACGCAGAAGTACGCACCACTACGGAGGAAAGAAACAGACAACGGAAAAGAAATAAGACTATGGCAAAAGCAGAAATACTCAAGCCGTTTATCCTTGCGTGGGAAGGCGGCTACAGCAATAACAAGAATGACAAGGGCGGTGCCACAAATAAAGGCATCACGATAGCCACCTTCCGCTCCGTCTACGGGCAGGGCAAGACGGTGGCCGACCTCAAGGCCATCACCGATGAGCAGTGGATGCACGTTTTCAAGACCCTCTATTGGGACAAATGCAGGGCGGACGAAATCAAGAACCAGTCCGTGGCCAATCTGCTCGTTGACTTTGCATGGGGCAGCGGGACGGGAAGAGCCGCCAAATACATCCAGCGGCTTGTCGGTGTGACGCAGGACGGGAATATCGGGCCGAATACCATAGCGGCCATCAACAGCCGTGACGCGAAGAGTCTGTTTACGGGTCTCAAGGCCGAACGTCTGGCCTTCATCAACGCCATCGTGCGGAACAATATCTCGCAGATGACGTTTTACAAGGGGTGGGTGAACCGTCTCAATGCCATCGGCTGGGGTACACTGACCTACGGAGGAAAGACAAGGACATTTGCAAATTAGGAAGCAACTCGGGAAACAACTTTGGAAAGAATGGAAGAATACAGAAAATACGACAACGATTTTGACTGGTGGCAGCTTGCCGTGGTGGTAATGTTCGCGCTCATGGGCGCCGGGATACTTGCCTCATGCAAGACCAAGTACGTCTCGGTGCCCGAATACCACACCACCACCGTCACCAAAACGGACACCACCACCGTACATGACTCCGTGTGGGTGCGCGACTCCGTATGGGTGCAGTTGCGGAACGACACCGTCTACTGCTACAAGTACAATACGAAGGTGGCCTACAAGGATGTACTCAGAACCAAGACGGACACGATATGGCGGCATGACAGCGTGACCGCCATAAAACCCGTAGAACGCACTCTGACGAAGGTGGAGCAAAGATATATCAGCATCGGTAAGTGGAGCGCGAGAATCGCGGCTATCGCGGCCGTAGCGCTGCTGCTGTTCGTTGTCGTGTGGCTGGTGAAGAAGAAATTGGCGAAATAGTGAAACGTTCATATTATCTTGGCAAACTTTAAGTTTTTCATGTATGTATTAGTTATCAGATTTTTAGGTTTTTAAAAGGTTTGATCAGGAGGCCGCCCGTCCGCGAGGATAGGCGGTTTTTTAAAATGCAAAAAGGGCGGTGACCACTACGGCCATCGCCCTTCTCTTCACTCTATGCCTCTGTATCTGTTCGTGCGCCCCCGGTACGCTTCGGTGTCGCACCACTTGCAGCTCTGCAACTCCGGGCAGTAGCCCCGGTACACGCATTCGGGAACGCAAGCCTCCTGCATAATCGGGTCTACCTTGCCAAGTTCGGCTATCACAGACCGCCACACAGCCCTTGTCGCTTCCGCCGCCTTGGTACACATCCGCTTGCGGCTGATATTGACAAGCGCCTGGGCGTTGATGCTCATCATGACGTTTATCGGTGTGTCCTGCGGCATCTTTTCGCGACTGATGTCGTGGATGATGCGGTCATCGCGCTGCGTGGAGCAGAACCACTGTACGCCCTCATGGTGGCGGACGAAGTGCATGGCTACCCAATATGGGATGCCCGTAATCTTGATGTCGTACTCTACAAGACGTATAGGCGAGTGCTCTGCTCTGAGCATCTTCCATATCCACTTGTCGCTCGGTTCCTTGCCCGTTGGCTTCTTCCTCACTGTCCACCTTGCCGCATCAAGGGCGCGGCTCCAGGGTGTCACTTGCTTGATTTCTACCTGCATGTTCTCCGGGCTACCCATTTGCCGTACCTCCCATCATTGGTGACACATGGATATAGACGCAGTCCTCATCAAGGTCATAGGTGCGGCTGAGCACGATATAGCAGATGTCCTTGATGATGACTCTGTCCCCGATCAGGGGGCGCTCGTTTGAGAAGATGCTTTTCAGCACATCCTTCTTCTCGTTCACTATTACTCCTATCATGATTTCTTTGTGTTACCGGCAGGAGATTGCTCCCCTGCCGTGGTTAGTCTCAACTTGCCTGTTACTTGCCGGTGCTTCCGTATCCTCCCGTACCTCTATCGGTGGCGGTCAGTTCATCGACTTCCTCAAACTCAATCTTGGGTGCTATCTGTATGTGGATTTGCAGCACTCTATCTCCAACTTGGTAACGAGGCATCGCTGGCATGACGTGATAGAATACTGCGAATATCTCCCCGTTGTAACCATAGTCGATTGTGCCTTCACCGTTCGACAATACCATTCCCGTCTTACAGATGGATGACCTTGACCGGGCTGTGATACATACGTCCTTCAGCCTATCGGCAAACTCTGTGCGCTCTATCTGCACAGCTATTCCCGTGCCGTACTTCCAGACGTTGGGAGCTATCTCTACACAACTCGTTGCTACCATGTCGTAGCAGAAATCATCATCGTGTGCCTTCTTAGGCATCACCGCATTCTCGTTCAGTCTCTTGAATTTTACTTTCATTTTTTTTTCTTACGTTACCCTTGCCAAGATACCTGTACGGGGTATCAGTATAGGTATCGGCAAGTTGTTTGATTCTCTTGTATTCGATTTTCTCGTTGCGGCAATCGTCACGAAATTCTATGGCATCGCTCTGTCGGTCTCCGAAATTACGCAGATAGCGCGTGGAGATGTATCCGTCATTGTCGTTTTCCATAGCCGTGACGATGTAGCCCACACCGGGTATATTCTGTATGTAGAAATCCATGGCCTATTCCGCTGTAATCTCGTAGGTCGCGAACTCCGGATTACAGGAGATATTCTTGCCGAGGCTCAGTATCAGACGTTCTCCTTCCTCTTTGCCGAAGAAGCTGTACAGACTCACGGCTATATCGCGTGAATAGATGCGCACGGAGGAGTCGTTATTGGATTTCAGCTCCACGCACCGCTCGTCGTTCGACATGACAAAGAATAGTTTGCGGGTAATCTTGCTGCTATACAAGCAGGCTCGCTTGTAAGGCTCAAACTCCTTGGCCAACTCCTTGCCAAAATACAACTGATACCCCTTGCCGGTCGTATTGACCGAAAACTGTCTATCACCTAATTTCAACGCTTCTTTTTTATTTTTGCCGAATCCTATGGCTGTACCATCGAATCCGAACAGATTTCCAAGTTCCATCATTTATCTGTCTCCTTTTGTATGTTATTAATTATGTACTTTGCTCCAGCGAGGAAGGCGTTCTTGACATCCGAATAGCAATATTCATCACCATTGCAGTCATTGCCTTCTGCGACATTGTCAGCGTACCTCGTTGCTGCCTTTTCTATTTTCTCTTCTGTCCACATATCTTTCTTGCTTTCATTGTTTCTCGGCCCCGAATGGTGTGCCGTCTACGAATCTGAACTTCTCAAATGCTTCACTAAAAAGATATTTATTGTCGCCAATACAAATTTCAAAATAAGCATTGGATTCATAGACAGTATTTATAGACAGCAGAGTGCCAGATTTTTTATTGCCAACCCATCCAAAAGGTTTATGTTTTGACATCTCATTCCAGCACTCATCTGCGCTCTCGAAATGGCAATACTCATTATTAGGCTTGACGCGATACTCGTACCTGTCCCAGTCTACATCCCTGTCATCTTCGATGTCGTACCAATACCCTCCGTCAATGGCCCGGTGCTGGATTGTTTTGCCGTCCGCATACGCTTGCATGACGGGCAGCAGTTCTTTTGTTTGTCCTCTGTTCATAATCTCTAATTGTCTAAATTTCTGTCGGTACATATCACCCATGCCGCAAAGGGTATGAGTGCTGCACCTATAATCTGTAATATCCAATCAAATGCGGTCATAGTCATTTGCGTTTGTGCTCCTGACGGTACTTGGCTTGATACGCCAAGTACCACTCCCGGTGCTCTGCAACATATTTGCGGGTATACTCCCGTATCTCGTCTCTGTGCCGCTTGCGGTACAGCCGGGCACACTCCCGTATCTGTTCCCTGTGCGTCTCTCGGTACCGTTTGCGGTACTCTTTTTTTTCTTCATCCGTCATCATTCTGTCGTTTCTTTTGATAATATCTCACCATGCGCTGAAGGGCTATCTTGCGCTTGTTCTTCTGATACCACTCACGCCGGTAGAGCCTCCATTTTTCGGGGTCTCTCGCCCTGTACGCCCGCTGATAGGCATTGAGCGCATCACGGCTCCGCTCCCGCCATTTCACCTTTTTGTCTGGCTCTGATTGCTGGGTTGTACACATCTCTGTATTTCTCCTTGTGTGCTTCGTAGTAGGCGTGGTTGTAGGCAGCTATTCGCTCATGACACCTACGTTTGTATTTCCGTTGGTAGGCGGCAAGTTGCTCCTTGTGCTCCCGGTAATACCATGCCCCATACTCTTTCTTACTCTTCCAGGTAGTGCTCATAGTGCAGTATTCTGATAGCTTTTCTCACCCGGTGGTCGTGGCGATCTCCGAAGAGGTCGCGAAACACCCTTCTGTGCCAGTAGAGGGGGATGGTATTTGTTTTCCCTCCTCTATAGGCCTTGAGGATTTTGTTTGCTTGCCTTGTCTTCATATTCCTTTATTCTTGCTTCCATCTGTTTGATGATGTTGTCAATTGTCTTGCCTCCGTACTCATCTGCAACGTAGCGCAGAATCCTGACTATTGCACTGTTCGGCCATATCCCGATAACGAGATCGTCAACCAGCGCTTCGTGCAGTATTGTATCCAGTCTCATTGCACTAAGCGTATCTAACCACGCATCAACCTCGCCGACCGTGAGGTAGTATTGGGCACCGTCCTTTATCAGCTTAATTTCCATACTCTTCAAACATATCTATAAGTTTCTCGTTCATCGCGGATACCGAATGTATCACGCGTATTTTCTCACTCTTGTCAAGTTCTGCCCAACCGACTTGCTTGCCGTCTCTCGTGATATGGCAAGCAGCCGTATCGCGGCGCAGGACTTTGTCTTCTGCGGTGATATGCACCACTATGACACTGCTTGGATACTGACTCATTTTTCTTCTTCGTTGATGATTGTAAATTGATTCCCTTCTATTTCTTCCACGCTGACGGAGCTCACGTTGTAGTGATCCGGCCAGCCGTCAACGCAGTGCTCAATCAATACCTGGTAGTCTCCGTGATGTTTGATTGTGCTCTCGAGCAAAAGTAAAAGTTCACTTGCTTTCATTGTTCAGCCATTTTGTTGTCATTGCGTCTATATTAATATCAATAATCTTGCCGCTGACGGTATAGTACGAGACATTGAAATCGTGGTAAGCATCTTTCGCCTTTTCCTTGTAGGTGTCCACCTCGCGTCTCATCTGCGGTTCGTAGTTTACTACGTTCTTCCATCGGGCCTTGGCGTTCATGACCACCGTGCGGAGGTTGCGGAGAGTATCCCACAGGTTGCCTGCATCCTGCGACAGTCTGCGCAGGTCATATAAAAACGTATCATTTATCTCCATGTCATTTTCTCATCAGATGTACATTGACTACCTTGTGAGCCGCTTTCGGCCACTTGGCGTTCCATTCCTTCATGACTGCGTATTCTGTGTCTTCATGCCACTTGTAGCGCTTGCTTGGCATTGCTACCTGCACAACTTGCTTGTTGCCGTCATCGAAGGTAAATACGGCAGTACGCATCTCTCTCAGTTCGTTATCCCACATACCCGACAATATCTTTCACCTTGTAGCCGATGAATGACCACTTGTCAATGCAGACGTGGACGTTGTCGGAGTAGGCGGTTTTTACAAGTTCTATTCTCGGTACTCTCCATCGGGGATTCTGACGTTTTAGTTCCTCGGCCGATGCCTTGAGAGTTTCTATCATCTGATTCAGGGAGACCTCGTTCATGACGTTGCCGTCATAGGTCTTCTTGGCTGCGTCAACTATCTGCGCGGCCATTGTGCTCAGCCCGCTGTATGTGGGCGAGGCGAGCAGAAAATAATAGTTATTGTTCATTATTCCAGTTCTTTAAGTTCGTTTTTAGGGTAACAAGTCATCTACATAGCACCAGCGGTAGACGTTCTCGTATCGGTCCAGTACCTCAAGCCAGCTTTCATGGTCAAAGAACATCATTGCATAGTATCCTTTTAAGGTACTGCCATTGAAGCTACTCTCCAGGAGTATGTGTCTGCTTGTTTCATTCTCCGTCACCTTCGGCACCTCATATGCAGGGTGCCAGAGGTTCTGCTTGTATTCCTCGATTGTCATACCATCTCCTCCATAATATCATCACTCTCGCAATCGTAGCACTGCCATGTACCTGTATTGTCCTTGTAGGTCAGCACTACATTGCGCTTGCTCATTATCAATCTCAGCATCTCAAGGCGGATGCGTAGGCTCGGTTTGTTCATATTGATTATTTTAAATGTAATGCACATTGATAGCGGTCTATGCTGTCACGCTGGGCAGCGTAGACTTTCTGGTACGAGTCTCTCTCGGCTCTCGCCTGGCCTATCTCGCTGTAAGACCATATTGTGGAGCCCGCAATCACGGCGGCAATGGGTATCCACGGCCAATGATGCACGAAGCGATTGAAACCCCGGGCTATATTGCCCCAGAAATGCAGTCCGTAGCGGACTGAGTAGACAAGCGCCTCCTTTGTGGTGGCGTTGTCAACGAAATCTATTTTTGTAGCTGTCATATCATTACGAAAACTATTGCCGTTACGACGGCACCTGTCATAATACCAATTGCATAGAAAGCCCAATACCACGGGTAACCAACCAGCCATAAAATACGCCGCAGAGCCATATGCGACTCGCATCTCTGTCTTGCGTCTTCCATGATATTTTCAAATACTTTCTGCGACTTACTCTCTAAGTAATCTGTCAATTCCTCTCTTTCGTTTTGCGGTAGCCTCCACCAACAACGAGGCGGTGGAGGCATCAGGGAGAACCATGACTTGTCAATATTCGGCATCATATCTTTCGCTGAGAATCTTTTCGGCACGAAGGAACTCCTTCATGACATCCTCATTGCACCATGTTTTGTAGGAGATGTGCTCAATGTCGAAATCCTGCAAGGGATAGTCATACCATTGCGAGCAAGCGTATCTGTCCGGTATTGTTTTGATTACTACAACGATTGCATTGTCTGCAATCACGACATTCCGACCCACCCTCTCGAAATCAGTAGTCGGGAAGGCATTGTTATACAACGTCTCGCGCACCTCTTCATCCGTTGCGGGATACATAGTCTTCTTCGGACTATCTCCTTTAAGGTGTTCTTCAAGTTCTTCTGTTGTCATACGGCTTGTTATATTCAATTTTAATGACGGCAAGGCCGAGCCTTTCGGCCAGCCAAGCTATCTTTGGGTCTAAATCTGCTAAACTAAAATGGAAGCCCCTCTCCGCTGACGCCTCCCTGAGGCTGTTGTGGAGGAAATGGAGGCTGCACTGCCTGTTGAACCGGCTGTTGTGTCATAGGTTGCTGATAGCCTTGAATAGGCTGTTGATAGCCTTGTTGCGGCATACACTGACTATTCTGCTGTTGCTGACGAACAACGTTCCATGCCGCCACTGAATTATACCACTTCCCGTTATATTCTCTTGCATTGATGTCAAACTGAACACTGAGCAATTCTCCGACTTGGATATTTAGCTCTGTAATCTTATCATTCGTTACATCAAAAGCCAAGTGCTTTGGGTACTGCTCCTGTGTTTCCAAGACGTAGGTAATGCTTCTCCAATTATTGCCTCTTGCAGATACTCCGCTTCTTTCCGGGAGCACTGCGATAATTTTTCCGAATATTTCCATTTTATTAAACTTTTGTTCTGTATAAATACTGCATCAACTCTCTTGCCTCACACCAGTCCAAGAATGAGTCAAGAAGGTTAATATTGTCTTGTTCCATACCATCATACCGATAGACCCGGATAGACGGCCTGTACGGTGCCAGCTTGAGACCCCGTACGTCATAGCCGTGCTTGTCGGCCTTGTAGCCGTCGAATACGAACAGGTCGAAGTCAAAAGTATCCGCACCGAACAGCTCCATGTAGTACCGCCATTGGCAGGTGTCGTAGTACTGCTTGTCCTGCGGCTGGCTGAACTTGGTCTTGATGTCACGAAGCTGTACGCCGTCTATCACATCAGCACACCCGGTAACGACAGCCCGACCGAAGTCCTTGTATTTGCGCACCTCATGAAACGCATCTATATGCTCGTATCGGTAGTCGAGTGCCACCCTTATCTGCTCCATGTCCAGCGTGACCTTACAGTCGTCTATGCCGAAAGTCCGGCCTTCGGGCACCGGCTCCTGCGCGGGCTTGCCATAATAGGTAAAATCCCGATAGCCGGCAGGAGCGAGGGCGCATGGCTGTTGTCCGGTCTCTACGATGGCGTGGAAAGCAGAACCGATGCGGGTATACTCATTTCCGCCAAAAACGCCCGTGATATTGTCAATGACGCTCTGCTCGGTAATCTCGTATAGGTCGGTATCAGTCTGTTCCATGTAGCGGCGGTACGCCTCTATCGTGGTAACCCGGACAACCGGTTTATTTGTCTGCTGCGGCATCTTTCTTTGCTTTTGGTTTAGGCTCGTTCTTCAGAAAAGCTCCTTTCTCCTTGTCGTAGATGAAACCTTTTGAGGTCAAGGCCTTCATAATCTCGCTGAAGAAGGGTGCCTTCATGATGTTCGGCAGTTCAGCGCAATCCTTGATAAGGGCGGCGGCGCCTTCATTATCTTCTACCTTCAGCAAGTCCTCGCGCAGCTTCGCACGGAGCGCATTGGCCTTCTGCTGAGCCTCACTCTTGGACTGGATAGAAGTCTTTACCTGCTTGATGATGTTGCCCATAAAGCCTTCGTAGTTGGAGGTGTTTGCGTCAGGAATCTCAGTCAGGGGAATCTGCGCTACATTTTTGCCGACATAGTTGTCAAGGGCATCAAAGCAGATATGGCGCTTGCCGTTGATGATTGAAATATAGCCTACCTGGTCTGCGATACGGAGCAGGAGGTCTTTACTCTGACCCGTGCAGTCGGGCGAGTGGTTGACATTATCCCCGTTCTGCACCTCCTTGTCGTGACATACAAAGATGATGTCGGAACCGTTCAAACGCAACTCTGACACGAAGTTTTTAAACTCATCACCCATCTGGCCGAAACGCTTCAGTGTGTTGCTGCGGAGCTTGTAGTTCTGCTGGCATACATAAGCAGACAGAAAATCATCAAGGGCGGCTTTCGCGGTGTCTACAATGATTGTGGAATACTCCTTGAAGTCGTTTTTGCTTGCGATGACCTCATTCCAGGAGTTGATGGACAAGGTGTCAATACGCTGCACTGCGCGGTCGTAGCCTCTGTCCGTATCTATAAGCAGAGGGTCGCTTGCCGTTGTTGCTACACTTGTCTTTCCCGAGCCGGGCTGTCCGTACAGAACGATAATGACGGGGCGTTCGGGAGCCACGTCGTTCTTTTTGATAATTGGCATAATTCTATGTTATTAAAGTTCTTTATCCACAAATTGTATTGGGTTACGGCTAACGAGTTTCTTACCCTCGCCTTGAATGTAGTTAAGGAAGATAGCCCGATTCTGCAAGACGGTTATCCGCTCTTTCGGCACCAGGAGCAGATTCGGGTGCTTGTCCGTCATGAAGTCATGAAGGGAGCGTTTCCATTCAAGTATTCGCTTTCGCTCTTCTTCCTCCCTTCGTTGTTTCTCAGGTTCGCTTATCCTAACCATACCTCACTGATTTTCGTTTCGACCACCGCGCCTACATGATAGTTGACGGTGTTGCCCATGGCTTCATTAATGATAGTCTCGGCATTTTTCACCGATGTCGCAAAAACGAGATAGGTGAGCTTCGTTCGCTTTTCCTTGCCGGAATCCAAGACATCTATGAAGTCCACCTTGACCTTGTAGTAGTGTCTGCCTGGAACGTTTTCTACGTCTTCGAATATCTCTCTGTATGGTGCCGGATTGATATTAATCACGCTTAAATTAGCCGCGCCGTCAAAACATCGATAGCCCTGATTTTCGGCATCAGCAAAGCTGGTAGCGCCCACAACTACGGTATCCTTTACCATTCTCTCGTCACCGTTCTCATCGGTGCGAATCATACTGGCCACCACTTCGTAGTAGTCCCCTGGTTCTGTTTTTATCTGCATAATTATAGTCTTTGATTATTCGTATCTCCACTCCCACCGGCTGCATGAGTAGTCGGTGTCCTTGTTTGCGTTTGGATTACCGCAACTGCCGTATTGCAAGCAGTCGTGACATCCCCTTTTCCTGTAGTTCGTCATCACTATCGTGCCCTCCTTGGCACATCTCTTTGCAAGTTTCGCAATCAGCTTGGCGCGTTTCGCCTCACGAATGCGTTTGTTCCGTTCGTATATTTCCGAGCTGTGTTGCGGGTCGTAAAAATCACTCATAGCGGGTGCATGGGGAGTCGAGCCCCAGTCCGCAAAAATCATAGACGTAAAAATCGGACGCCAACTGCACCCGAAACCGCACGTCCCTCACGGGAGATGCGGAAAAACACATTACATTACATAATAATAATCCTAATTTTAAAACAAGATATTTACTTGTACACTATAACTCATCTGTGGGATGCGGCGGAATCGAACCGCCGTTTGTCTTGCGCCGGCGCATCCCGTATCAGCCTATCTTCACAGACCGGCTGAATAAATAAGGAAATTAAAAAACTTTACCCAATCATACAAAAAACTTCCATTGTTGAAGAAAATTCGTCGGAAGCGGTGGAGTCGAACCACCAAGAGACCCATGGACTCGGTACACGGATATAGTAGACAAAGAAAACACAAACGTGTTAGTAATATGTTAATGTCTTCGAGGCTCTATATTGGTATCCCGGAAAGACAGACATATAGGGGTTACCGCTCCAAGTTTGCCCTCTCCGTTGCTCCCGAAAAGCCCGCCTCCGCTGGATGGAGGCGGTGAAAAGAAAATCTCTAAAGCATAATGCGTTAATACTATGTTAGTCTTCGTCCAGCCCGAAGAACGAAATCACTCTGTTGCCCAAGTAAGCGCCACCTACAAGCACTGCGGCTGTAGTGATGGCAGATGCTATCAATATTGCCATATCTCTATTGTTTTTTTTAAATTTCACCTTTATTATCCAAAAGATAGCCGTAGTAGGCTATCAGCAACGCATCGGATGTCTTCAGCGTTATTTTCTCGCTCGGAAACAACTGCTGCGCTTTCGCTTTCAGCCTGTTCTTCCACTCCGTTTTCGTGTACTGGCTGCTTTTCCCCAGTGAGTAGCCCTTCATCCATTTCTGAGGCGTCGGGCTATGCTTTGGTATCTCAGCACAGAGAATAGCCATGTCAAGGTGCCCGTTATGCCGGGCAAAGGTGGCTGTGGCCTTGCTACTCTGCCCAGGCAGCCCGTATCCGACATCCTCCATAATGCACACACTGCTCAGCGAGGAGTATTTGCGGAAGAAGTCACGGATGTCTTCGGGCGTTCCCGGCATGGAGATGAGCTCTACCACATCTCCGCTTTGGTTCAGTACCGCGATGCCGCCCGCCTTGCCCGGGTCAACACCGATATGATATTCGTATCTCATAAAAGTCCGTTAGGGGTTACCACCAACCTGTCAGCCGCCTCGCCGCCGAAGCGTTGCCAGATACCGGAGGCGAAACATACGAGAAAATCTCCGTTCCTCGCCTCGCAGCTGCGACCGTCAAGGTCAAGGTACACGGTTACCATCGTTTCCTTGTCTACGCTTACCACACAAGGCAGACGTTTCACCTCATCGTAGGTGGCATGACTGATTAGTATCTTTTTAATTACATTCATATAGTTGCAGCCGCAGGAGTCGAACCTGCTACCATCGGATTATGAGACCGATATGCAACCGCTACACTTGGCTGCGGCGTAGCGGCTACCTTCACAGGCGGCCGCGAATAAATACACGTTACAATTTTCTATAAACTTTCAACTTTATGGAATTAGTGACAATGGTGTGGGACTCGCACCCACACTTCCGACGATAAGAAATGCTTGGTATCATAGAGTTGTCGGCGTGCTTACTGATTACACTAACCATCGCTTGCTTTATATGGTGGAACAATTACAAGTCCCATTAAAAGTCTTGACAATGTGATTTATAGACGGCTTGTTCTCACTTGCGTCTCGGTATGACATCATACCCGCTACCCGACATTCTTGTAGTCTTTCTGAAAGCCGAACTTGCACCGACAATTCTTCTGTGCCCGGTCAGGGGCCTCCTTCCGGTGTAGTATTCGGCTTTTCTTGATAACACAAAACCTAAACTATCGCTTATCTTATGTCAAACTACAAAAAGTCAAATATGGTAGTCTTTCGGGCTTCCCGTCCTTTTCGCCCGGGTCACGGCGGCCATTGCTGCTGCCGGGTTACTTCTCGTTTGCCCTGTTTTACCCAAATTGTCAAAGAACTCTCCTTCTTTCATTTCGTGGGGAAGCGCGGAGTCGAACCGCGAAAATAATGAATATCAATGTTATTAATTGAAACTATCGCCGGCCTTCCCCGTTATGCGGGAACCGCCGCTCCCGCTTTACGTTCAAGTGCCCTCACGGGCACTCAAGCAAATGAATCGAAATCAAATATATATGAACACTAATTCTCAGTATATTCTCTGACCGTTCGTCCACTTGTCAACGTGGGCTTTTTCGAAGTAGAAGCCCTTCCCTATCTGATAGAGCGGTCCGAATTCCGCCTTATGGTCTCTGATGTAACACTCGCTTACGTCAAGGTATTTAGCCACCGATGAGGTGGACATCAGCATGGGCTCGATCGTCACCACCTTCACCCTACTCATAGACATTTGCAGTCACAGTCGCTACATATGTGCCGTTTTCGTAAGGCTGGCCTTCGATTGCCCACTTGCGCTTATCTCCGCATTCGTGAGACAGCTGGGTGGCATACGAGCGAGCCGACTTCAATGCCCGAAAATCCTGCAGGAGAAACCGTTGTTTCTCGCCTGGCACCATCGCTATAAGGGCTTTTCTTGTTATTTTTTCCATATTTTATCATTATTAACTTAATTAATTTGGCGGCGGTGCGAGATTGTCGTATATTTGCAGCGTCACTTACTAAGATACGGCATTTCAGTCGCATCCGCCTCCGTTCTGCCATCTTGGGCTATATCCCTTTTGACGTTTGCAAAGGTACGAATTAATTAAGTAACGTGCAAGTTTTTCTTGCACGATTTTCTTGATTTTCGCACGTTTTAACTAAAAAAGGGCTTTTGTTAAATTAATTAAGTTAAAAACGTATGAATCTGCAAGAAAATCTCGCACAGACAGTCCTAAAGCGTATCGAAACGCTCAAGGAGGTTGAAGGCATCAAGAATGAAACAATTAAACGTGATGCAGGGCTGAACAACCTGCAAAAGAAGATTGACGGAGTTGTGGCCGTCACCACCGAAGACGTGCTGAAAATATGCGCCACCTATGGTGTGCGCAAGGAATGGCTTGAAGGCGGTGACGGGCCGATGTACAACGAAGAAAAGCTAAAGGAGAAGAAACGCGTATATCAGCGCATATTCGGTGGTGACATCAGTCTGCGGGGAATCGGAGGCAGCGTTATCGGCAACGAATTTAATACAGCACCGTGCGAAAAGACGAAATACCTGGAGCAACGGGTGGTTGACCTCCAGCAGCAGGTTGTCAGCCTCCAACGCACGATAGAGCTGATGCGGGAGCTGCTCAAACAAAAATATGAGTAAATATGTGAGTAAGAATTTCGCAAAGCGTATAACAAGCAATAAATCAGACACATGTAAATAACCCGCAAATATTTCCCAAGCCTGGGAGGCGGGTTCGATTCCCGTATCCCGCTCAACTCGCTAAAATGCTGGAAATTAGCATTTTACTTTTTAAATCAGACTCCAAAACCTTCTTGAAAAGCAAATAATATCACATATATCATGTGGGTTTTTATGGGTTTTTGTAAGGGTTTTGTGAGTAATATGTGAGTAAGCGCAAGAATATTTGCAAATTTGTGAGTAAAATGAAAAACCAAGTAAAACCATACGTCGAGGGGAAGAGCCTCGGTGTATATCTCATCATAACATACAGAGGCAAGCGGTTCCAGATATTTACGGGGCTGAAAACGCTGGAAAAGTTCAATGGGCTGATGTTCCCGAAGACAGAACCGAACCACAATGCCAAAACGGCACGTCTGACGTACCTGTATAATAAGGTAGAGGAGTATATCTTCATGCACCCATCGGAGCCGGCGGACGACATCAAAGAACAACTGAAAAATCTTATTGCCGGAGATGAGCCGAAAGAAACGAAGACGCTACTGCACTACATGGGCGAATATCTGAAGACGAAATCGAATGAAGGGACGATAGGCGTGTACCAGAACACCATGAAGCGGATAGAGGCATTCGATGCCGGGGCTACTTTCGACACCATCAGCCGGAACTGGCTTGAAACCTATCAGGCAGAAGAAACCAAAAGAGGCCGCAGCATCAACGGCATTGCCATAGACCTTCGTAACATCAGGACGGTGTTCAACTGGGCTATAGACAACGAGATTACCGACAAGTACCCTTTCCGCAAGTTCTCGATCAAGACGGAACGGGAATCATACCTGTGGCTTAATGCCGATGAGATGAAGGAGCTGCGCGATGTAGAGGTCGAGCCATTCATGGAGAAATATAGAGACCTGTTCATGCTCGGCTTTTACCTTATAGGCATCAACATTTCCGACCTCTTGGAACTGACTGCCGGCTGCATCAAGCACGGACGCATCCAGTACAAGCGCAACAAGACGGCAAGGCTCTACGACATCAAGGTAGAGCCGGAAGCTATGGATATAATAAACAAGTATAAGGGCACAAAGCACCTTATAGGTGTGCTTGATGACGGCACGAAGGAGACATCATTCCGCAGACGGCTGAATGACTACATTAAGCGCATAGGCAAGGTGACGTATGTAAAGAACAAGCGAGGGGCGCTCATCAAGAAGGAAATCCAGCCGCTGCACCCGGACATAGTTTGGTACACCGCCCGGCGCTCATGGGCGACTATAGCCGCCAGCCTCGACATACCCAAGGAGACCATCGGCAAGGCACTCGGGCACTCGGAATGGGACAACAGTACCACTGACCTCTACATCAACTTTGACAACAGGAAAATTGATGAGGCAAACCGGAAGGTGCTGGATGCACTTTTGTAGTCTCACGAACTTTATCAAAGAAAAAAAACGGGCAGACCTTCGGTGGAGTGCCCGTTTTCTTTTATGCCATTGCCGCATCAGCTTCAACCGCTACGATGCGCCCGAGTTCGCAGCACATGAGGTTAGAGAGATTGTCAACCGCTTTCATGATTTCATCTCCGTGGACATTCTTCAGTCCATATTCCTCATAAACACGGGTCATCTCGTCGAGGTATTCGTGGTACACCTCGTTCAGTTTGAGAACCACGAGAGCCATCTTCGGACTCTTCACGCTCTCTTCTGCTGTTTTCTTTGCATCCTTCATCTTAAGCCTCCTTTGTGATATAGTCAAGACCTACATCGGAGAGCAGACGCAGGAAGAGATTGTCATACCACTTGATGCTGGTCTGCTGCTGATGCTGAGGATCGCGCTGGTTCTCTCCGTACTGACTGTACTTGGGCAGCAGAACCATCCAACGATGCACCTTGCCGCCGCTGCCCTGTCGCGACTCCTGCTTTACTACCCCTTTACGAAGGAGCAGTTTATTGAGGGCGCAAGCGGACATATCTATGCCGAGTCGCTTCAGCTGGTCGGTGGCGGAATGTGCTGTCGGATGTTCTGTGCCCGCATCCACTGCTGTCGGGAGAGTGTCCTCCATACCCACCGATGCGGCTATCATGCGAGCCATACCAAGACGGCTGGCTTCGTTGAGGTTGAGAAACTTTGCAGTCCACGATGCCACGCGCATCTTTTGGAAGAGCGACTTGCTGTCTATAGCCTTCTTGGCGGGTGTCACATACTCACCGGTTTTACGGATAGATGGCAGCACTGTACCAGTAATCCACTTGCGGAATGCCTTGGCTTCAGGTTTGCGGCTGTCGAGAATGACATCATACAGACCGTCCTCGTTTACAAAGTTGGCTTGCTGGGTTCTACCAAGGCTATCTTGGATGGGTTGGGTTGAAACCACCCCATCGTCAAGTCGTCTTTTTACATCACCTTGAAGTAAGTCCAGTACATTGCATACGTCGGCAAGGCAGAAAAGCGGATTTTCACTTGTGCCAGCGGTTCTTACAGGCCCGAAAGCATCATTCTTGAATACTTTGATTTCGTTCATTTGCTTGTATTTTTGAACGTTACAGGCGCGAGAAATGGGCGCACCATTAGCCCTTTGTTCAATGCCTACAAGCGGAAAGCACGGATACACCATTACAATGTATCCAAGGGACGGTACGCCCATATGACGTATATCTCTAAAAAAGAAGCGAGCACAATAAATGCCCTACCGATAACGGCAGAGATTCTTTAACTTGCCGCTTGTATTTTGTTTGAACGCTGCAAAGGTAAGCAAAAAACCGTCAGCCTCCAAACATTTCTCGGTTTTTAACGTAAATTTATTTTTACACCTAATTAATAATAAACTCCAGTTAAATATTTCCATTCTCCGCCAACATACCCGATGTATGCCGGGAGGCCTTTATCGTCATTCACCAATTGTAGGTTCTCAACCTCCCCGAAACGCTCCACGTTGCCGCAGAGGTCTATTACCCAGCCTTGTTTACCCGTGTATGGGCGGATAGCTCTGCCGACTATCTGATACCACATGGCAAGAGACATCGTCGGGCGCGCCATCACAACAGTGTCAAGCGCAGGATAGTCGAAGCCGGTTGTGAGCACAGAGCAGTTGAACAACACCTTGATTTTCCCTTCCTTGAAGTCCTCCAATGTCTGCTCGCGATCCTTCTTCGGCGTATCCCCGCTCACCATTGCACTGTCGGGAATAGACTTGCACAGTTCCTCGCTCTCATCGATGAACTTGGTGAAAACAAGTATGCCGTTCCTCTTGTCCTTTTCGCCTCTCGGGCTGAGCAGACGTTTCACTATCTCCTCCACCTTATTGAGGTAACAGCACTTTGCCATTTCATCCCTCAGCGAGGCTTCGTCGAAGTCCTGGCCTGTACTGTTACGCTTAACTTTGGCAGTATCCAGAACGGGCATCTGGAAGTATCTCAGGCGCGACAGGTAACCTTGTTCCAATAATGTCTGTATCGGCACCTGATAGATGATTTTATGAAACATCTTGGGTATGGTTCTTGTCAATATTTTTTCAATGCATCTATTCTCTATGCCCTTCATATAGTGGTTCTGCCCCTTGCGGAACGGCAGGGGCTTGAATACCCCGTTCGTGGCCTTGCCCTGCTGTGAACTCAGCCTGTATGGAGTAGCTGTCAGCCCCAGCACTTTGCATCTCACATGAGTGAGAAATTCCTTGTACATCCCGCCTTTCGCATTGCACACATGAGCTTCGTCTATGATAATGGCCTTAAACTTGTTGAACTCATCCTTCTTGCGGATAATAGAGCCGATGGTGGCGAAGGTGATGCGGCTGATTACCTTTTCGTTACACGAAGCGGAATAGATAGATATGTCATCGACTCCGTAGGATTTCATCTTGGCATAGTTCTGCTTGAGTATCTCGGCACTCGGCTGTAGTACGAGAATGTTGCCGCCTACCCGATAGGCTATATCTGCTATAAGGAGCGACTTTCCGCAGCCTGTAGGCGCTATTATCAGCGCATTGTACTGCTCCTTCGACTGGAAGAACTTTACGGCTGCGTCACTCGCCTCCTGCTGGTATGGTCTCAGTTGGTACATTCAGAAACTTTTGTTTAAATTTTTCAATGTCGTTTTTTCTTTTTCTCTCGGCAAACGGCTTGCCGCTTCTGCCCATTTCGGTATGGGTCTGCACATGGCATCTGTGGCAGAGTGACTGCAGGTTGAAATAGTCGAACATCAGGCGTTCTTTCTCCTGCTTCGTGTGCCCGCTCTCAACGGGTATCACATGATGGACTTCTGCGGCAAAAGCCTTCCGTCCCTCCTTCAGACACCGCTCGCACATCGGGTGTTCGGTCAGCCTGTGCTCTCTCAGCTTCACCCATCTGCCCGTATGGATGAGCTTTTGGTAGTATTTGTCATTGCTCATACTCGTTTATTTTGTATTTCCGCCGCAAAGGTATACGTTTTGCCGATACCATGCAAGTTAATTAAGTTAATTAAGTTTAACCTGATGTTTTTTTTCCATTTTCCCCTTGCTTGGTGCGAGATTTTCTTGTATCTTTGCCGCGGTTTTGCAATATTGCGGCCACGACAGTAAAGATATGAAGCAATGAGACGGAGAGTAGACCCGAAACGGTTCGTGACGTTTTCGAGCACGACGTATGCAATGTCCCTGACCATGCCACCGGAAAGTATTGGCAAGGTACATAAAGCCCTTGCATATTATATAATGATGAATATAGAGGATGATATTACAAAAACATTCGATAATATTGAAAAAATATATTATTCCCTATTAAAAAAGGAAACGGAAGAACGGTGGGAGGATTACACAAACACCTGTAACAGAAGACAATACGCAGCCCAAAAGAGGGAGCAAGAAAAGAAAGGTGCACAATTGTGCACAATTGTGCCCAATACAATACAAAACAATACAATACAAAACAATACAGAAGAATCTAATATTAACATATTATCTTCTTCTCGTATATCGCGCGACGCGCGACGAGAAGACGAGAAAAATATTATATCAGATATTCTGTCGGTACCGTTCGAAACCCGCAAGAACGATTTTTATAGGAGCATCGTCAATGACGAAAAACTGAAGAACAGATACGACAGGCAGACACTTGACGGATTCTGCGCGTACTACACCCAGCCGGTGGCGGAAAACGGGCTGATGCTGTGGGAAGACCTCAAGTACAACCCGCAGCCCGGTAAGCGAGGGACATTTTCGGCCTCGCACCGGCTCATCTGGTGGGTAAACAACCGCCACAAACAATAAGACACATGGATATGAAGAGACAGAAAGAAGAACAACCCGTGCAGATACTGCTGCACAATGATGCCGTGGAAACCAACATCCTCGGCACAATCATCGGTAGAGGAACGGCGGTCATGGAGTACGTCATCAGACAGGGTGTGACAGACCAGATGTTCTACCAGCCGCAGAACAGAAACGTATACAGACTGCTCGAGGCCATGCTGGCAGCCGGCAAGGACATCAACCTCACAACGGCAGCCATCGCATACCTTGACACCGAAGACGGCAAGGCCGACCCGCAATATGCCTTCGTTCTCGACAGCAGCTGCATGGAGGCGGAACTCGATACAAGCATAGCCGAACTAAAAGACTTGCACCAGCGCCGCCGCCTGTGGGAGATATGCACCAAACACATGGACGTAGGCATTGACAAGACCATAGGAGTGGATAACGCGAAAGACGGTATTATCGAAGAGATAAAGGCACTCGACGACAACCCGAGCTCAAGTGTAAGCACCATAAGCGACGCATTGCGTATACTCTACGACAGAATAGCCGAGAACGCTGACAGCGAAGGAAAGCGGGGAATACCGACAGGGTTCGACGGCATAGACAAGCACGGGTACTTCCAGTACGGTGACCTCGTGGTGATTGCCGCGGAATCGTCACAGGGCAAGACGTCCTTTGCAATGGATATTGCCACCAACGTGGCAAAGCAGGGAATACCGGTGGCAGTATACTCCATGGAGATGACGCAGGAGCAGATTGTGGCACGCATGGTGTCGGCAGACACGAAAATCAACTCGGTGCATCTTATGAGCGAAAAGATGACCGAAGAAGAAATACGGAAAACAGACAAGTCATTCGGCAAGCTGGAGGTATTGCCAATGTACTTTGATGACTCATCAACTGTATCGATTGAGAAAATCTACCAGTCCATACGCATGGTGAGCAGAAGAAACGGCGTGAAACTCGTGGTGGTGGACTACCTGCAGATACTTTCGACTAACCAGAAAGTGCTCAACCAGGAATCATTCTACGGCGAGGTGGCGCGCAAGTTGAAAAACATAGCAAAGGAACTTGGTATCTGCGTTATACTGCTCAGCCAGCTGTCGCGGTGCAATGACACTACGGAACCAAGCCTCAGACGCATACGAGGCAGCGGGCAGATAAACGAGGCGGCAGACTGGACACTCACTATCTATAGACCGGAAACCTACGGCAAGACATATACAGGAGACTGGGCCGGCACACCGACACAAGGCACCGCACTCATCAAGTGCGAGAAGGGACGAAACGTCGGAACCTTCGCCTTCATCTGCGGATTCAATGCGGCCTGTACGCACTTCACAAACGAATGGATTCACCCGGCTTGTCAGCCGCCATCGAAGAATACGGGACAGACGCACCCGGTAATACCAGTACAGGACGAATGCCCATTCTGATGAGACGGATAGACGATATTATCAATAACCAATGGTGGCCGGACTTCGTACGCCGGGTCACAAGCAATAACAAACAAGACAATGACAGACGAAAGAGACGAACTGATGGCAGTCGCACTACAGATTGAGTGCGCACTGCTGAGTAACAGACCGCAAGGATTCGGAGACTATGAAAAGAGAGAAGGCATACGCATTGAAGCGGAAGCTATAGAACGAGCTGACAGACTCATCAAGGCTGCGGACGAAATGTACAAGAACAACGTCATGAATGACGAGGCGTATAAACAAAAAAAGCCAGACCCCGGGGCCCGTTTTTAATCCGGACCCCACCCGACGTTAAAC
>CAVGQN010000056.1:5000-21291 GCA_963631395.1 bacterium
ACTAAGCTACAGGAGGATGAACTTCATTCGGAACTTCAGCGGCTGCTCGACCTCCTCCATATGAATACATCCATCTATAATATAGAGACTCGAGTCGGTGTTGACGGCAAGACCTATATTATGGAGGTTTCTCCCCGTGGCGGTGGAAACCGTTTGGCTGAGATGTGGCGATATGCTACAGGAGTAGACATGATTACGGCCTGCGTGCGTGCCGCTGTAGGCGACCCGGTCGGCGATATCTCCCCACGACCTCTCGACGGTCATTGGGCGGAAGTGATTCTTCATGCCGAATGTGCCGGCACTTTTGACCATGTCGATATAGCAGAGGAAATGCGTCCGTACGTTGTGGAAGAAGACCTTTGGGTATCCGCAGGCGACAAGGTGGAATGTTTCGATGGCGCGAACCACGCTATCGGTACCTTGGTCATGCGGTTCGAGTCTGCCGAACAACTTAACAAAGCTATGGACCAAATCTCCACATGGTGTCATGTGGAAGTCAAACCATAATTTTCTGCTCAAAAACGGAATTTACGGAAGATTTTGTCGCTAAGTCTTTCCCATTCTTTCTTTGCACCATTAAGGCCGAGAAGTGAGGGAATGAGGGTTTGAGCCCAATCCCGAAAGAACTTTTTCGCTGCTCAGCACAATCAAGTATATCGTAATATAGCGTAACTATGTCTACAAAAGCATTGAGTATCCTCATCCTAACTTGGCTGTTCGTGACAGCGGGAGGGGGCGGTGTGTCGGAGGTGCAGGGCCGGGAACGTCTGGAACTGGCAGGACAGTGGCACACGAACCTCGGGGAATGTAGACTGCCCGGCACGACTGATGAGAACCATCTGGGCGGCGGCCAGCACCCGATAGATGTGGACTATCAGCTGACGAGGCTTTGGCCCTATGCCGGTGTGGTCGTGTACGAAAGGGAAATCATAGTGCCTCAGGCGATGGCTGAACAGCCGCTGCAGCTCTGGATGGAACGCACCAAACCGAGCTGTCTGTGGGTGGACGGCGACAGCATAGGTCGGCGAGACCATCTTTACGCGCCTCATGTCTATCGGATAGCGGGACTTGCAGAGGGCCGGCATACATTGCGCATCGCGGTGGACAACGGTCCGCAGTCTGTGCCCGCAGAGATACAGGGTTCACACGCCTGGACCGACGCCACGCAGACCAACTGGAACGGCATTCTGGGTGAGTTTTACCTCGAGACTTTGCCCTCCTTGCGCCTCGACGACGTGCAGGTCTATCCGGATGTGGACAAGAACAGCATACAGGTCAGATATAAGGTCGGAAGCGAGTGCCGCCAGCCCGCCCGCTTCGTGCTGAATGTCTATAAGGAGGACGACGTCCAGGCCAAAGAAGGGAATATGGTCAAAGCAGAGAATAAGGCAAGTGCAGGAGATAAGGCCGAACTCGCCAGTAGGGGCAACGCCGGTGAAAAAGCGCCGGTGGCAAAGCGCGTGGTAGTGACTGCAGAAGTGCCCGAGGGTGAAAGCACCTACACGGCAGAGGTGACCTTCGACGTGAAGCCCGAGTTGTGGAGCGAGTTCCACCCAGCACTGTACCGACTCCAGCTGACTTCGACAGCCGAAGGGACGGGCGTGTGCGATACGGCTACGGTGACGTTCGGCATGCGCAAACTGGAGGTGGAAGGGCGACGGATGAAACTCAACGGCCACTACATCTTCTTGCGCGGCAAGCACGATGCCTGCGTCTTTCCGCTCACGGGCTACGCTCCGATGGATGTGGAGTCGTGGGAGAAGGTGCTGCGTACGGCCAAAGCTTATGGTATCAACCACTATCGGTTCCACAGCTGGGCGCCGCCCAAGGCTGCGTTTGAGGCCGCGGACAGGGTAGGTATTTACCTGGCACCGGAACTGCCGCTGTGGGACACCATCGACCCGTTGCGCACAGCACTCAACGAATTTCTGAGGCGGGAGGGAAGCATGCTCCTCGACTGGTGCGGCAATGCGCCATCGTTCTGCATGATGGGCTTGGGCAACGAGTTGTGGGGCGATGTGGAAGAGATGCACCGGTGGCTGGATGCCTTCCGCGCCGAGGATGGCCGTCATCTATACAACTACGGATCGAACAACCAGCTGGGTTGGCAAGGTCCGCATGACGGCGAGGACTACTACACCACGTGCCGAGTGGGCGGCAAGGTCGACCAAAGCGGCTCAGACCCGCGCACGATGCCCGAAGCTCGCTACAGCAGCCATGTGCGCTCGAGTTTTTCGTATGCCGATGCCGACGGGGGCGGCATACTCAACATGATGCGGCCCAACACCCGACGCGACTACCGGCAGGCCATTCTGGCGTGCCCGCGTCCCGTGATCAGCCACGAGACGTGTCAGTTCCAAATCTGGCCGGACTTCGACCAGATAGACAAGTACACTGGCGTGCTCTATCCGTACAATCTCGAGGTCTTCCGCGACAGACTGGAACGGGCCGGATTGGGCCGCTATGACAAGGCGTTCGCCCAGACCTCGGGCCTATGGAGCGTGGCTTGCGACAAGGCCGACATCGAGTACTGTCTGCGCACACCCGAGATGGGCGGCTATCAGATGCTGGACTTGCAGGACTATCCCGGTCAGGGCTCGGCATTGTGCGGTCCGCTTGACGCCATGATGGAGAGTAAGGGCATAGTGACTGCGGAGCAATTCAGGGAGTTTTGTTCGCCGATAGTGCCTTTGGCCTTGATGGACAGTCTCTGCATCAGTACGGCGCAGGGGACGCTGACACTCGACGTGTCGGTCTTCAACTACAGCGAGTCGGACTGGACGGAGCCGGTGCGTTGGACGCTGACGGGCAAAGACTGTCGCCTTAAGGGAAAAATCAGTCCGGTCTGTGTGGGGCAAGGCGACGTAGCCCATGTGGGAAGTGCTTCGGTTAGCCTCGGAAAGATAAAGAAAGCGCAACGCTTGACCTTGACTTTGACTACGGGCACCTACCGCAATACATACAGCCTATGGGTCTACCCAGAGCCAGCACAGCCGGAGTCAGCGCATGTATCGGGAATGGGTAGCCTGTCGGAACAGTCTCATAAGACCGAGACGACAATTAAGCACCCAAAGGCCCGTAAGTCAAAGACGGCCTTTATAGAGACCGACACGCTCGATGCAGTCACAGCAAGCCGGCTCGAGGAGGGCGCTACGGTGCTGCTTACGCCCAAAGCAGCCAAAAACACGGTCGGCCCCTTGTTTACAAACGACTATTGGAACTATGCCATGTTCAAGACCATCTCGGAGAACAACCGCAAGACAGTGAGCCCCGGTACGCTGGGTTATCTCATCGAGCGCGGACACGGGGCGTTGGCTTCGTTCCCGACCGACACGCATACGGACTGGCAGTGGTGGTGCATTGCCCAACACACATACCCGCTCATCCTGGACGGAGCTCCGACAGAACTGCACCCCATAGTGCGCGCCATCGACAACGTAAACCGCTGCCACAGCATGGGCGTGCTCATGGAACTGCGTGTGGGTCGCGGCAGGCTGATGCTGTGCATGTGTGACCTCAAGGCCATCTCGCCTTGGACGGAGGGAAGGGCCTTTGCCCGCTCTATTCGCCAGTATATGACATCCCGGGCCTTTGACCCCACCGACACCCTCACCGTGGCCCAACTGCGGGCGCTGCTGGACGGAGAGCGATACGAAGAGAACATACAGGGTGTGGAGAATATCTCCGACTACGCCCAGCCGTGATGTCGAGCGATGAGACGAAGCTTTGCCATCTTGGCCACTAGAGGCAAAGGTGACAAGCGCGGGTCTCTATTCTCCCGGCTTTGCCCATTGTTCTCTTGACTTTGTCCGCCATTCTGCCGGCTTTGCTTGCCATTATGCAAAAAAAGAGGCCGATGAAGCGCGGTGTCAAAAAAAGTGCGTATCTTTGCACGCTTGGATTTTTTACTTACACATATGGAAGAGCAACAGACCATACAAAGCGGAGCACTGGCTGAGCGAGTCATCCGCAACCTGCAGAAACGGCACTATGAGGCTTACTACTGCCACGACGTACAGGACTTGCGCGATACGGTGCAGAACCTGATACCGGAGGGCAGCAGCGTCACCTGGGGCGGCTCGGCCACGATACGCGATACGGGTGTGACGACGATGCTCAAGGCCGGCAACTACGAGGTCTATGACCGCGACGACGTCAAGACGCCTGAGGAAAAGGTAGCCATATACCGTAAGGCCTTCGAGTGTGACTATTACCTTTCGGGCATTAACGCCATCAGCGAGTCAGGCATCATCGTCAACATAGATGGCAACGGAAACCGTGTGGCCGCCATCACTTGGGGACCTAAGCACGTCATCCTGGTGGCCGGCCTCAACAAGGTCTGCCCGGACACGGAGTCTGCCATCCGGCGCGCTCGTGAGGTGGCCGCTCCGCTCAACATGAAGCGTTTTAACCTTAATACGCCCTGCGCGAAGACAGGTCTCTGTCAGGACTGCCTGTCGCCCGACTCGATATGCAACTACTTCTCGATACTGCGGCAGAGCCATCCGGCAGGACGCATCATCGTCATCCTTGTGGACGGTGTATTGGGATATTGACCACATAAACTACAAGATCAGCCAATGAAACCCAAAAGCGTAAAAGTCCTGCTGTGTGTAGTGCTCTGTGCAGCGATGCTTCCGGTGTTCCTGCTCCGTGATTTCACGCCGTCAAACGAACTCCGCTATCTGAGCATTGCGGACGAAGCTTTGGCCAACCACCGCTTCTTCGCCTTTACAAACCACGGAGTGCCTTACGCAGACAAGCCGCCGCTCTATCTGTGGGGCGTGATGCTGTGCCGATGGGTGGCCGGAGCGCACCGGATGTGGCTGCTCTCGTTGCTCAGCTTCCTGCCTGCCCTAGGTGTTGCCCACACGCTGGACCGTTGGGTAGCCCGCGAGGCCGACGGCAAGGTGCGCGCCCTGGCCTACGTAATGCTGTTGACCTGCGGACTCTTCGTGGGCTCTGCGGCGACTCTGCGTATGGATATGTTGATGTGCTTCTTCATCATCCTGGCGTTGCGTGAGTTCTGGAAAATGTGGAAGGACGAAGTCGGCAGCCGACAGGCCCGATGGCTCTTTCCGTTGTATCTTTTTCTGGCCGTCTTTACCAAAGGCCCGTTGGGGCTGCTCATCCCACTGGCAGGCACGGCCGTGTTTCTAGCTCTGTCGCGCAGTCTCAAGCGCTTTGCCTGCTTCTGGGGTTGGCGCACGTGGAGCGTGCTGCTGGTGGGCTGCCTGCTATGGTTCTGTGCAGTCTATGCAGAGGGCGGTGCAGACTATCTGAACAACCTCGTGGTGCATCAGACCGTGGGACGGGCCGTCAACTCTTTTCATCATGACGAGCCGTTCTATTACTACGCCGTCAGCATTTGGTACAGTTTTGCGCCCTGGTCGCTGCTCATCATCGGAGTGGTGGCTGTAGCCCTATGCCGCAAGGCTGTGGAGAGTGAGTTGACGCGTTTCTTTTTGGCCGTCGTCATCACGACCTTTGTGCTGCTGTCGTGCATCAGCGGCAAACTGCAGATATACTTCCTGCCCGCCATGCCGCTACTGGTCTACGCTGCGGCCCTGCTTTTGCCCCACTACCGTGACAACGTATGGAGCCGTGTGGCGCTGACGGTGCCTGCCGTGGTCTTTGCCTTGGCGTTCCCGGCCCTTCTAATCGCCAATCCAAGAGCCGGCGTGCCTTATCTGACCGAGGGCGTGGTCTATGCGGCTGCAGCCGTCCTGTCTGTGTCGGGTGTGACTGCACTGTATTTTCTGTTCGGCAAGGTGCAGACTGCCCAAGGCCAACGACGCCGGACTATCGGTTTGCCGGCCTGCTGCATCGGCTTCGGTATGCTCATTGCTGTGGCTGTGGGCGGATGGGCGATGCCGGCCATCAATGTCGATACGGGCTTCGGAGTATTGTGCGACAAGGCTCTTGTGGTTGCCGAGGAGCAAGGCATTACGGACTTCCGCACCTGGCGCATCTCGCGCTCGGATAATATGGACGTCTATCTGCACCGTCCCGTGCAGGTGATTGCGTCCGACGACGACCCATGGGCCGATGGGGAGACTCCGTTCCTGTTGCTCACGCGTATGGACCGGCTGCAGAAATCCGGACTTCTGGAGCAACATCCGGGTGTCGAGATGCAGACCGTGGGCCGTTACGCTATCGTGACGGTGCGTCCTGAGGAAAGCGGCGATAATGTTTCCGAGGAAAGTAATGAAGATGTTTCCGCAGAAAGCAATGAATAATGTGCTCGCAGAAAGCAAAGTATAATATGTTCGAAGGAAGCAAATAAAAGAGTACGTTGAAGGAAAGCGACGAATAAAATAAATAACAGCAGAGGCACGATATGGAATTTTCTATCCTGACACTAGCCGTCGGTTTTTTGGCCCAAGGTTTCTTTTCGGCCCGCATCCTGGTGCAATGGGTGCTGTCCGAACGAGCCCGTCACGTGCTTTCGCCTTCGCTCTTCTGGGCCTTTAGTTTGGCAGGCTCGTACCTTTTCTTCATCTATGGCTGGATGCGCGAGGACTTCGCCATAGTGTTCGGGCAGTTTATCTCGTACTATGTCTATCTGTGGAATCTTAAGGTCAAAGGGGTGTGGCGGCGTTTTCCGGCCTTGCTGCGCTTCGTCCTGTTCGTGACGCCCGTTGTGGTTGTCTGCTTTGTGGCTGGCCACGCCGAGGCTTTTGTCAACCGCTTCCTGCTCAATGAGGAAGTGCCCTTGTGGCTTTTGCTCTTCGGATCGGCGGGACAGGTTCTGTTTACGTTGCGCTTTGTCTATCAGCTGCTGTATTCTCATCATAAGGGCGAGTCGAGTCTACCTGCCGGATTTTGGGTCATCAGTCTGGTCGGCTCGTTGTGCATCGTGTCGTACGGCATTATCCGCCAGGATATCGTGCTTATTGTCGGACAGTCGTTCGGCCTTGTGGCCTATGTGCGCAACCTGATGCTGATTAGGGGCGAGAAGAAGGGCCACTAAATCCTGTACTCGCCTTTCAAATTCCGTACTCGCACCTGAGCGCGTCGACCTTGCTTCGGGTGAGGGAAAGGAACTCTTTGTATTCCGCACTATTGGGGTTGGAAGGAATGTGGCGGAGCGCCTTGACAAGGGGTTCCGCCCGTTGTATGTATTGCTGTAGACGGGGCGTGGCGACGGTGTCGAGAAACAACTCGCGTACGGCTTCCAGCGCTATCGGGGCCGGATGGACGAGATCTTCGTTGTAGAAGCGGTAGTCGCGCAGGTCGTCCATGAGAAGTTCGTAGACGGGCAAGTACTCCACCCGTCCGGGGTAGAGAGACTGCAGACGGTCGATGGCGAGCAGCAGCGTGGCCTTGGAAAGTTGATTGCCGTGCAGGCCGTCGGCGAGATGGCGGATGGGGGAGACGGTGAAGATGAAGTGCCGGTCGCCGGAATCCAGGATGGGTCTCCACATCTGCACGATTTCGTCGGCCTCCAGTCTGCGGCGCACGAACTCACGCGCCGGACGTTTGTGGCAGTTGGCCACTACCATACCTTCCCTCTCAAACACCCATGCCGTTCCGAAAGTGACGAGCACGTGTTCGGCGCTCCGGAACTTCTCTTTTGCTTCCGCCTCGGCCCGGAGAATGTCGGCGCGTGTACGGTCGGCATCCTTGCTGTTGAATAGTCCGTGGTGGTCAAAGCTGCAATAAGTGCCGTCGGGAGCCTTCTGCAGCGTGGGCGTATAGTTCGTATCGGCATTGGCCCGCTGCAGACTCATGGCGATAGAGGCGGGGTTGAACAGCGTGCCCCACGGGTTGCAGCACACCGGTAACCAGCACTCCGTTAGCCACTGCCCGATGTGTGAGGTGAAGCAGCTGCCAACGAGAAAAAGTGGCTGACCGCAGTCGATGGGGCGCTGCAATCGGGTGTGTTCGAGTTCGGTGCGTAGTTTCATAATGGTTATTCTAAGTTTTAAGCACTAGATACTAAGTTCACTCTGTGCTCATTTTCTCGCCATGGCAGAACACAAGCGAGCTTGGTCCTGCTCATTTGGCTTATCGAAAATGTACACTCTGTGCTCATTTTCTCGCCATGGCAGAACACAAGCGAGCTTGGTCCTGCTCATTTAGCTTACGAAAAATGTGCTCTACTTCTCCCGCAATGGCAGCAGGAAGCCGAGCAAGGCACGGTTGAAGGCTTCGGGCTGGTCCATATTCATCATGTGTCCGCAGTCGGGGAGGACGACTTGCCGGCTGTTGGGCAGATACTGCATCATGGAGCTTTTGCCGCCTCCGTCTCGTTCACCTTTGAGGAAGAGCGTAGGTACGGCGGGTCGTCGCACTTTGAGCGAATCCCAGGCCTCGCGGGCATAGTAGCACCGGGCCTCCTTGTGCAGGGGTTGCCAGGCCGACCAGTCGTTGACCATCTGCGTCAGCGGCGCGCGCATCCGTTCGCGGTCCGTTCCTCCCGAGCTGATCAGGGCCTCAATCCATTCCTTCTTGTAGACATCTACGCCCTTGGCCTTGAGCGCGGCTATTTCCCGGTCGCGTTGTGCCGATTCGAGGCTGTCCATCGGTTCGGAGGGGCCTTTGACCGAACGAATGCCGCCCGAGGCAAGCGTACAAGATAGGAGGCGGTCCGGGTACATGGCCACGAGGTCTCCGGCAATGAAAGCACCCATCGAGAGACCGACCACGTGAGCTTGCCGTATGCCCAGCGAGTCCATCAGCGCGATGACGTCGTCAGCATGGACAAAAGGCTGGCCTTCAACCTGCTGCGACGAAAGGCCGTAGCCGCGCAGGTCCACGCGGTAGACCCGGAAGTATTCGCTCAGAGTCGGGAGTTGTTCGTCCCACATGCGGTGGTCCAGCGAGTGACCATGCAGGAGGATGAGCGGTTGGCCGTTGCCGTGGCAATCGTAGTAGAGGAAGGCGCTGTCGGGCAAGTGAACGTAGCCGGAGTGGCCGGCGTCGGAAGCCGTAGTGGTGGCCAAAGTGCCGTTGCGCTCCGGCCGCGAACAGGATGAACCCGTCAGCAGGAGGGCCGGAAGGAGGCAAGAGAGAAGATACAAGCGCATGTTTAGATATTTGAACATGGCAAAGGTATGCATTTCCATTGGGTTTCCAAAATTTCGTGCTGTGAATCTTGCGCCGTGTGCATTATTTTGCTTATCTTTGTCCGCGAAGTTGCCGTGTGAGGCAGATTTTCAAGCAGAAAAAGGAAGCCCTTCGGCAAGAGAAACCCTCTGTAGCAAATTGACAAAACTACAAGATAAAACCACAAACAGAAGAATTACGAGAGTATGAAGTCTCCGCTACACTACATCAAACTTTGGTTCTATATCGGTCGAGGATTCGCCTTGCCCCAGTGTGTCACCCCAGCCGTTCTGGCCGTAGTCCTGTCTTTGGGACTCAAGGATGCCAACGGACAGCCTTTGGGCGATTTTAACGTGCTGTGTGCCGTGTTGGCGCTGATAGCCGTTCCGTTGGTGCATTTGGCTATGAATATGCTCGACGACTACTTCGACTACAAGTACGACCTGCTGGGCTACAGAGAGAAACTCATGGAAGAAGGCGAGCAGTCCTTTACGGATAAATATCGCTATCTGAAGGACGGCACCATCAACCACCGCCAATTGGGTTGGGGCATCGCGGTCATGCTGGCCATGGCCTTGACGTGCGGCATCGTCATCTTCCTCTATCGGGGTTGGATAGTGCTCGCCATCGCCGCTGTAGTGGCTTTCCTTGGCTATTTCTATTCCGGCTGGCCGCTCAAGTTGGCTTTCCACGGCCTCGGCGAACTCATCATCGGCATCTGCTTCGGCCCGTGCCTGATGTGCGGTGTCTTTGAGGCTGCCTCGGGTGCTTTGTACACGCCCGCCAACGGAGTCTATTGGCCCATCGTGTTCATCTCGATGGCCATTGGCATGTTTGTCACCAATATCCTCTACACGCACAGCTTCATCGAGCGCCACACGGATGCCGTCTCGCACAAGACCACGCTCGCCGTGCTGCTCCGTAAGGATGTGCCCGGTCTGACGGCCTACGCCATTTTCGCCTTCGTGCCTTTCCTCTTGATAGCCGGCGGCGTGGTTATAGGCTACATGCATTGGGCCTACCTCTTCGTCTTCCTCGTGTTCCCGCAGATGTGTTGGGGCATGTGGTCGATGGTCAAGTTTGCCCGCAAGGAACCTGTCGATACGGCCCATCCTGCCAAATGGCTGGGCCCGATGGACAAATTGGAGCAACTCGTGGCCGCCGGCAATGACTACTACATTGTGCGCTGGTATGTGATGCGCAATGTCAATTCCGGTTTTTGCCTGATTTTGGCCATTGTCAAAGTCGTGCTGCTATTTGTCTGAAACGTGCAGCGTTTGTCCGAAAGTGCTGTTGTTTGTTTGAAAAAGAAACCCTATTGTCATGAAAAAGCTGTTTTACCTCGCCTGGTGGTTCTTTCAGGTGCGTCTGTTGGGCCGTCAGATTCCGTTGCAGAGCGTAGTCTTTGTCTCTGATCAATGCAACCTGCGGTGTCGGCATTGTACCGTGTACCGTGTCGTCAATCCTCGTGTCAAGACGATGCAGCAGATTGAGGAAGACCTGCGCTATTGCTACGGGCTCGGTTCGCGGTTCATTGACTTTGAGGGCGGCGAGGTGATGATTTGGCGCGACGGCGACAAGACCATCAACGACCTCCTGGATTTGGCCAAGCAAATTGGTTTCTATAGCTGCACCATCACGACCAATGCGCAGATGCCGTTCAAGGGCATTCATGCCGACAGCGTGTGGGTGAGCATGGATGGTGTCGGACCGTATCATGAGGCCATCAGAGGCAAGGGAACGTTTGCCCGACTGGAGAAGAACATCGCCGAATCGGGCGTCAAGGACCTTTCGGTCAATATGGTAGTCAACAACGAAAACTATGTCGATGTGGTCGAGGCATTGGAGTATGTGAAGCAGAATCCGCACATCAAGAGCATCTCGTTCAATTTCCATACGCCCTTCGAGGGGTCTGAGCACCTGATGCTCGATTGGGAGAATCGCAAGAAAGTCATCGACACCATCATCCAGTATAAGAAGAAAGACTATCCCATCATGAATTCCCTCTCCGGCCTGAAGAATATGGCCAAGGTGGACGGACAGGATTACTCGGCCAAATTCGGCGTCAAGGAAGGTTCGCACCTGCCGCCCTTCAAGCGCTGCTGCTGGGTTACCAATTTCGTCTTCTCCGACGGGACAAAGACGCCGATGTGTATGGGTTACAAGTACGACGTGTGCGACAAGTGCGGCTTCTGCATGGGTGGCGAGATGGCTGCCGTGTTCAGTTTCAAGCCCGACACCATTTTGGCCGGTCTCGACTTGCGAATGAAGAAAGGGTGAGATAAATTTTGAAGGAAAGTTTCTTGAAAATTTTTTTTCAAAAAGTTTGTTGCTGTGCCAGGATTCGAACCCAGACTGCCAAGGGGAAATCGGGAATCTCTAAAATTTTAAGAAAATCTTTGGAGAAAGTCTCTGAGAAGAAGTTGCTGTACCAGGATTCGAACCCAGACTGAGAGAACCAGAATCTCGCGTGCTACCTTTACACCATACAGCATTGTGGGTTGTGAGCCCTCGGCTTGGAAGCCGAACCTAAGGAGTTAGGTTTAAATAAAAGAATCCACCTCGTAAAGCCTCAGATCTTTCGACTGGCCTAAACCGTGGTGGAGTGTAGTGGAGAATATCGGATTCGAACCGATGACCTCTTGCATGCCATGCAAGCGCTCTAACCAGCTGAGCTAATCCCCCTCGCTTGTTTTGCAGTGGCAAAGGTATGGAAAATCCGTGTAACTCTTTCGTGTTTTCCGCATAGAAAGAAAAATCAGCTGCGATTTTCCCTCTGATTTGAGTAGTTTGTAAAATGTAGTTGGCAATTTATGTGGTTGTTGAAGGCCTTATGGCGTCGATGAATGAGCCGTAGAACATAAAGCTTTTCTTGGAATAGAAGAAGGAAGCGTTACAGAATAAAAGATGTATTTTCTTAGGATAGAAGAAGGAAGCGTTGCGGAACAAAAGAAGCGTTTCTTAGGGCCAAAAAAATGTGCCGTAGCGAAGCCTTCGCTAAAAAAGCAGCAAAAGTTTGAGGCAGAACTTTCTCCTATGTTAGTCTCGCAGATGGCCGGTAACCGTAGCGAAGCCTCTTCGTTCTCGTAAACTTTGTCTATAGCATTGCCTGAAGCTTTGTCCTTGGCTTTGTCTGAAGCATTGTCTAAAACTTGGTCTGAGGCTTTATCCGAAGCTTTGTTTGGAGCTTTGTCTGTAGCTTTGTTTCGCCTTGCCCCGCGTGTGGGCGGGAGCGCCATTCCGGGCGTTTGTATGAGAAGCGGGGATTTCTTTTTGCCCATAAAAGAGGTCAAATCTATAGGGAAAGAAAGAAAAAAGAGTGTGGAGTGACTTATTTAAAAATAAATCCGTACATTTGCGCAATCCCAAAGTGTAATGCAAAAATACAATCTGCAAAAATACAATCTGCAAAAATACAATCTATGATTAGAAAGATACTGATAGCCAACCGAGGAGAGATAGCAATCCGTGTGATGCGTGCTTGCTATGAGATGGGCATCCGCTCGGTGGCAGTGTACAGCACAGCTGACCGGACGAGCCGCCACGTGCTCTATGCCAACGAGGCAGAGTGCATCGGCCCTGCTCCTTCGAGTGAGAGTTATCTTTGCATCGAGAAGATTATCGAGGCAGCCAAGCGCCACAAGTGCGACGCCATCCACCCGGGTTATGGCTTCTTGAGCGAAAACGCCGAGTTTGCCAGACGTTGCGAGGAGGAGGGCATTATCTTCATCGGCCCCAATCCGCAGACCATGGTCGACATGGGCGACAAGATTCAGGCCCGCCGGCACATGATTGCCGCCGGAGTGCCCGTTGTGCCCGGCACGCAAGACAAGCTCAACTCGCCCGAAGAGGCTATTGGCGTGTGCAAGGCCATAGGTTTCCCGGTGATGATCAAAGCCAGTATGGGCGGAGGCGGCAAGGGAATGCGCCTGGTGCACCGTGAGGAGGATGTGGTCGAAGCCTACAACGCCTGCAAGAGCGAGGCCATGTCTGGTTTCGGCGACGATACGGTCTATATTGAGAAGTTCGTCGAAGGTCCGCACCACATCGAGTTCCAGATATTGGGCGACAAATACGGCAACGTCGTGCACCTCTACGACCGAGAGTGCTCCGTGCAGCGCCGTCATCAGAAGATTGTCGAAGAGTCTCCATCGCCGTTCCTCGACCCCGAGCTCCGCAAGAAGATGGGCGAGGCCGCAGTAGCTGCCGCCAAGGCCGTAGGTTATGTGGGCGCCGGTACGATTGAGTTTTTGGTCGACAAGCACAAGAACTTCTACTTCCTTGAGATGAACACCCGCTTGCAGGTGGAGCACCCGATTACCGAAGAGGTGGTCGGCATAGACCTCGTCAAGCAGCAGATTTTTGTGGCCGACGGACAGCCGCTGGCCTTCACGCAAGCCGACATTCATCAGCGCGGACACGCCATCGAGTGCCGTATCTGTGCCGAGGACACCGACAACAACTTCCGTCCGGCTCCGGGCGTGATAAGCTGCCTGGTAGAGCCTCACGGCCCGGGAATCCGTATCGACTCGGCCGTCTACGAGGGCTACGAAATCCCGATGTACTACGACCCGATGATAGGCAAGCTCATTGTGATGGCCACGACGAGAGAGTTCGCCATCGAGCGTATGCGCCGCGCCCTTTTCGAGTATCGTGTGGCCGGTCTGGTTACCAACATCCGCTACCTGCGCCGCATCATCGACGTGCCGCAGTTCAAGGAGGGCAACTACGACACTTCGTTCATCGAGGTCAACCAAGAGCGCTTGCGTCCGCGTCCGGGCTTCAAGAACGACTCCGAAGACATGGCCGTCATAGCCGCTTACATCGACTATCTGATGAACTATGAGGAGAATATGTCCGAAACCTCGGCCCAAAACGGCAATGCACTGAGCCGATGGCGCGCTTTCGGACTCCAGAAGGGCGTGCTCCGCGTGTAGTGTAAATCCGCGTGTAGTGTAAACAAGTGCGCGCAGTATTGGCTAAGCAGTATATTGGCAAAGCCGAACTATTGGCAAAGCGGTACAGACGCGCTCAGTATCATTAAGACGAAAAGAATATGGAAATACAGATAGGCAACAGACTGGCGGAGGTCACTCTGCTGAGCAAGGACGGCAACAACGTGTCGATAGAGATAGACGGCAAGGTCTACAACGTCGACATCTGCATGTTCCCCAACGGACAGGTGTCCATCCTCAACAACGGAATCTCGTACGACGCCACCCTCATCAAGGGCGATACGGGCAAGCATTACTCCGTCGGCGTCAACTACTCGACCTACGAAATCGACATGCTCGACTCGCAGGCCAAGTACATGCGCATGCGCAAGAAGAACGACAGCGAGAAGCAGGACGACAAGATCAAGGCTCCGATGCCCTGCAAGGTCGTCAAAGTCTATGCCACACCAGGCCAGGAACTCAATCCGGGCGACATTGTCCTCACCATCGAGGCCATGAAGATGCAGTCCAATATCTCCGTTTCGGAGAAGTGCGCTGTGGTCGATGTCCGGTGTAAGGAGAACGACAACGTGATGGCAGATCAGATATTGGTAACACTAAAATTGCTAAGCAACAATGAATAAGAAACTGACGGCTCAGGAGAGAATAGACCTGTTGCTCGACAAGGGCACTTTCGTCGAAGTCGACAAATATGTAAAGCACCACTGCACCAACTTCGGCATGGAGAAGAAGAAGGTGGCAGGCGACGGTGTCGTGTGTGGCTACGGAAAGATAGACGGCCGTTTGGTCTTCGTCTATGCATTTGACTTTGCCGTGCTGGGCGGTTCGCTGAGTGCTGCCAATGCTGCCAAGATAGCCAAGGTGCAGGACGCCGCTTTGCGCAACGGAGCTCCCATCATCGGCCTCAACGACTCGGGCGGAGCACGCATCCAGGAGGGCATCGAGTCGCTCTCCGGCTTCGGCGACATCTTCTATCGCAACGTGATGGCTTCGGGCGTCATCCCGCAGATTTCGGCCATCATGGGCCCCTGTGCAGGCGGCAGCTGCTACTCGCCGGCTTTGACCGACTTTATCCTTATGGTGCGCGAAGAGTCGCAGATGTTCATCACCGGACCTAACGTCGTCAAGCAGGTCACGCAGGAAGATTGCGACAAGGAGAGCCTCGGCGGCGCCGACGTTCACTCGACCAAGTCGGGCGTTTGCCAGTTCGTGTGCGACAGCGACGAGGAGTGCCTCATGACCATCCGCGAGTTGATAGGCTTCTTGCCCAACAACAACATGGAGGACGCTCCCGTGCATCAGGCCACGGACGAACTCACGCGCGAGGTGCATGAGCTGGAAGGCGTTGTGCCGGCCGACCCGAACATTCCTTATAATATAAAGGACATCATCGAGCCCATCTGCGACCACCAGTACTTCTTCGAGATTGCTCCGAACTTTGCCAAGAACATCGTCATCGGTTTCGGCCGTATGGCAGGACGCACCGTAGGCTTCGTGGCCAACCAGCCGCAAGTCCTGGCCGGAGCGCTTGACATCGATGCTTCGGAGAAGGGCGCCCGCTTCGTGCGTTTCTGCGACTGCTTCAACATCCCGATCATCGCCATCGAGGACGTGCCCGGCTTTATGCCCGGCGTCAACCAGGAGCACGGCGGCATCATCCGCCACGGAGCCAAGTTGCTCTATGCCTTTGCCGAGGCCACTGTGCCCAAGATTACGCTCATCACGCGCAAGGCTTACGGCGGCGCCTATATCGTCATGAACTGCAAGCAGCTCGGCGCCGACATCAACCTCGCCTACGAGAGTGCCGAAATTGCCGTAATGGGAGCCAAGGGCGCTGTGTCAATCCTCTATCGCAAGGAGACGCCCGAGCAGCAGGCCGAGCGCATCAAGGAGTATGAGGAGAAGTTCAACAACCCGTACTGCGCTGCCGAACTCGGCTTTGTCGACGACATCATCGCACCGGCCGACACGCGCAAGGCTTTGATCCAGGCTCTCGACTGCTGCCGCAACAAGAACAAGTCCAATCCGCCCAAGAAGCACGGCAACATGCCGGTGTAAGGCAGAGAGCATAGTGCGTTGCGGAACTTAATTGGCAAGTTTTCTTGTGCAATAATCTGCCGCACCACACAATAGATATAGTAAACCGGGCTGTACCGAGTCTGCATAAAGCAGTGGAGTACAGTCCGGTTTTTTATGTTGCGATAGAGTCTGCGCCTTAGATTGAATAACTGTAACCATCCGAAAATTGCCGACTTGCAAGGAATCTCGCAAAGAGCGAACTTTGC